>MGQK01000023.1:5711-19279 GCA_001797815.1 Deltaproteobacteria bacterium RBG_13_61_14 | reverse complement strand
GCCTCAGCTCGCCGCCATTGACCCCTATTTCGCTTCGCTGAAAGAGCTGCGCCGGATCCTGGCCGACCTCTTCGCGTTGTATTTCCAGGAAAAAGCGTCGTGAAAGACCTGCTCCAGCAATACGCCGCGGTGGCCGGGCAGGACGTGGTCCAACACCTCCGCCAGTTAGCCCGCTCTTTGCAAGGGCTTAAGGTCGTCCACGTCAATTCCACCCGGGAAGGCGGGGGAGTGGCCGAGATCCTGACCAAGCTGGTGCCCTTGATGCAGGCGCTGGGGATCGAGGCCGGTTGGGAAGTGATTAACGGCGAGCGGGAGTTCTTCGAGTGCACCAAGGGGTTTCATAACGCCCTGCAAGGCCGGCCGACGGTGCTGACCAAATCCATGATCGAGGCTTACGAGAAGACCAACGCCGTTAATGCCGAGCGGCTGCGGCCGACCCTGGAGGCCGCGGACCTGGTCTTCATCCACGATCCCCAGCCGGCGGCGCTCTTGCATTTCTGTCCCGGCCGCAAAGGCAAATGGATCTGGCGCTGCCACATTGACGCCAGCCACCCTTACCGCGCGGTCTGGAAATACCTGCGCAACTGGGTCGCGGCTTACGACGCCAGCGTTTTTTCCCTGCCCGAGTTCGCCCAGGTGCTGCCGCACCGGCAATACCTGATCCCGCCGAGCATTGACCCGCTCAGCGAAAAGAACCTCGAGCTCCCGGACGAAGAAGTGCAGACAGTGGTCGGGCGCTTCGAGCTGGACCCGGAGCGGCCGATCGTGCTCCAGGTTTCCCGCTTCGACCGGTTCAAGGACCCGCTGGGCGTGATTTCCGCCTACCGCCTGGCGCGCCAGCTCACGCCCTTGCAACTGGTGCTGGCCGGGGGGAACGCGAGCGACGACCCGGAGGGAGAGGCGGTGCTCAAGGAAGTGATGCAGGCGAGCAACGGCGACCCGGACATCCATATCCTGCTTCTCCCGCCCGACGCCCACCGCACCATCAACGCCTTGCAGCGGGCCGCGGACATCGTGCTCCAGAAATCCATCAAGGAGGGGTTCGGCCTGACCGTGGCCGAGGCCATGTGGAAGGCCAAGCCGGTGATCGGAGGGGACACCGGGGGCATCCGGCTGCAGGTGATCAACCACCAGACCGGCTTCCTGGTGCGCACGCCGGAAGGCGCCGCGCTCCGGATCCGCTACCTGCTCCATCACCGCGACCACTTGCTCGACATGGGGCAGCGGGCCCGCCGGTTCGTGCGCGAGAATTTCCTGATTACCCGGCACCTGCGGGAATACCTGGTGATGATGATCAGCCTGCTCAGCGGCCAAGAAGAGCGGATCGAGGTGGAGTGAAACCTGAGCTTAATTCTCCGGAGCTGGCCCGGTTCTGGGAGCGGCTGGCCGGCGCTCCCCAGCGCGTGCTCATGCTCGACTATGACGGCACCCTGGCGCCGTTCCGGGTGGAGCGCGACCACGCCTTTCCCTATCCGGGAGTGCGCGAAGCTCTGGATAGGATCCTGGCCGGCCGCACCAGCCGGCTGGTGCTGGTCAGCGGCCGCTGGACCAAGGACTTGATCCCCCTGCTCGGACTGCGCGAGTTGCCGGAGATCTGGGGTTGTCACGGCCTGGAGCGTTTGTTTCCGGACGGCCGCTATGAGATAGCCCCGATGGATGAGCGGTCGGTCCAGGCGCTGGCGGAAGCGGACCACTGGGCGGAGGCGCAAGGCTGGGGGGAGCGGTGCGAGGCCAAGCCGGGCAGCATCGCCCTGCACTGGCGGGGTTTGGCCCCGGCGGAGCAGGAGGCGCTTTCCCGCCAATTTCGAGAGGCCTGGGCCGTCCGCGGTCCGGCCTCGGGCCTGGAGTTGCATGACTTCGACGGCGGGCTCGAGCTCCGGGCGCCGGGCCGGAACAAGGGCGATGCGGTCGAGACCATTCTGGCCGAGGCGGGACCGGAAGCGGCGGCGGCCTACTTGGGCGATGACCTCACCGACGAGGACGCCTTTGGTGCGATAAGGGGAAGAGGCTTGAGCGTTCTGGTGCGAGAGCAATGGCGGGAAACCGCGGCGGAGTTGTGGCTGAGGCCTCCCGGGGAGCTAGTGGAATGGTTGAACCAGTGGGCCCGGGGCTGCGCCGGGAGGGTTTAGCCGGCTGGCGGGGCTGGGAGGAAGCCTGATGGAGCCGCGACCCGAAACTCGTTTGGTGGTGGTCTCGAACCGGCTGCCGATCACCTTGTGGCAGGAATCGGGCGAGTGGCAAGTCCATCCGGGTTCCGGGGGCCTGGTCACCGCCCTGGTGCCGGTCTTGAAGAACCGGGGCGGGCTGTGGATCGGCTGGCTGGGCACCAGCGAAGCGGTGGAGTTCGAGAAGCTGGAGCCGGCCACGGAAGATCTGGGCTACAAACTGATCCCGGTCGGGTTGACCGCGGAAGATGTCAAAGGTTTTTATTATGGCTTTGCCAATGAGATCATCTGGCCCCTGTTTCACGATTTGCAGACCCGCTGTAACTTTGCGCCGGAATACTGGCAGGCCTATGTGGAAGTGAATCGCAAGTTTGCGGAGGTAGTGGCCCGGGAAAGCCGGCCCACCGATTATATCTGGGTGCACGATTACCACCTGATGCTGGCGGGCCGGACCTTGCGGCAGAGGGTTCCGGGTCTGAAGACCGGCTTCTTCCTTCACATCCCCTTTCCGTCGGTGGACATCTTCCTCAAACTGCCCTGGCGGGTTCAGGTTCTGCAGGCGCTGCTCGATTACGACTTGATCGGTTTTCAAACCATGCGCGACCGGCGCAATTTTATCGAATGCATCCAATATCTGCACCCGGAGATCAAAACCCGTGGCCGGGGAGCGGTGCTTTCGATCCCCTGGGGCGAACGCCAGGTGCGAATCGGAGCTTTCCCGATCGGAATTGACTTTCACGGCTTTGCGGAACGGGCGGACTCGCAAGAGGTCGCCGACCAAGCCTGGCTGATTCATGAGGCCCTGCCCAACCGGCAGATTATTCTGGGGCTGGATCGGCTGGACTACACCAAGGGGATTCCGGAACGCTTGGAAGCGTTTCGCAATGCCCTGAGCCGCTATCCCGACCTGCACGGGAAAGTGACCTTGGTGCAGTTCGTGGTGCCCAGCCGGGAAGAGGTTCCCATGTATCAAACGCTCAAGAGCCAGATCGAGCGGATGGTGGGGGAGATCAACGGCCGTTTCACTCGGCCCGGTTGGGTCCCGATCCATTATCTCTACCGGAGGCTGGAGTGGGATGAACTGATCGCCTATTATCGAACTTCGGAAATCGCCCTGGTCACTCCGCTCAAGGATGGGATGAATCTGGTGGCCAAGGAATACTGTGCCTGCACCTTGGAGGAAAATGGGGTGTTGATTTTATCCGAATTTGCCGGGGCCGCGGCCCAGTTGCATCGGAACGCGCTCCTGGTCAATCCCTATCACATCGAGGCGGTAGCGGACGCGATCCATCGCGCCTTTCAGATGGAAGAGGGAGAAAGAAAATTCCGGATGCGGAGGCTCCGTGAATCCATCCGCACCTTCAACGTCTTCGATTGGGTGGATTCGTTTCTTCAAGCCGCTTTTGCGATAAAATTGAGGGATTTCCCAACCCTGGAAGAGTATCATCCTCCCATCCATGCTGGCGAAAATCCGCCGAAATAGTATAATTTAATACACTTGCGGGTGCATCAACCCGCCCGATCATGACCCCGGCCACGCCCATCATTCAACTGGACCGCCTGCACAAACGCTTTGGCGCGATTCCTGCGCTTAAGGATTTAAGCCTGAGCATTCCGGCCGGAATTACCTATGGCTTGATCGGGCCTAACGGCTCGGGCAAGACCACGCTGATGCGGATCCTGGTCGGGATCTCCCGCCCGTCTTCGGGCACGGCCGCGGTCCTGGGCCGGGTGATGCCGGACCGGGAGACCGCGAAAGTCATTGGTTACATGACCCAGGCCGAGGCGCTCTACCAGGACCTGACGGTGGAGGAGAACCTCCGGTTTTTCGGCCGGGTCTATGGTGTTTCCGGCGCGGGGCTGAGTCGCCGGGTGGACGAGGTCCTGGAGCTGGTGGACTTGGCCCCGCGGCGGAAAAGCCTGGTGGAAGAGCTGTCCGGGGGCATGCGCCGGAGGGTGAGCCTGGCCTGCGCCCTGGTGCACCAGCCGCGGCTCCTGATCCTGGACGAGCCGACGGCGGGGGTGGACCCGGAACTCCGTATTCAATTCTGGGATTACTTCGAGAAGCTCACCCGGACCGGCACCTCGATCCTGGTCTCCACCCATCACCTGGACGAGGCCTGGCGCTGCCTTCGCCTCGGCCTGCTCCGCGAAGGAGAACTGATGATCGAAGGCGCGCCGGATGCTCTCCGGGCCGAGGCCAAGGCCGACACCCTGGAAGACACCTTTCTTTATTTCTCCCGAAGGCGGCCCACATGACGGCTTCCTTATCCTCTTCCCCCGTCCCCTGCCTACCGCCTACCGCCTACTGTTTTGCCCGGAGGCGCGCTAGATGAAAGGGGTCTTCGCGCTCGCGCTCCGCATCCTCCGCCAGTTCCTGCGCGACCGGCGCACGCTCGCGCTCATCTTTCTCGCCCCGATCGTGGTCATGGGGCTCTTCACCTGGATTCTCCGCGCCCAGGCGCAGCCGCTGCGCGCCGCCATCCTCGCGGCCACCCCGGAGAGCGCCCTGATCCGGGATTTGCTTTGCCAACTCCTGGTCCAGAACGCCAACGTCGAGCTGGTGGAGGACGTGAGCGAGCCCGAGATCATGGCCGCGCTCCAGTCGGGCCGGATCCAGGCCGCGATCGTGATCCGGGCCGGCGGGCTGGAAGAATTGAAGCAGGGCCGGCGGGCCCAGTTGGAGGTGGTGCTGGAGGGCAGCGATCCCATGACCAGCCGGGATTTTCTGCGCGAGCTGCAGCGCATCCAGCGGCCGCTCTTGGACGCGATGCGCTCGCTCCTGTTCCTCTCCGACGAGGACGTGGAACTGATCCTGCCGCCCAACCTTTCCTTCCAGTTCCTCTATGGCGGCGCGGAGTTCACCGAGACCGATTACCTGGCGCCCCCGGCCATCGCCTTCATGGCTTTTTTCTTCGTGTTCCTGCTCACCGCGGTCAGCTTCTTGCGCGAGCGCGCCCAGGGCACCATGGAGCGGCTGATGGCCAGCCCGCTCAGCCGGTTCCAGATCATCGCCGGTTACTTTTTCGGGCTCCTGCTCTTCGCCCTGGCCCAGACCGGCGTCATCCTTTTCTTTGTCCTTTACATCCTGAAGATCCACTATCTCGGCCACCTCAGCTCGATCCTGATGGTGGAGTTAATCCTGGTGATCGGCGCTTCCAACATGGGCATCCTCTTCTCCAGCTTTGCCAAGAACGAGTTCCAGGTGGCCCAGTTCATCCCCCTGGTGATCGTGCCCCAGGTGTTCCTGTCCGGGATCCTCTGGAGCATCGAGTCCATGCCCAAGCTCCTCCAATACCTCGCCTATGCCCTGCCCCTGACCTACGCCAACCTCGCGCTCCGCGCCCTCATGATCAAGGGCTTCTCCCTGGACCAGGTCCTGCCCGAGCTCGGCGTGCTCGTCGGCTTCGCCCTGCTCATGATCGCGGGCAGCATCTTCACCATGCGCCGGAGTTTGTATTAAGCCGCCGGCGGGTTTCGCTTAAGCTTCTTCTCTTTCCAGAAATGCGGGCGATGCCGGCTCGCCGGCCGGGGCTGGGGGGAGCGCGGCCAGGTCGGCGAGGGCCGGCCGCAGGGAGACCAGGCCGATCAGGCCGCGGCAGATGGAGCGGGCAAAGGGCAGGAACAGGCTGAGCGCGGCCAAATTTTCTTCGCTGCCGAATTCCCCGAAGAAGGTCATCCAGGCCAGGGTGGTGGTGCCGAAGCCGGCCAAGGCGATGGGCAGGTCCATGATCAGCATGACCAGGGGCGCGACCACCAGGAAGTGCCAGAAGGGGACGCGCACCTCGAAGGCCAGGGCGAGGAGGTAGAAGCCGAAGAGCACGAAGAGCATGGGCGCGAGGGCGAGGGCGCCGGTGGCGAGCCACTGGCCGCGGGTGGCCAGGCGGAAGGCGGTCCAGAACTCGCTTTCCCGGTCGCGGACCACCAGCTTGCTTAAGCCGAAGTGCTTCTGATGGTGCCAGACGACCCAGGCCTCGACCATCCAGGCGACGCCGAAGATCAGGAATCCCCACCAAACCCAGAGGTTGAGCCTGGCGCGCTCGGCCAGGCCGTAGTAATGCATGGCCAGGGTGGCGGGGATCAGGAACAGGGTCAAGGCCCACATGGTCATGCCGAAGCGGAAGAGCAGGATGCCGGCGAACCGGCGCCAGGGGATGAGGGTGCGGCGCTGGATATACAAAAGCGTTCCCCCGCCGGCCAGGGTAGGGTTAAGGATTTGCAGGATGTAAATGGCCCCCCGCACCCAGAAGTAAGGGCGCCAGGGGAAGGGCGCGTGGAACCAGGTCATGGTGCGCTCGGTCAACAGCACTTCCAGCGCCCAGTAGATGAGTTGGGGGACCACGATCGCGAGCAGCGCCAGCCAGAGCCGGGCATGAGCGGTGGCGGCCCAGAGCGCGGCCCAGTCCTGGTCATGGAAGTAGTAGTAGAGGATCAAGAGGCTGATCAGGGCGGGGACGGCCTTCTTGGCCCAGGCCGGCACCCGGGACAAGAGTTTCGGAGTTGTATTGTCCATCGTGGTGTTCGTTAGATCGTGCGGATTCCCGGACTGTTCACGCTCCTGCCGGTCTTTCCGAAACCGGCAAACCGAGCGTCAACCGCCGGGGTCAGACGGCTCGTCGGCCCGGGCCGACCACTTCACCGTCAGTGGGACACCTCCACCCCCTGGCTTTGCAGGTAGGCAATGTCCTGCAGGGCCTGGTCGCTGAGCGGGTTCTGGACCAGATTCACTTGTGAATTTTCGCCCAGTCCCCCGGCATCGCTGTTCTGCACCAGCGCGGTGAGCTGAGAGATATCATTGGAATGCAGGTCCAACTGGCGGAGTTGGGTCAATCCGGCGAGCGGCGCCAGTTCGCTGATCCGGTTGGAATACAGAGTCAGTTCCTTTAGCTCGGTCAGGCGGGCCAGGGGTGAAAGGTCGGAAATCTCATTGTTCCACAAGGCGAGCCTGGTCAGCCGGGCCAGGTGCGCCAGCGGCTCAAGGTTACTGACCTTGTTGTCGCCGAGTTGTAATTGGGTGAGGTCGGTCAGCTCGGCCAGCGGGCTGAGATCGGTAATGGTATTGCCCTGGAGATCCAGGCCGGTCAAGTAGATGTGCTGGCTCAGCGGCTGGAGGTCCGAGATCTTGTTGTCCGAGAGCAAGAGCGTGCGCAGATTGGTGAGGTCGGCGAGGGGAGTGAGGTCGGCGACGGCGTTCATGTGGGCGCGGAGCACGGTGAGCTGGGTCAGCTTGGTGAGCGGCCCAAGGTCGCTGACCGAGTTGCCCCCGAGGTTAAGCTCGGAGAGCTTGGTGAGTTTGGCGAGGGCGCTCAGGTCGGTCAAGTCATTGGCCGAGACGTCCAGGGCCGTCAGGTTGGTGAGCTTGGCCAGGGGCTTCAGGTCCTTGACGCCGGTGCGCTCCAGGCTCAAGCGCCGCAGCCGCTCGAGCTTTTTCAGCGGCGATAAGTCGGCGATCGGGTTCGAACCCAGGTCGAGCTGGACCAGGGCCGAGCAGTGCTCCAGGCCGGAAAGATCGCGGATCGCGCGGTCTTCGGCTTTTAAGGTTTGGAGGCCCTTGAGGTCGTCCGCCGTGATTTTGCCCGTGGGTTTGCCCAGTGCTTCCCGCACCGCGGTCTCGAGGTTGGGGTCGGAAAACGGGCTTTTTCCACAGCGGGAAAAGCAGGATGAAATACTGGCCACGCCCCCCAAGATCAAGGCCAACCCTACTAGCCGGAACGAAAATTTCTTCATGGTCTTCCTCCTTCTGGCACCGACCACGGTCTTTCTTCTTTGCTTATATAGGCAACGGCCCGGAAAATCAAGCCGCGCCTGTCCCCCGCCCTCACTTCCCGCCCCGGCCGTGCTTCATTTTTCCGCAGTTTCCGGCTCCAGGATCAGCGCGGCCAGCGGGGGCAGGGTCAGAGAGAACGACTGGGGATACAGATGCCAGGGAACCGGCTCGGTCTGAATCTGGCCGGCATTGCCAAGGTTGGAGCCGCCGTAGTGGTAGGAGTCCGTGTTCAAAAGCTCGCGGTAGGTGCCGGCGCGGGGCACGCCGATGCGGTAGCCGTAGCGGGGCACCGGGGTGAGATTGAGGATCACCACCAGGTGGTTGTCTTCGGCCAGGCGCAGGTAAGCGACCACGCTCTGGTCCGCGTCCTGGCAGTCAATCCAGCGGAAGCCCTCGGGCCGGTGGTCCCATTTCCAGAGCGGGGCCTGCTGGTGATAGAGCCGGCCGAGGTCGGCGAGGAACCGGAGCAGGCCCTGGCGCATCGGCTCTTCGGCCAGGTGCCAGGGCAGGCTGTGCTCGGGGTTCCATTCCAGGTCCGGGGCCAGCTCGCTGCCCATGAACAAGAGCTTCTTGCCCGGGTGGGTGAAAAGGTAAGCGTAGAGCAGGCGGAGGTTGGCGAACTTCTGCCATTCGTCGCCCGGCATCTTGCCCAGGAGCGAGCCCTTGCCGTGCACCACCTCATCGTGGCTGAGGGGCAGGATGAAGTTTTCGGTGTAGGCGTAGAGCATGGAGAAGGTGAGGTCGTTGTGGTGGAATTTGCGGTGGACCGGCTCTTTGCTGAAGTAGAGCAGCGAGTCGTGCATCCAGCCCATGTTCCACTTGAAGCCGAAGCCGAGGCCGCACAGGTAAGTGGGCTGGCTCACCGCGGGCCAGGCCGTGGATTCTTCGGCCACGGTGAAAGCGCCGGGGTAGCGGCTGTAAATCTGCTCGTTGAGCTGGCGGAGGAAGTCCACGGCTTCCAGGTTCTCCCGGCCGCCGAAGCGGTTGGGGACCCACTCGCCCTCCTGGCGGCTGTAGTCCAGGTAAAGCATGGAGGCCACCGCGTCCACCCGCAGCCCGTCCAGGTGATATTCGTCCAGCCAGAAAAGGGCGTTGGCGAGCAGGAAATTTTTCACTTCGGTGCGGCCGTAGTTGAAGATCAGGGTGCCCCAGTCCGGGTGCTCGGCCAGGCGGGGGTCGGCGTGCTCGTAGAGAGGGGTGCCGTCGAACCAGCGCAGGCTGTAATCGTCCTTGGGAAAGTGAGCCGGCACCCAGTCCATGAGCACGCCCAGGCCGTTCCGGTGGCAGAGATCCACCAGGTATTTGAGGTCATCGGGCGACCCGTAGCGGTGGGTGGGGGCGTAGTAGCCGGTCACCTGGTAGCCCCAGGACTCATCGAGCGGGTGCTCGGCCAGCGGCATGAACTCGAGGTGGGTAAAACCATATTTTTTGGCATGGGCCACCAGCTTCGGCGCCGCCTCCCGGTAGGTCAGCCAGCGCCGGCCTTCTCCCGGATTGCGCATGAACGAGCCCAGGTGCACCTCGTAAACGGCCATCGGCGATTCACGCAGGTTGCGTTTGGCCCGGGCCTTGATCCACTTGGCGTCGCCCCACCGGTAGCGGCCGAGCTCATGGATGATTCCCGCGGTCTGCGGTCGGAGCTCCATGGCAAAGGCCAAGGGATCGGTCTTGACCCGGAGGTCTCCGGCCTTGGTCTTGACCTCGTATTTGTAAAGCGTGCCGGGCTCCAGCCCGGGCACGAACAACTCCCAGATCCCCGAGGCGCCCATGCTGCGCATGGGCAGGGTCAGGCCGTCCCAATGGTTGAATTCTCCGATCACGCTCACCCGCACCGCGTTGGGCGCCCACACGGCAAAGCTGACGCCCGAGACGCCGTCCACCACCCGCGGGTGCGCGCCCAGGCTCTCCCACAGCCGGTAATGGGTGCCCTCGCCGATGAGGTAAAGGTCAAGCTCGCCGAGAGTGGGCAGGAAACGGTAAGGATCTTCCCGCTCCCGGCTCTCGCCGTCGGCCGAGCGGAAACGCACCCGATAGGAGAACGGCCAGGTCCGGCCGGCGACAAAAGCGGCGAACACGCCGGCCGGGTGAATCGAGCGCAAGGGAATCCGGGCGCCGTCGGAGAGGATCAGTTCCGCACTGGTCGCCCCCGGGTGAAAAGCGCGGATGGTGACCCCGCGGCGGCCTTCCGCCTCGCCCGGGTGGCCGCCGAGGATCGCATGCGGGTTCGAATGGTCGCCGCGGACCAGGCTCTCGAGTTCCGCGGCCGGACCACCCAGGGGCCCGAGCGAATCAATCGCCGCTGCGACAGTTTTGGAAGAAGTGGGCACGATTTTACTCCTGGCTCAGGCCGGCTCGAAGACGATGTCGAGGTTGAATTGGTCGGCCAATTCTTCAAGCTCGACCCGCAGCCGGGTGGCCTTGGTTTCGGCCGGCACGCTCAGTTGCGCTTCGAGCGCGAAGACGGGCGTGCCCGAAACCGGGGCCGAACGCACGTGGGTTTCCATGGACTCGATGTTGACGTTGCGGGCGTGGAGCAGGCGGGTGATCTCGTGGACGATGCCGGGATGGTCCAGGCTCTGGGCCAGGAGCCGGTAAGGCAAGCCTGGGCTGCCGGTCCGCTCGCTCGGCGGCCGGGTGGTCTTGAGGCTGAACTCCAGCCCGGTCGCCCGGGTGATCTGCCCCAGGTTCTGGCGCAGGTCGGTCAAGGCCGGCTCCGGCCCGGAGGCGAGCAGGATCATGGCGAACTCCCCGCCCAGCACCGCCATCCGCGACTCCTCGATGTTGATCTCCCGCTCGGCCAAAAACGCCGTGACCTCGTCCACCAGGCCCGGCCGGTCCGGGCCCACGCCGGTCAAGACCACGTAGCGGTTCATCCGGCCTTTCCTCCGGAGAGGCTCTGCGCCCGCTCCAAGAGGAGCGAGCGGAAACGCTCGCCCAGCTCCGGGTGCTTGAGCGCGTAATGCAGGGTCGCCTCCAGGTATCCCAGCTTGTCCCCCGCGTCGAAACGCCGTCCCTGGAAGACCCAGCCGTAAACGGCGCGCTCGCCGGCGAGCTTACGGATGGCGTCGGTGATCTGGATCTCGCCGCCCCAGCCGGGTTTGGTCTCCTCGATCGCCCGGAAAATTTCCGGCGGAAACACGTAGCGGGCGACAATGCCCAGGTTCGAGGGAGCCTCTTCGGGCCTGGGCTTCTCGATCATGTCCCAGATCCGGTAAAGATTGGGCGCGACCGGCTCGTGCTTGACAATCCCATACCAGGAAATTTGAGGCGGCGGCACCTCGATCAACCCCACCACCGCTTCGCCCCGCTCCTCGTAAACGTCCAGCAACTGGCGCAACCCGGGCCGGCCCTCGCCGTCCACCAGGTCGTCCGGCAGCATCACCGCGAAGGGCTCCTCGCCCACCACCCCCTTGCCGCAGAGGATGGCATGGCCCAGGCCCAGCGGCTCGTGCTGGCGGACGGCGACGACCTCCACCAGCTCCCGCAGCTTGACGCACAGCTCCAAGAGCGCGTCCTTGCCCCGCTGCTTCAGGGCGTCCTCCAGCTCGCCGGACACGTCGAAATGATCTTCCATCGCGGTCTTCTGCCGGCCGGTGACCAGCACCACCTGCTCGATCCCCGAAGCCGCCGCCTCCTCCACGATATATTGCAGAATCGGCTTTTCCACCACCGGAATCATCTCTTTGGGGATGGCCTTGCTCGCCGGCAAAAACCGCGTGCCCAGCCCCGCGGCCGGGATTACCGCTTTGCGAATGGGACGATTGCCACGAATCATAAGTGATAAAGTTAGCAAATTTTCATGCGGATCACAAGCGGTCAGGAAAGGAAGGAAGAAAATACAAGAATGATTAATCCACGAAGGACACGAAGGGCACCAAGCTTAAGAAGATGAGATTTCGAAAGAGCCTTGAAGGATCAAGAAGCGAGGGGGGCTGGTGGATTTTTTTATTTGACCAGTCGCTTTCATTCAAGCCGGCCCGAACTGCCGAAGTTGAAAAGAAGTCCGACTCGCATCCCGCTCGCCTTGAGATAATTTAAAACCTGCGCCTCTTCCTGGCCGGAGAGCCGATCGAGAGCCTTCAACTCGACCACTATCTGGTCGAAGCAAACGAAGTCCGGCATGTATTCCTTTTTCAATTGGTTCCCTTTATAGGAGATGGTTAGTTTCGGCTGGATCGAATACGGGATGCTACGTTCGCGCAATTCTATTTCCAATGCTTCCTGGTAAACGCCTTCCAAAAAGCCCGGACCCAATACCCGGTGAACTTCGATGGCTGCACCCACAACAGCATAAGCTTCGTCTTTTAAGATCAATTCGGTCATCCGCTCCTTACCTCCGAGTTCTTCGTGACCTTCGAGTCCTTCGTGGATAATTTCTTTTCTTAATCTTTCTTCCGGGGATGGTATTGGTCCAGGAAATGAAACAAGCGCGGGTGGGCCCACCAAAAATGAAAATGACGGAGCATATCGGCTTTGGCTTCCTCGATGCTCCAGCCCTGGAACTCGATCCGAAAGAGCGCGGTCAGGACGCCGGAACGGTCGGCGCCGCCCTCGCAGTGCATGAGCACCGGCCGGCCAAAGACGACTTGGCCCGGGCCTTTGCGGGAACAGCGCTGGATCACGCCGGCATAGCGGTCCAGGTCCACCGGCTTGCCCTCCACCAGGTCGAAAAACAGCGCCGCCTGCTCCGGCGTGGGCGGGTCGTCGGCCTTCATCTTGAGGATGATCCAATCCAGGCCGTTGGCCTTGGCATACCGGATCACCTCCGGGTCTTCCCCGTCCTTCAGGCTGAGGATGGTCTGGACTCCGTATTCCCGGTGCAGCCGCTCGATGTCGCCCAGGCGGGGCTGGGCCGAGCGCAGGAGCACGCCCGGCTCGACCACCTCCAGATTCAAGAAAGGGTTTTCCTGTTCCAGGGCATGGGCGCCCAAATAGAGCCCGGCGCCCAGGACCACACTGGCCAGAGCCGATCCTCCGATCATGGCCCGCAAGCTTTTTCGCAACCGAGTATCCTTTCCAGAATGCTTCCCAGGGGTTTTTTCCAGAATAGCACAAATTCGCCTTGGCTCGAAGGGTTGCCGGCAGGAGCCGGGTCAAGGCGATGATGGAGCTCGGCTATTTGGTCATCAGAATCATGGGGTATTGACCGAACCGGCCGGAGAGACGGGGGAACGCTCCTTCCAGATGAAAGATCAGGTTGAGAAGTTGTGATCCCCAGAGCCGGGGCCGGATGAACGTCTGCAACAGCTTGAGGTTCAGGCTTTGGTAGCCGAGAATGGTAAAATCGAAATTCAGGTTGGACCGATTGAACCAGGAGCGGCCATGGGTATAGAAATAGAGCGCCGGCTCCGGATCGGGACGAGCATCCGGTGGGGGAAGCCGGCGGATCTTTCTCCAGATTTCCTGGAACAGGGTTTGCGGCCCTTTCACCAGAATATGCTTTATCGCCCGCAGCACTTTCATGGGAAGGACCTGATCTCCCCAGGAATAGACCACCACCGCCGAAGAGCCGGGCTTCAACACCCGGTAAAGTTCCTGAAACGCCCGGCCCTGCTCATCCGCGGGAACATGATAGATCGTGTGCAGGGAAATGACGGCGTCCATGGCGTTGTCGCGGATGGGCAAGTTGGTGATAT
>MGQK01000023.1:4764-5695 GCA_001797815.1 Deltaproteobacteria bacterium RBG_13_61_14 | reverse complement strand
GATCGGTCTTTGATCGGTAAACCTAACGGCATCCGAGTATTGGCCTTGCTTATCCTTTTGCCATCCCACCTGGTCGTAAAATTTCTGCACTTCCCATTTTTCCTTGCGCAGCTCCGCTTTCCTGTTCTGAGCGCCCGCCCTTGGAGTCAAGACGATGGCGTCTGTGGTCAGCAAATGAATGATCCCGTCCTCCACGGCATAGGCATATTCGCCCCGCGCTGAACCATAGCCCGAGGCAATCACCCGAGTCACCGGCCGGCCATCGCAAAAAACCAGCTCCCCTTGGGCGATGGACCGATTGATTTGCGCAAGCCGTTCCCCTTCTATGGTCTGCAGCCGCTCGTGGGTCATGGGACAGATCAGAATATCTTCAAGTGGCACAGCCATAGTCCTCTTCCCCCTCGCTCGCTTCCCGCCAACTCTTCGTTCCAGAGCGGGTTCCGCGAAGGAGTGGGCGACTTTAAAGACTTAGAGTCCAGGCCGCCTGGACCTCCCCGTTCACTTTGACCGCGAGCCGGTAGTCGCCGGAGCTGATCCCTTCCGGGAAACGGAGCATCACCTCTCCCACTTCTTCGCCCTGGGCGACGTCCTTTTCCAGTAATGTGGCGATCACCTCCACTCCGCTCGGGTCCTCCAGCGTGACGACGAGCTGGGCATCCGCCGGCGCGGGATTCGGGAGCCGGAAGAGAAAGCTGCTCTTGGGCCTGGCTTTGACCGGCCCGGTCGGCTTGTATATAGCTCCGGTGCCGAAATCCTTAATCAGGAAAATCGCTCCCACAAAGCCGGGGCAACACCAAAGCCACAGGCAGTCCATGATCAAGACATTGGTGTCAACCTTGTCAATGACCTCGCCGAAAGATTTGCTGCTAGGTATCGGTTGACCTACCCGCTCGGGATACAACCTAGCGCCACACTGCGTCGTGGCAAAAAG
>MGQK01000023.1:4514-4686 GCA_001797815.1 Deltaproteobacteria bacterium RBG_13_61_14 | reverse complement strand
TCAAGTTCCAGGCCGCCTGGGTCTCTCCGTTCACTTTGACCGCGAGCCGGTAGTCGCCGGGAAGCAGGCCCTCGGGGATGGTCATCTTCAGTTCCCCGACTTTTTCTCCCGAGGCGATATCCCGCTCCAGCAGGGTGGCGAATACGGCGACGCCGGCCGGATCTTCCAGGGT
>MGQK01000023.1:873-4477 GCA_001797815.1 Deltaproteobacteria bacterium RBG_13_61_14 | reverse complement strand
AACCGGAACAGAAGCGTGCTCTTGGGTTTGGCTTTGACGGTGTCGCCTGGCAAAAATAAAGTGCCATAATAAAAGTCAACAAAGAGAAAAATGGCGCCCACAAAGATCGGACAACAGAGTAGCCAGACCCCGTCCATGATCAGGACCGGCAGGTCAATTTCACCCTTCCGATCAGAAGTGGTGTCCCTTCGTTCCGGGTATAGAATGTAACCGCACTGGACCGATGCCAGCATCACCGCGGCCAAGACCACCACCGCCACGACCCGAGATCTTCCGATGCGTTTCATTTCCCTTTGCCTCCTTCTCAAGCTTTCCTTTGCCAAAACCTGCTCCGCCCGCGGCGGGGAGACCTTTCTGCTTTTGCCTCAATGATCTTGAGTTTAATTTTTTCCGTTGGACTTGTCAAATCCCGTTCCCCTTCCTCCCTTTGCTTGGGCCAGACATTAATCTGCCGGAATTCCTTGACGGGCACAGGGGATTCCGTTATCCTATTTTTGAATTCACCACTTGCTAAAGGAGGCCGGCCATGAGTTACTATTTCAGCAAGACCTTGAGCAGTTCCTTTGAAGCCGCGGAGAGCCGGGTCCGGGAGGAACTGAAGAAAGAGGGCTTCGGGGTGCTCACGGAAATAGACGTGAAGGAGACCTTGAAGAAGAAGCTCAAAGTGGAGTTCAAGCGGTATAAGATCCTGGGGGCGTGCAATCCGCCCTTTGCCCATCAGGCTTTGCAGGCCGAGGACAAGATCGGGCTGATGCTGCCTTGCAACGTGATCGTGCAGGAGTTGGCCGAGGGCAAAGTGGAAGTGGCGGCGATTGACCCGGTGGCCTCGATGCAAGCCGTTAAGAACAACGCCCTGCTGGGAGTGGCCCGGCAAGTCCAGGCCAAGCTGAAAAAAGTGATCCAGAACCTCTAGTGTTCCGTCAACCTGGAATAGATGGAAGTAGGGCAGGTTTGGATACCTGCCCGTTCTCGCGGCGGAATCGGGCGCGAATCCAATCGCGCCCTACAGGAGGATAAAATACCATGATCCAGACCCACCAGTTGCACCTGCTTTTCCTGGCGCTGTGGGGCGGGGTGGTGCTCGCCGAGTCGGTGATCGAACTCTGGGGCCGGCGGCGGGAAGAGTTGCTCCGGCCCACCGTCATCTTCCACTATTGGATTGACCTCCTGATCGAAGCGCCGATTATCCTCGGGGTGCTGGCCTCCGGCGTCCTCCTGCTCCTCACCCTCGACCGCCTGGTCTGGCTCCATGCCGTCAAGGTGGCCGTCGCGCTCTTGGCCGTCAGCGCCAACGCTTACTGCATCGTCCAGGTCCTCGCCCGCTACCGCGACCTGCGCCGAGGCGCGGATTCCGAGAAGCTCCTGTCCCGGACCCGCCGGGTGTTCCTCTCCGCCGCGGTCGGCATGCCCTTTGCCGGGGTGGCGGTGGTTCTGGGCTTCCTGCTTACCCTGCGCAGCTTTCAAGCAGCGGGAATTCTTCCTCCCTGAAGGTGGGGCGAGTTCAGGCTGGAGCTTCGACGCTGGGTCTTTCCAGTCCCAGGGCCTCGCGCACTTGGTCGAGCTTGCCGAAGCAGAGAAGCGCGTCGCCGCTCTCGATCCGGTCGTCGGCCCGGGGCACCGCGGTGATCTGCTCGCCCCGCTCGATGGAGAGGACCAGCACCGCGCTCTTGGTGGTCCCGAGCTGGCGCAGGGTCTTGCCCACCAGATTGGAATCCGGGTGGATGGCGACCCGCATGATCCCGTAGCCCTTGGTCTGCTCCAGGATCTGGTCAAAGGCATAGGTGGAGAAGGCCTCGCTTTTTTGGAGGCGGGCGTGGATGCGCCGGCGCAGGGCTTCGCCCAGGCGGGAGGACTGGGCCAGGCGGATGAGGAGCAGGATGGCGAGGACCACGATCAGGGCGTTGACGGCCGTGCCCTCGATGCTCCGGCCGGTGAAGCCCCGGACCATCGAGGCGAAGACGGTGACGATCCCGGCGTAGCCCAGGATCATGAGCGCGCTGACGATGCGCCGGCGGGTGGGGTGGCGCACCACCATCTCCGCCTCGGTGGTGGTGAAGCCGGTGCCGGTGAAGGCGCTGAGGGACTGGAAGCGGGACTGCTGGGGATCGAGCCCGGTCATTTCCAGCATGACCGCGCCGACCCGGACGATGAGGAAGGACCCGAAGATCACCGAGATTAAAATGACAATGGCCATGAACCTGCTCCTGACAAAACTGGTCTTCGCCTGAAAAAGTTGAGGCCGGCCCTCCCGGCGAGGGAGTGCCTCTTCCTTGCTGCGGCCAAGTCCGAAAAAAGGGCGCAAGCTTTTGCGCCCTTCCCACTCTCAAACCTGAAGCCCGCGATCCCTGGACCGGAAAGGGACTCCGAAAAATCAGTCCTGGTTGTCCGGATTCGAACCTCCCGGCCGCGGACCCCGGTCTCCGCGGCCGCCGGCGGAGCGGCGGCGGGGCTGGCGATCCTGCTCGTCCTCGTCTCGCGGCGAGTGTTCCGGCCGCGGGTGGGTGGAGGGGGGCTGCAATTCCAACACCGCCTTGCGGGAGAGCGAGATCTTGCCGTCGTCCCCCACGCGCAGGCACTTGACCACCACTTCGTCGCCCTCGTGCAAGACGTCGGTGACCTTGTTGACCCGGCGGTTCTCCAGTTCGGAGATATGGAGGAGTCCGTCGGTGCCGGGAAAGATCTCGACAAAGGCGCCGAACTCGGTGATCTTGCGCACCTTGCCCCGATAGACGGCGCCCACTTCCGCTTCCTGGGTCAGTTCCCGGATCAGGCGCAGCGCTTCCTCGTTCTTCTCGCCGTTGACCGAGGCCACGTGAATGGTGCCGTCGTCCGCCACGTCAATGGTGGCGCCGGTCCGCTCGATGATGCTGCGGATCACCTTGCCGCCCGGACCGATCACGTCCTTGATCTTGTCCACCGGGATTTTGATGGTCACGATCCGCGGGGCATAGCGCGACAGCTCGGCCCGCGGCTTGTCAATCGCTTTGCCCATCTCCTGCAGGATAAAAAGCCGGCCCGCGGCCGCCTGGGAGAGCGCCTGGGCCAGGATCTCGCGGGTCAGGCCGCTCACCTTGATGTCCATCTGGATGGCGGTGATACCCGCGGCGGTGCCGGCCACCTTGAAGTCCATGTCCCCGCAGTGGTCTTCGTCGCCCATGATGTCGGAGAGGACGTGGAACCGGTCGTCGCTTTCTTTGATCAGGCCCATGGCAATGCCGGCCACCGGCGCCTGGATGGGAACGCCCGCGTCCATCAAGCTTAAAGCGCCTCCGCAAACCGTGGCCATGCTGCTCGAGCCGTTGGACTCCATGATGTCCGAGACCACCCGGATGGTGTAAGGAAAGTCGTCGTGGGCGGGCAGCACCCGCGCCAGCGCCCGCTCGGCCAGCATGCCGTGACCCATCTCGCGCCGGCCCGGACCCAGGCGGTTGCTCACTTCTCCCACGCAATAGGGCTGGAAGTTGTAGTGCAGGTAAAAGGTCTTGTAATACTTCTCTTCCAACCGCTCGATCAGCTTCTCGTCCTCCCGGGTGCCGAGGGTGGACACGCACAGGGCCTTGGTCTCGCCCCGGGTGAAGAACGCCGAGCCGTGGGTGCGCGGTAG
>MGQK01000023.1:605-727 GCA_001797815.1 Deltaproteobacteria bacterium RBG_13_61_14 | reverse complement strand
AGCCGGTCCTGCAAATCGAGCAGGGGCTGCATTTCCCGGTGGGCGAAGAACAGCGCCTCGAGGATGTCACCCTCGGGAACCATGCGGGCGCCGCCCTCGACCATGACAATGCCGCCGCGGTT
>MGQK01000023.1:255-494 GCA_001797815.1 Deltaproteobacteria bacterium RBG_13_61_14 | reverse complement strand
GGGGATGTCGGAAATTTCCAGGGCGGCGGAAGCGCCGACCAGGGCGAGCGGGCCGGGGTTGGTGTCCTGGTCCGCGCTGAGCACGGTGGGAATGATCTGGGTTTCATAGGGCCAGCCCTTGGGAAACAAGGGCCGGATCGGACGGTCAATCACCCGGCTGTTGAGGGTCTCGGTGTCGGTGGGCCGGCCCTCGCGCTTGAAGAAGCCGCCGGGGATTTTCCCGGAGGCATAGAACTTTT
>MGQK01000023.1:0-228 GCA_001797815.1 Deltaproteobacteria bacterium RBG_13_61_14 | reverse complement strand
AATCAATCCCCTCGCGGATATCGTCGGTGGACACCGCAGTCACCAGGATGATGTTATCGCCGTAAGTGACCAGAACCGCGCCGCTGGCCTGGTTGGCCAGTTTTCCCGTTTCCAAACTGAGGGTTCGTTCCCCGAAGGTGATGCTGACTTTCTTATACATCGTCGAATTTACTCCTTAGGTTGTTCGCCTCTGCGTTTTTCACCTGGGCTACTTGCGCAGCCCGAGCT
>MGQK01000022.1:16961-21437 GCA_001797815.1 Deltaproteobacteria bacterium RBG_13_61_14 | reverse complement strand
TCGGCTCCGGCAACCCCTGCACCCGCCTCATGTTCGTGGGCGAGGGCCCGGGAGAAGACGAAGACCGCGAGGGCCTGCCCTTTGTGGGCAAAGCCGGGAAGCTCTTGACCAACATCATAGAAAACGGGATGAAGCTCAAGCGCGCGGAGTGCTACATCGCCAACGTGGTCAAGTCCCGGCCGCCCCAAAACCGCGCGCCCTCGCCCGAAGAGATCGCCGCTTGCCTTCCTTTCCTCGAGGCCCAGATCCGGGCGATCCGGCCGGAAGTGATCGTGGCCCTGGGCGCGGTCGCGGCCCACGCGCTCCTCCACACCGAGACGCCCATCTCCCGCCTGCGCGGTCAGTGGGCCAAGTGGGAGGGCATCCCGGTCATGCCCACCTTTCATCCCAGCTACCTGCTCCGCAACGAGTCGGCGAAACGGTTAGTCTGGGAAGACATCCAAAAGGTAATGGCCCGGCTCGCCGGCCGGGCCGGCGCAAGCGAGGTTAAGTCAAAATGAGAACCTGGAAAACCCTGGTCCTGGCCCTGCTGGCGGTAATGTTGCCGGCCCTGGCTTTCGCCGGGCCGGTTTACAAGATCAGCATTGACGGCATCATTGACCCCGCGGTGGCCGACTACGTCAAGACCAGCCTAGAGCGGGCCGAAACCGACCAGGCCGAGTGCCTGGTAATCCCGCTCGACACTCCGGGCGGCATGCTCGACGCCACCAAGCAGATCGTCCAGGCCATGCTCGGCGCCAAGGTGCCGGTGGTGGTGTTCGTTTCGCCCCAGGGCGCCTCCGCCACTTCGGCCGGGATGATGGTCACCGAGGGCGCTCACGTGGCGGTAATGGCGCCGGGAACCAACATCGGCGCCGCCCACCCGGTGATGATGCCTTTCGGCATCAAGTATGAGCCGATCGCCAAAGAGGACGTGATGATGGAGAAGGCCACCGAGGACACCGCGGCCTGGATCCGGAGCATTGCCGAGGTCCGGGGCCGGAACGCGGACTGGGTGGTGCAGGCGGTCAAGGAGAGCGCTTCCATCACCGCCAATGAGGCGGTGGCCAAGCGCGTGGTGGACGGCATGGCCGATGACTTGCCCGGGCTGATGAAGTTCCTCGACGGCCGGAAGGTCAAGCTCGGCGACCGCGCCGTGACCTTGAAAACCGCGGCCGCGGCCCCGGAGGAAGTCGCCATGACCGTGCCCCAGTTGCTCCAGCACTTCATCAACAACCCCAACGTCATCCTCATCCTGCTCCTGCTCGGCGCTTTGGGCATCGCCATCGAGTTCAAAAGCCCGGGCCTGATCTTCCCCGCGGTCCTGGGCGCCGCCTGCATCCTGATCGCGCTGGTCGCTCCCCAACTGCCGGTCAACTACATGGGCCTGATCCTGATCCTCTGCGCCTTCGTGTTCCTGATCGCCGAAGTCTATATCACCAGTTACGGTTTCTTGACTCTAGGTGCTATAATCTTTTTTGTGGTCGGAACGCTGATGCTGTTTCAAACAGAGGGGGTCGCCAACGTGCGCGTGAGCTTTGCCATCCTTATCCCCCTGGTGGGGTTTGTGGTGGCGGTAGTCCTCGCCTTCGGGGCCTTGATCCTCAAGGCCCACCGGGCCAAGGTGCTCTCCGGCGCCGAGGAGATGGTGGACATGGCGGCAATGGCCGAGACCGATTTGAACCCGACCGGCAAAATCTTTTTCCACGGCGAATACTGGAACGCAGAAGTCGAGGGCGGGGCCGATATCCAGAAAGGGCAGAAGGTCGTGGTCACCAAGGTCGAGAACTTGACTTGCAAAGTCAGGAAAGCCTAGTGTAGTGTATCAGAATGATCTTGACGCCGTAGGGGCGGTTCGCGAACCGCCCCTACTATCCGCTGCCAATTGTAAAGGCGTGGGTGATAAACTACACTTAGGATAACGAACGAGTCGGATCAACCTACCATCGAAAGGAGAAAGACATGGGTTCATTCGCAGGTTTTGTGACTTTTGCCATCTTGGGGCTGGTGCTCCTGGCCATGATGGTCAAGATCCTCAACGAATACGAGCGCGGCGTCATCTTCCGTCTCGGCCGGGTCCTGGGCCGGCCCAAGGGACCGGGGCTGATCCTGCTGATCCCGGTGATTGACCGGATCCAGCGGGTCTCGCTCCGCACCGTGGTCATGGACGTGCCGCCCCAGGACGTGATCACCGCGGATAACGTCACCCTCAAGGTGAACGCGGTCATCTACTTCCGGGTGATTGACCCGCTCCGGGCCATCATCCAGGTCGAGAACTACCTCTACGCCACCTCGCAACTGGCTCAGACTACGCTGCGCTCGGTGCTCGGCGGGGCCCACCTCGACGACCTCCTGGTGGAGCGGGAAAAGATCAACAAGCGCCTCCAGGAAATCCTCGACCGCCAGACCGACCCCTGGGGAGTCAAGGTGAGCGCGGTCGAGCTCAAGCACCTGGACCTGCCGATCGAGATGCAGCGGGCCATGGCCAAGCAGGCCGAGGCCGAGCGCGAGCGCCGCGCCAAGATCATCCATGCCGAAGGCGAGTTCCAGGCCGCGCAGAAGCTGGCCGAGGCCTCCGAGGTCATGTCCAACCCGATCGCGCTCCAGCTCCGCTACCTGCAGACCCTGACCGAGATCGCCACCGAGAAGAATTCCACCACCTTGTTCCCGATCCCGATTGACCTGTTCCGGCCTTTCTTCGAGAAGGCGGCCAAAAAGGTTGACTGAGGAGGAATCCGCATGGCCGAGGAAGAAAAAACCGCTTCTGCCGGCAAGGAGATCAAGGTCTCCAAGCCGCCCGGCTGCCTGGGATGGTTCTTCCTGCTGGTCCTGGCGCTGGTCGTCGGCGCGGTGCTTTACTTCTCGCTCCGCTTCGTCGGACCCAAGCAGGTGGGCCTGCGCGTGGTCAAGGAGGGCCTGGGGCTCTGGACCGAAGGCCCGGCCGCGGCCAAGCCCTTGCCCCCGGGCTGGCACGCGATCCTGCCATGGTTCCACGAGTTCCTGGAATACGACAAATCCATTCAGAAGTTCGAGATGACCGACCAGACCGGCGGGATCCGGGTGCCGGACCACGGGGCCATCGAGATCCGCACCTCGGACGGCTACCGGGTCAAGGTGGACATCACCATCCTTTACCACGTGCTCGAAGGCAAAGCCAACCTCCTGCCCGCCAATTATCGGACCGACCGGGACATCCGGGACAAAGGGATTAACGCGATCTGTCCCGGCATCCTCCAGAACAAGCTGAGCGAGCTCAGGAAAGCCGAGGACTTCTACTCTTCGGACCTGCGGGTGAAAAAGGCCGAAGAGGCGGTGGCCGAGATGAACAAGTTCTTTGCGCCGCTCGGCCTCCAGGTGCTGGACGTGCTCATCCGCGACTTCCAGTTCCCGGAGCAATACGAGGAAGCCATCCTGCGCAAGGTGCTGGCGGACCAGCTCCAGCAGGTGCAGGAAGCCCTGGCCCGGGCTGTGGGCCAGGAGGCGGTCTGGAAGCGGATCATCGCCGAGGGCGACCGCGACGCCGAGGCCGAGCGCGCCCGCGGCACCGCCGAGACCCGGCGCCTGGACGCGGAGGCGGACAAGATGCGGGTGGAACGCGCGGCCGAGGGCGACCGCCGCATCCTGGAGGCGCAGGCCGAGGGCCGGGGCCAGATCACTTCGGCGCTGGCCGGCCGCGGCGGCAAGGCCTACGTGGGTCTGGAATATGCCAAGACCCTGGAGGGCGTGGAGTTGATCGTGCTGCCCACCGGCGAGGGCGGGGTCAATCCCCTGGACGTCGAGCAGATGCTCAAGCTCTTCGACACCAAGTAGCCGGAGGAATCCCATGAAGAAGATTGGAAAGATCAGCGGGTTGATCCTGGGCTTGGTGGCCGGCGGCTGCATCCAGGTGGCCTCGGACGAGGTGGGGGTGCGGGTCGTCAACCTGCCCCTGCCCAGGGTGGGCGGAGTGGAGAAGACGGCCAAGACCACCGGCACCTACCTTTACCTGCCGGAGCTGTTTTCTTTTTACAAACTGCCCAAGACCCAGCAGAAGCTGGAGATGATCGAGGAACAGCGGGGGCCCGCCGAGGAAGAAAACGCCGCCTTTAATATCGGCAAGAGCATGATCCAGTCGCCGACCCAGCGGGGTTTCGAGCTGGAGTTGCCCCAGGTGGAAAAGCAGATGCGGATGCTGGAGGAGGTAAAGGTGGTGCCGCACAGCCGGCAGGAGGGCAAGAACAACATTCGGCTCAAGACCGCAGACGGCAACGACGTCTGGGTGGACGTGGTGGTGAGCTTTCAGGTGATCGAGGAGTTGGCGCCGGTCCTGATCCAGAAGGTGGGCTATGCCCCGGCGGATATCGCGGACCTGGTGGGGCCGGTGTCCCGCAGCGTGGTTCGCTCGGTGCTGGGGGAGTTGCGCTCGGCCGAGTTCTACGAGGCCAAGGCCCGGGAAGACAAGCTCACCAAGGCTGCAACCGAGCTCAACGCCATGCTCAACCCCTTCGGGATCAAGGT
>MGQK01000022.1:14343-16937 GCA_001797815.1 Deltaproteobacteria bacterium RBG_13_61_14 | reverse complement strand
CCGACGCCAGCCTTTACGCCAAGACCCAGCAGGCCGACGCCGTCCGCACCCGCCTGGTCCAGGAGGCTATAGGCTTGCAGGCCCTGGTGCCGGCCCTGGCCGGGCCTGGCGGCGAGGCCCAGGTGGCCCGGGAGATCGCCCGGGCGCTCCAAGGGAAAAAGATCCTGCTGGTGCCGGCCGGACCGGGGGGGGCGATCAACGTGCTCAACCTGAACGAGCTGCTCCAGACCTACGGCGCGGTCAAGGCCATCCAGCCGGTGGCGCCGGAAAAATCCGCGCCCTTGCCGGCCGCCCCGGAACAGGTTTCCCCGGAGCAAACTGCGCCGCCATAAAGTGAACATCAGGGGGCGAAAAATGCCGTCCTCGTTTCAGGCAAGAAAGTTGAGGCTCTTTGCTCGGCTGAGACTAAACCATTTCCCCAATAAAGGCATCTAAATACTGTTAAGCGATTGCCCCGAATGAGCCGGGAAAGCATAGTTATATTCCCTTGAAAGGATTCTGATGAACAAAAGTTATTGGATAACGGCGCTGACTTTTTCCGGCGCCTTGCTCCTGGCCGCGAGCGGCGGACGCGCCGC
The DNA here is from genome assembly GCA_001797815.1 of Deltaproteobacteria bacterium RBG_13_61_14. GTDB lineage: Bacteria > RBG-13-61-14 > RBG-13-61-14 > RBG-13-61-14 > RBG-13-61-14 > RBG-13-61-14. Next base: position 16,359 of record MGQK01000022.1, on the reverse strand, counting down.
CACGGTGGTCCCGCTTTCGCTTCATGACCTGGTCGCGACCAGCGACCTGGTGATCGAGAGCCGGGTCATCACCGGGACCGCGGACTTTTGCGGCCCGGCCGGCGCTTCCATGCTTTTCACCTACTGGGAGGTGGAAGTGAAGGAGGCGCTGAAAGGGACCGCCGCCGCCTCGGTGCTGGTCCGCACGCCCGGGGGCGGCAAAGACGGCCGCGAGCTGGTGGTCCCGGGCGCTCCCGGCTTCCAGCCGGATCAGCGCCTGATCCTGTTCCTGAAAAAGACCGAGGAGAGCCGAAGCGGCCGGCCGGTCTATGAAGTGCTCGGCTGGCAGCAAGGCGCGCTGGAGATTACGGCCGAGCCTGCTTCGGGCGAGCCGGTCGTGCGCCGGCCGGCCCAGCCCTCGGAAAAGAAGCCGGCCCGGCCGGTGGCCGTCAAGCTCAAAGAATTCAAGCGCGAGGTCCGGGCCTTAGCCCAACCGCCCGCGGCGGCGGAACCCTCCCCGGAGGCGTCGCCATGAAGCGGGCAGGAGTGGGCTTGGCGCTCTTCCTGGGAGCGGCCCTGGCTTCGAGCTCCCATGCTTACATGATCCTGCACCAGGGCCAGGACCTGGCTAAACCCGAGCTTTACCGGCCGGACGCCTTTGGCCTGATGCCGACCCCGGGAAGCCCGGCTGAGCCGATCACCTTTGTCCTCGGCAGCAGTGTGCTGTTCCCGGGTCCGGCGCGCCAGGCCTTTTTAAGTTGGGCCGCGGTGCCCGGGGCGGTCCTGACTTTAGAGGACGGGGGAGTGGTGAACTTTTCCGGCCCCTGGACCACGCGGTTGGGAGCGCCCGACGGCTACAACGCCGTGGAGTTTGTCAAGGAGGGTTGGAACCTCGGCGGCACGGTGCTGGCCTGGACCAACCTGTTTTCCGACCCCGCCACCGGCGAGATCCTGGAAGCGGACATCTACCTCAACGACGAGAATTTTTACTGGGGAAACTTGGACCCGAGCCGCGACCACCTGAACAGCGTCCGCTACGACGAGGGCAGCGTGCTCACCCATGAAATCGGGCATCTGCTGGGGCTCGCGCATTCGCAAGTTTCGCAATCCACCCTGTGGGACGTGATCGCCCAGGGCGAGACGCACAAGCGGAGCCTGCATGAGGACGACCGGGAAGGATTGCGTTACCTCTATCCGGCCACCGCCGCGGATTATCCTCCCCCGAGCCTCTGGGGCATCCGGGCCGGGACCTGCTTATTTTCACCCAGCTCGTATTCCGGCTACTTGATGCTCACGGCCGGCGCCCCTCCCGGCACCCAGGACTTCTGTCTCTTCGGCGCCGGGATCCTGGCCGGCGTCAACGCCGGGCTTGACCGCGACGGCGCGCCGCTGGCTCCCAACCCGGTGTCGGGCACGTCCTTGGTCTCGGAGAACCTGGTCGCCGCCACTCTCGATTACACCGGGCTTCTCACCGACGCCTACGACCCTGCGCTCACCAACCCCGGCGACCAGACCGGCGAGCTGTTCCAGGGCATCTTCCTCAACCAGGCCGGAAACCAGCTCCCGAAGGCAGCGGCCACGGTGGATAAAGACCGGGTGACCAAAGGCGCGACCGTGACCCTGGACGGCGCCGGCTCCAGTGATCCGGAAGGATCGCCCCTGACCTACCAGTGGCTGGTGGCCGATGCGCCCGAAGGCGCCGCGGTCACCTTTTCCGCTCCGACCGGCGCAACCACCGAGGTGAAGCTGACCACAGCCGGGATTTACATTTTCTACCTGGTGGTCAACGACGGGATTATTGACAGCCTGGCCGACGACGTCATCGTCACGGCCCTGCCGCCCGCGTCTTCCGGAGGAGGAGGCGGACATGGCGGATGCAGCCTGGACCCCGGCGCCGGCCCGCTGGCCGGGTCCTTGCTTGTCCTGCCCCTTTTGTTCCCCGCGGTCATCCGCGCACTTCGGACCGGCCGGCGCTGAACCCGGATGAAGGCACCTCCCAAACGTCTCGATCGCTGGCTCCTGCTCATCCCCCCGCTC
>MGQK01000022.1:6645-14311 GCA_001797815.1 Deltaproteobacteria bacterium RBG_13_61_14 | reverse complement strand
GTCCGCCAAGGGCCTGCCCCTGGACGACGCCTACATCTTCCGCCACTACGCCGAGAACCTGGCCCAGGGCCAAGGCTTCTCCTTTAACCCCCACGAAACCTCCTTCGGCTGCACCAGCTTCCTCTGGCCGGTGCTCGTCAGCTTTTTCCTCCGAATCTTCGGCATCAAATCCTACCTCTTCGTGGTCCAGGCCCTCGGCATTCTCGCTTACAGCGGCACCGTGTTCCTGGCCGGAGCCATCACCCGGGCACTGACCCGCGAGCGACTCTTCGCCCTCGCCGCCGGCCTGCTCGCAGCGACCTCGCCCGCCCTGTTCATGAACGCCGTCTCCGGCATGGAGACCGCGCTCTTTGTCTTCGAAATCGCGCTGCTCATCTGGCTGGTCGGGCGCTTCGGCTTTCGGCCGATCCCGCTGGGCCTGCTCTCCGCGCTCCTCTTCCTCACCCGGCCGGAAGGGCTCTTGCCCGCGGCCCTGATCCCGCTCGCCTTCCTAATTAGAGGGACACCATACTTAATTCCTCATGACTCAAAGCAATTAAGTATGGTGTCCCCAAAATTCCGAAAGCTTATCCTCTTCGGCATCTGCTTCCTGGTCCCGGTGCTTCCCTACCTGGGCTTCGTGTATCACCATACCGGCCACTTCCTGCCCGGCACCTACCTGGGCAAGATCATGATGGCCCAGGACCCAGCTCTCCTCCAGCGCGCCTGGCCGGAAAGACTGCTCTGGGCCTTGATCTCCCTGGATGACGGTTGGAATAAGCTCATCGCCCCTTTGCAACTGCTCGGCCGGATCATCCGCGCCGCCACCTTCTACCTGGGCTTGGCCGCGCTTTGGGACCTGGTGAAACGGCGGGCCGAGATTCCCCCCGGGCTCCTCATCCTCCTCCCCCTGGTCTTCCTGCCCGCGGCTTACGGCTTAAGCTTCCCGGTCAGCCCGGCCTTTGGCGGCTATTACCACCGCTACATCGCCCCGGTGATGCTGAGCTTCGCCATCGCCGGCTGCGCGGGCTTATTCCGCCTCTACCAGTGGATCGCTTTCCGCCGGCCGCGGCTCGACCGGCGCCGCCTGGTCTTTCCCGCCGGCTTTGCCGTGTTCCTGCTCTACCTGGCCGCGGTCTCCTGGCCCCAGTGGCAAGAAGGCCGGAAGGTGTTTAAACAAGAGGTCTCCTTGAACGAAGGCCTGCGCCTGGACGCGGCGCTGTGGCTGGCTCGGCACACGTCCAAGGATGCGCGCATCCTGGTGGGTTACACCGGCCTGGGCGTGGTCGGCGGCAACTGCGGCCGCTGGGTCTATGACCTGGGCGCGCTCATCAACCCCGACATTTTCGACTACTACCAGGGCACCAAGCCCCTGACCGAAGAGCGCTGGCAACAGGTGCTCCGCTACATCGCCGACCGCCATATCACCTGGTATGTCACCTTCCATTACTCCCTGGCCCCGGACCCGGCCAAATCTCGCGGCTTCATAGAGGTGACCCGATTGGGCACTCTCGGCAAGCCCAAGACCCCCTACGAGCAAATCCGGATTTACCGCATCTTCCGATAGCGTCCGCCAGCCGCGGCAGGCGCGCTAGGGCATTTTCGTCGTCTGTAGGGAGGGTTTGGATACCCGCCCGTCTATCAGATGGGATCGGGCGCGAATCCAATCGCGCCCTACCACACGAGCATCCATCAAAATGAATGTGGCGGCGCGCTAGCTCTGTCAAACGATAAATGTGGGATAAATTCTTGGTAGGGGCGGGGCTTGCCCCGCCCTGATCCTGGGCACGGCAAGCCGTGCCCCTACATTCCCATTCCGCAAATTTGCCTTGACAGAGCGCTAGGGCTGGAAGCTGATCCGGAGGAAGGCAGCGGGGCCGCTGATGCCCTTGGCGTTGCGGCTGCGGACGGTGAGCGTGTTCTCGCCGGGCTTGAGCGGCCACTCGTAAACCAGGACCGAGCCTTGGAGAGGATCGAGTCCGATGAGCGGGTCTTCCAGGCGCAGGCGCCGGGCGCTTCCCGGGTCCGGTTGCACCTCGAATTCCTGGAATTTGACCATGGCGGTGCGCAGGCGCACCCGGAGGCGGGCCGGACCCGCTGGCTCGAACTCCGCCTCCACCTGGTTGAGGGGGAAATTGAAGGCCTCGGGATCGCGGGTGAAGCGGCCGAAGATCCGGGGCCGGCCCTGGGTGAAAGAGTCCTGCCAGCTCAGGTATCCTTGGCGCCGGTCCCAGAAGGGCAAGGGCCGGGAGAGGTGGTTGTTGCGCAGGTCCGCGGCCAGGTGGAAGTAATAGCCGATCATTTCCTGCTCCGAGGCTTTCGAGTTTTTCTCGCCGTTGCCGCCTTGGCCGCGGATCACCCGGACCTGCTTGGCCTTGCCCTGCACCAGGGCCTGGTGGACCTCCAGGCCGGAAAGCGGCAGCCCCTCGCGTTCGTAGCGCGCGTTAAAAAACGGGTCTATCACCACCCACTTGTCGTATTGATTGGACCAGACCTCCACCGTGAGGTGGCCGCTGTCCTCCCCCTTTTCCGGAGCAACGGCCAGATACCGCGCGCTGTAGCCCAGGGACAAGCCGGCCTGGACCAGAACCACCGCGTATTGGGCGCAGAAGCCGCCGGTCTTGCCCGCCCGGATCCAGTCCAGGATGAAGAGCGCGTCCCAGGGAGGATAAGGGTTGGGCGTCGAGTTTTGCCATTGGGCATTGGTCCAATCGCAAAGCCGGGTAAACACTTCCAACTCGTCCTTGGCCCCGGCGACTACCTGATCCAGGCCCTCCCGCTCCCGCAAGAGTTTCAGCCGGGGCTGGTCCGGGTCTTCCTGCTGAAACTCCAGGGTCAGGGGCGGAATTTTGCCGTTGCGGGCTTCGATCAGGCTCGCGCCCGGCGGCAAGGCCGGGGCCGGCGGGGGGGACGTCGGCTGACACCCGCAGCCGAGCACACCCGCGGCCAGGGTCTTTAGGAGCAGGAGCCTTGCCCATCTCATCTTCATCTGTCCTGGTATTGTATCAGAGGTGGTCCATGGTGCCAAAGGTTTACCTAAATCTTTTCGGGTTTTGCTCCGATAACCTCTGAGGGAGGATTTTGTAATCATGGGTAGAACAGTCTCTCAACATCTCACGTTCCCTTTCTGGGTTAAAGATCTTCCCGCGGATCATGCCGCCATCGCCGCGAGAATCCTTGACCTCGAGCGCCGTGTCTTCCTGCTCGGCCGCTGGGTGATGGCGCTGGCCGTGCACTTTCTTTTGCCCGAGGGCCGCCTGCCCTGGGTCATCTACTCCTGCTGGCTGGCGCTCTGCCTGGGTTACACCATTACGCTGCTCGGGACCAGGCGTCCGGGCCGGCGCATCACCGCGGCCATGGCCGCGGCTCTGGGCGACTACGGCATGGTCGTTTACCTGATCGTCGGCACCGGCGGCCTGGCGAGTCCGCTCCAGTTGCTGTTGCCCGTGCTCTTTTTCCGCAACCAATTGTTGTTGCACGGCCTGCCCTGGGCCAAAGGGGACGGCCTCCTGGTGCTGGCGGCGTGGCTGGTTTCAGTCAAGGCCGCAAGCCCCTGGCTGGAATTGGTGCAAGAGCCGCAAAGCTGGGCCTATCTCACCGTGCTCGGCGCCTGCGCCGGCTTGAGCGCGCTCTTGCTCTCGCGGCCCGGACCCTCGGTTCAGCCGGCAGCGCCGGCCCGGCCCGCGGCCGGTTCCGACCCCGCGCTTCCCTTCTCCCCGGCCGGCCGGGCCCGGCTGCTGGAAGAAGCGCCGGATTGGATCTTTGTGCTCGATGGCCAGGGCCGGTTCGTTTACCTGAACCGGCAGTTCGAAACCCTGTTTCCCGCGTTGCGCCGCGACCTTTACCTGGGACACCGTCTCCAGGAATTGGTCTGGCCGCCGGATGAAACCCTGGCCGAGGACCTGGTTACGGCCTGCCAGGCCCAGGAGAAAAACCAGATCGGCGAAGTCCGCTTTGCCCTGGCCGGCGGCGGGGTCACCCAGGTCCGCCTGCACCTGAAACCTTTGCTTGGGGGCCGTGACCACCCGGGCTTGCTGGGCGTGGGGCAGGAGTTGGAGTTCGGTCCCCCAGGCGGGGAAGCTGGGAACCCGGCCGCGGTGGGGGACAAGACCGCGGCGGAGTTGCAGGAGGAGGAAAAGCAGGAACTGGCCCAGCAGCTCCAAAAACTGGGGAAAGAACTGCACCGGGCCGAGGAGCAGGTGGTGCGCTTGACCAGTGAATTGGATCAGGCGCGGGAAGACCTGGAGAAAGAAATCGCCCAGACCGATCAGATCCTCGCGGCCCTGGCCGCGGGCGTGGTCCAGGTGGGACCGGACTTCCGGGTCCGCAGCGTGCGCGGTCCGGCCCGGGAGTGGTTCGGCCCGGCCGAGCGCTTGCGCGGGCTGCCTTGCGCCACGGCGCTATGGAGGATCGAGCCGGGTCCTTGCCCGGATTGCCAGCCGCCCGCGGCCGGGAGCACACCCGGCGAATGGGAGGCGTGCGCTACAGACTCGGGCAGGAACTTTCAGCGCCGGCGTTTGCCGCGTTCGGGGGATGGCGATCCCGAAGGGGGGTGGCTGGAATTGATCCAACTCGGACCTTCCCCGCAGATTGCAGAAGTGCAAGAGATCGCGGCGGCTCCGAAACCGGATTCCTGGTGTCTGGCCGGCCGGGTGGTGGGCAGCCTGGCGCACGAGTTCAACAACATTTTTTCCGCCATCTCGGGCTTCGCGGTCCTGGCGGAAGAGGACGCGAATTATGTCCGGGATTTGGTGCAGACTGCCAAAGAGCAAAGCCGGCGGGGCGAGCGGTTGAACCTGTCCCTGCTCAACCTGGTCCGGGATGACCTGGTTCCGGCGCCGGCCGGCGCGCTCAAACCCCTGCTGGAAGAATTGGTCCTGCTGGTCGAGCACGATTTTCTCAAGCACGGGCTCCGCCTGCGCCTCCTGCCCGCGGACACGCCCCCGGTCCAGATGAATCCGGGCCGACTCCGGCGCGCGCTCTTGCAACTGGTCTTTGCTTTCTGCGATGCCCTGCCCAAGGAAACGGAACTGGTCATCCAAACCCGGGCGAGCGAGCAGGCGGCGGAAGTCCTCTTCTCCTCCAGCCCGCCGCTCGCTTCCGAACAACTGGCCGTCATCGCCGCCGCGGCCGGGCCCGAGACCGGCAGCGAATGGTCCGGCGACGACAACCTGGAAATCCAACCCGAGGCCGAGCAGGTGCTCGTGCGGCTGCCGCTGCTTAACCCGACTTAAACTCAAACCCCTATTTGCCGGTCGGGCCGGGTCGTGATAAATAGAAGTCATGGCCCGGCCCCGTCATCTCTCTCCCGGCGCTGAAACCGTGCTTTCTCGATCCGAGTGGCATGAGCTCGCCCCGGCGGGGGACCGCGTCGGCGAGATCGTCACCCTGAGCGATGCCTCCGGCCGGTCTTTCCGGGGCCGGGTGAAGGAGCTGGCCGGCGACCGGGTCCGGCTCTTCATCTTCGAAGCCCTGGGCGGGCCGGCGGAATCGGGGCTGGAACTCACCCTCTTGCAGGCGCTCCCGGACAAGGAGCGGATGGAGCTGATCATCCAGAAGGCGACCGAGCTGGGCGCGGACGTGATCGTGCCCTTCCATTCCCGGCGCTCGATCCGCTTGGCTGAGCGCGAGCAGAAACAGAAGAAAGCCCACCGCTGGCCGGCGATCGCTCTGGCCGCGGCCCGGCAATGCCGGCGCGAGCGAGTGCCCTTGGTGGCGCCGGTCACGGATTTGGAGGGCGCGATCGGCTGGGCTGAAGCCTGCGAGGCGAAGGTCGCGCTCTGGGAGAAGGAGCCAGCGCGGAGTTTGCGCGAGACCTTGCAGGGAACCAAGCCGCCCGGCTCCGCGGCTTTGCTGGTCGGGCCGGAAGGCGGGTTGGAAGAGTCCGAGGTCGAGCGGCTTGAGCAGGCGGGTTTTACGATAGCTTCCCTGGGCCGGCGCGTCTTGCGCACCGAGACCGCGGCGATTGCGGGATTGACAATTCTTCAGTATGCTTGGGGTGATTTGGGAAGATCATGAACCAAATGCAAACGCTTGCACCAGGAGCCGAGTGATGCCGCAGTGGATATTCTATGTCAGCACGGGATTAACGGTTGTCATCCTGATCGTGACTCTGATGCTTTGGCGGCGACTGAGCGCGGAAGATGGGTCCCGGTTCTCGGATCAATTCGAAGGTCTGGAAAAAGCCCAGGCCGAGACCGAACGGACGTTGCGCGATGATATGGCGCGGATGCGCAACGAGAACCTGCAAGCCGACCGGTCCCTGCGGGAGGAGTTGCTGGGCAACTTGCGCGGTTTCGGCGAATCGCTCTTCGCCCGGATGATGGACCATTCCACGCTCCAAAAAAATCAGTTGGATGCCTTTGCCCAACAGCTCGGCGCTTTGATTCAAACGACCGAGCAGAAACTGGACCAAGTGCGCCAGACCCTGCAAGAACAGCTCCAGACTATGCAGGAGGATAACAGCCGGAAGCTGGAGCTGATGCGGGCCACGGTGGATGAAAAGCTGCAAACCACCCTGGAAAAGCGGCTGGGCGAATCTTTCAAGCTGGTCAGTGAACGGCTGGAGATGGTGCATAAGGGCCTGGGCGAGATGCAGACCCTGGCCATCGGGGTGGGCGATTTGAAGAAAGTGCTCTCCAATGTCAAAAGCCGGGGATACTGGGGCGAAATTCAGCTGGGGAATATTATCGAAGAACTTTTAACCCCCGATCAATTCGGCAAGAATGTGGCTACCAAAAAGGGGAGCAGTGAGATTGTCGAATACGCGGTCAAGCTGCCGGGCCGGGGTGATTCCAAAGACGACATCGTCTGGCTGCCGGTTGACGCCAAATTTCCCCTGGAGGATTACTACCGCCTGCTCGATGCCCACGAAAAAGGCGATGACAAACTGGCCGAGGAAGCGCACCAGAAACTGGCCCAGCGAATCAAAGGCCAGGCGAAAGACATCCGCGACAAATACCTGGATCCGCCCCAGACCACGGATTTCGGAATCATGTTTCTGCCGACCGAGAGCCTCTTTGCCGAAGTGTTGCGCATCCCGGGACTGTGCGAGGAATTGCAAAGAACCTTCCGGGTATCGGTGGCGGGTCCCACCACCCTGGCCGCGCTCCTCAACAGCCTGAGCATGGGCTTCCGAACCTTGGCCATCGAGAAACGCTCCAGCGAAGTGTGGAAGTTACTCAGCGCGGTGAAAACCGAATTTGGAAAGTTCGGTGATCTGCTGGACAAGACTTCCAAGAAGCTTCAGGAAGCCAGCAACCAGATTGATTTTGCCGCGCGCAAGACGCGCACGATTGAAAGGAAATTGCGAAATGTGGAGCAGTTGCCGGCGGAAGAAGCCGCGGCCCTAATCGGAGAGCCGGAGGAACCGGAAGAAGCGGAGAGTGAAGAACCGGAGCCGTAGCCGGCCCGGAAATCCTGCCTAGAACAAATCCTTGAATTCTTCCAGCAGATTTTTCAGCCCGGTTTTTTCCGTGGCCTTGCGGCCGGTGGCCCAGAGCTCGCTGTAGAGCTGCTGATAGCGCTGGCCCAGGGTCTCGTGGGAATAAGCCGCGGTATCAAAAGGCGCCTGAAAGCGGCTTGGGTCTTGGAGGATCTGGGTGATCTTTTGGGCGAAGTCCTGGGGGTCGTTCTCGGCGAAGAGCCCGTTTTCGCCGGGCCGGAGGATGGCGCGGGAGGCCATGCT
>MGQK01000022.1:3641-6613 GCA_001797815.1 Deltaproteobacteria bacterium RBG_13_61_14 | reverse complement strand
TGGCCAGGCCCGCGTTCTTACGCTCTCCCACCAGCACCTTGAGCGCGCCCAGGGCCAGACCCAGGTTCTTCTCCCGCGAGACCCGGCCCACGTAGAGCAAGACCGCCTCGAACCGCTGCAACCCGTGCTGCCGGCGCATCCGCTCCACCTCTTCCGGCTTGATGTCCGCAAAGCGGGAGAGGTCGAGCCCGGTGGGCACCGCCTCGGTGCGGGCGGTGATCCCGATCTCCTTCAGGTATTGGCGGATCGGCTCGGTCGGGGCGATCACCAGGTCGCAGCGGTTGGCGAAGCGGACCACGTATTCCCGCACCGCCTGGCGCACCGCCTCGGTATCCAGAAGGAAATAATGGGCGAAGAAATCGTAGAGGGTGTGGAAGGTATAGACCAGCGGCACCTGCAGGTCGTCGGCGACCTCCAGCCCGGCCTTGCCCAGCCAGAATGGGTGGTGGACGTGGATGATCTCGGGCGCGAAATCCTCCACGTGCTCGTAAATCACGTCCTCATCCAGGAACTTCAGGGGCATGCTCACCTTCATCGGAGTGAGGTAAAGCGAGCGGACCCGGATCACCCGGACGTTGCCGGCGTCTTCGCCGAAGCCGTAGTCCGGAGCCACCACCAGCACCTGGTGGCCCAGCCGGGCGAGCGCGGTGTGCAGGAACTGCACCGCCACCGCGACCCCGCTCAGCCGGGGAAAGTAGTTGTTGGAAAAAATGGCCACGCGCATGGTGTTTGCTCCGGGTTCAACAGATAGTCATCAAAGCAACTGAATCCTCTTATTAGATGTTGGATAAAATTTAAAAGATGGGCAAGCTTCGAATTCTTATCCGACGATCATCGAATACCACGACTGCCCCTTGCTCCAGGCTCTCGGTAATTCGGGGGAGAGATTGCAGCAACAAGCTCAGGAGGGAAGCCGTGCGCTTGTCTTCTCCGCGAAAAAGAATCAAGGAAGGTTTGGAACTGCGTTGCGACGCGAGAATGGCTCCAAAATCCGTATCCAGGGAGATCAGAGCCAAATCCTTGGTCCTCGCTGTTTCAAAAACTACTGAATCGGGAGCATCCCTCAACCCCAGATCCTTAACGTGATAAACTTCGTGACCGGCTTCTTGTAGCGCCCGGGCAAAGCTGGGCGAGAGGGCATTATCCACCAGAAATCTCATTTCGTGCCGACTAGCGGGATCTGGCGTTCCTGCACGGCAGCCGCCGCGAAGTAAAGAGCCTCCCGAATATCCTCAGCCTCCAAGTCAGGATATTCTTTTAGAATTTCCTCCTCGCTCAGCCCGTTGGCGACCAGTCCCACCACCGTAGCGACCGGAATCCGCAGCCCGCGAATGCAGGGCACGCCGCCCATCTTTCCCTGGTCAACGGTAATCCGCGAAAATTTCATCGGTCTCTCCTTTGGCTTCCCGCTTTCTATTATCAGCGATTCAGTGAGGATTAGCAAGGTGCGCGATTCCCTTGCCACTCCTCACTTTTAACCTACGCCGCGTATTTTCGCCCGTGTAGGGGCGCAATTCATTGCGCCCATATCTCGGCAAGGGCGCGATCAATCGCGCCCCTACCCCTGATTCCCGAAAAACTGAAGGATGGCAAGGCCCTATTACCAGGATGACCCTTCTATTTGAGAACAATCAGCGCGTCCAGGGCCTTGGCGCCCCGGCCCTTGTCAAAGACCACGAGCGGGTTCACGTCCATTTCCAGGATGCGCTCGCGGTGGTCGTGGGCGAGCCGGCCCACCCGGAGGATGGCTTCGATCAGGGCCAGCTCGTCGGCCGGCGGTCGGCCGCGGAAGCCTTTGAGGAGTTTCTTGCCCTGGATTTCCTCGAGCATGTGCTCGGCGTCCGGCCGCTCGATCGGGAGGATGCGCATGGTCACGTCATGAAGCGCCTCCACGAAGACTCCGCCCAGGCCGAAGACGATGGTGGGACCGAAGTGGGGATCGCGGGAGACGCCGATGATCACCTCGGTCCCGCCGGCCACCATCTCCTGGACCAGGACCCCGCTGATCCGGGCACTCGGCTTATGCTTTTTTGCATTGGCCGTCACCTGGTCATAAGCTTGGCGCACCGCGGCCTCGTCGGCCAGGTTCAGCCGCACCGCGCCGGCATCGGTCTTGTGCAGGATGTCGGGCGAGTCCACCTTGAGCACCACCGGAAAGCCGATCTCCCGGGCCGCGGCCACAGCCGCCTCCGCGCTCGCGCACGGCCGCTCTTCGGTCACCCCGATCCCGTATTCCCGGAGCAAGACCTTGGCCTCATGCTCGGTCATAGCGCCGGCCGGCTTATCCCGCAAGTAAATCTCCGCGGCTTTGACAATATCACCGGGAAGGATATCCGGGTCTTCGCGCCGGTCTTCGCGTTTCATCCGCTCCAGGAACGCGGAGTAGTCGGAAAGTTTTTTGAGCGCGATCACCGCCTTTTCCGGGATGCCGAAGGCGACCAGGCCGTAGTCGCGGTAAAAGGTGGGCACGACCGCGGCGTCAAAGGCCACCGGCACGATCGGCTTCTGGTGCCGGGCCATCAACTTCTTGATCCGGTCGGCAAAGACGTCCTCCCCCCAGCTCCGGGCCTCGCGGAGATTGATGCCGCCGGACTGGTCGGTGCGGCCGGTCTTTTCCCGCTTGGTCTGCGCCAGCGAGCGGGCCACGCCCCGGATCATGGACCAGTAGAAACGGGGAAGCAAAAATTTATAACGGCGCATCAGCCGGCGGCCGGAGCGAAGGAGCCGGCCCCAGTCGGCGCGCAGCGATTGCATGCCCATGAGCGAGCCCAGGCTGATGATGCTGTCAAAGCGCGGGTCTTCGGCCAGGGTCTCCATCACCTCGAAATGACTGGCCCGGTGCACGGTGCCCACCATGTCCACCGGGTTGGCCCGCGACCAGAAGGCGGGCAGCACCCGGTCAATCCGCTCCACCGATTGGGGGGACAGGTCCGGCAACGCCAGCCCTTCCCGGGCGCAGAGGTCGGTGGTCA
>MGQK01000022.1:3433-3587 GCA_001797815.1 Deltaproteobacteria bacterium RBG_13_61_14 | reverse complement strand
TGGGCAGGTTGCCGAAGGTGCGGGCCAGGTCAATCAGCTCTTCGGTGGAGGAGGCTTCGATGATCCCGGCCTGCCGGACCATGGCCCGGTAAACCTGGTAGGAGGTGGCCACGGCGCCGGAGTGGGAAGCCGCGGCGCGCTGGCCGATCTCGGT
>MGQK01000022.1:0-3330 GCA_001797815.1 Deltaproteobacteria bacterium RBG_13_61_14 | reverse complement strand
ACCGGCGCGCCCATGGCGTAGAGCCGGCTGGGCGGGGAGCAGATGCCCATGCAGTTGGGCCCGATGATCCGCACGGAAAGCTCGTTGGCCCGGGCCACCAAGCGATCTTCCAGGGCCCGGCCCTCGGGCCCGGTCTCGCTGAACCCGGCCGAGATCACCACCAGGTTGCGGCAGCCGATCTGGCCGCATTCCTCCAAGACCCCCATCACCGCCTTGGCCGGCACCGTCACCACCGCCAGGTCCACCGGCTCGCCGACATCTACCAGGCTCTTCTTGGCCCGATAGGCGTGGATGACCTTGTCCCGGGGGTTGATGAAAAAGAGCTTGCCGCGATAGCCGCCCAGCACCAGGCTCATGGGCAGGATAAAGCCCCACTTGCCGGGCAGGTTGGAAGCGCCGACTATCGCCACCGAGCGGGGGTTGAACAGAGGTTCGAAACTTTCCAGGAGCGCATGAGAATCTGGCATGAGTGCCCCTTTGCTCGTAGGGTCCGATGTCTTGAGAAGATAGATGCCTCAGGTGCCGGATGTCAAGGGGCAGAGGCAGAAGATGAATTTCCGCGCCTGTGACACCTGACACGTGACATTAGAGTTCCACCAGCGCCGCGGCGCCCAGGGCGATGGCATCGCCTTTCAATTGGCTCTGGATAATCTCCACTTTCCTGGCCGAAAGCGCCACCGCCCGCTCGTCCACGAACTTACGGATGGTCGGCACCAGGGAGGGGTTGCCCTCGATCACGCCCCCACCCAGGACCAGCCGCTCCGGGTTGAGGAGCGAGACCAGGTTCGCCGCCAGCACGCAAAGCGAAAGCACCGCGTCCTTCCAGATCCGGCCGGCCTTCGGGTCGCCTCTCTTGGCGGCATCGGCGATGGTGCGGGTGTTGATCCGGGAGAGCTCGCCCTGGACCATTTTCGCCACCAGCGGCGCCTTGCCTTGCCCCGCCAGCTTCCGCATCCGTTTCTCCATGGGCACCCCGCCGGCATAGGCCTCGTGGCAGCCCAAGCGGCCGCAGTCGCAGCGGAGCCCGTTTTCCCGGAAGATGGCGTGACCCACTTCGGCCGCGGTGCCGGAAGCGCCCTCGACCAGGGAGCCGTTGATGACAAAGCCGCCGCCGATGCCCGAGCCCACGAACACCGCGGCCAGGTTGGGGCAGGTGCGCTTGGAGCCGAACCAGTATTCGCCCCAGGCCGCGGCGTTGACGTCATTGGCCATCCGGATCTTGAGGCCCAGCGCCTGCTCCATCGGCTTTTTAAACTGCACTCCGAACCATTGCAGGTTGGGCGAGTCGTCTATCACCCCGCTCTTCGGGTCCAATTGACCGGCCACCCCGATGCCGCAGGCCTGGAGCCGGCTCCGCGGGAGCTTGGCCCGCGCCAGAATCCCCTCCAGGGCCTGACCGGCCCGGGTCGCAATCGGCTCCACCGAGCCGATGCTCTCGGTCCGGATCTGCTCCCGGGCCGCGATTTTTCCCTGTGGATTGAGCAAGATCAACTTGGTCTTGGTGGCCCCAATATCAATCCCCAGGCGATAGCCCATCCTTTTTCCTTTCTCTGGCATCCCCGGGATCAATAATCCCCCCGGAAATAATCAGGTTAAAAGCCTCCTCGATGCTCATGTCCAACTCCTGGCAGTCACTCTTCGGCACCAGGATCAGGTAGCCGGAGGTGGGGTTGGGAGTGGTGGGCAGGAACACGCTGACCATTTTCTGGCCGGTCTTTTCGTTAAAGAACTCCGAGGTGTCGCGGCTGACAAAGCCCAGGGACCAGATCCCCGGCCGGGGATATTGGAGCAGCACCACCCGGTCAAACTTGCTCTCCCGAGAAAAGACCGCCTCCACCAACTGCCGCAACGCCTTGTAAACCATGCCCACCAGGGGCACCCGGGTGATCCATGCCTCGCCCCACTTGATCAGGCGCCGGCCCAGGTAGTTGTGGGCCACGGCTCCCACCACCAGGATCACCGCCAGCACGATGAGCAGGCTCAAGCCGAAGTCTGCGAACTGCAAGGCCCGGTTGAGCAGGCGGATGGCCAGGTCCGGGAGAAGGGCGAAGCCCGGGGCCACCTGGTCCGGCAGGATGCCGAACTGCAGGTTCCGGGCCACCCAGCGGACCAGCCCCACCAGGACCATGAGCGAGACCACGCCCGGCACCAGGACCAGAATCCCGGTTACCAGGTATCGTTTGAACAGCGACCGCATCTCCGACCTGAGACTCGCAAAATAACAAAAGCCGGCGGGTTAGTCAATAGCCGCTCGGAAAGGTGCCAGGGCCGCGTCATTGGGGATTTTAGATTTGGGATTGGGGATTTCGGATTGGGGATTGCCTGGCGACTCGCCGGCCTGACCAACGGTCCTTCGACCCTGAGCTCAGGCCGAAGCGGGAAGGCCATATTTCAACCGGCGGCAGCCGGAAAACTGCAACATTTCTCCATATAATAAGAGAGCTAAATAAACTTGGCAATAATAAAACCCAGGGCCGGCCTCAATTACATAACTTACTGTTTTTACATGATTTATTCATATATGCCCTTTACTCTTCGCCTTCGCTGCTCCCGCCTCATCAAGGATTCAAAAACAGCTTTTCAGGCCAAAGTTTCCACTTCTGTCCAGCCCTGCTTTACACTTTCTTCCTTTTCTTCCAATTCCTCAATCTTTCCCGCCACTTCTCTCCCCAACATACGAAATACTACATACAACATACTTTCTTCAAACGTCCCCCCATTCTGCGCGCCAACCACCCCATCCTGCACAGCAACCACCCCATTCTGCACGGCAACCACCCCATCCAACGCGGCAACCACCCCAGCATTTTGAAAAGTAGGCAGTAGTCAGCAGACAGTAGGCAGGGATAAAAAAAGGAGGCTTGAGGCAAGGAGCAGTCATTTTGGATTTTGGATTTCTGATTTTGGATTGTGAAGACTCCAGCTAATCCAAAATCTAAAATTTAAAATCTAAAATATCGCCACTGTCCACTTTTTTCATTTCTTCCTTGACAAGCCTCGGCACTTATGCTTAAGTAGGTTTTAAGGAAATTTACCATAACCTTAACCAGGCCCTCACGCCCTGTCCAAGAAAAGGGCAGAAAAGAGGAGAGACATGGAGAAAGGAAGTTTGAAACACAGAGACCACAGAGGGCACGGAGTTCAAGAAGGCTTGAGGCTTTGGGCATTAGGGCCGGCCATCCTGAATTTCAAGGTCTAAAGCCTAACAGCCTAACTGTAATGACTCACTAACTTGACACACGGTTTCGAGTGTGTTATCATGAAGCTCATGGAAATCCATGGCAATTCGGCTTTGTCGCTGAAGCAGCGGGAGGAGGTCCAACGGCTGCA
>MGQK01000021.1:57841-64455 GCA_001797815.1 Deltaproteobacteria bacterium RBG_13_61_14 | reverse complement strand
GCGGACTTGAAATGCCGTCCGGCCCTCGGCCAACACCTTAGCGTCATCTTCTTCGATGAAATCGGGGATCTCGCTTCCCCCGAAAATCAGGCGGCGCTGGAAGAGTTGGTCGAACGCCAAAGCGCGGGGAGACTCATCTGCGATCGCCATCCCGGCTATTTTTCCCGGCAATTGGCCCATCGCCTCGCCCGGGAGAAAAACCTTCCGCTCCAGGAAATTCAACACCATCGCGCCCATGTCGCCGCGGTGTGCCTGGAGCACGGGCTGATTGAAGAGACCGTGGTGGGCCTGGCCTTCGATGGCACCGGCTATGGCGATGATGGCACGGCCTGGGGCGGCGAGTTTTTCGTGGGGAGCATCGCCCGCGGGTTCGAGCGCAAGGCCCACTTCGCGGCCCTGCCTTTGCCCGGAGGCGACGCCGCGGTGCTAAAGCCCTGGCGGATCGCACTCGCTCTGCTTGTCGAACGAGGCGCGGATTCCTCCTTGCTGGAGAGCTGGGTCGCCCGCCATCACCTTCCGGTCCAGGATCTGGCGCTGTTTCAAAAAGCGCTCTGCATCGGTCTTGCGGTCGGCCGCTCCACCGCCCTGGGCCGCTGGTTTGACGCGGCCGCGGCCCTGCTCGGTGTCGGGACCCTTGCCGCCTTCGAAGCCCAACCGGCCATCGCGCTTCAGAAACTGGCGGAAGCGCACTTGGCCAACACGCCTCTTCCTTCCTGCCCTTTCCAAATTCAGCCCGGCGATCCGATCCGGATTGACTTTCCGGACTTGGCTCGGCTCGCGGAGAGCAAGACCGAAGACCTTCCCGGGCTGGCGAAAGCCTTCCACCTCGCCGTGGCCGATGCCACCGCGCAAGTGGCGGGCCATTTAGCCGAGACGGCAGGCACCCGTCGGGTGATTGCTTCCGGAGGCTGTTTCCTGAACTCGCTCCTGGGTCGTTTGGTAACGGAGCGACTATCGGCCTTGGGTTTGCAATACCTGAAGCCCAAAATCCTTCCGCCCGGCGACCAGGCTATCGCCCTGGGCCAGATCGGGCTTGCCTTATTGAGTCCAGCGGATTAAAGTTAGCACCCAAGGATTCATGAAGATGTGCCTGGCGGTTCCGTTTAAACTTTTAGAGGTGTCCCCCGATCACCGCGAGGGCACCGTGGCCATGGGCCATTCCACCCTTGCGGTCGGGTTGGACTTGGTTCCAGAAGTGAAGCCCGGCGATTACGTGCTCGTCCACGCCGGGATGGCCATTGAGGTGCTCCAGGAAGTCGAGGCGCGGGAAACCCTGGCCGCCTTTCGCGAATATGCCCATCTCCCGGGCCTGCTCGCGCCCGAGGCGGAATAAACGAATGGCCGAAATCCCTTACCGCTCCAAGGAGCTGGTGAGCGAGCTGGCTCACGCGCTTCAAGAAGCGGCCCAGGGATTGCCTCCTCTTTCCCTGATGCACGTGTGCGGCACGCACGAGCATGAGATCAGCCGTCATGCCCTGCGCCAGCTCTTGCCGAAAAACGTCAAAGTCGTGGCCGGGCCGGGCTGTCCGGTTTGCATCACCCCCGCCTCGGCCATTGCCACCGCGATCAAGTTCGCGACCCTGAACCCCCCGCCCATCCTCTGCACCTACGGCGATATCGTGCGCGTGCCCATCGGCCGCGGCTCGCTCTGGCAGACGAAATCGCGGGGCGCGGAGGTCCGGGTCATCTACGGCCCCCGCGACGCGGTGCGGATGGCCGAAGAGAATCCGGACCGCCCGGTGGTCTTTTTCAGCATCGGTTTTGAGACCACCGCGGCGCCGGTGGCCAGCCTGCTCGCCGCGGCTTTACCGAAAAACTTTTTGATCTACTGTTGCCACCGCTATGTCCCGGCCGCGGTGGAAGCCCTGGCCGCGGATGCAGAGAGCCCAATCTCCGGTTACCTGTTGCCCGGCCATGCCTCGGTGATCAGCGGTTACCAGGCCTATGCCTTTCTTCCGGAGCGCTATCAGAAGCCGGCCGCGGTCGCGGGTTTCGAGCCGGTGGACATTCTGGCCGGAATCCTTTCCCTGGTCCGGCAGATTCAACAACGGCGACCGACCGTGGCCAATTGCTATCCGCGCGCGGTCAAGCCCGAGGGCAACCGCCAAGCCCAGCAGATCCTGGAACAAGTTTTTGATCGAAGCGACGCGGCCTGGCGCGGGATAGGCATTCTGCCCGGCACCGGCCTTGAGCTGCGGGAGCCTTTTCGCCGCTGGTCGGCCTTGGCGCACTATGGTTTGGAGGAAGAGGCGGAGGATGATATCCTGCCGGGTTGTTCGTGCCACCTGATCATGACCGGCCGGCGCCAGCCGAGCGAGTGCGGGCTTTTTGGCAAAGCCTGCACGCCGGAAAATCCCAAAGGCCCGTGCATGGTGGGGGGGGAAGGCACCTGCCGCGCGCATTATCTCTACCCGGAGCCGGAGGATGTCTGAGACCATTCGACTGGCTCATGGCCTGGGCGGACGGCTGAGCCAGGAGTTGCTGGACCAGGTGATCGTGCCGGCGCTTTCGGCCACGCCGGATCATGCTCCCACCTTGGATGCCGCGGTGCTTTTGGACCTCGAGGGACCGGTGGTGGTATCCACGGACTCCTTTACCGTGACCCCGCGCTTTTTCCCGGGCGGCGACATTGGCAAGCTCGCGGTCTGCGGCACGATCAATGACCTGGCCATGATGGGGGGCGAGCCGCGCTATTTTACCTTGAGCCTGATCTTGGAGGAAGGCTTGCCGCTCGAGGAGTTGCGCCGGATCATGAACTCGATCGGCGAGACCGCGCGCCGGGCGGGCGTGCAAGTGGTGACCGGCGATACCAAGGTGGTGGAGAAAGGGGCGGTGGACGGCCTTTACCTTAACACCACGGGTTTGGGAACGCGGCGGTTCGGGCCGGTCGGGCCGGAGCAAATCCGCGCCGGCGATGTCATCTTAATTTCCGGCACCATTGCCGATCACGGCGCCGCCATCCTCAACGCGCGGGAGAAGCTGGGATTTTCGCAAACCCTGGAGAGCGATTGCGCGCCGCTCTGGGAGCTGGCGGCCGCGGTCGCGAAAGCCGCGGGTTCGCATCTCCATGCCTTGCGCGATCCGACCCGGGGCGGTTTGAGCGCCACCCTGAACGAGCTGGCGCGGGACAGCGGTCTGGAATTGGTGATCGAGGAAGCCGCTTTGCCCATCCGGCCGGAAGTGGCCGCGTTCCTGGAAATCTTGGGATTAGATCCTTTGCCGATTGCCAATGAGGGCAAATGCTTGCTCTGGGTGGCGGCGGAAGCAGTCCCGGCGAGCTTACAGGCCTTGCGCCAGCATCCTTTGGGACGTCAAGCCGCCATCATCGGTCGCGTAGAAAAAGGAGCGAAGCGGGGCCGGGTCATCCTGGAAACTCAAATTGGAACCCGGCGGGTTCTGGAGATGCCCTTGGAGCCGGGCCTGCCCCGGATTTGCTGAGGGCGATCCCCGGGTGTTGCGAGCCGAATCGGATTCTGTTGGGGACACCATTCAGATGGTGTCCCCCTTTCGCTCGCTCGGATCCTGGACCGGGGCGAGGATGGGAAGGAGAGCCGTAAAGGTGGTGCCCTTGCCCTCCTCGCTTTGGACCGTGATCCGGCCGCCCCGCCGGTTGACCACGTCCTTGACAAAAGCCAGGCCCAGGCCGGTTCCCATCTCTTGGAGCTTCTTCGCGTTCTCGGCCCGGAAAAATTCAGTGAAGAGCCGAGGCATGGCGTCCTGGGGAATGCCGATGCCGGTGTCCGAGATTTGGATTTGAACCCAATCCGGGGTCGGCCGGGAGAAATTCAGATCCACCCGGCCGCCGGGGTTGGTGTATTTGATGCCGTTGCTGACCAGGTTCTCAATCATCTGCTCGATCATTTCCGGATCGCCCGGAATGTCCGGGAAATCGTCGGCCATGCTCACCGAGAACGAGATTCCTTTTCCCTGCGCTTCGGGCTGAAACATCTCCTGGAGGCGCCCGGCGATCTGGCGCAGGGGCACCCTCTCGCCCACGCTCCGGCGCTTTTCATTGCGCGCCTCGGCCAGGGTCATCAGTTCATTGACCATGGTGAGCATGGACTGCGAGCGCTGATCCACCCGGGACAGGTATTTGCGCTGGTCCTCGGTGAGCCCGCCCAGGTAATCTCCTTTCAGGACCAAATTGATAATGCTCTGGATGGCGGTGAGCGGCGCGCGCAAGTTGTGGGCCATGCGCATCATGAACCAGGACCGCTCTTTGACCAGCTTGTCGATCGCCTCAAAGGCCTGCGCGTTCTCCAGGGCCACCGCCACCAGTCCCGCGGCCAGGCGGAAGAAATCCACTTCGTCCACCCCGAACCGATCGGCCTCAAGGCTGTAAGCGCCGAGAATCCCGATCACCCGGTTCTCCACGATCAGGGCCACAAAGAGAACCGACTTGAACCCGGCCGCGGCCAGGTCTTCTCCAAACTGGAACATTTCCCGCTGGGTCAGATTGCCGGTGACAAACGGCTCGCCCTCGATGATCCGGCGATTGAGCGGACTTTTCGCCACCTCCACCACCTTGTTCTGTTTAAACGCGGGGGGCAAGCCGTAGGCCGCGGCGTAGCGAAGTTCTCCTCCGTCTGGATCCAAGAGCTTGATCGAGATGCCCTGGACGCTGAGGGTGTCGGCGAGTCCCGAGCAGACGATATCCAGAACTTGTTCGAAGCGGTTGGTAGAGCTGATGGAGCGGGTGATGCCATAGAGGGCATTGAGCTTGTTATTGAGCGCGACCACGGCGTCCGAAAGTTCGCTCAAGTTCTGAATCCGTTTCCGGAACATGGGCATGATGCTGGTGGTGGAAAAAGCGGTGATGAAGACGGAGGCGGTGAAAAAGCCCAGGTTCACGAGGATGTGGAAAGGCCTTTCCGCCAGGTCAATGGTCTTGCCCTGAAAAGACAAGGCGTGGTGGGGAAGCCAGTGCAGATACTCCGCCGCCGCGATCACCGCCATTCCCGCGGCCGCCAACCCGGCGAAGCCGTAAGCGGAGCGGGGCGGGAGCAGGATCGCGGCAAAAATCACATGGAAGATGAAGAAGAAGATGAGCGGGCTGGCCGCGCCGCCGGTGAAATGGATGAGCAGGAACATGGCGACATAGTCCAGGCCCACCTGCCAATAGGTGAAGCGCTTGATCGGCTCGGCCCGAAAGCCCGCCCCCGCCTCGAGCTTGGAACTCCAAAAATCGAAAAGCACGTTGTAGGCAAAAATGAAGATCGCCACCAGCAAGAGGCTGACCGCGGCGAACTCGACCCCGATCAGCCGGGCCGCCACGATACCGGCGAGAATGCTGGGCGGCACAAACCAGCGCAGTTGGATGAACCACAGGGTCCGGCGCTTCAGCTCGCGCAAGATGATCTCGCGCCGCTTGCGGAGTTCCTCTGAAAGATGGAGGGGTTCTCTTTCCATCGGCATTCGGTGCCCGCTGCGGGTCAAGGCTGGCTCCCGGTTGATCCTCGATCCCGGATGCGCTTGATCCCGATTCGACTCCGGCGGTCGCTAGATTACCACTGACCCGCTCTCCGGGCAAGCGCGTTTGACCGCCGGGTTTTTTGCATGCGGCCCTTCCCGCGCCTGCTTTTCACCGGGGCAACAGGCGATCATGCGGAGCGGGGGGCCTCCTGCTTGGGCAGCAAGACCCGAAAGACGCTCCCTTGCCCGGGCGCGCTCTCCACCAGGATCTTGCCCTGATGGGCTTCCACCAACCGCTGCACCAGGCTTAAGCCCAGGCCGGTCCCCGGAACCTTGGCGGTGTATTTATTCCGAGCCCGGTAGAACTCTTCAAAGATTCTTTCCTGCTCCTCCGGGGTCATGCCGATTCCGTTGTCCTGAACCGAAACCTGGACCGAGTTGCCGGCATCTTCCACCCGGATCCCCACCTGCCCTGGTTCCGGCGTATATTTGATCGCGTTGTCCAGCAGGTTGAGGAACACGCTGAGCATGGCCTCCCGGTCCGCCAGAACCGTCTGGCCCGCCCCTGCGGCAGGGCAATCCACCGAAAGCTCAATCCCCTTTTCCCGCGCCTTTTCCCGGCACGACTCCACGGCTTCCGTTACCACCGTGGCCAGATCCAGGGGCGTTCGTCTCAAGATAAATTTGCCGGTCTCCAGGGCGGTAAGGTTCATGAGCTCCGAGACCATGATCCGCAGGATCCGCGCCCGGGTGAGCGACCGTTCCAGAATCTCTCTTTGTTTCTCCGGATCGGCCCCGATCATCCCGCTCAGCAGCAGACCCAAATAGCCCTCGATCACGCCCAGCGGCCGCTTCACCTCGTGGGCCACCATGCTCACGAACAGGGATTTGGCGGTCTCCAGTTCCTTGAGGGTCGTGATGTCACTCAGGACCGCGACCGCTCCCGCCGGTCCCGACCCCGGCTCGGTCACCGGGCTGACATTGACCATATAGACTTTTTTCCCCAGCGCAATTTCTTTGGAGACGACCACGGGTTCGGGACCCGCGTTCACCGCTTCATGCAGAAGGGCGACCAATTCCTCGGAGCCGGCCAGCGCGCTTAAGGGCGCGGGAAGCGGAAGATGTTCACATCCCGGAAGGATGCGGCGGGCGGCCTCGTTCCAGAGCACGATCTGCCGGTCCCGGTTAATGACCAGAACCCC
>MGQK01000021.1:50350-57763 GCA_001797815.1 Deltaproteobacteria bacterium RBG_13_61_14 | reverse complement strand
CCGCAGCCGCTTGGCCTCCAAGGACAGGGCGCGGGCTTCCAAGCCGCGTTTGATCGGCAAGAGCAGTTCGTCCGGAGTAAAGGGCTTGGGAATGTAGCCATACGCCCCTTTCTTGGTAGCTTCCACCGCGGTCTCAAAGGTCGCGTAGGCGGTGATCACAAACATGACCAGGTCTTCATCCCGAGCCCGGATCTGTTCAATCAGTTCCAGTCCGCTCATCCCCGGCATCTTCAGATCAATCAAGGCCACCGCGTAATTTTTCCGCTCCTCGAACACTTTCAGACCGGCCCGCCCGTCCTCGGCCACGTCCACTTCGTAGCCTTCCATGGTCAAGATCTGACGGCAGCCTTCGCGGATCCCGGCCTCGTCATCCACGACCAAGATCCGGAGGGTTTCCGGGTTCATCGCTCCGGTTCCTTCCCGCGCCGATGGAGCAGTTCCTCCACCTTCGCCACCAGCTCCCCCGCGACCACCGGTTTATCAAAAAAGGCGTCAATCCCCATCCTCTCCAAATCCTTGGGCGTCCGGGGTTGGAGGTCCAGCCCCCGCATGCTTAAGGCCGCGGTGATCAGGATAATCGGAATCTCCCGGTAGCGGGGGTCGAACTTGATCTGGCGGGAAAAGGAGAAGCCGGTGTCCAGGGCTTTCATCATCAAATCGGTGACCACCAGGCGCGGTTTTTCGGCGGCCATCTGTTGCAAGGCCTCCATCGGATCCAGAAAGCAACGGGTCCGATAGCCCCGGGCTTCGAGGATGTGCCGGATAATTTCGAGGGCGTCGAAATCATCATCCACTACCATGATCAAGGTCGCTGCTTCGGCCATGACTGAATCCTCTTGCCGCGGCGGGCGGCGATCAAGAAACCCTCTCTCCCGAAGGCGGGGAGTTAGCGAGAATTTCCCGGGAGTTGAAATTCTCTTCTCGTCCCCGGGGAAGCTTGATCAGCACCGTCGTCCCCTGGCCCTCCTCGCTCTGGACGGAAATATCACCGGAATGCATTTTCACCACGCCATAGGCGATGGCCAGGCCCAGTCCCGTCCCCTTTCCCATCTTCTTCGTGGTAAAAAAGGGCGTAAAAAGTTTCGAGAGGTTCTCCTTGGAAATCCCGCACCCGTTGTCCGCTACCGTGATTTCCACGGCCTCGCTCCCTTGGCAGGGGTGGGCGCAAATCTTGACCTCCCCGGCGCCGCTGATGGCGTCAACGCTGTTTTGCACCAGATTGATGAGCATCTGCTTGATCTGGGTGCTGTCAATCATGATCGTGGGCAAGTCCGGGGACACCTCGTTGGACAAGCGGACGTTCGCCGACTCGGCGGCGGGGCTCTGGATCAGAACCACCTCTTTCAATAATTCGGCCAGGTTGGTCGGAGCCTTGGAGACCCGGGACTGGCGGGCAAAGTCCAGGAGGCCGCGGACGATGTTTTTGCAGCGCGTGGCCTCGCTCACGATCATGCGGAGGTTTTTTTCTTGGGTGGGATCGTCGCTCTGGAGTTGTTTGAGCAGCACATGGGAATAGAGGAGGATGGTCCCGAGCGGGTTGTTAATTTCGTGGGCCACCCCCGCGGAAAGCTGACCCAGGGAAGCCAGGCGTTCCGTGTGCACCAGCCGCTCCTGGGTCGAGGCCAAATCCTCATTGGATTTTTTCAATTCCTGGCAAGTCAACTCCAACTCCCCCACCAGGTAGGGCAGGCACATCTCGGCCTCGGCCAGCCCCTGGCAGACCGCGATCGCCTTCTCCCGGCAGGTGGGGTAGCCGCAGGCCCCGCAGTTGAGCTGGTCTTCGGCCTGGTATTTTTTCATGGACCCGAGCACCCGGTTGATGTCTTCCTCCGGAGGCTGGGCCAGCACAATCGGTCGGCTGGTGAACGACCGGCTCAAATCCAGGTCTTGGAACTCTTCCCCGGTCCGGTCCCTCGCGCCTAAATCCGCCTGCTCTTTCAGCTCATTGATGAAATTAATCACGATCTGCTTGCGCGCGAACACGCTCAGATCGTTTTGCATCACCGGTCCGCTGATGCACCCTTCGCAAAAGAGCGCGTCCACTAAAAGCGCCTGGCGGTGGCCTCGGGCCAGTTCATTGAGCACGCTGAGCACCCGGTCCTTGCCCTCGGTGGAGATAATATCATTGTTGAGAATGTCCGCGCTGAGTCCCGCGGTCCGCAGCAGACCCCCCGGGATCGGGAAGGCCTGACCCGAGTAAACCGAAGGGCCGTCGAACCGACTCGCCGGCAATTCGGCGGGCTGAATTCGGGCTTCCTCCAACATCTTCGCCAGGCCGCTATAGGTCACCACGCTGGTCACCTCCCCCGCCACCGACGACTCGAGAATTTCCGCCTTCTTGGCCGTGCACGGACCAATAAAGACCACGCGCACCTCGGGCCCGTGGCGGTGATGAATCGCGCGCGCGGTGGCGATCATGGGCGAAACAATCGGAGCCAGCGCATCCACCAGCGAGGGAAGATAGCGTTCGACAAAGGAAACAATGGCCGGGCAAGGGGAAGCGATCATGAATTTCCCCTTGTCTTTCATTCCCGGAAACAGCCGGGCATATTCCCGGCTGATCAGCTCCGCCCCGAACGACACATTCCATACTTCCTCGAAACCCAGTTGGCGCAGGGCGCTGATGATTTTCCAGGGACTTTGCGCCACAAAGGCAGCCGGAAACGAAGGCGCCAGGCAGGCAAAAACCCTCTCCTTCGCCTGAAGCATCTGCTTCACTTCCGGCGTGCTGTCTTTGATTTGCTTGGCTTGTTGGGCGCAGACTTTAAGGCAATTACCGCAGGCGATGCACCGTTCCTCGATCACCGTGGCCTGGCCCTGTTCCACCTTGATCGCCTTGGCCGGGCATTCCCGAATGCAGGTGTAACAACGCCGACATTTTTCGGGAATTGTGGTGACAATTCCCATGCTCTTCTCCTCCTCCTGCCCGCAGATCCCGAGGACGATGCTTGAGGAAAAAAATCATCCCGCTCATGGCGGAACCGCTTGCCACGAGACTATCTGAATAAAATTATACCTCAACGATAAAACTTTGGGAAGTTCTCTACTCATTTTCAACACTTTGATTTTCAAAAGTCCGTATATTCAATAGGTTACAACATACCAAAAAGTTCTTGGCACTACATTTATCTTTTTTCGTTCAGTTCGCCAGGCTGACTCGGTTCGGAACCCGGACCCCGGCGGCCTTGAACCCGTTAAACGCATAGCCTTCCAGATCGGTCCGGACAATATAGCTCATTTTATCCATGTCCAAGTGAACGGCCTGAACCTGGGCGAGGTCCCGCATCAGGTTGGGCCAGGGCGCCTCGATCCCCTTCCCCTCCAAGCGCCGCTGCAAGTCCACCTCCAGCCGCAGCGCCAAGAAGCTCGCCACGATGTGGCCGATCCGGGTCTCGTCCTGGTGGTGATAGATCGGCCTTACCTCCAGGGTGGACTTCTCTTCCCGGAACGTCCGCTCCACCCGCCACAATCCTTTGTAAGTCGTGGCGATCTCCGCCGCGGGCAGGTCCAGGTTGGTCCGCAATACGAACACCCCATCAAAACGAGCGTCCGCTTTCACCGCCTCCTCGTCAATCAACCACGAACCCTTCGCACCCCTCAAGAACCGCCGATAACCCAGGTTACCCACCAGGCTCTTTTGCTGCCCCGCGGAGAGCTTCTCCCGCAAACGCGCCACGATTGATTCCCGCGCCGCCGCGTCCTTCGCCGCCTCTTCCTCGTTCCGGCACACCACGTACCGCCGGCCCTCCACCACCACTTCCTTCACCTTCAGGTTCGCCGCCACCTCCTGATACCGCCCCGCCCGCGACAAAACCTCCTCCCGCACCTCCTTCGCCTTCCGCAACCGGCAGCCTAAAATGAAATCGTAGGGACACCGCTCATCATCCGTGAGCAGCTTGATCGCCTCCCGGCCGATCATCCCCCGGTCAGCGACAATACTCACCCGCCGGATCTGAAACCGCTCCCGGAACTTGGCGATGGTCTGGGCAAAGGCCTTGGCGTCCGCGGTGTTGCCGGGAAACACCTCCCACGAGATCGGCCAGCCCAACCGGTCCACCGCCACGCACAACACCAACTGCGGAAGGTCCGGCCGATGGTCCCGGCTGTAACCCCGCCGCGTCCACTCGGTCTCCGCGTCCCGGTAAACATAAGTCGAGGTGGTGTCCACAAACACCAGGTCGAGCTCGCGATTGAATAGATCGCGGTCCCGAAAAAATAGCTCGCGCTCCAACTCATAACGGTTCTCGTAAAGCCAGCCCACCGCGCGGTACATCTGGTGCAGCTCGATCTCCCCGAACCCCGGCGACTCCACCGTCCTCAACCACTCCGAACCCTGCAGGTCGCTCCCCGGCTCGCACAGCCGCTGCAACGCCAGCGCAAACGACACCCGCTCCACCTCAAACCCAAACCGCCGGCCTTCCGCCAGTTTGGCGATCACTTCCCGCAGGCCCTGTTCCTCCCACAACCTCCCGAACACCAGCGCCGGACCCCACGCCTTTGACCGGCAGGAATCTACTCCCGCCTTTTTCCCGGCCTCGATCACCCGCAACCGCTGGCTGAATTTGACCAGGCTGCGAATCAGGTTGTCCAGACCGTCTCCGGCCAACAACTCCTCGGCCCGCCCCAGGTTGGCAATCACCTTTTGGCGCACGTCTGCGCCCTGCCGCACCGAGTGCACGATTTGCAGGTACTTATATTCCCGGCCATTCTGGACACTACGCTTTACTCTGACGAACATGAGGCAATAATCGCATATATCGAAGCTGATGTCAAGAAAAAAGCGACGGCTGCCTGGTATAATTAGACACTACATTTTGAGGGTGGGCGAAAGCGGACTTGAAGAAAATCAGTCAGTTACGGCGGAAAAATCTTGAAATTCAACCGAAAAGTTTTGAAAATGAGTCAAAATTTACCTGGATGCATTTTCCATAGATACGCATTGACGGTTTGGGCCCAGATGAGGGCGGAGCAATCAATATTTTTTACCGGCAATGAGTATTAGTTGTGTTGTCCCTTCGGGACAGGAAAGGATGCGGCCCAAGATCGCGCCCGGTGAGCGCCCCTGCGAAGACGGGCTGCGGGGCCGCCTCCCGGGATCAGCGGTCAGGTGTCAGGGTGGAAATTTGGGCGGGAAGGAAAAGTCTATCAATCGGCAGCCGCAGCGGGTCAAGGGTGAGGCGTCATCATGCGGTCTTCTACCAAAACCGGCCGCCCGGAATTCCGGGCGGCCGGGAGCGGTGGTCTTTTTCAACCGGGGTGTGGACCCGGAATAAATCATCCTGCCTTTCTGAATAACTCCCTTCATTCAGAAGTGCTTAAGTTACCCGGTAACGATCCGATTCGCCCATCCCCCCTTCTGAGATAAGGCCGGGCGGTTATCCATTAGTTATCCACCGCAGTGATCATCACCGGCGCGGCGACGATTTCGGGGCACCATCTGCCCAGCTGATTCAAGTAATCCCCGCATGGTGGAATAAAGGCGTTGACATAGATGTCGCCGGGAGCGTCCAGGCGAAGCACCATGGACGCGGGGGCCTTCTCGGCGATCGGCCCAGAGAAATCTAAACGGGCGCCCGGGAAAGAGGTGTGCCATCCGTCTCCGCCCATCAGGGTGGCGGCGCCCGTGGACGCGGGATCGATCTCGAAGAACACGGCAAAGCCGGAGGAATAAAAAACGGAATAGGGCGGCTCGCCCATCGTATTCTTATTTCTCACATTAAAGGTGATGCGCACAGTGGATCCAACTTCGACTGGCAACGACGGCAAAGGCTCAAGTTCGAGTGCGGCGGCCTGGCCATTCAGATTGCTGATTGGTTCTTGCAAGATCATTCGCTCCAGAATGAACATGTCGCCCTTTGAACACGAGCTGGGATTGTATAAGTTTTCCAGTCCATCCAGTTCCTGAGTGTCTCCATTGGGCGGGATGACGTTGGAATAGATGGTGGGAAGTCCGAGGCATTTGCTTCGGAGAGTGACGCGGTCTGCACCCAGGACGTACCCGTCTCCGTCCGCCTCTCCCCAGAAGAAACATCCGATCATTGAAGGAATGGTCAAAGTGGGGCTCGGGTAAGGCTCGGGGCTCCAGGGATCGCTGCTGTTCCAATACTCGTGCAGGTTTTCCAGTTCGTCTCCGTCGAAGTCCAGCATTGCATCCGCCGGATCAAAGGGATTGAGCGGCGGGTCATTACTCATGGCGGCCACCTCATATCCGTCGGTGATGCCGTCGTCGTCCGTATCCCAATCCAGCGGATCCAGGCAGAGATAAGGAGGATCGGCCTGGCAGAAAAATACCTCGAAGCCATCCCCTAGCTCGTCGCCATCGGTGTCAGGATCGAGCGGGTCCGTGCCGTAGATCATGACTTCGTCGCCATCGGTGAGACCATCGCCGTCGGAATCATTTGCATAGGGGTCCAACCCCAAGGCCGCCTCGCGGACGTCGTTCAGCCCATCGCAATCGGAATCCCTGATGATGAAGCGGTGATAGATGGGGTCAACGTCCGGGGTGGATGAGAAAGCCATGTGCAGATGTCCGAGGAGGTCGAAGGCAACGGTTGGCGTGACCGCGCCCGCGGGGTCGTATCCCAGGCCGGACAGGTGCTTGAGGAAGTTTTCCAGGGGCTGGAATTGGCTCCCGTCCCAGAACCAGGCAAGGTCTCCATGCTGCAAATAGACCGCGATGCCATGGTCGTCAACAAGTTGATCTTGCTCAACTGGATCGGAAAGAGCTGCTATCGTCTGCGCCGCCGACCATTGCCCATCCACCAGTCGTAACCCTAGCAGCGGCCGCACTTGCTGTCTCGTCCGTCCCTGCGTCGTCACCAGGACCCCGCCATCGCCGCTCAAGACAAGAATCTCGGCCGGGAAACGGCCGACATCGGAAAGAATCGAGGACGGCATTGACCATGCCCCTGTCGGGTTTACCGACCAATACAAGCTTTGGCCCGCTTGATCCAAGGCGTCGTCTTTCCATACGATGTGCATCGTGCCGACTGCATCCACCGCCATGGCCGGCAGGGCCTGGTTATTGGACAAGGCAGCCACGGTAACCGGGGCGCTCCATCCCACCACCGGATCTCGGTAGCTGTAAGCGATGGAACTGCTCTGGCCCTGGCCCCTTTCCACCCAGGCCAGGTGGGGCCTGCCCGCTTGGTCCACGGCCAGGGTCGGGTTCACGGAACGGACCGGGCTGTTGGAGACGTTCTCCGCCTCGGACCAAGTCCCGTCCAGGCGCGAGTAGTACAGAATTTCGACGTTACCCCCGGTTCTCGCCGCCGTCGCCAGGAAGAGGTCGGCCCCCTGGCTTGCCAGCACCGTCATCTCCGGGTTGCTCACGGTCCATCCATAGTCCTCGATGGACCATCCGGTGGAGCTGTTGGCATAGTAGAGCCTGGTGGGGCCCGTGGAAGGCTGATC
>MGQK01000021.1:35956-50334 GCA_001797815.1 Deltaproteobacteria bacterium RBG_13_61_14 | reverse complement strand
AGCCGATCTCATCGCCGTCGGACAGCCCATCGCCGTCTGTATCCACGGCCAGGGGATCGGTGAGATAAAGAATCACTTCCTCGTAATCGGTCAAGCCGTCGCTATCCGTGTCCGGCGCCAGCGGATTGGTGCTGTAAACATTGATCTCGGGGCCGTCCTGCAGGCCGTCGCCGTCGGTGTCCGGGTTTAGCGGGTCGGTTCCCGCTTGAATCTCCTGGCCGTCGAGCAGGCCGTCATCATCGGTGTCCGGGTTCAGGGGATCGGTATCGTAGATCATGACCTCATCGCCGTCGTTGAGCCCGTCGTCGTCGGTGTCCGGGTCCGTCGGGTCGGTGAAGTAGATTCCCAGTTCGTCGTTATCGTCCAAGCCGTCTCCATCGCTGTCCTTGATCGCCGGGTGGGTGCCGTAAACGTTGACCTCTTCGCCGTCGTTGAATCCGTCATCGTCGGTATCCACGACTTTCAAGTCCGACCCCCAGACCACCTCCAGGAAGTCGCTCAAGCCATCGCCATCCATGTCTGGGTTACACGGATCGGTCTCCAGCTTGAATTCTTCCAGGTTCGTAAGACCATCGCCGTCTCTGTCTCCTCTCGCGTCCCGCCTCATGGGATTGAGACAGGAATTAAAGAAAAACTCATATCCATCGGTCATGCCGTCGCCGTCGGTGTCGGGATTGCATGGATCCGTTTCCCTTCTATCCGTTACCCCGTCGGCGTCCATGTCCTCTCCCGCCATACAGCCGGTACCGGCCGGCAAGAACCAGAGCGACTTATAGATAAGCGGCGTATTCTCATTGTCATTATAACGGAAGTATGGGCCCGTGATCGTAACGTTGCCGTCACAGAGGCCGTCCTTGTCCGTGTCGAACACCACCGGGTCAAGGCAGCTGGAGGTCCTAGCCTCATCGTAATCCGTAACGCCGTCCTGGTCAGTGTCCAAACTGGTCGGGTCAGTCCAGCCCAGTCCCCAGGCCAGGCGGTTGTACTGAAGGGTGTAAAGGGAATCATCGCCCAGCGAGAATTCCTCTAAGTTGGTCAAACCGTCCCCGTCACAGTCCTGGAGGTCCAGGCATACCACCGGGTTGTTCAGTCCATAATGGTCCTCGTACCAGTCCAGGACGCCGTCGCCGTCGGTGTCAGCGAGTTCGATCGCGATGGTCTCATAGTGCCAGCCGCGATAGCCCGAATTGTTGAGGGCCGTGATTTTGATCTCGTTCTCCGGGCCCTGAAACTGCGCGGGTTCGCCGTTGACCCCGCTGGTGCATTGGAAATGGCCCCCGCCCGGGACCGTCGCGGAACAGTCGAATTCGCCCCGGGCTTTCCCGTCCGGCTTGATAAATCCATCCGAGGATAAAAAGGCCCGCACCCCCTGCAGGTCTTCGACGGGCGAAGCGTCGAACTCGAGGGTGAGGTTTTCACCCTGGTGCACCGGCCGGTCCACCGCCGGGTCGCAGCCCTTGATGCAGTCGCTTCCGGCATAAATTCTTACCGCGCTTATCTCCGGCCGCGGAATCAACGCAAGCTTGCCGTCGCCCTCGTAATCGATCCAGATGGGATTGGTCAAGACATCTGCCCTGGAAAAGCCCTGGAAGGCATTATCCACCGAGAAGATCACCCAGGAATCCCCATTCAATGCGATCGTGTATTCCTGGGAGAATTCGCAACGGGTATAGTCGAGGAAGACCGGCGCTTCCTGATAATTGGCCGGTTGCGGGCTTTGATTGGCCGCCGAGTTTCCATTCACCGTGGCCAGCACGCCGGGAGCCCGTGAATAGCAGGGAGGCCTCATTTGCGTGGAGATTATGAATGTGATCTGGTTTCCATTCCCTTCCGCCGGCAGGCTGAGCCTTCTGCCCAGCGCGTCCTGCCCGTTGACCGTAACCTGGATGACTTCCCCGAAGGAGAGGAAGGAACGCCCTTGTCCGACACTGTTGACGAGAGAATCTACAAAACCCTGGCGGTCAGCGCTCGCCGGGCTCGAGTCCGCATAAACGTAGAGGTGCTGAGAGTAGTCATTATCCAGGACGTGACTGTCGTTGCCGTAAGTCATTGGATATTGATATCCCTGGTTAAGCAGGGAGGAGTAAGTCGGTAATTCTAAGCGGCTGATTTCGGCGGCGTCGAAATCGTCCCGGTACATGGCCGGGCCGCTATAGTCGAGAGTATGCGACACTATTTCTCTGACCTTGCCGTCATCGGTGATAAATGCATCGAGGTATGACCCTCCGGTGTTAGGATGGGGCAGCACGAACAGGGAGGGGTGGCCGGAACTCCGTTCGTAAAGATCCGCCCGATAGGCGAAATGGAAAGGAAGACTCCAGATCCACTTGAAGTCGGTGAAATAAGCCCCTCGGTGGCCGTAGTAATATCGGCCGTAATCCGGGCAATACCGCTGGCAACTCGTGTCATCCAGATCGCAATAAGGGTTGCAGACCTGCCCGGGGCGCGAAGAAAAGCGGTTGAACCCGTATTTGGCCGGGTTGACGGAAAAAGGATAATGGGGATAATTGATCATACCGCCGCCTCCGGTGGCACTACCGTCCTCCGTCCCCACGATGACGACATTGCTCGAGCCCCGGCCCATCTCATCAAGTATCTGTTCATAATAATGGAAACCCCAGTGGCCGGTATGCACCCAGGTTTCGCCGCCCTCCGACAGGTTCATCATGACCCGGGCCGCCTTGGGCATCTCCTCCCATTCGCCCGCGTGCTCGTGCTCGTTAAACAGGTAATAACTGGGCGTGTCCAGAACATGAGCCAGCTCGAAGATCAAAACGTCCGAGTCGGCCGACCCGTCACAATCATTATCGATCTCGAAACCGTAATCATCATGGATAATGAGGCACGACTGTTCTTCCATATATTCCGGCCCGCGCATTCCCCGGATGGCATGGGTGCCGGGGCTTAAACAGGGGAGCCTCCCGATAAAGCAATCAGGCCGCACATAAAAATGAAGGTAACCTTGACCGTCAAGGGTAAAGACAAATTTTTGAGCATACATCTGATACGGGTCTAACTCCCTGGCCGGGAAGCCGACCAGCTCATAGTCCCAGATGGGCTTCTGCTGAAATCCAGGAAAGCTGCATTTGTCGGAGTATTCGAAGGGGAAGGCGTCGGGGATAAACATCCTCCCCGGCCCCAGCGTGGATACCGGATCAGGGTTCCCGGGTTCAAGGAGAATGAACTGGTAGGGAACCGAGATCGTCTGGGCATATAATGCCGTCCAGGGGGCCGCC
The DNA here is from genome assembly GCA_001797815.1 of Deltaproteobacteria bacterium RBG_13_61_14. Taxonomy (GTDB): domain Bacteria; phylum RBG-13-61-14; class RBG-13-61-14; order RBG-13-61-14; family RBG-13-61-14; genus RBG-13-61-14. The sequence goes on along the minus strand of MGQK01000021.1, from coordinate 47,098 downwards.
AACAAACCTGCTAGCGCCCAAATGCCTGCATAAACCAGCTTTCTCATTTTGGCTTCTCCTTTTCTTCGACCTTTTGCGGTGGTCTTGAAAAACTTTCTGGTAACCTCCTAACGATCCGAGTATTTCCCGCCAGCGCTCGCCCGCAGTGGGTAAAACAGGGCCAGCATCAGTGCGAAGATCAACCCCGGAATGATCGCCTTTTTGCCTATCGAATTCACGATTTCCCTCTCTTCTTTCTTATTATTCCGTTAGAAAAACTAAACTAAAAGCCTGCACGGTGTTTCCGGTCAAGCTTGCTCCCCCAATTTTGAGCCAGTTCGAAGTCTATTCCTTTTGGGCGATGGGGGCGGTTTTGTCAGAAAACCAATTTCACCCGTTTCACCAAAAGCAACCGGACCGCCTTCGCCGATCTTATTACCTGATTTCCATTTGCAATCATGTAAAGCTCCTTCTCCCGTCGGCTCAGGGATCACCGCCTGTCCATAGTGTGGCGCGTAATATATCCCGGATAAACTGATCTGTCAATCGTCCAAGGGGATGAATTTTCTGGTTTGGAAGATGAACGGGGTCAGCTCGGCGGATGACTCCGTTCATCCTCTTGGATGAGTCGTTGCAGCAAAGCCATCAGCTTGACTTGCCGGGCCACGCCCAGCGGGTCGAAAACCCCTCGTAGGGGGTCTTAATAGTGGCCGGACTCAGGTGCCACTGATCCGCATTTTTTCCACCACGTATCAATTGGGTCAGGCCTTGAGGGCTTGTTGCCCAAATTGTTTTTAGCCCCAAAGGGGGGCCAAAGAAGGCCGCTCTTTCAGAGCTCGATATTGTCTACGGCTCTTTTTTGATTTGGGGAACAGACCCTCAGGAACTTACCTGGACCGGCGGGTGAGATTGAAACGGCCGGTGATGATTTTCAGGACCCCCGGGCCTTTCAGCTCAGGGCTGTCCAGCAGTCCGGTCCATCGGGCCTTGGAGTTAACGCTCAAGCTGATCATGCCGGGGCGGCAGGTGAACGAATTTTGCTCCACGACTTCATTCTGCATGATATTGATCCAACCGCCGACGACCAGATAAAAAGGCACGGTCATTTCCTCCTCTTCCAGGGCCGTGACCTCCACCTCCGCCTGATCATAATGCATGCGGAAAAAATCCCGCCCTTCCACCTGCACCGCGCTGTCGTAGCCGCCGTCTCCGGCCAGGAGCGAGATCTCAGCCATGTATTTGGGGTAGCCCATCATCAGGCCGCTGTCGAGCGCAGATTTCGCGCTGACCGGCATTTCCAGCGGAAACCACCCCCCTTTTTCGAGTTCGGTTTTGGAGTCCCGTTTGCAGCCCGCCCGCAGGCAGACCGCCGCCTCCCGATATCCGCCCTCGATCCGGACCGGGTAGGTGCCGTTGAACTCCGACACATAGAAATAGATTCGCGGCACCGCGGGCATTTCCAGCTCCGGCGGCAGCAAAGAGCGGTACAACTCCAGCCGGTCAGGCGCCACCGGCAGCCGCAGACGAATGGTGGTCACCTGCTTCGAGCCGACCGGCACCAACCCGAAAACTTTTCGCTGGTAAAGCAGTCGGGCCAGTTTTTGCATGCCCGATGCCGGCTGGGCAAGGGACGACCGGGGAAGCAGGGCGCCGATACCCGCCCCGAGGGCGAATGAGTGTTTAAGAAATTTTCTTCTGTGCATGGGATACCTCCTGGAATCTTCCTGACTCGTCTTCACGGCCCCGGCAGAAACGCCCGGCCGGAGCGGGGCCAGGAGCCGCGCCAGATGTCACCGTTATTGATTACTTTCTTCCCGCCACGCCCCTTGGATCTGATCGAAGTTCGGCACCTCTGCGTCCTCGATTTTGATGTGCGCCGGGTCGGCCTGGCCGATGCCAAGCTCCGCGGCGCGGTAGATCTGCACCTGGTCCCAAACGCTTTTTTGCACGTAAGGCAGTTCCACGTTTTTCTCGGCGCCGAAAAACTTCAGGGTCGCCAAAGCCAATGAATCGCAAGCCACCCGGTCCCGGCTGGCCAGGATCAGGTCGGAGCGGACCCAAATCGGCTTGACCAGCCCCCCCGGCCCGCCGTGGACCATAATGTTGGTGGCATCGACGATGTTGAGGGCGGGGCGGGAGCAGAGGTTGAGTTCAGCGATTTTTTCGCTGATGTTTTTTTGGTGGAGGGCGTTGTCGCCTTTTTGGAAGCGGTCTTCGGGATGGCAGACGCCGACGAAGGCCTTGAGGCAGCAGGTGAACTCGGCGGCGGTGACCTGATGGTTCTTGAGCACGGGCACGCTGATCCAGTGGGCGACCTCGGTGAGGATTTTCGGGAAGCGGAAGCCGTCGGTCCAATAGCGTTGCTTAGGGAAGAAGCGGAGGTAGTCGCTGTTGATCCAGGGATAGAGTTCCGCTCCCTCCTCCCGGCAGACCTGCTCGTATCCGCATGTCTTCATGGCCTCCAGGTCGGAAAAGGCCGAACGGTCTCCAACCATCGCATGGCATCCTCGTTCCTTTACCAGCCTGATGACCGCTCGGATCACTTCCGGGTTGGTAGTTACGGACTTGGAGGGAGTGGTGGCGTTGGGCTTGATCATCACCTTTTGCCCTTTCTCAAAATCCTCCATTCCACCGGAAGCGGCCACCGCCTCTCGCACCGCGTTCTCAATGGACCCTTTGATGCCGACGATGGCAACTGTGGCCGCCGCCATTTCCGGGTATGCGCGGGTGGGCGGGAGCGGCTCCGGGCCGGGGTTCTGGAGGGTTGATAGTGAATTGCTGATAAATTTAAATCGGGAAAAACTGCAGGAACCGGTGATCGCTCCCGCGCTCAGCGCGGCGCTAAAAAGAAAATTGCGGCGGGTAACGCCATGATCGGATTTCATCTCATACTTCCTCTTAATAATTTAGCTTTTTCCTTCTTTGATATCTGCTAATTTTTTCGGCACCGCCAGCAATAATCCCAATGCAACCAGCCATGATTTACTTTTCATCCGGTTCCTTCTTTCTTTTCTCTTCTATGCCCAGTTTGCTTTGATTTCACCTAATGCGGGATTGGTCTTATCGCTTTTTTTTATTTTTTGCCTTCTTCCCGCCACGCCCCCAGGATCTGATCGAAGTTCGGCACCTCTGCGTCCTCGATTTTGATGTGCGCCGGGTCGGCCTGGCCGATGCCCAGTTCCGCGCCGTAATAAATCTGAGCCTGATCCCACACCTTCTTGTCCACGTAGGGCAGCTTCACGCCCTTTTCCTCCCCGAAGCGCCGCAGGGTCGCCAGCGCCACCGAGTCGCACGCCACCCGGTCCTTGGACGCGAGGATCAGGTTGGCGTCCACCCAGAGGGTGTCCTTGCTGAGTGCGTCCGGCCCGCCCCGCACCACGATGCTGAGCGCGTCCACGATGTTGATCGTCGGCTTCTTGACCAGGTTAAGTTCAACGACCTTTTCCGAGATGTTCAGGGTATGGAGCGCGTCCGGGCCTTCCATGTACCGGTCGAGCGGCATGGTCACGCCCACGAACGCTTTCAGGCAGCAGGTGAAGTCCGCGCGGTAAACCCGGTGGTGCTTGAGCAGGGGCAGGTTGATCAAGTGGTCCGCGTCCATCAGCGCCTTGGCCACCCTAAACCCGCGCGACCAGTGCCGCTTGCCCGGCTTGAACCACTCATACTCCGAGCGCGTCCAGGGCAGCCCCTCCACCATCTCCTCTTTGCAAATGCGCGCGAAGCCGGTGGTGCGGAAGGCGAGTTCGGTTTCGAACATGGAGCGGTCGCCGACCATGATCCGCGCCCCGCGCTCTTTGCACAGGCGGATGACCGCGCGCAGCACCTCGGGGTGGGTGGTGATCCGACCGGGGTAACGGCCGCCGATGGCCGGGCCGCACATGTTGGGCTTGATCATCACCGTCTGCCCCGGCTGGATTTCCTCCAGCCCGCCGGCAACGATCACCGCCTCCCTCACCGCGGCCATCAGGTCGTCCTTCACCCCTCGCACCGCCACCACCGTGTCGGGCATGGCGGGATAGACCCGGGTCGGGGGCAGGGGCTCCGGCCCGGCGCCCCTGGACTCAAACCGCTTTTTAAAATTCAGCGGCTCGCCGGGGATGCGCTGGGTGAGGAAGCATCCGGGCGCCACCGCCGCGGCGGCGAGGCCGGCGGCGCTCTTCAGGAAGCGGCGGCGGAGGAACTGAAAGTCGTCTCGCATGAGGTCATCCTTTCCCGGACAATAAGACTTAAACACAGAGATCACAGAAATGATACTCGCTCTTGGTCAACGCCGCAACTGGACTGGCTCTTCTAAAAGCTCCAAACCTCTTGCCCGGAATTGGAAAGCAGGCAGTAGTTGGTAGGCAGTTGACGTTTGGGGGTTCGGAGTTGGCCGAGAGCTGGGCAAAAGGACCGCAAACCAGGCACCGTAAACTGAAACCGTGAACACAAGATCAGGAGGCAGGTTCAGAAAGAAATGAAGAAATTGTGAATTGTCAGGACCTGACCCCGAAGCCTTGATCTCCGGTTCCGGCATGGGGACTCCTCGGATTCGACTATACCGCCGAATCGGGGCGCGGGCAAGCCGCGGCGATCTCCTGGGCCAAGGCGCTCTCCCCGGGCGCGGGTGCTGGGGAGAGGGAGGGACGCGCGGAAAGCTGGGGATGGAAATAAAAATGGTGGAAGAAACGGGCCTGGAATCGAACCAACGGGACGGGATAAAGGTTTGTAACCGGATTCCCATAACGAAAAAATAGCCCATAATTCCAGCAAGTTCCGCAAAACTGCAAGTATTGGCTTGTTGACAGGTCTTTCGGTTTCTGAAACAATAAACTGATAAAGGGGGGGGCGAGTCATGAGAGGGAAGATTTGGTCGGCGCTTGTTTGTGTTGCATTTTTGGGAGTTGAGTTGGGCATTGCCTGGGCGCAGTCAGTGCCGCAACTTATCAACTACCAGGGTCGGCTCACGAATTCCACGGGCCAGCCGCTGAACGGGGTGAATGTTGATTTAACCTTTGCCTTCTACTCCGCGGAAACCAGCGGCACTCTCTATCTCAGCGTGCTCCAGCCGAACGTGGCCATGACCAAGGGCATCTATAACGTGCTCATCGGTTCGGGCACGATAACGCCGGGCGCGGAGAGCACGTTGTTCGCGGTGTTCCAGAACCACAGCGAGGTCTGGATGGGAGTGAAGGTGGACGCGGACCCGGAGATGACTCCCCGCTCTCGCATCAGTTCCACTCCGTATTCCATGTCCGGCGAGAATGCAAATACCTGCAACACCGCGGTTACCGCCGCCACGGCCACCACTAGCTTGTCCGTTGATACGGATTGGCTCAAGGACCTGGACCTGGACGGCGACGGACACTACAAGCCGGTCAGCGCCAATACCCCCAATGACGACTGCGATGACGGTGACCCGAACATATACCCCGGCAAGACAGATACCTGCGGAGACGGGATAGACAGCAACTGCCGGAACGGGGATTGTTATCACGCGGGAACATATGATACCCCGGGTGAAGCGCAGAACAGTTACGTTTCCGGGACCTATGCTTATGTGGCTGACGGGGAGTCCGGACTTCAGATCATTAATATCTCGAGTCCATATGCGCCGGCTCTGGCCGGGACACATTATATCACCGGTGCCAACTATGGTTCAGTTTACGTTTCCGGGAGCTATGCCTACGTCGCGGCCGCGAGTTACGGCCTTTTGGTCCTCGACATATCCAACCCGGCTGCGCCCTCCCTGGTCGGGACATACGACACCCCGGGCAGCGCATATGACGTTCAGGTCGTGGGGAACTACGCCTATGTCGCGGATTATTGGTCTTCCCTGAAGATCATCGATGTGTCCAACCCGGCCGCACCTGTCATGATCTCAACCTGCTCCACCCCTGGATATGCCTATGACGTTGACGTCTCCGGGAGTTATGCCTATATCGCAGATTATGAATGGGGACTGTCCATATGCAATGTATCCAACCCGGCCGCGCCAACCCTGGTCGGAACATACAACACCCCGGGCTACGCCTGGGGCGTTGATACTTCCGGGAACTATGCCTACGTGACGGATGATACCTTCGGCCTGCAGATCATCGATGTTTCAAACCCTTCCGCGCCGACCCTGGCCGGAAATTACGACACCCCGGGCAGGGCCATCAAGGTTTTCGCTTCCGGGAACTATGCCTTTGTCACAGATTGGGGGTTCGGCCTGCAAATAATCGATGTGTTCAGCCCGGCCTCACCCACCCTGGCCGGAACATACAACACCCCGGGAACCGCGATCGGTATTTACGTTTCCGGGGCCTATAGCTATGTCGGGGACTATACGTCCGGCCTGCAGATCATCTATACCCCGACACCGCCGTGAGGAAATTTTTAATGGAAAACAGGAATCTGTAATCAACCAAAGGATTATGGTAATGAAAAGAACACTTGTTTATATGCCATTAGTTGTGGGATTGATCGTCTCCAGTGTTTGCCTGGCTCAATCGGTGCCGCAGCTAATCAACTACCAGGGTCGGCTCACGAATTCCACGGGCCAGCCCCTGGACGGGGTGAATGTTAATTTGACATTCGCCTTCTACTCCGCGGAAACCGGCGGCACTCTCTATCTCAGCGTGCTCCAGCCGAACGTGGCCGTGACCAAGGGCATCTACAACGTGTTGATCGGCTCGGGCACGATCACACCGGGCGCTGAGAGCACGTTGGCCGCAGTGTTTCAAAACCATGCTGATGTCTGGATGGGTGTCCAGGTGAACTCGGACCTGGAGATGACCCCGCGGGTGCTGATCAGCTCCAGTCCCTACGCCATGCAGGTGGACAAAGTTAACTCTGCGGCATCGGCAGACACGGCCACCACCGCGGACACCGCGCTGTCCGTGGATACCCAGTGGCTTAAGGACCTGGACGCGGACGGCGACGGGCATTTCAAACCGATCAGTGCCAATACGCCGAACGACGACTGCAACGATTTCGATGCCTCGATCTATACTGGCGCGGTGGACATCTGCGGCGACGGCATTGACCAGAGTTGCTTTAACGGCGACTGCCATCCATTTGCTTCTCTGGTTCCGACTGCCTCGCCAACCAAGGTAATGACCGCCAATAACCTGTTATATGTAATCGAAGGTTCGGTAGGTCTGGAGATTTTCTCGCTCTCCACCTCCGGCAGTCTCAGCCCGGTCGGGAGCTATGACACCGCAGGAGAAGCCAACGATGTATACGTGAGCGGCAATTACGCGTATGTCGCGGACTACGGCATGGGCCTGACGATTGTTGACGTGTCCGACCCGGCCGCGCCGTCTCTGGCCGGCAGTTATGACACCCCCGGGCTGGCTCGCGGCGTGTTTGCGAGCGGAAATTACGCGTATGTGGCGGATTCCGGGTCCGGGCTGCAAATTATTGACGTGACCAGCAAGACCTCGCCCACTCTGGCCGGCAACTATCCCACCACCTTGGCCAGGGGCGTCTTTGTCAGCGGCAACTACGCCTACGTGGCCGATGACACCGCCGGGCTCCGAATCATTGACGTGACGACCCCCAGCGCCCCGGCCCAGGTGGGAATTTATAACACGCCTAACGTCGCGCGCCGCGTCCAGGTGGTGGATAGTTACGCTTATGTGGCAGACAGCGCGTCCGGGCTGCAAATCATCAACGTCGCTACCCCATCCTCCCCCGTTTTAGCGGGCAGCTATAATACCCCCGGCTCGGCATTTGCCGTGGAGGTCCTTAATTCCTATGCCTTTGTGGCCGATGACACCGGCGGGCTGCAGGTGATCAATGTAACCGTGCCCGCCTCGCCCGTTCTTGCCGCGACCTATGCGTCTCCCAACGCCCGGGGGGTTGATTACCTTTTTCCTTATGCATACCTCGCGGATTACGCGGCCGGCCTGCAAGTGGTCTTTATCCAGACGCCGCCGTAATAATCTTCAGCGATTACCGACCGAGCATAATCCGGCTCTCTGGTCCGAGCAAGGGGAAGAGACTCTCCCTCGACAAGCTCAGGGCGCCATTTGTCTCTTTTCGCTCCCGGCCGCCATTCGACATGGGGGATTGGGGGGATTGGGGTCAGAGCTTCACTTTACACATAAGGGAGTGCACAGTGCATGGTGCATCAAGAGGCTTTAGGCATTAGGTGGCTTAGTGCTTCGATTCGCAAATACAATGACGTATTTATTTTATCGCAAAGACTTATTTGCTTACTCAGCACTAAGTCCTGAGTAAATAAGTTCGTCATCGAACTTATGAATCGAAGGACTTAGGCTTTAGTCTAAAGCCTAAAGTCTAATGCCTCAAGCCTTCGGAACCTGGGGTGGTTGCCGCACAGAATGGGGTGGTTCGCTGGCAGGATGGGGTGGTTGCTGCGCAGAATGGGGTGGTTGGCGTGCAGAATGGGGGGACGTTTGAAGAGGGTATTTCGTATGTCGTATGTAGTATGTCGGGAAAGAGAAGAAGAAGAAACCAAGAGAAATTTCGCCAGGTTAAGTTGGTTCCCGGGTAGTCGGAGAGGAGTATTTGGGGATTTGGAAGAGCCGGGGCCGGGAATGGGGGTGCATCTTGGGGGAGCTGGGACAAAAAGGTCTTGAGAAATCGCCAGGTTATCATTTCGAATAATTGTTTGATTTCAGACCTCATCTTTCGTCCTTCAACCTTCTTTTTCACTCCCCCCTATATATGTATGTTTGTTGCAGTTCTGGTGAGCCACCAGGTGTGACACCTGGACTCAATATTGGCCTGCTTCCGCTTCGGCCTGTCTTCGACCCTGAGGCTCAGACCCGAAGGGAGCCCTTGGTCGAAGGACCGCTGGTCGTGGGCTTAAATCATCGAGCCGCCGGGGGCCACCTGCCGGTGGGGGAAACAGGGCCCTTTCCCGCTTCGGCCTGTCTTCGACCCTGAGGCTCAGACCCGAAGGGAGCTCAGGGTCGAAGGACCGTTGGTCAAGGGCAGAAATCTGCAAGCCGCCAGGGCCGGCTGCCGCCGCCACCTGCCGGTGGTGGATAAAGACTTTTACCACCAAGACACCAAGGCACTAAGGGCCAAGGGAAAAGAGTTTTTTCCTGTTGCGGGATTTCCCTTCGTGTCTTTTGGTGGATAATTCTTTCCTGACCTGCCTAGTGCTCTGTCAGCCGATTGCTGGTAGGATTATTTATCCGGTCCGCGGTAAACTTTTTTGATCTGGGTGTCCACGACCAGCCGGCCGAGGAAGGGGAAGAGCCGGTTGAATGTGGTCACCATTTTGGTAATCGCTCCGGGGATGATGAGGTAGCGGTCTTTTTCCATGCCTTTGATGATCGCGGCGGCGACCGCATCCACGCTTAAGACCGGGATGGTATGGACCACGGTTTGGTTTTCCAGGGTGCGATAGGTGTTAAGCTCATCCACCATCGGCGACTCGAATTCCGGCGGGCAGACCAGGTGGAACTTGATGTTCTGGGGCTTGAATTCAGACCTCAAGGCCTCGGTCAGGCCGACCAGGGCGTATTTGGCGGAGCAGTAGGCGGAATAGCCGAATACTCCGAGCAGACCGGCGGTGGAGGAGATGTTGACGATCCTGCCTTCTTGCTTTTGCTTGAAAAAGGGGAGCACGGCCTTGATGCAATGCAGGGAGCCGAAAAAGTTTATGGCCATGGTCTCGCGGAAGGTGTCGAGCGATTGCTTCTCAAAATAGCTTTCTCTCAAGATGCCGGCGGAGTTGATCAGGATGTCGGGGAGCCCCAGGTCTTTTGCCACCCGGCTGAAGGTTTCCTGCACCGCGTCAAAGCTTGAAACATCGCAGGAATAAGCCTCGATTTTCTGGCCGGCGGCGGCTGATTTTGAAAGCTGTTCTTTAACCGCATTCAGTTTTGCTTTTTCCCGGGCAATGACGGCCAGATGAGCTCCGTTTTGGGCAAGTCGAATGCTTAGTTCTTTGCCGACTCCGCTGGAGCCTCCGGTTATGATAATGACCTTGTTCTTGAACATTCATTCCTCCGCGAAAATATTTTGAGCGAATATACCAGAATTCGGGACTGGCGTCCAAACTGGATCGCGGGTGTAGATACTCGGTATCTATACCTGTCTGGTTTGGACAAATTTGGTGGAGGCGGCGGGAATCGAACCCGCGTCCGGAGACCTTCAGCCCCAGGCTACTACGTGCGTTTTCCGCGTTTTAGTTTTAGCCGATCCGTCCCCCGCGGAAGCGGTCCGGAATCAGCGAGCCAGCATTAATCTCGCCTTCAGGCCTCCACCGGCCGAGGAGCCTGTGGCCAGCCCGTCTAATCGACGCCCGGGTCCGGCCCAACGGGCGAGTCCGGTCGGACGTGGCCGTCAGTTAAGCGGCCAGTGCGTAGTTAGTGTCGGCGTTTATAGCCGTTCCGCTGGTTTTACGGGCGAGCGGAGCCCGGCACGCAACCCAAAGCGTCAACTGTCCCCGTCGAAACCATGTCGCCCCCATACCTGAGATTCCGGAACCGGGTTCAGGGTTCGCGGGAAGAAAAACCTCCTTTTCAGGATGAAATCACTATTCCCGGGGGAGAATCAGCCCGATTCCTGCTTATTACTATAACACATCTGTCAAGTTTTTTCTAATGGCTCAGCAATCCGGGTCCAGCCAGGGCGCCGGGTCCAGGGGCTGGCTGTGAAAGCGGAGCTCAAAGTAAAGGTAAGCGCCCTTGAGCGAGCCGGTATCGCCGACCGTGCCGATCACCTCGCCTTGCTTCACCGGGTCGCCGACCGACTTGAAGAGGGAGTCGGCGTGAGCGTAGAGCGAGTAATAGCCGGCGCCGTGGTCGAGGATGAGGAGTTTGCCGTAGCCCCGGAACCAGTCGGCGAAGAGCACGGTGCCGGCGTGGATGGCGCGGATGGGAGCCCCGGCCGGGGCGCGGAGGTCAATGCCCTTGCGGAAGGTGACGGTGTGGAAGCGGGGGTTCTCCTTCTCGCCAAAGCCTTCTTCCACCGTGCCCGGGACCGGGTAGCAGAGGCTGCCCTTGAACAGGGCCAGGCCCTCGCCCTCGGGGCCGGAGGACCTCTGGGCCAAGCCGCTCAGGATTTTTCCCAGGTCTTTTTCCGCCTGCTCCAGCTCGGCTAACGAGCGGAGGTGGGTCATCTTGTCTTCTTTGACCGAGGCGAGCAGCTTTTCCTGGTCCGCTTTTTCCTGGAGCAGGCGCTCTTGGGCGACGCGCTGCTCGGCTTCGTTCTTGC
>MGQK01000021.1:34626-35780 GCA_001797815.1 Deltaproteobacteria bacterium RBG_13_61_14 | reverse complement strand
TCTGCTTAAGGCTCTCGCTCTCCTGGATCCGGTCCCGCTCCTTTTCCTTCTGCCGGCGGATCTCTTCCAGGTCTTGCTTGACCTCCTTCTCGCTCCGGCCCTGGGGTTGCAGGGCCAAAGGCCAGGCCAGGATCAGGGTCAAGAATCCGACCAGGCAGCCGGGCAGGAATCGGCTAGACACGGAGGAACTCGCTGAAGGAGACCGAGCTTCCGAAGATGCCCAGGCCGGCGCCGGCCACGAGCAGGCTGAGGCAAAAGGAGGCGGGCAGGAAGCGGACGAATTCCGGGAGCCCGAGTTGATGGACCAGGACCAGGTAGAGGAGCCACAAGAGCAGGAGCGCGATGGCAGAGGCCGCGGTGCCCGCGGTCACGCCCTCGATCAGGAAGGGCAGGCGGATCGAGAAATCCGAGGCCCCGACCAGCTTCATGATTCCGATTTCCTCCCGCCGGGAATAGACGGTGAGCTTGATGGTGTTGGAGATGATGAAGAGCGCGGCGGAGAAAATCAGCACGCCCACGATGGACCCGACCAGCTTGACCAGGCGCAACATGGCGGTGAAGTTTTTCAGCCAGTCCCGGCCGTATTCCACCTCGCTCACGTGCTTGAGCTTCTCGAGCTTCCCGGCCACGGCCTCCACTTGCTCGAGCGAGCGAAAGCCGGAGGCGAGGTGGATCTCGAAGCTGGCCGGGAGCGGGTTGTCGCCCAGCCCTTCGAGCAGGTCGGCCTGGCCCTTGAGCATGGACCGGAACCGGATCAGCGCCTTCTCCTTGGAAACATATTCCGCGCTCTCCACCTCTTCCATGCCTACGATCCGGCGGTAAAGCGCTTCCCGCTGGCCCGGGTCCAGGTGGTCCTTGAGGTAGGCGCTGACCTGGATGCTCTCGCCCCAGCGCGCGACCACCACCCCCAGGTTGGTCACCACCAGCAGGAAAAGCCCGAGGATCAAAAAGGCGAGCGCGATGATGGCGACCGAGACCGCGTGCAGGGCGAGGTTGCTCTTCAGGTTCTGCCCGGCCAGGCGGAGCGGGAAGCTCAGGTTCACAAGCGCAGCGCCTCCCGGGCGAGCTCGGGGTTACTGATCTCGGCGTTGTCCGAGGTGAGCCGACCCCGCTCCAGCGCGATGACCCGGCGGGGGAACTCGCGGATCAGGTGC
>MGQK01000021.1:18426-34599 GCA_001797815.1 Deltaproteobacteria bacterium RBG_13_61_14 | reverse complement strand
GTGCCCCGGGCGTTGATCTCGACGAAGAAGCGGATGATCTCCAGGGTGATGTCCGGGTCCAGGTTGCCGGTCGGCTCGTCGGCCAGGAGGATGATCGGGTCGTTGACCAAAGCCCGGGCAATGGCCACCCGCTGCTGCTCGCCGCCGGAGAGCTTGAGCGGGTAGGTGTCCAGCTTGTGCTGGAGCTGGACCCTTTTCAGGGTGAGCCAGGTCTTGCGCTTGATCTCCTTGCGCGGCGCGCCCAGGATTTCGAGGACAAAGGCCACGTTCTGATACACGGTCCAGTGGTGGATGAGCTTGAAGTCCTGGAACACCACCCCGATCTGGCGGCGGAGCGCGGGGATGGTGCGGGGGCTGATCCGGTTGACGTTGCGGCCGTTGACCAGGATCTGGCCGTCGCTCACGGGTTCCGCGGCGAAGAGGAGTTTGAGCAGGGTGGTCTTGCCGGCGCCGCTGGGACCGGTGAGGTAAACAAACTCGCCCTTGTCCACCTTGAAGGAGACGTCGGTCAGCGCCGGCGAATCGCGCTCGTAGGCTTTGGAGACGTGGTAGAGCTCGATCATGATCCCCGCTTCCGCAAGAGTCGTCCAGCTACGAGAGAGGTCAAACGCTTCACTTGAGAATAAATTTTATCACAAGCCGGGGAGAACGACAAGAAAAAAAGATTTCACGCCAAGACGCAAAGAAGCAAAGGCGCAAAAAAATTATGGCTCTGCTCAGAAAATAGCCCCGCGCGGCGCGGGGCTCTTGAAAAATTGAGGAGCGGCAAATCTGGCGAAGCCAAAGAAAATTGGCTACAATGGAGGGGATTGAGGATCAACTTTCAGGAGGAGGGGAAGGAAGATGAAACGCCTGATTTGTTTTGCGGCGTTGGTCGGACTGGCGCTGGCCCTGGCGGTCGCGGCCCAGGAAACGAGCGAGGCCATCATCAAGCAGGCCCGGGAGCTGAGCGACCAGGAGAAGTATGAGGAATCGAATAAGCTCCTGCTCGACCTGCAAAAGCGCGACCCCCAGGCCGACACCTACTGGCGGATCGCGGAGAACTATTACAACATCGCCGAGCGGCTGCCCAAGGAGAAGAAGGACGAGAAGCTCAAGCTCTATGCCCTGACCGAGGAATGGGCGAGGAAGGGCATGGAGAAAGACCCCAACCTGGCTGAGAACACTTTCTGGACCGCGGTGGGCATCAGCCAGCAGGCGGTGGTGCGGGGCATTGCCAATTCCTTGAGCCTGGCCGACGACATCGAGCAGATGTATAAGAAGACCTTGACGCTGAAGCCGGTGTATGTCTCGGACGATGACTCGACCATCTCCAACGCCCACTTCGCGCTCTGCGTCTTCTACCGCAAGGTGCCGGAGTGGCGGATCATGGAATGGATCTTCGGCGCCCGGGGCGACCTGGACAAGTCGGTGACCGAATGCACCGAGGCGGTCAAGATGTTCTCCAACAACCATGAATACATGAAGGAGCTGGGCATGTCCTACACCTGCCGGGGCACCCGCCGGGACCAGGCGCAGGACGTGAGCGAGGGCAAGAATTATCTGCAGAAGGTGATCGAGATGCCGGCTAAGGACCAGTTGGATCGGATTGACCAGCAGGACGCGAAGCTGGTGATGGACGATCCCTCGCTGGCCTGCGGTTACAGCCGGATCCAGCAGGAAGAGGTGAGCCAGTCGGCGGTCAAGAAGCCGTAGGTAGCAGGTCGCAGGTGGTAGGTAGGGAAGAATTCGGAAAAGCCCGGTTGCCGTGAACGTAAACGCGAATGTGTCCGAAAGTTAGGGGGACCATCCTGAAAGGATCGGCATGTGGTAAAACAAAAGCGGAGGAGCCGGCCTTTGCCAGGAAAGGAGTGGGGGGAATGGGCATTCCGGAGTTATTGAGCGAGAAGCGCGAAGAGATTAAGCGCATTGCGGCTAAACACGGAGTCAAGGAAATTCGCGTATTCGGTTCCACGGTCCGGGGTGAAGCCGGGCCGTCGAGTGACGTGGACTTCCTGGTCGAGGTCAAAGGGCCGACCACTCCCTGGTTTCCCGGCGGCCTGGTGGCGGAGTTGGAGCAGCTTCTGGGATGCCGGGTGGATGTCGTCGAACCCGCCGGCCTCCGGGAGCAGATCCGGGAGCGGGTGTTTCGGGAGTCGGTGCCCTTATGAGCCAGGGCCGGCGGATCTGGGAGATCGTGGAGCGGGATCTGCCTCCCTTGCAGGCCGCGATTGAGGCCATGCGCAAGGAAATCAAAGAATAGAAAAGTAATTAAACTCCGATGCTGAGCTTGCTTAACGGCGACTTCATAAAGCTGAGCCGAAGCTCTTATATAAAATGGATCGAAACTTAACTTGATTAGGGTTCGGAAAAGCTAATTCCGTGGATGTAGCCGCTATCTACCAGAAGGGAGGCGATCTCCGTAAAATCTGGTCCATTGCCTGGCCGGGCAGCCTGTCCATGCTGCTCTTCACCTCGCTCTCCCTGGTGGACCTGAAATGGATCAGCTTCCTCGGCACCGCCCCGGTCGCCGCGGTCAGCCTCTGCACCAACATCGTCTTTATCATTTTCGGCGCCAGCTACATCGTCTATGCCGGCACCCTGGCCCTGGTCTCGCGCGCGCTCGGCGCCGGCGATCAGCCCGCGGCCCGGACCTCGCTTTTCCACGCCCTGGTCCTGGCCGCGCTGCTGGGATTGCTTTGCGCCGGGCTCGGCTACCTCATTTCCCCGCCCCTGATCGGTTTCTTTGATCTCGAACCCGAGGTCGAGCGCCTTTCCATCATCTACCTGCGCCTGCTCTTCCTCCATTTCTTTTTCCTGACCTTCGAAACCCCGCTCATCGCCGGCTTCAACGCGGCCGGCGACACCCGCACTCCGCTGGTAATCAACGGGATCGCGGTCCTGGCCAACGTCATCCTGGCCCCGGTCCTCATCTACCGGCCCGGCGAAATGGTGAAAGCCGGCCTGGACTTAGGCTACTTCGGCTGGGGCATCTTCGGCGCCGGGCTGGCCACCGTCTTTGCCGCCATGCTCAGCGCCGCCCTTTTCTTCGCGTTGCTCCCCACCCGCCGCTTCCCGATCCACTGGCCCACCCGCCAACTCGGCCCCTGGGACCCGGGCGAGCTTACCCGCATCATCCGCATCGGCGTGCCGGCCAGCCTCGCCCACATCTTCCGGCCGCTCTCGACGCTCCTGCTTCAGAAAATCCTGGCCGGCTACGGCACCGGCCCCATCGCCGGCTTCGGCATCGGGCTCCGCTGGCTCGGGATCAACTGGATCTTTTTCGGGGGCCTGGGTCTCGCCGTTTCCGCCCTGACCGGCCAGCATCTGGGCGCCGGCAGCCCGGAGCGGGCCGAGGCCATGATCCGCCGAGGCTTCCTCCTCGCCTTCCTCGTCCAGGCCGTCTCCACCGCGGCCTACTTCGGCTGGGCCGCTCCGCTGGTGGCCTTCATGGACCCCTCGCCCGAAACCCTGGAACCCGGGGTCGCCTTCCTGCAATGGATCGCGGTCAGCCTGATGTTCTCCTCCATCGGAGGGGTGGCCGCGGCAGCCCTGGTCGGCGCCGGCGATACCCAACCCCTGATGGTCAATGCGTTTTTATCCAACTGGCTGGTCAAGCTGCCGCTGGCCTGGGTCCTGGCCCAGCCGCTGGGACTCGGGCCGACCGGGATCTGGGCGGCCATGGCCGTCTCGCTGGTGGTGGAGGGCATCATCAACCTGCTTTGGTATCGGAGCGGCTCGTGGAAGCGGAGGGTGATCTGATGGCGCGGCCTCCGGCCATTGCTTGGATTCTCGACCTGATGCTGGAGTTCATCCCATGAGCGAGATCGAAACCCGCGGCCGGTTCCGGGGCGCCATGCTCGGGCTGGCGGTGGGCGACGCGCTCGGCTGCCCGGTGGAAGGGCTTAAGGCCGGCCACATCCAGCAACTGGTCGGCCGGATCAGTGGCTACGTGGACCCCATGCAAATTTGGAAGGAAAAGCCCTGGCGCTGGCGGATGCCCGGCCTTTACTCCGACGACACCCAGCAGGCGCTCTTTCTCGCCGACACTCTCGTGCGCTGCCACGGCTTTGATCCCGGCTTTTTCGCCCGGCTCCTCTTACGGGCCGCCCAGGCCGAGGCGCCGGGAAGCCTGGGCGCGCACCGGGGCGTCGGGCCGGCCTTCCTGGCCGCGCTTAAGCGCCTGGCCATCGGAGTCCCGCCCGAAGAGTCGGGCACGCTCTCGGCCGGGATGGGCCCGGCCATGCGGGTAGCGCCGGTGGGTCTGTATTACGCGGATGAAAGCGACGCGCTGCTTTCGGCCGCGGTGAAGCAGGCGCTGGTCACCCACCGCGATCCCCGGGCGCTGGCGCTGGCCGCGGCCGTGGCCTTTGCCGTGGCCCAGGGCGCGAGCGGGGCCTGGGACCGGCTGCCGCCGGGGGAACGGATAAAGCTTTTAACGGAGTGGACGGGTGAAGCGGAAAAGGCGATTGAGCGCGAGTTCATCGGCTTCATTCCGGTGGAAGCTTTTGACATGTTCGGCCGGGTGCGAGCCTGCGTCGAGAACTTCCGCTATTACCGGGAGATGGAGCGCGGGCAAGTGTGGAAGCAACTGGTGGCCGAGGCCAACCGCCATTTTCCCGCGCACCAGATCACCGAGCCGGGCGACCCCTTTGCCCTGGCCGGAGGCATGTCCGCCCTGTTCGTGGGGGTAACTGCGAACAGCTTCGAGGACGGCCTGCTCGAGGTCATCCACCTGGGCAAGGATACCGACACCATGGGCGCGATTGCGGGAGGCATCCTCGGCGCCCGGCTGGGCGAAGAAGCGATCCCGCCGGCCTGGCGCGAGGGCCTGAAGAATTCGGAGCAGGTGGCGCTCCGGGGCGAGGGACTCCTCGACCGCTCCTTTCAGGGCCTGCGGGTGGAAGACCCGGTGGAAATGGAAGCGCGGCTGACCGAGGAAGAAGCGACCGAGCGAAACCGGCTGCTCGAGATCGCGGTGCACCGGGGAGAGGTGAGCGCGCCCTCTCCGAGCCGGCGCGGCCGGCCGGCGCCCGCCAAAACCCGGGAGAAACCCTCGGCCCAGGTCCGAAAGGGCAAGCGCCAGAAGCCGGAGCGGGTCAAAGCGCCTTGGCGGGGAGGCAAGGACCGGTGAGGCGTAAAATCAGCGACGCGACTTCTCGCCCGATCCAGCTCTTCTTGTTCGGGGAGTCGGCGCTAGCTGGTCGTTCCTGCACCGACCCCGCGGAAAGGTTAAACGCGAGCCTGGACCAGCTGGTGCGGGCGCCGATCCGGGTGATCCTGACCGACAACCGCTCTTCCATGATCACGGTGAAGCGGCTCCAGAACCGGAGCTTTCAGGTGCGTCTGCATCGGATCTTTGCCCAGGCGGAGCCTGCGACCCTGGCCGCGCTCGCCCGCTTCATCCGCCGGCCCGACCGCAAGAACCGGAAGGCCATGGGCGATTTCATCGCCCGGCACCTGGAACGCATTCGGGAAAAGCCGGCACGCAAGCGGGCCTTGCCGCTCGCGGTCCGGGGCAAGGTTTACCATTTGGGCGAGATTCTGGAACAGGTGAAGCAGGCTTACCAGATCCCGGCGCCGGAAGTGAGAATCAGTTGGGGCCAGCGCCGGGGCAAGCGCAAGTTCCGGGCGATCCGCTTGGGGAGCTTTGACGAGGAGCAGAAGCTGATCCGGGTTCATCCCCTGCTCGACCGCAAGCAGGTGCCGCGCTTTTTCGTGGAGTATATCGTCTATCACGAGCTGCTCCACGCCGTGGTCCCGGAGGCCCGAGCCGCCGGCGGCCGGCGCGCCTCGCACACCCGCGAGTTCAAGCGGCGGGAGAAATTGTTTGCGCGGTATCGGGAGGCTTATGCTTTTGAAAAGCGTTTTGTGGAGGAGCGCTGGAGCCGAAGAGGCAGTTAAGGGTTCGCGGGTGAGGGCACCCGCGGCCCTAAAGTCATTGTTGAAGGCCGCCGCGCCCCTAAAGTCATTCTTGAGAGCACCCGCGGCCCCAAGGTCATTCTTTGGGCGGCTCGGGATCGGAATTGGGGCAGGTGAAAAGGACAAAGGCCATGGCCGGCCGCTTGGAGGCGTCGCGGATGGCGAACTGGATGCCGTCATAGTGCCAGCCTTTGGCCGTCCACTCGTTGATGATGGCCTCGATCGCCTCGTCAGTGACCGTCGAAGTCTCGACTACCTTGTAACGCAGTCCCATCCTTTTCCCCTTAAACTAACTAATGGGGCCTGACCCCAAATTTTCGTTTAACGGGCCGTGGCGAGGAGTTTTTTGCCGCAGGCCAGGCAGGTCTCGGCCTCCAGGGGCAGGGCCTGGCCGCAGTGCTTGCAATACTGGAACTCCTTGCCGCACGGCTCGCAATAGTGCTTGTCGCCCAGGAGCGCCGCGTTGCAGTAAGGGCAGCAGCACCCGACCGGGTGAACATGGTCGGGATGGCTTTCCAGGCCGGCCCGGATCTCCAGGCGCTTGCCCCGCTCCTTCTTCCCCCGGCGGCGCTCCTCGTAGTCCTCGATGGCCATGTTCAGGGCGTCCAGCCCTTGGAAAGTGCAGTGGACCCGATTCTCCGGCAGACCGCGCAAGTCCTGGAAGAGGTCCTCCACCCGCAGCGCTTTGGCCTCAGCCAGGGTCTTGCCCTGCACCGTGTCCGCGATGTAGCTCGAGACCGCGGTGGCCGCGCCGCACCCAAAAGCCTGGAACTTGACCTCCTGCAGCCGGTCGTCCCGCACCCGGATGGAAAAGGTCATCAGGTCGCCGCAGACCAGGTTGCCGACCACCCCCACGCCGTCCGGATTCTCGATCTCGCCCAGGTGGCGGGGGTTCTCGAAATGTTCAATTAACTTCTTATTGTCCGGCGACATTTGCCTTCCCCGGTCCCTCAGCTTTCCTCATTATCCTCGTCCTGGTTCAAAAATTCCAGCTCGCGCTGGTAATCCTTGACCAGCTCAGGCTCTTTGATCTGGTGCTCCTGCTCCAGGCGCCTCAGCCGCTCCTCGTATTTCCGGAACATGCGCAGCCAGACCTTGACCACGTCGAGCATGGGGTCGGGCATGTTCGCGTGCTCCAGGTCCGCGGAAAGATCGCCGGTGGTCTTTTTCAGCACCACCTTGCCGGGGATGCCCACCGCGGTGGCCTGGGCCGGGACCGAGCGCACGATCACCGAGCCGGAGCCGATGCGGGCGCCGTCGCCGATCTCGATGGCGCCGAGGATGCAGGCGTTGGAGCCGACCACCACGCCCTGGCCCAGGGTGGGGTGGCGCTTCTTTTTTTCCAGGCTGGTGCCGCCGAGGACCACGCCCTTGTAGAGCAGGCAGTCGTCGCCCACTTCCGCGGTCTCGCCGATCACCACGCCCATGCCGTGGTCAATGAACACCCGCCGGCCGATCACGGCGCCGGGATGGATCTCCACCCCGGTCAGGAACCGGCCCAGGTGGGAGACCATCCGGGCCAAGGTGAACAGCCGGCGCCGGTAGAGCCGATGAGCCGCCCGGTGGATCCAGATGGCATGCAAGCCCGGATAGCAGGTAACCACCTCCAAGAAATTATTGGCGGCAGGATCATGATTAAAGACGGCCTGGATGTCTTCGCGGATTCGGTCGAGCATCGTTTTGCCCTGGGAAGGTGTTTCGTATTTCGTATTCAGTATTCCGTATTTCGTATTCAGTCTAGCGCAAAAAAAATATACGAAATACTCAATACAACTTTCCGCCTCACCCCGCCCGGGCCCGGGAAAGCGGCGACATCTTGCGCAGGTCCGCGATCACCCCCGGGAGCACCTCGAGCACGTAGTCCACGTCCTGCTCGGTGTTCTCCCGGCCCAGGCTGAAGCGGATGGAGCCGTGGGCTTCTTCATGGATCAGCCCGAGCGCCAGGAGCACGTGGGACGGCTCGAGCGAGCCCGAGGAGCAGGCGGAGCCGGTGGAGACGGCGATGCCCTTGCCCGAGAGCCGGAGCAGGATGGACTCTCCTTCCACGTAGAGGAAGCTGACGTTCAGGGTCCCGGGCAAAACCTTTTCCGGGTGACCGTTGAAGCGCACGTCCGGGATGAGCTTCTCAATGCCTTGGCGGAGTTTCTCGCGCAGCGCCCAGATCCGGGGCGCCTCCTGGCCCATGTCGCGCCGGGCCACTTCCGCGGCCTTGCCCAGGGCGATGATGCCGAGGGTGTTCTCGGTGCCCACGCGCAGCCCCCCCTCCTGGTGGCCGCCGTGAAACAGGGGGCAGATCATGCGGCCCTTTTTCATGTAGAGCGCGCCGATGCCCTTGGGCGCGTAGAGTTTGTGGCCGGACAGCGAGAGGAAGTCCACCTCCAGCTCTTTCACGTCCACCTGGACCTTGCCCAGCGCCTGGACCGCGTCGGTATGGAAGAAGACCCCGTGCTCGCGGGCGATGGCGCAGAGCTCCTGGATCGGCTCGATGGTGCCGATCTCGTTGTTGCCGAGCATGACCGTCACCAGGACGGTCTGGCGGGTGATCGCCTTCTTGAGGTCTTCCGGGTCCACCAGCCCGCGCGGGTCCACCGGCAGCCAGGTGATCTTGAAACCGCGCTGCTCCAGGCAATTGGCGGTATTCTTCACCGAGGGATGCTCGATCTGGCTGGTGACGATGTGCCGGCCGCCCGGCGCGTCCTTGGGTTTGCAGGGCACGTATTCGCAGGTGACGCCCTTGAGCACCAGGTTGTTCGACTCGGAACCGCAACTGGTGAAGATGATCTCCGAGGGGTCCGCGTTAATCAGCCGGGCCAGCTTGACCCGCGCGTCCTCCACCCGCTCCCGCGCCTCCTGGCCGAAAGAATGGTGGCTGGAAGCGTTCCCGTAAATCGGGAGCGCCTCCTTGATCGCCTCCTGCACCTCGGGGTGGATCGGGGTGGTGGCGTTGTTGTCCAGATAAACATTGCGCATGGTGGTTCACTCCTCGCCCG
Organism: Deltaproteobacteria bacterium RBG_13_61_14; assembly: GCA_001797815.1. Lineage (GTDB taxonomy): Bacteria > RBG-13-61-14 > RBG-13-61-14 > RBG-13-61-14 > RBG-13-61-14 > RBG-13-61-14. Next base: position 25,708 of record MGQK01000021.1, on the reverse strand, counting down.
AATACTTTTTCAGCATCTCTTCAATGATCGGCCCGCAATGGATCCCGCCGCAAGGCCCGGTGGTGGCCCCGGTCTTTTCCGCCACCTGCTCCAGGGTGAAAGCGCCGTGGGCAATGGCTTCCTCAAGCTCGCCCCGGGTGATGCCGTTGCATTTGCAAACGATCTCCTCCGCCTCGCCCCGGACAATGCCCAGGTAATTGTCAATCGCCTTGTTGATCGCATCCGCGGCCAGCACCGAGCAATGGATCTTGTGCTTGGGCAGCCCGTCCAGGGCCTCGATGATATCACGGTTGCGGATCTTGCGCGCCTGGTCCACGTGCTTGCCGATGATCATCTCGGTGGCGATGCTGGAGCTGGCAATGGCCGAGGCGCAGCCGAAGGTCTTGAACTTGGCGTCGGTGATGATCCCCTGCTCGTCCACCTTGATGAACATCTGCATCATGTCCCCGCAAACCGCGTTGCCGACCTCCCCGACCCCGCTGGGGTTCTCGATCTCCCCCATGTTGCGCGGGTTGTTGAAATACTCCATTACTTTCTGGCTATACATACCGGGCATGCCTGCTACTCCCTTCCCCAGAGTTTACGGGATTTTTCCCTGACAATCAAATCGGTTGGGTCTAAAAAGGGGTCTAAAAAGGGGTCAGGTCTTTAGTTTTTAGTTTTTAGCTAAGTCGGCGATGGTGTCCCGTAGGTTTTTGCTCTTGGCTAACTTTTTCCGGAAGACTTTAAGACCCAAGGTAACCGCCGGGGCCCCGACCCCCATCCTCTTCGCCACGGCGCTGACCTTCATCCCGCAATGTTCCACCAGGTGAAAATAGGCCGCCATCCGGGGCCAATGATTCCAGCGTCGCTGGAAAATTTCGGCCTTGGCCACCTGAAAGGCCTGGGCCACTCGCGTCAACTCCAACTCGGGATCCACCTCCCTTCGCCCCGCCCGTCGAAAAGCCGGCACCTCCTGGCTCTGGCCCTTGGGCCGATGCCGCCGCGCCATTTCCGTAAGCGCCGCCCGAGTGCCCAGGAAAAAGCTGGAGCGCAACTCCTCCCAAAAATCCGAGGCGGCGCCGGCCAACTCCAGGCATTCCCGGCGATAGCGGCGCCTCTGGTCAGCCTCGCCCCGTCCATAGCCGGTCAACACCTCCTCCGGCTTCAACCACTCAAAGCGCGACTTGCGCCGGGTGAAATCGCGAAAGCTCGACCAGAAGTGGACCCCCGGGTCTGGCACCATCCCCGCCCGAACCGGGTTGAGGTGGAGATACATGGAAAGGTGCCACCAGTGCGATTCCTCGACCACCACCACCGCCCGATAACGACCTTGAAAAAGATGGCCCAGGCGATGATGCCGACGATTGAAGCGCATGCTGTAAGTGGCATTGAGCCAGTGCATGGCCGAGGCGAGGTTAGGCTCGGGGGTGCGAAGGAACAGGTGGTAGTGATTGCTCATCAGGCAGAAGGCAAACAGGTGGAGAGGAAAGCGCGCCGCCGCTTGGCCGAGCAGGACCAGGAACATCTCCCGGTCGGCATCGTCATGGAAGATGGCCTGGCGGTTGTTGCCGCGGGAGATGATGTGGTAAACGGCATCCGGAAATTGCAGGCGCCAGGGTCTGGCCATGCCGGGCATGCTAACATGGCCGAGAAATCAAATCAACAATAAACTAAAAACTAAAGACCTGACCCCAAATGGATTTGACCGATATTGAAATATTCATCAAGCTCGTGCATAATAGAGGATGAAGTTACCCAAGGGAGAGGACAAGGTTTTAGGCAAGGTTGGGGTGAAGAAGCCCGAGGCCCTGCTCCCGCGCCTGCCTCAGAAAAGCCCAGGGATCTCACATTTTGAAAAGGCAGCCTCAGCGGTTCCCGGTTCCGCGGGAAGGCTCAGGCGGATCGAGGAAGAAGACGGGGCGGGTGATCGCGAACCTGGTCCGGGGCTGGGAGCGGTCGCGGAAGCCGGGTTCATAGCGCCAGGATGGTTCGGGGGTGAGGAAATGGACGAGATTATCAAGCAGTCGGCAGTGATCGAAAACGAGCACGTCAAAAAGTGGAAGCGGGACGGCGGCCGGGTGGTGGGCTACATTTGCCTGGCCACCCCGACGGAGATTATGGATGCGGCCGGGCTATTGCCCTACCGGGTCCGAGCGCTGGGCAACAGCCAGACCGAGATGGCCGACGCCCGTTTGTCCCGCTTCAACTGCAGCTTTTGCCGGTCCTGCCTGCAACTGGGGTTGGACGGCACCTATGATTTTTTGGACGGGATGATCGAGACCAACGGCTGCGACCATCTCCGGGGCATGATCGAGAACTGGCATTACGCCAAGCCGTTCGCTTTTCTCCACTACCTCAAAGTCCCGCATCTTGCGGACCCGAGTTCCTTAAAATACTATGAAGAGGACTTGCGGTTGTATAAGCAGGCGATCGAAAACCATTTTGATGTAACGATCACCGAAGCGGAACTGTGGAATCAGATTCAGATGGAGGACCGGGTTCGGGAAAAACTAAAAACCATCTACGAGATGCGGGAGCGGGCCGAGCCGGCCTTTACCGGGGCCGAGACGCTTTCCCTTTTCCTGATGGCGACCGCGGCGCCGGCCGCGATCCGGGAAAAGCTTCTGGACCAGGCCATCGCGGAGAGGAAGGACCATAAAATCCGGGGCTACAAGGCCCGGCTGCTGCTGGGCGGGAGCGCGACCGACGAGGTAGACTTTATCCAGGGGATCGAGAGCATGGGTGGCCTGGTGGTCGCCGACACCTTGTGCTATGGTTCCCGCGCTTTCTGGCCGCGGCTGAACCCGGCGAAAGCGGGCGACCCGCTCCAGGTTTTGGCCAAGACCTACCTGGAAGAACTTTTGTGTCCGAGGATGTTCCAGGACTTTCCCCGCCGGCGAGACTATGTGCTCGCCGCGGTGGAGCGGGCCAAGGCGGACGGCGTGATCCTGGTCCACAACAAGTTTTGCGACGTGCACGGGGTGGACAACGTGGCGTTTCGCCTCGCCCTGGAGAAGAAAGGAATCCCGGTCTTGCAGCTCGAAAAAGAATACGGCGCCAGTGCGGACATCGGCCGGATGAAAACCCGCGTCCAGGCTTTCCTGGAAAGGATAGGAGGCCCGCAATGAAGTTGAGTACGCCTACGGGACTGTTTAATCGCCTGTCCCTTCAGCTTGCCCTGTTGAATCGCCTGCCCGCCCCGGTGCTGGACAAAGCCGGCGCCTTGCTGCTGGCAATCTCTCCGATCCTTCCCGCCGAGATGGCCTCGGCGCTCGGAACCTTTTTGGCCCCCCACGCCCGGCCGGCCAGCCTGGCCTTCATAAAGATGACCGCCAAATGGGCGACCGATGCCCGCAACGCCTCCCGGAACGGCAAAAAGGTCTTGCTGGTGCCCTTCAACTTCCCCTGCGAGCTGATCCATGCGTTCGATTCCGCAACTCCCCTGACCAGCGAGGTCCTCTCCACCCTGGCCGCGGCGGTCGGCCAGGGGGAGCAATATTGGGACATGGCCATGGGACTGGGCCTGCCCGACCATTTATGCTCGGCCAATACCATCGAGCTGGGCTCCATGCTCGGCAGCGAGGATTTTAAGCCCCAGGCCATTATCTCCGCGGCGCCCGGAGGCTGTGACGTCAATTCCAAGATCCACGAGTTTGTCGCCCACCACCTGGGAATACCCCAGTTCTTCCTTCCCAAGCCGCCGGACGATTCGGGCCGGGGGCGCAAGCAATATGCCCTATACCTGCACGCGCTGATTGCGCAGTTGGAAGAGTTTCTCGGCGAGGAGTTGACCGAGGACAAACTCCGGCGGGTCCTGACCAAGGCCAACCGCTGCACCGAACTCTACTACGAGATCTGGGACCTCCACAAAGCGGTGCCGTGCCCGGTCCCGAACATTTTCTCGCTCTTGCTCTATGGGACCCGGTTTACCATGTGGGGGACCGACGAGGCCATCAAGACGCTCGAGGCCATGGTCAAGGTTTGCAAAGAGCGCCTGGCCCGGAAGGCCTACCCGGCCGAGAAAGAAGTCGCCCGCTGCCTCTGGGCTTATACCAGCTATTACTTTGATTTCATGGGCTTCTTCAGTTGGATGGAAGAGCGAGGCTACACCCATCTCGGAGACGGCCTGGACCTTTGCTTTCCCAGCATCGTTGATACCTCCTCCCGGGACACCATGATCGAGGGCATCGCCGAAGCGGCCTGGAACATGCCCATGACCCGGCAGGTGGGCGGCGAGTCCATGTCGCGCTCCTGGACCGAGGACGTGATTTATGCGGCCAAGGAACTGAAAGCCGACTGCGTGATCTACTGCGGCCACCATTCCTGCAAGCAGACCTGGAGCGTGGTCTCCATCCTCCGCAGCGAACTGACCAAGCGGACCGGCCTTCCGCTTCTGATCCTGCAAGGGGATTCCTGGATGAAACGGATGACGCCGATGAGCGTGCTCCAGCAGGAGATTGACGAGTTCGTGAGGAACGTGGTGGCGAAAAAGTCCCTGAAGCCGAGGAAGCTCAAGGACCGCAGAAAAAGCCAACTCGTTTCCGAAGATAACCCGCCCGCGGCCGGGAGTAGCGTCTAGCCGTCTCCGGGATTTCCGAAATGTTGTTCGCTGGAATTGATATTGGCTCGCTTACCGCGGAAGCCGTGGTCCTATCGGACGGCCAGATCCTGGGGTCGGAGATCATATCGGTGCTTCCTCATCCCCTTGACTCCGCCAAGGAAGTCCTGGGCCGGCTTTGCTCGCGGCATGGGATCAAGCCGGAAGACATTTGCTACACGGTCAGCACCGGCTACGGCCGCGAGAAGCTGCAAGCGGAAGGCCTGGCCCAGGAAAACATCTCGGAGATCTCCTGCCACGGCCTGGGCGCTTGGACCCTTTGCCCGGAGGCGCGCACCGTCATTGACATCGGCGGTCAGGATGCCAAGGTGATCAAAATCGGCGCCGCGGGCGAGCTGGAGAACTTCGTCATGAACGACAAGTGCGCCGCGGGGACCGGCCATTTCCTGGAAGTGATGAGCCGGACGCTCGGGGTATCCCTCGAAGAACTCGGTCCCCTGTCCCTGGGCTCGCGCAAGCCGGTGGAAATGAGCAACCGCTGCACCATTTACGTGGAGACCGAAGTGATCCACTACCTGCAGCGGGGCGTGTCCAAGAAGGACGTTGCCGCGGGGATCAACCGGGCCATGGCCGAGCGAGTCCTGGCCCTGGCCCGGCGGGTGAACCCGGAGCGGGAGGTCATGCTCACCGGGGGCGTGGCCAAGAACGTGGCGGTCAAGAACGAGCTGGAGCGGATGTTAAACGTGAAGGTGGTGCATGCGCCGGTTGACCCGCAAATCATCGGCGCTTTTGGCGCCGCCCTGTTTGCCCGGAGGAAAGCGGGCGCCGGATGATCACAGCGGGATGCGATATCGGAAGCCTCTTTGCCAAGGCCGTGATCCTGGACGGGGATCAGTTGCTCGCCGGCCGGGTGCTTCGCACCACCGGCAATATCGCGGACGAGATCAACGGGCTGGTCCGGGCGGTCATCCAGGAAGCCGGGCTAGAGCGCGAGCGGGTGGCTTGTCTGATCGGCACGGGCAATGGCGCGGACCTGTTGCCCGGGGCGGATGGCGTCGAAGATGTGGTCAGCTGCGTGGGAGCCGCGTCCGGTTATTACCTGCCCGAGATCCAGTTGTGCATTGACGTGGGCGGCCAGAGCACCACCGCCTTGCTCCTCAACCCGGAGGGCGAAGTTGCCGATTTCATGCGCAACGACAAATGCGCCTCCGGGTCCGGCCGGTTCCTGGAAGTCATGAGCGAGAAGCTCAAGATCGGCCTGGCCGAGATTGACCGGACCGTGGCCCGGTCGCAAAACCATATCGAGATCAGCAACCAGTGCGGGGTGTTCGCGGAGAGCGAGGTCATCACCCACCTCAACAACGGGGAATCCGTCCCCGACATCCTCGCCGGGGTGTGCGCCTCCGTGGCCCGGATGGTCACGGCCCAAGGCCGCCGCTTCGGCGCGGCCGAACACTACACCCTCACCGGAGGCGTGGCCAAGATCCAAACCGTGGCCCGGATCATCCAGGAAAAACTGGGCGGCACCTTCCACCCCTTCCCCTCTGATCCCCAGCTCGCGGCCGCCATCGGCGCGGCCTTATTGGGCCAATCCGACTGAGATGGGACTCTTCGACTCCCCGCTCCAACAACTGGAAGATTTCCTGGCTCTGCAGCGGGCGTCCCATAAGGTCCGGGAGTTCCCGCTGCATGCGGCTTGGGATTGGCCCGAGGAATCGAGCCTGATCCTGGAAGAAGACACGGCGCTGGAACTGGGCCACCCTGGCCTCGGCTCCCTTTCGCTCCTGCTCTGGACCGAGGGAGCTTGGGCGGACGGCGATCAGGTCCTGCTCCTGGGTCCGGACCTGAACGAGATGAAGACCGGGCGGGAGCCGTTTGCCCAAGTCCTCCTGGTCCGCGGTTCTTTTGCGGACGAGTATGAATGCTACCAAAAGCTGCGGGAAGCGGTCTATGACACCAAGCTCCGCGGGCTCATGACCCGGGTCCTTCCCAGCCGCCAGACCATCTGGTCGCGGGTGAACCACGAAGCGCTCGAAAATGGATTTTCCCTGGCGCATCTGGGCGCCGCCCTGGTCCGCCGGCTGAAAGAGGCGGCGTTTGTCTCCGGCGCGCGTGCGCTCTTTATCACCGGAAGCGCCCGGGACATCGCCGGCCTGGAAAGCGCGGGCCGGGAGACGGCCCGGATCACGAGCGCCATGGTCAAGATGAGCGAGGAGATGAGTTACGACTGCGCTAGCTGCGAGTTCCGGGACGTGTGCGAGCAAGTGCCCGACCTGAGACAGATTCGGGAAAAACTGCTGGCGAGGAAGCGGCGGTGAGTCCCCGGGTGGTGGCGGTCTGCGGGAAAGGCGGGGTGGGCAAGACCACGGTCGCGGCGGTGCTCGCCCGGTCGCTTTCCCGGCAAACGGAGCGGAAGGTGCTGCTGGTGGACGCGGACCCGGCCGGGGGCCTGGGTTTGGCCCTTTCCCTTCCGGTCAAGCGCTCGCTCAACGTGGTGCGCAAGGAAACCATCCGGGAAATCAAAAATCGAGAAACCGGGCCCAAGGATCTGGCCGTTTCCCTGGACTACCGGCTGCTGGAGGCGGTCACCGAGAGGGGGAACCTGGCTTTTTTGTCTCTTGGCCGGCCGGAGGAAGTGGGCTGCTACTGCTCGGTCAACACGCTCCTGCGGGAAGCCATTGAGCTCCTGGCCGGCCAGTTCGACCTGACCGTGATTGATGCCGAAGCCGGGATCGAGCAGGT
>MGQK01000021.1:18106-18412 GCA_001797815.1 Deltaproteobacteria bacterium RBG_13_61_14 | reverse complement strand
GGATGAAACCATCCGCCGCTTCGACACCGAGGAGCTGTCCTTCTTCGACCTCCCGGAATGTCCCGCGGCGACCGCGATCTGGAAAGCGATGGAGAGATTAGGAATCCTGAAATAGAAAGACAGGGGTCCTATGAAAAAAAAGACCATCGCCGGCATAGCCGCGGGAGTGATTTTGCTTTTCAGCCTGAGCGCCTGGTCGCGGGTGCCGCAAGGCTCGCTCCTCGACGGCGTGGCGCCCGGGCCGGACGGCAGGATTGACATCCTCACCGTCTTCTCCCACCAGGACGACGAGAGCATCTACGGCGG
>MGQK01000021.1:16753-18098 GCA_001797815.1 Deltaproteobacteria bacterium RBG_13_61_14 | reverse complement strand
TGCTCAAGGCCCTTTTAGACCCGCGCGTCCGCCTCCACATCCTGTGCCTGACCTTTGACCAGACCTCCGGGGCCAAGGACGTGCTCGGCATCACGCCCGACCACATCGGCCGGATCCGGGTGAAGGAGCTCGAGACCGCGGCGGCCGTGTATGGCGCGGAAGAGGTCATCCAGTTCGAGTATGCCAGCCGGACCCTGGGCAAAACGGACCCGGAAGAGCTGATCCGCCGGATCCAGGAGGTGATCGCGCGCGCCGGGGCGGAGGTCGTGCTCACCCACGACCCGGTCGGCTACACCGGCCACTGGGACCACGTGGCCTGCTCCAAAGTGGCGACCGAGGCCTTCCGCCGGAGTGGCGCCCAGGCGCTCTTCTATCCCACCTTGCCGCGCTACCTTTACCGCCCGCTCATTCTCTTCAGCGACTACGATTTCGACGCCCGGCCGGCGCGGCCCACGCTGCGAGTGGACATCCAGGCCGAGAAGAAGCTCAAACACATGGCCTGCGCCGCCCATGCCAGCCAGATGCAGTTCACCGGCGTGGGCAACCTCACCCGCTGGGTGCTGCTCCTGGACCGCGAATATTTCGCCCGCATTGACCAAAGTCAGTAGCGCTGACTTTTGATAGCAGGAGGCCGTTGATGGAACCCGATCAAGTGAAACAGGCGGTGGTGGTCGGCGCCGGGATCATGGGGCATGGCATTGCCCAGGTCCTGGCCCAGGCCGGGATCGAGGTGGGCCTGGTGGACCTGCACCAGTCATGCCTGGATCACGCCCTGAATTTGATCCGCGGGAACCTCCAGACCCTGTCCGAGCACGGCCGGGTCGCCGCTTCCGCCATCCCCGACATTCTGGCCCGCGTCCATCCTTCCACCGAGCTGGCGGCCGCGGCCCAAGGCGCGGAGTTCGCGGTCGAGGCCGTGGTTGAAGTCCCGCAGGCGAAGAAAGAAGTCTTCCAGCAGCTCGAGGCCGCTTGCGCGCCGACTACCATCATCGCCAGCAATACCTCCTCGCTCGACGTCTTCAGCCTGGCCGAGATCGCGCATCCCGAGCGGCTGGTGGTGGCTCATTGGTTTGCCCCGCCCCACATCATCCCGCTGGTGGAGGTGGTGCCCGGACCGCGGACCGCTCCGGAGGTAGTCCGCGCCACGGCCGGGCTGATGACCCGTCTGGGTAAGCGGCCGGTGGTCCTCCGGCAGTTCGTGCCCAGTTTCATCGTCAACCGCATCCAGAGCGCGATCTTCATGGCCGTCAGTCAGATCCTGCAAAACGGCTGGGCCTCGATCGAGGACATTGACCTGGCGGTCAAGGCCAGCCTGGGCATCCGGCTGCCCATCGTGGGCGTGGTC
>MGQK01000021.1:7979-16605 GCA_001797815.1 Deltaproteobacteria bacterium RBG_13_61_14 | reverse complement strand
CGGAGGAAGAGATCCTTCGCCGGCGCGATTCCCTTTACCTGAAACAGCTCGATCTTCTCGAATCCGCCACCGGCTTCGAGCCGGTTTAGGAAATTCGGGACCGTTACCTATTTTGGAGAGACCATCCCCTCATTCAGCTTTAGTTGCCAGGAAGAGATGGCCGCAGGCGCCGGGGTTTATTTCGAGGGACCATACAGCTGTATTGCAACCCGGCCACATCTTTTTATTTAGAAAGATAATTTTAACCGCAGATTAACGCGGATGAACGCGGATAGAAAAACAAAAAAGATATCTATCCACCAAGGAACACGAAGAGACACGAAGAAACGAAGCCGTATTAAATTCCCTTACCTTCGCGCTCATTCGTGTCTTTTCGTGGATAAATCCTTTCTTCCTCTTCATTTGCGTTTATCCGCGTTCATCTGCGGTTTACGATTCTTCTTTGGTTGCGGCTCGCCGCGCTGGGTAATCCGCCTTCGCGGAGGACGTAGCGCTTCGGCGGAGTCTCTCTGCGGATGATCTCTTTCTGAGGCCTAAGGTCTGAGGCCTGAATTCTGCTTGCTCGTCTCTTTGCCCCGGGAATTTCGGGATGTCGTGATCGAAAATTTATGGGATAATAGTTCCAAGCGTTGCCGCGCGAGTCAAGATGGCGGATCAACTCACCAATTCGGACACGATCGCGGCGGTGGCCACGCCCGCCGGCCGGGGCGCAATCGGGATTGTGCGCCTCAGCGGACCCCGGGCCTTGGCCATCGCTGAAGAGCTTTTCCGGGGCAAGCGTCCGGTTTCGGAGATCCCCGCCTTCGGCGCGGCCCTGGGCTGGGTGGAGGACCAGGGCGAGCGGCTGGACCAGGCGCTCTGCCTGGTGATGCGGGCGCCCTTGAGCTACACCCGGGAGGACGTGGTCGAGTTCCATTGCCACGGCGGGCCGGAGCCGCTCCGCCGGGTGCTCTTCGCGGTGCTCAACCGGGGCGCGCGCCTGGCCGAGCCGGGCGAGTTCACCCGCCGCGCCTTCCTCGCCGGCCGGATTGACCTGTCCCAGGCCGAGGCGGTGGCCGAGCTGATCTCGAGCCAGAGCGAGGCCCAGGCCCGGGCCGCGCTCTTGCGCCTGGGCGGGCAGTTGGGCCGGGCCATCGGCGGCTTACGGGGCGAATTGATCGAGGTCTTGGCCGGGCTGGAGGCGGGGATAGACTTTGCGGAAGAGGAGGACGTGGGGGCGATGACCCCGGAGGAGCTGACCGGCCGGCTTTCGGGTTTTCTTGCAGAAGTGGAACGGCTGCTTCGGGAGAGCGAGCGGGGCCGGGTGAAGGAGGAGGGGTGGTCGGTGGCGATCGTGGGCCGGCCGAACGTGGGCAAGTCCACCTTGATGAACGCGCTCTTGCGGGAGGACCGGGTGATTGTGACCGAGCACCCGGGCACGACCCGGGACGTGGTGGAGGAGGCCATCGTCTTGGAGGGGCTGCTGGTGCGGCTGAGCGATACCGCGGGCATCCGCGAGAGCGCGGAGGCGGTGGAGCGGTTGAGCGTGGAGCGGAGCCGGCGCGCCGCGGCAACCGCGGACCTGGTCCTCTTGGTGCTCGACGGCTCGGAGCCGCTCCAGCCCGAAGATCGCGAGTTGCTCCAGGAGCCGGCCGGGCCGCCGAGGCTCCTGGTGAAGAACAAGGCCGACCTGGACCGGGCGCTGAGCGAGGAGGAAGTTTCTCGGCTGGCAGCCGGCGCGCCGGTAGTTGCCATCTCCGCCTTGACCGGGCAGGGGCTCTCGGAGCTGGAAGCCGGAATCAAGGAGCTGGCCGGCGCGGGCGAAGTCGGCGCAGGCCCCATGCGGGCTTTGGCCAACTTCCGCCAGCGGGAGTCGCTTCGGCGGGCGGGCCGGGCGCTGCAGCAGGCGGAGGCGGCGCTTCAGCAAGGGCTTTCGGATGAGTTTGTGGCCGCGGACCTGCGGGCCGCGGCCGAGGCGTTGGGCGAGATCACGGGCGAGAGCGTGAGCGATCAGGTGCTGGACCAGATCTTCTCCCGCTTCTGCATTGGCAAGTGAAGAAAGCCTTAAACACAGAGCGCACAGAGCGCACAGAGGAAGAAGAGAAAAATATTATTCAATTAAGGAACTTCAATATGATTCTGTTTGGGTTTGGGATAAGGCCGGTTAGAAGAAGAACCGGCGCATGCGGACGTTGAGGAGGATGCCGACGCCGATCATGACGGTTAAGAGGTGGGAGCCGCCGTAGGAGAAGAGGGAGAGGGGCAGGCCGATCACCGGGAAGAGGCCGACGATCATGGCGAGGTTGATGAGCACGTGCCAGAAGAGCAGGGTGGCCACGCCGAAGGCGAGCATGACGCCGAAGCGGTCCTTGGCGGAGCGGGCGATGGCCAGCGCCCAGGCCAGCAGAACGGCATAGAGCAGGAGCACCGGGAGCACGCCCAGGAAGAAGCCCCACTCCTCGGCCCAGACCGAAAGGGCGAAGTCGGTGTGCTGTTCGGGCAGGAAGCGGAGCTGGTTCTGGGAGCCTCGCATGAAGCCCTTGCCCAGCGCGCCGCCGGAACCGATGGCGATCTTGGACTGGATGAGGTTGTAGCCGACGCCGAGGGGTTCGGACTCGGGGTGGAGGAAGGTGAGGATGCGGGCCTTCTGGTGGGGCTTGAGCACGTAATGCCAGGACGGATAGATCGAGAGCAGGCCCAGGCCGACCAGCAAGATCAGGGTCCGGCGCTCGATGCCCATGAACAGGAGCATGGTGCCGCCGAGCAAGAGCACCACGAGCGCGGTGCCCATGTCGGGTTCCAGGGCGATGGCCGCCGCGGGCAGGCCGACCACCAGCAAGGGCAGGAAGAGCTCGCGCAAGGTGGAGGGCCGGCCGGTCTTGTCGCGGTGGTAGAAGCGGGCGAGGAGCAGGATCAGCCCGATCTTGGAGAGCTCCGAGGGCTGCAGCCGGATCGGGCCGAAATGGAACCACGAGCGCGAGTTGCGCACGGTCTCGCCGAAGAAGTGGACCAGGATGAGCAGCCCCAGGCAGCCGAGGTAGAGCAGGAGCGCCATGTCCTCGAACTGGCGGTAGTCGAAAAAGAGGATGACCGCCATGGCGCCCAGGCCGATCAGCAGGTAATAGGCCTGGGTCTTCCATAACCCGGTCTCGGCCGCGGCGCTGCGCAGGTTGAGGATGCCGATCGCGGCGAGCAAAAGCACCAGGACCAGGAACTTCCAATCGAAGTTTTCCAGCAGGCGCCGGTCAAAGGTCATGGTCATGGTTTCATGATATCATATTTCCTCGGAGAATTGTTCAAGCCGAGAGTCGGGTCGAGATTTCCGGATCCTCGGCGGGACAAGAGGGAGGGGACAGGAAAATGAAGCCAGGAGCAGGTTGGATGATGGGGATAGCCCTGATCGCGCTGGTCGGAGGAAAGGCGGAAGGCGGGCAGGAGGTGTTGCCGCTGATCCCCTGGCCGGTGGAGATTGAGCGTGGCACAGGCCAATATGTGCTCGCCGGCGGGGCGCAAGTCTGCTATGGGCCGGGCGCGCAAGAATTGGCTGATCTCATGGTCGCGGAGCTGGAGAAAACCACCGGGCTTAAGCTCGCGTCCCCTGCCGCGGCTGATCTGGGAGAGAGGGTCGTGGTCATCGGAGAGAGTGCAACCCTCCCTTCCAACCTTTCCCCTCCAGCCTTTCCGGAAGCCTACCTCCTCCAGGTCACCGCGGATTCCGTGGTCTTAGCCGGCGGTGACCGCGCCGGCCTGCTCTGGGCCTTCCGCACCTGGCAGCAACTCCTCCATGAAGAGCAAGGGCAATGGTCAAGCCCGGCCGTTTTCATCCGCGATTATCCCCGCTTTCCCCGGCGCTCGCTGCTCCTGGACCCGGCCCGCAACTTCCTTTCGTTGGATGCCCTCAAGCGGCAGGTGGACCTGCTCTCCGCCTTCAAGTTCAACGTGCTCCACTTCCACCTCACCGATGACCAGGGCTGGCGCTTCGAGAGCAAGGCTTTCCCCCGGCTGCAGGAGGTCGGCGGCGAGGGCCGGTTTTATACACAGGAGCAACTGCGCGAGCTGGTGGCCTATGCCCAGGCGCGGGGGGTCACGGTCATGCCCGAGATGGACATGCCCGGCCATTCCACCGCCCTGCTCGCGGCTTTTCCCGAACTCTCCTGCTCCGGAAAACCCGTGGAAGTGAGCCATACGGTCGGGATCCATCCCAACGCGCTCTGCCCGGCCAAAGAAGAGGTATACGAGTTCCTCCAGCCCCTGCTCGCCGAGGTGGCCGCGGTCTTTCCCAGCGAGTTTATCCACATCGGCTCGGACGAGGTGATGGCCACGGACTGGGAGCAATGCCCGGCCTGCGACAAGCTCTTGGCCGAAAATAGCCTGGAAGGCAAAAAAGGGCTGCACGCCTACTTTTTAAGGCGCGTGAGCGAGATCATCGTGGGCTTGGGCAAGCGGACCCTGGCCTGGGACGAGGTGACCGAGTTCGCGCCGGCAGGGGTGGTGATCCAGGCCTGGCGAAGACAGAGCTGGGCCGAGGTGGCGGCGCGGCAGGGCCGAGAGGCGGTGGTCAGCCCGATTCTTTATACTTATGTGGATTACAACCGGCTTTTGTTGCCGCTGCGGCGGTGCTATAGCTTTGACCCGGTCCCGGCAGGGCTCTTGCCGGAGGAGGCGAAGTTGATCCTGGGCGGAGGGGCGAACTTGTGGGGAGAGTGGGCGACCGAGGACCGGCTGGACCTGCAGCTCTATCCCCGCCTGCTGGCCCTGGCCGAGGTCTACTGGTCGCCGCCGGAGCAAAAGAATTACCCGGATTTTCTCCTTCGCCTGGACCAGGTGCGGACCAAGCTGGAAGCGCAGGGCGTCCGCTTCGGTGACGTCAATCCGGCCATGGTCTGGGACACGGTCAAGCTGGTCGGCAAGGGCGTGCAGATCGCAGCGGGCATGCTTGTTAAGTAGAGGGGTCAGGCCCCAACTTAACATTGACTGGGCAAAGGGATAGAGTTACCATTAAGACTATGAATGGGCAGCGCGCTATTCCGTTGTTTGTCCTGGCCTCGCTGTCACTCCACGGCGCCGGCTTTTACGGCTGGGACCCGACCGCGAGGCCCGGCAGGGAGAAGGCAAAGCCGGAGGAAAAGGTGATCGAGCTGGTGCCGTTCAAGCCTTTGGAAGAGCCTTTTCCCGTCCACGGCCAAGTGGTGGAGACGCCGGACCTCCCGGCCGCGGACCAGGCGCCGGAGAACGCGCGTTTTCTGGCGGAGCGGAACCTCCGGGTGGACCGGGAAACCTTGGGTCGGGTAGCGGATCGGGCGGGCCGGCGCAGCGGGGCGATGACTCCGCCGGTGCCGCCGCCGCTGCCGCCGGCGGAAACCCAGGAGCCCGGCTTAAGGCTGGCGGCGAAAGAGCTGTATCCCTCTTTCCGGGACTTGTGGCAGATGGTGCCGGACGCCGGGGGAAGGATTGACCACGTCGAGGGCGTGGCGCAGGGCGAGGTCACCGCGCTCAATACCCAGGAGTTTCGTTACGCGGCTTTTTACAACCGGTTGAAGCAGGCGGTGCGGGCCTATTGGGACCCCCAGCCGGCGGTGCTCCGCTCCGGAATGCCCCGGCACAACCTCGACACCTACTTGCGTTTTGTGACCGATGCGGACGGGAAGCTGCTCCTGGTGGAGGTGATCCACTCCTGCGGCTATCCGGCCGTGGACCAGGCCGCGGTCCGCGCCATGGAGCAGGCGACGCCTTTGTACGGGGTGCCCAAGGGCCTGCTCAACGAAAAAGGCGAGCTGGACGAGGTCTTCGGCTTCCACGTCATCCTGGAATAACCCGCCCGACCTCCCCTGCCTAAGTCCTTCGATTCATAAGTTCGATGACGGCTCGGCTGAGCTCGCCGAAGTCGAACTTATTTACTCGGGACTTAGTGCCGTTCGGCCCGCCCTCGGCCATGAGCTCGGGCCGAATGGAGCTCACGGCCGAGGGCTGAGTAAGCAAATAAGCCTTTGCGAGAAAATAAATACGTCATTGTATTTGCGAATCGAAGCACTAAGCAAAAATTCCGCCCCTGCCGGAGCGGCCAGGGGCGGAAAAAAAGCATCAAGAGTAAGGGATTAGTCTGACTCGGCCTCCACGTAGGCGTGGTATTGTTCCGCGTTCATCAGCTCTTTGATCTCATCCTGGTCCGTCATCTCCAGGCGGATCAGCCAGCCGTCGCCATAAGGGTCTTCGTTGACCATTTCCGGGGAGTCGTCGAGCGGCGAGTTCACTTCCACCACCTTGCCCGAGACCGGGGAGAAGAGGTCTTCGGTCGCCTTGACCGATTCGACCACGCCAAAGGCGGTTTCCTTCTCCACTTCCCCGCCTTCCTCGGGAAGCTCGATATAGACAATGTCTCCCAATTCTTCCTGGGCATAGTCGGTCAGCCCGACTACGGCCTCGCTCCCTTCCACCCGCACCCATTCGTGGCTGCGGCTATACTTCAGATCATTCGGAAAGTCCATCACTCCTCCCCAGGACGAGGTTGTGCCCGCATGGTAAAAGCCTTTATAGCAATCCCCAATGATTTGTCAAGGGCTTAATCATTTTTCTCCACTTTGCGCTCATCTTTGTCCTTAACTCCTTCCTCGGACGTCCGATCTTTCTTTCAGGCGGCGAGGAGCCGCGTCGCCCGCGGGGCTTTGGCCCGGACCGGGCCTTTGAAATATAGTTGGTCTTTTTGCTTTTGCTTCGGGATCTTCTCTACCTGCAAGGCCAGCCCGTTCGTTCGGGGTTTTCAGCGATCCCGCACTGGACATGTCCCGGTGCCGGACCCAAGCCCCTCCGACGAACGGGCGGCTTTTTCCGCCGGCGCGCCGGACGGGCCGAGTTCCGGCTCGCCCACCCATCGTTCGGCCGGCGGCTGCCATTTCAAGAGCTCCGGGTTTTCATGCACCTTGGTCGCCCATTCGGCGAGCGAGAGCGCGGGCAAGAGGTTGTTGGCGATCTCGCGGTCGAGCTCGTAGACGTTATACATCCAGAAGATGGTGAGCCGATGCAGGAGCTGGGACCGCTTGCCCAGCTCGACGGTGGTGGCGAGGATGCCGTAGTGGTGGTAGAGGTAGTCGTCGAGCGCGCCGATGGTGGGGTAGAGGTCAATTTCCGGATGCACCCGGTAGGGGTCGAACTGGAGGTCCTGGTAGCCCTGGGCCATTTGCCGGAAGAGCTCGTCGTCGGGCGTGGGCTCGGGGAAGGTGCCGGGCGGAAACATGATCATGCCGCCCGAGGTGTGGAAGGAATGCACCGCCGCGAAGTGGTGGCGGTCAATGAAAGCAATGAGGTCGCGGGTCT
The DNA here is from genome assembly GCA_001797815.1 of Deltaproteobacteria bacterium RBG_13_61_14. Taxonomy (GTDB): domain Bacteria; phylum RBG-13-61-14; class RBG-13-61-14; order RBG-13-61-14; family RBG-13-61-14; genus RBG-13-61-14. The sequence goes on along the minus strand of MGQK01000021.1, from coordinate 9,315 downwards.
CCGGCTCGGAGAGCGGCTCCGGGCCGCGGAAGCTGGTCGAGCATTTCCGGTGCGAGCCGGCCGAGGCCTTGAGCCGCTCCGGCGCCTCGGGCGGGTAGGGGAAGTTCCGGTTCAGGTCCACCTGGTCCGCGTTCTTGCGGATGAAGCCGGTCAGGCCGTAGCGGGCCTGCTTGCGGGCGGCCGAGGCCATGCGGTCCGGGTTCTGGACCGGCGCCACGTAGAGGTCGGCCTTTTCCAAAAGGTAATCTACATAACAGTCTTTGCCGCGGCCCTCGGCCAGGTGGCGGATGATCGCCAGGCAGACCATGCCCCCGGCCAGCTCCTGGGCGTGGATGTTGCCGAGGTAGAGCATCTCCGCCTTGCCCTGGGAACCCGTGGAGAAGCGGACCACTTTGAGCGGCCGGCCTTCCCGGCTCTTCCCGATTTCCTCCACGCTGACCAGACCCGGATGGCCGGCCGCGATCCGGTCCAGCTCCGCGTCCATCTCCTCCAAAGTCAGGTAAGGCCGCAGCCGGCGGTTCTGATCCTGGCGCCGGGCCTTGCGCTCCTGCCGCTTCTCTTCCTCCCGCCGGGCCTTGACCTGGTCCAGATATTCTTCCACCCGCGGGTCTTGCCGCTTGGCCTGAACCGGGGCCGCGCCCAAAAGCCAGAGCGCCCCGGCCATTCCCAGAATCCAGAACCTCGACTTCATCGCGCTTTTCTCCGGGCGCCGCGCCGGCGGGAGAGCCGGATCTCCATGGCCACTTCCGGGCAGGTCAGCGGCGAGCGGTATTTGGTGCATTCGATGCAACCCAGGTAAATCTTGGGGTAGAGCTTGGCCTTGCTGGTCTCGTGGAACCCGAACCGGGCGAAATATTCAGGATAGAAAGTCAGGACCAGGATCCGGTCGGGCCGGAAGGCCTGAAGCTCCCGGAGCATGCGCTTGAGCAAGGCCCGGCCGATCCCCTGGCGCTGGACCTCGGGCCGCACCGAAAAGCTGACCACCTCCAGCGCCAGGTCCGGATGCTTGAGGTTGAGGATGGGCAGCACCCGCCAGGAAATCACCCCTAAAATCCGGCCCTCGCGCTCATAGACCAGGAACCGGTCGAAGTTTTGGAGCAGGTCCGGGTAGGACCGGGGAACCAGCTCCTTCAGGTTCTCCCGGATGATCTGATAAATCTCCTCGATGTCCTCCAACCCGGCCCGCCGGATCTTTGCTTTTTCGGCCATGCGCGTTCCTTCTCTCGCCGGGTGCCAAACTACCGGGATTTTTTCCCCGTGTCAACCTTTCCAGGAATAGGTGACCAGTGTCAGGTGGCACGTGTCAGGCGGCAGAGCGCGTCAGCCCAAGTAGAGA
>MGQK01000021.1:7819-7949 GCA_001797815.1 Deltaproteobacteria bacterium RBG_13_61_14 | reverse complement strand
CCCTTGCGGCGGAGTGAGCAGGAGTCACAGCGGCCGCAGGCGCGGCCGTCCGGGGCGGGATCGTAACAGGAATGGGTGAGGCTGAATTCCACGCCCAGCTCGATTCCTTTTCTCACGATCTCGGCTTTGC
>MGQK01000021.1:0-7806 GCA_001797815.1 Deltaproteobacteria bacterium RBG_13_61_14 | reverse complement strand
TTGCGGGCCGGGACATAGGTGGGCGGGATGCTTTTGGTCATTTCGGCTTCGGAGCGGTCTTTGGGGACTGGCGGGGTGCGGGTGGGGGCACCCGCACCACCGAGGGCACCCGCACCCCTAAAGTCAGCCGCAGGTTTAAGCAAGGCCGAGCCGCCGATCTCTTTGAGCGGGATGTCCAAGATCAGGTGCTTTTGAACTTGAAGCGACTGCGCCACCCGCTGGGCGGCTTCGATCTCGCGGAGGTGGCGCTGGCCGTAGCGGAAGGAGAGGGCATAGAGGGCAAAGCCTTGGGAGCGGGCCAGGGCCGCGGCCACGGCCGAGTCCATCCCGCCGGAGAGCAGAAGGATGGCTGCTTCTGGTTTCATCTATTCAGCGCGGCAGGTTATTGCCGCTTTGCGATTTAAGACGTCCTCCGGATATTCTTGCACTTGGGATAACCCGAGCAGCCCAGGAAGGGTCCCCATTTGCCCTGGCGGACCACCATCGGCTTGCCGCACAGCTCACAGGGCGGCTCTCCTTCCGCAGGCTGAAAGCCTGCGCCACTTTTATTTGGCTTGGCCGCGGCTAACTCCGCCAGTTTTTCCTTGGGCAGTTTGCGGATGTTCTTGCACTTGGGAAAGCCCGAGCAGGAAAGGAACGGGCCCCACTTGCCCGGCCGGATGACCATCGGCTTGCCGCATTTCTCGCAAGGGGCTTCGGCGTCAGTGACCGAGGCGGGCGCGGCTTTGGGTCGGGCTGCCTTCTTTGCAGCCGGGGGGGAGCCGGTTTTCACTTCGGTTTTATCCGAGTCTTCCGCCGGCTTGCCCTTGCGGCGGATGTTTTTACACTTGGGATAGCCGGAGCAGGAGAGGAACGGTCCCCATTTCCCCTGGCGGATGACCATGGGCTTGCCGCATTTCTCGCAAGGCGGCTCGCCTTCCGCAGGTTGAAAACCGGCGCCGCCACCGGCTTGCTTTCTGGTCTCGCCTTTGAGGTTCTTGAGGTTGCGGCATTCCGGATAGCCGGTGCAGGCCAGGAACGGCCCGTAGCGGCCCTTTTTCACGACCATGGGCTTGCCGCAAAGGTCGCAAGTGGCGTGTTCGGGTTCGGGCTGGATGACCTCGATTTTGCCGTCCTCGGCGCGGCGGCACTCCATGGTCTGTTTGCACTCGGGATAGCCGGAGCAGCCGAGGAACTCCCCCCGCTTGCTCTGCTTGACCAACATGGGCTTGCCGCAGGCGGGGCACACAATCGAGGTCGCTTCCGTCTTGTTCACCGGCTTGACTCCGTTCCCCTCCTCCCGGACAAATTCCGAAGTATAGTCGCATTCCGGATAGCCGGAGCAGCCCAGGAACTCGCCGTTCTTGCCCCACTTGATCACCAGCTCGCGATTGCACTTGGGGCAGGCCAGGTCGGTCGGGATCACCGCCCGCATTTCCTTGATCACCTCGGCCGCGTGCGCCAGTTGCTTGGCAAAGGGCGGGTAAAACTGGTGCAACAGTTTCTGCCACGACAAATGCCCGTCCTCGACCCGGTCCAGGTCTTCCTCCATCTGGGCGGTGAACCGGAAGTCCATGATCTCCGGGAAGCTCTTCAGCAAAATTTGGGTGATCATTTCCCCGGTCGGAGTGGGAAGGAAGCGCCGGCTCTTGTCCTTGGTCACGTAATCGCGGTCCTGGATGGTGCCCAGGATCGCGGCGTAGGTCGAGGGCCGGCCGATCCCGCGCTCCTCCAACTCCTTGACCAGGCTCGCCTCGGTGAAACGCGGCGGCGGCTGGGTGAAATGCTGCTCCGGCAAAATTTGTAGGAGCTTCAACTCCTGGCCGGGCTTCACCTCCGGCAAGGTCGCCTCTCCGTTCTTCTCCTCGTCCTCATCCTTGGCTTCCTCATACGCGGCCAGGAAGCCCTTGAACTTGACCACCGAGCCGGTGGCCCGGAACAGGTATTGCTTGACCGGGATGTCCACCGCGGTCTGGACCAGCACCGCCGGCTTCATCTGGCTGGCCAGGAACCGCTGGTAGATCAACTCATAGAGTTTGAAGGTCGCCCCCTCCAGAAACGGCTTCAGGCTTTCGGGCGTGAGGGAGACGTCCGTGGGCCGAATCGCCTCGTGCGCGTCCTGGGCGCCCTTTTTGCTGGCAAAGACATTGGGCTTGGCCGGCACGTAGTCCGGTCCGAACGTTTTGGCAATGTAACCCCGCGCGGCTTGCTGGGCCTCGGCGCTCACCCGGGTCGAGTCGGTGCGCATGTAGGTGATCAGCCCCACCGCGCCTTCGTCGCCGATCTCGACGCCCTCATAGAGCCGCTGGGCCAGGCTCATGGTCTGCTTGGCGGTAATCCGCAGCTTGCGCACCGCCTCTTGTTGGAGCTTGCTGGTGATAAAGGGCGCCGGCGGGTTCTTCAGCCGGTCCTTCTGGTCCACCGACTTGACCACCCAGCGCTCGCGCTCGACCGCGGCCTTGACCGCCCGGGCACTCTTCTCATCCGGCAGAAAAGTCTTCTTCGGGTCCTTCGCATCCACCGGGCCGGCCTCGACCTTTTTCCCGCCAAGCTCGATCAGCCGCGCCTTGAAGTCGGGCGGCGATGACGCGGCCAACTCGGCTTCCACGGTCCAGTATTCGCGGGTCTTGAACGCGCGGATTTCGTTCTCCCGGTCCACCACCAGGCGCACCGCCACCGACTGGACCCGTCCGGCCGACAATGGGCGGCGCAGGGTGCGGTAAAGGAGCGGACTGATCTGGTAGCCCACCAGGCGGTCCAGGATGCGCCGGGCCTGCTGGGCGTCAAACAAGTCGCGGTTGAGCTCCCCGGCCTGGGCCAGGGCCTGCTGCACGCCGGTCTTGGTGATCTCGTTGATCAGCATCCGCCGGATGCGCCGGTCCTTGCCGGCCAGCAGGTCGGCGATGTGCCAGGCAATGGCCTCGCCTTCGCGGTCGGGGTCCGGGGCGAGGATGATATGGTGAGCGCCCTCCGCGGCTTTTTTCAGCTCGGCCACCACTTTCTTTTTTTCCGGCATCACCTCGTAGGTGGGAGCGAAATCGTGCTCCACGTCCACGCCCAGTCCCTTTTTGGGCAGGTCCACCACGTGCCCGACCGATGCCCTGACCTGGTAACCCTTGCCCAGGTATTTGGCAATGGTCTTGGCCTTGGCCGGCGATTCCACGATGACCAAAGTATCTGCCATAGTTATCCCACTCTGACGTAATAATTGCCTGGCAGCTTTTTGACCAGGCCCGAAAGTTCCAGAGAGAGGAGGTGTTGCGAAACTTCGGAGATTGCGAGTTTACTCTGCTGCGCCAAGGTGTCAAGATTGACGCTGCCCTCTCCCAGTTCCGGCAATAAACTAAAGAGCCTTTGTTCCTGAGATGAAAGTTCCCTGCAACCAGGTTCAGGCGAGGCCGGGGAGGAATCTAAATTCAAAAAACGCCCCGGCAGTTGGGGCCGCAAATCCTGGAGGATATCTTCGGCCTCTTCCACCAGGTGAGCGCCGGCTTTGATCAAGCGGTTGGCGACCCGGCCGGCGTGGCTCAAGGCCGAGCCGGGCACGGCGTAAACCTCCCGGTTCTGCTCCAGAGCCAACTTGGCGGTGATCAGGCTGCCGCTCTTTTCGCTCATGGCCTGGACCACCACCACCCCCAGGCTCATCCCGCTGATGATCCGGTTGCGCACCGGGAAATGGCCGGCCAGGGGCTCGGCGCCCGGGGGGAATTCCGAGAGCACCGCGCCGCGCTCGGCCATGGCGTGGTAGAGCTCGGTATGCTCGGGCGGATAGATCACGTCCACTCCGCTCCCCAGGACCGCGACGGTGCGGCCGCCGGCATCGAGCGCGGCTTGCTGGGCGATCGAGTCAATGCCCCGGGCCAGGCCGGAGGCGATCCGCTTGGCCATGGCCTCGCCGTAGGCATCGGGGTTGCGGCAACCCACCATTGCCACCGCGGCCCGGTCGGCCTCGGTCAGCCGGCCCCGGCAGTAGAGAAGGAAGGGAGGGTCCGGGAGCTGGCGCAGCCGCTCGGGATACTGGGGGTCATCCCAGGCGAGCAGGGTGATGCCCTGGGCAAGCAGGGCCTCGACTTCCGGCCGGCCGGCGGAAGGGTCGCGGCTGGCGCGCAAAGCGTCCACCTGGGCCGGGGACAGGTCCGGCACCTGGCGCAACGCAGACAGGTCCGCGGCCAGGATCTGCTCCGGCTGCGGGAATAATTCCAAAAGCGCCCGCACGGCAACCGGCCCGACGCCCGGCACCCGGGAAAGGGTGAGCCAGGCAGCCAGATGGTCGAGATGGTCCATTGGGTTAGATACCTTAAACTGGGCCGAACTGGCTGTCAAGTTTTTGATCGGTCCCGCCGGGATTGGGCTTGACAATCTCGGCCCCCAAGACTAATTTTTCGTTATCCTTGAAATGGTGGCAAGGACGCCAAGTTAAAAATTCCATGGCAAACCTTGAGATAACCGCCGCGGCGGTCCAGATGGAAGCCGTGTTGGGCGATGTGCCGGCCAACCTGGCCAAGGCTGACCGTTTAATCGAGGAGGCCTTTGCCCAAGGCGGCCGGTTGGTGGTGGTCCCGGAGTTTTTTACCTCGGCCGTGGCCTTTCACCCGTCCCTGCTCCAAGCCGCCCTGCCTTTCCCTGGCAAGGCTCTTGGGCTGCTCCTGGCCAAGGCCCGGCAGCATCAGGGATTTGTGGGCGGCTCGTTTATCGCGGTCAGGGAGGACGGAGAGCGCTACAACACTTTTGTCCTGGCTTTCCCGGACGGCGGCTATGCCACCCATGACAAGGACCTGCCCACCATGTGGGAGAACTGCTATTACCGGGGAGGCCGGGACCCGGGGATCCTGGAGACGCCCCTGGGGCCCCTCGGCGCGGCCATGTGCTGGGAGCTGGTCCGCACCCAGACCGCGAAGCGTCTGCTTTCCAAAATTGACCTGCTGGTAGCCGGCTCCTGCTGGTGGACCCTGCCGGAGACCGGCCTGCCCCTGCCCTTCAAAGAAACTACGGCCGGGCAGAACCTCGAAATCATGAAAGCGACGCCGGGCCGGATGGCACGACTCCTGGGGGTGCCGGTGGTCCACGCCGCCCATGCCGGCAGGTTCGAAGGAAAAATGCCGGGAATTCCGGGCCTAAGGTATCGGTCCCATTACCTGGGCGAAACCCAGATCGTGGACGCCAGCGGCGCCATCCTCGCCCGCAGGACTTTTGAGCAAGGCGAAGGAGTGATTACGGCCAAGATCGCTCTCGGCCGACAAGAACCCAGGGAAAGTATCCCCCCCGGCTTTTGGATCCCGGACTTCCACCCCATGTTCAAGCTGTTTTGGCACGGCCTGAACCTCTTCGGCCGGCGCTACTATCAAAAAGTTACCCGCCGATCCAGGGGAGCTAACTCATGAGCGAAAGCGAAACCAAGCCAACCAGCGCCACCCGCGTCTGCCCCTGGTGGATGTGTTATACCTTTGATAACCCGCTCCGCCGCCTGGTCCATCAACCGGGGAAACTCCTCGGCCCCTATCTGCGGCCGGGCATGACCGCTATGGACGTGGGTTGCGGCATGGGTTACTTCTCGCTGGGCATGGCGCGGCTCGTGGGCGAGAGCGGCCGGGTGATCGCGGTGGACTTGCAGCAAAGGATGCTGGACGTGCTCACCAAGCGGGCGGCCCGGGCCGGAGTGCTCTCGCGCATCCGCACCCGCCGCTGCTCTCCGGACAACATCGGCGTGAACGAGCCGGTGGACTTCATCCTCAGCTTCTGGATGGTGCACGAAGTGGCGGACATCCCCGGCTTGCTGGAGCAACTGCGCGCCGGCCTCAAGCCCGGCGGCAAATGCCTGATCGTCGAACCCCGCTGGCACGTGCGGGTCCCCCGCTTCCAGAGCATCCTCGCGGCCGCGGAAAAGGCCGGCTTCCGCCTCCTCGCAAAACCCCGCGTCCGCTTCAGCCGCGCCGCGCTCTTCGAGTAGCCCGTTATTGGAACCTCAAGGTGCGGACGATCTACCGACTGATGGATGTGGAGGTCTTTAACCTGGATGACCCGGCCCATGCCGTGCTTTGGGACGCGGCGCGGCGATATGCCCAGGTAGGGGCCATCGCCGACCCCGCAACTCCCTTCCCTGAAAGCACTTTTTGGAGAGGTGGAATTTTGGGCATTTTTCTCTTGACAACGGGAAAAAGGTTGGTTATACTCTTGCTTAGAGAGTGAAAAGCTCCTTGCACTGAGCGAGTTAACCCTCAACACCCAGAGGAAGTCGAAGCTGATCAGTGGAGGCGGACCCTGGGTTTTTTGCGCGCATCAGGCAAAAAAGTTCTTGACAATTTTCGGCGCTTATGCTTATAATAAAAGTTCGCTTTGGGGGGTAGACTTTGTTCTTTGAAAACTAGGTGGTAATCACGTGCGCCTTTTGGGTTCCCGCCGATATCCGGTGAGATATCGAGTGTGCAGGGACTTACACCTGCGCTTTGGCAAATTTAATTGGAGAGTTTGATTCTGGCTCAGAACGAACGCTGGCGGCGGGTTTCAGACATGCAAGTCGGACGAGAAAGTTCCTTCGGGAACGAGTAAAGTGGCGAACGGGTGAGTAACACGTGGGTAACCTACCCTCGAGTGGGGGATAACTTTCCGAAAGGAAGGCTAATACCGCATGCGTCGGCTGGGGCTGCGGCTCCGGTCGGGAAAGCGGCCCTCTGCCTGCACGGTCGCGCTCGAGGATGAGCCCGCGTCCCATTAGCTTGTTGGTGGGGTAACGGCCTACCAAGGCTGAGATGGGTAGCTGGTCTGAGAGGACGGCCAGCCACACTGGGACTGAGACACGGCCCAGACTCCTACGGGAGGCAGCAGTCCGGAATCTTGCGCAATGGGGGCAACCCTGACGCAGCCACGCCGTGTGAGGGATGAAGGCCTTCGGGTCGTAAACCTCTGTCAGGAGGGAAGAGATGGCGGCCGGCTAATATCCGGTTGCCTCGACGGTACCTCCAGAGGAAGCATCGGCTAACTACGTGCCAGCAGCCGCGGTAAGACGTAGGATGCAAGCGTTGTTCGGAATTATTGGGCGTAAAGGGCGTGTAGGCGGTCCGTTAAGTTCCGTGTGAAATCCCTCGGCTCAACCGGGGAACGTCGCGGAAAACTGGCGGACTTGAGTCCGGGAGAGGAAGGTGGAATTCCCAGTGGAGCGGTGAAATGCGTAGAGATTGGGAGGAACACCGGTGGCGAAGGCGGCCTTCTGGACCGAGACTGACGCTGAAACGCGAAAGTGTGGGGAGCAAACAGGATTAGATACCCTGGTAGTCCACACTGTAAACGGTGGGTGCTAGGTGTCGGGGGTATTGACCCCTCCGGTGCCGCAGCTAACGCATTAAGCACCCCGCCTGGGAAGTACGATCGCAAGATTAAAACTCAAAGAAATTGACGGGGGCCCGCACAAGCGGTGGAGTATGTGGTTCAATTCGATGCAACGCGAAGAACCTTACCTGGGCTTGACATCCCGCGAATCTTGGGGAAACCCGGGAGTGCCTTTCGGGGAGCGCGGAGACAGGTGCTGCATGGCTGTCGTCAGCTCGTGTCGTGAGATGTTGGGTTAAGTCCCGCAACGAGCGCAACCCTTGCCTCTAGTTACCAGCGGGAAAGCCGGGGACTCTAGAGGGACTGCCGGTGTGAAACCGGAGGAAGGTGAGGATGACGTCAAGTCCTCATGGCCTTTATGCCCAGGGCTACACACGTACTACAATGGCCGGCACAGCGGGTCGCAACCGCGCGAGCGGGAGCTAATCCTAAAAACCGGTCTCAGTTCAGATTGGAGTCTGCAACTCGACTCCATGAAGTTGGAATCGCTAGTAATCGCGGATC
>MGQK01000020.1:3963-17728 GCA_001797815.1 Deltaproteobacteria bacterium RBG_13_61_14 | reverse complement strand
GTTCTGGGCCTGGCGGGACAAGGACCTCGGGGCCTTCGCGCGCCGGGTGGCGGCGGGGATGGAAGTGACCACCTTCAGCGGGCACCGGAAAGGGTCGCTGATTTACCCGGAGGACGAGGGAATCTTTTTCGCGGAGGTGCGGGAAGCGGTGGAGGCGGCGAGGCGGCTTCGCTGCCCGACCCTGATGATTTTGACCCAGGAGCTGGGCGAAGGCGGCCGGGTGCAGGCGCCCTGGCCGGTGCCGGCCCAATGGCGTGAGACTGCGCTACCAAGGTTGAAGAAACTGGGTCCGATCGGTGAGGAGAACGGCGTGACTTTCCTGCTGGAGCCGCTCAACGACCGGCTGGACCATTTCCACTATGTCTTGACCGCTTCGGCCCAGGCCGTCGAGCTGATCCGGGCAGTGGATCACCCTCGGGTCCGGCTGCTCTACGACCTTTATCATATGGGGATGATGGGAGAGGAGGTGAAGAGGCGAATCTTGGACAACCTGGAATGGATCGGCTATCTTCACGCGGCCGACGTTCCCGGCCGGCACGAGCCCGGGACCGGGAAAATTCCCTTCCCGGAAATTTTGCAGGAGGTCCGCCGGGCCGGGTGGAAGGGCACGGTGGGGTTCGAGTATGCGCCGGCCGGGGAGACCGGGGCTTCCTTGGAGCGGATTGCGAGGTTGCGGGATGCCGTTGGCGTATAAGCTGATCGTGATGGATGTGGACGGGACGCTGGTGGACTGCGAGCGCCGGATCTCGACCCGAAACTTGCAGGCGCTTCAGGCGGCCAAGCAGCGGGGCCTGAAAGTCACGCTCGCTTCGGGCCGAAGCTACGAGTCCATCACTCCGTTTGCCCGGACGGTAGGGGTAAACGCGCCCCTGATTTTATACAACGGCTGCCGGGTCCAGGATTTTCAGTCGCGGCGGATCTACGAAGACCACTCCTTGCCCCTGATCCAGGCGCAGCGGGCGCTCAAGCTCTGCGCCGGCTATGACCTGCACGTGAACCTTTACATCTACGATCGGGTTTATATCCGTGAGGTTACCGGGGCGGCAAAGGCCTCGATGCAAAAGGACAACGTGACCGCGCAAGCGGTAGGCGATCTCCTGGCCTTCCTCAAGGAAGACCCGACCAAGATCCTCTTGATCGGCGAACCCAAGCTCCTGCAGCGGTTCCGGCGGGAGTATCTCAAAGGCATGACCTTGCCCCCGGAGCTGGTCCTTTCCGAGCCGGACTACCTGGAGATCCTGCCGGCCGGGGTGAGCAAGGGATCGGCGCTGCTTTCGATCTGCCGGCGCCTGGACATCCTGCCCCAAGAGGTGATCGCGTTCGGCGACGGGCCCAATGACCTGGAGATGCTGAGATACGCGGGCCTGGGCGTGGCCGTGGCCAACGCCCATCCGGCGGTGAAAGCGGCGGCGGAGTTCGTGACCGCGGCTAATGATGAAGACGGGGTGGCTGCTGCTATTGAAAAGTTTATTCTCTCTTAAGGGCCTGTTGCCGAAATCATTTTCTGTCGCGTTTGGGGTCGTAGGGGCAGGGCTTGCCCTGCCCATCACCTTGATTTTATTGGGCGCGGCAAGCCGCGCCCCTACATTTTTTCTACAAATTTAGTTTGGGCAACAGGCCCTCAATTTCTGTCCTATTCGAGGACAAGGCCAATTGACAAGGAGGCCTGAATTTAGACGGTGCCCGTTGAGTCGGGATGATTAGCCGGTTTCCGGTGCTGGTGATGGATCCTGACCACCGCCAGGAGCATGGCGAGGATGGCGGGCGCGGTTACGAAGCCGAGTTTCATCAGGCGAGGCTCCCCCGTGAGAATCGCGCCGAGAACCGCCCCTTGGAGCCAGAAGCCGAAGTAGGCCAGGATGGGAAAGTAATCGAGGACTTGATCCCAGCGCGAAGTTTCCATGCTTATATTCCCCAAATCGTCAAATTGATCGGCTCTGGAATCAGCCGCATGGCGATCGAGCCGTAGATTCCGAAAAAGATGAGGATGCCGATCTCCAGGGCGAAGAGGACGCCGTAGAAGTAAAGGGCGGCCTGGGCCGATCCCCAGCGCTTGACCATGTTGGGCAGCCGCTCGAAGACCAGGGCGAAAAGGAAGATCAAGAGAAACCAGCCCATAAAATTGGAGAGGGGAATGGAAAAAATGTTGATCCGGTCGGACTGAGCCCAGATCCAGGATTTAAAGGTCTCGTGGGTCTGCACCGGATCCAGCCACAGATCCAGGTTCATGGCCAAGAGACCGCCGGCCACGGCTCGGAAGCCGAGGCGGGCCCGGGGCAGGATCAGGTTGGCCACATACACGCAGGAATAGGCGACGAAAAACCAGCCCAGGCAGGCGAGCAAGGGTGTCTCGATGAACCAAAAGAACCCGCGGGTGAAATAATAGGTGCCCGAAATCTCTTGACTACCCTGTCCGAGCACGGCATTGGGGGCCGAGGGCAGGGCGGCCTGCAGCTCCTGGGCATACCGGCCCAAGAGGATCCACATGCTCTCTTCGATCCCGGTAAAGACGAAGGAGCCCCCCAAAAAAATCATCGCCCGATAGAGGCCCAACCTCCGCCGGGCGTGGTGAAAACAAAGCCAGGCCAGACCGAAGGGAATCAGGTCGAGGATGAACACGGTGGGGTAATCGGTGTAGGGGATACCCGCGTTGGAGGGCACGTCCAACACCTGGGGAAAGCCATGGTGCAAGATGGTAAAGAAGAGGGTGGAAACCACCAAGCCGATCCCGATGACCCAGACCACCCGACGTTCGCGGGCGTCCGGCTCCGCGGCGACTCTTCCGTCAGCGAGGATACGATCCGGCATTGGCTGCAACTACCTTTCTCTGCGGTTCAGGGTCATCAGGCTGCTCCCGGTCTTCAGGGACGAAGGTTCGGCACTTCCGCCCCGGCGGTGCAGTGCACCTTCCCGTCACACGGGAACGGGCCCTCCGCCAGTTCAATAGTCTCCCCGGCTCCTTCGGCCTTGACAAGCAGATGGGGATCTGCCTTGAGCAGCCAGAAACGATTACTCGGAACCAAATAGCCCAGGATCCCGGCCAGGGTCATCTCGAGCACATAACAATCGTAAGTCCCGGCCGGCACGGTGATGCGCTCTTCGCCGTGAGGGATAATGTAAACGGCGAAGCTCCGGGACCTTGAAAAGATGGGATTGGGATCCGCCACTAACACGTTGATGGGCGCGATGGTATCCTGATCCTCGAAAGGATAGCCCTTGAGCAGGAAGGCGAAAGACTCGGGGTCGTGGAGACCCGGGGGAACCTCGATCACCTCATCGAGGGGAGAGGGGAACGCGCGCCGGACCACGTGGACCTGATTCCCCTGATAGAGGCGTTGAATCAGCTTGGGTCCCGAGTTCCACTTCTCGAGCAGGGCCACCGGGGTCAGGTCGGACTGCCGCATGGAGATTCGGCGCACCCGGTCCGGATAAATGCTGATGGATTGGTAGCAGGGAATCCCGCCGAGATCCACCTTCTCCGCGTGCACCGAGTAGCTCTCGCTCCGCCGGCCCCGATCCCAGGTGCGACGGTAAACGACCTCCATCCCGCACTCCGGTCCTCGCACCTTCATGCTCACTTCCCGTTCGCCCCAGGCCCCTAAAAGCAAGGGAAAGCCCGCGGCCCCGAGAAAAGTCCCGAGCCTTAAAACCTTTCGCGCCGGCGAGATCACGCGCCTTATTAAAACACATTCTGAAAAACCATGTCAATTCCTAAAAACAATTTTCCTTGGGGCCAGCCCGGGGTTTTTACGAAAGCCTGGAATTTTTTCAATTCCGCTAAGGCCTTGTTAATTTGCAATTAATAAAGAACAAAGCCCATTTTGATATTGACATCAAAATCCGATTATGCTAGGTAGCTGGTTCGTCAGTTATCAGGGTCAACTGCAGAAAAAAATAAGGAGGAAGGAAAAAATGGGAAAAGTAGTGACTCCGCAAACGAGTGATGGGGAAATCAAGGCGATCCTGGACGGGCTGGATCTCAGCAACCAGTCGGCCATGCGCGAGGTGATGAAGGATGCCACCCCCCGACAGGCCTTCATGGTGGCGATGCCCTACGGCCTGAGCAAACAGCCCGACATCAAGGCGACTCTGGCCGGCATTGAAGGCTCGGTGCTCTGGGTGATCGAGGGTGAAGGCGGCGGCAAATATGCCATGATCTTCAGCGGCGGGAATTTGAAGGTGGAAGAAGGGGACAAGCCGGACGCGACCGCGACGGTGACGGTGGACATGCAGACCTGGAAGGAGCTGTTGGCGGGGGAGACCAATCCCCAGGCCGCGTTCATGGCCGGCAAGGTCCAGATCTCGGGGGACATGAGCCTGCTCATGCAGATCCAGGGCGTTATGCCCGCAATGTAAGACGAGTCGGTTTCGATTCCTTGTGACCGGGGCGGCACCTCCAGGGTGCGAGGAGTAGAGGTATGTTCCAATTAACTGAACCCCAAAAAATGATCCAGCAGATGATGCGGCAATACGTGACCAAGGAAATCCAACCCCATGTGGAGGCCATGGAAGATGGCGAGGTTTCGTGCTTCGATCTGGCTCGGAAAATGTTCAAGATGCTGGGGGCGGGGGCCATGGCCAAGCCCGCCCTGGAAAAGCTGGCCAAGAAACGCGAGGAGGGGGAAAGCGGCAAGGTTGACATCACCAAGTTGATGGCCGGAGATGAGGGTGGGGGCATGGGCGACGATCCGATGATGATGATGCTCATGGTCAAGGAGATCAGCCGGGTCTCTCCGGGTTTTGCCATGTCCTTCGGGGTGAGCATGGCCCTGGCCGGCGGCGCCATCGTGGGCAAAGGAACGGCCCGCCAGATCCGGGAGTTCGGCATCCCCCTGATGACCCTGGACAAGATCGGGGCCTGGTGTCTGACCGAGCCCGGGGCCGGCTCCGACGCCTTCGGGAGCATGAAGTCTACCGCCCGGCCGGATGGCCACGGGGGCTACATCATCAACGGCACCAAAACCTTCATCACCAACGGGCCGGTGGCGGACATCTTTTTGATCTATGCTCGACTCGATCGGGGTCAGCCGGCGCCGGAGCGACCGGTGCATACCTTCATTCTGGAGCGGGGCATGAAAGGTCTCAGCACCGGAAAGCCGTTCCATAAGATGGGCATGAAAGAATCCCCCACCTCCGAGGTGATTATGGAGGACGTGAAGCTGGAGCAGAAACACCTCTTGGGGGAGAGCGAGGAAAAAGGCAGCCGACAGGAGACCAAGGAAAGCCTGGGCACCGAGCGGTCCGGGGTTCCGGCCATGTGTTGGGGGATCATCGAGCGCTGTTACGAGGAGGCGGTTAAATATGCCAAGGAGCGGGTGCAGTTTAACCGGCCGATTGCCGATTTCCAGGCGACTCAGCTCAAGATCTACCGGATGTATATGCATTTGAAGAACGTCGAGAATATCGTCTATCGGATTGCCTGGATGCAACAGCAGGGCATCCGGGATATCAGCTTCATCAATGCCTGCAAGGCCTTCACCTCGACCGCGGCGGTGGAGGTGGCCAACGAGGCGCTCCAGATCTTCGGCGGTTACGGCTACATGCGCGAGTATCCGATTGAAAAAATGTATCGCGACGCCAAGCTCCTGGAGCTGGGGGCCGGCACCACGGACATCAACATGCTCACCTGCGCCCGCAACGAACTGAGCATGATCTGATCCTGATTGGGGCAAGAACCGGGGAGGATAAAACTTTTAACAAGGAGATGTCAAAATGGCGAAATTACATGAATGCGTGGTAGTTGACGCGGTCCGGTCGGCAATCGGCAAGTCCGGCTGGAAAGGCATGGAGAAGGGCGGCCAGCTTTGCCAGGCCTCGGCCCAGGATCTGCTCGCCTGCGTCTTAAAGGCGGTGGTGGACCGGGTCAAGGCCAAGGCCCCCAATTTCGACCCCATCGAGATTGAGAACGTGATGGTCGGCTGCCTCTCCCAGATCGGCGACCAGGCGCTCAACATCGCCCGGCTGGCCTCGCTCCTGGCCGGGATTCCCAATGAGGCCGCGGGGGCCACCGTTAACCAGTATTGCAACGCCGGGCTCAAGGCCATCAACATCGCGGCGCACGAGATCATGCTCGGCGAGGGGGACATCATCATCTGCGGCGGGGTCGAGATCATGTCCCACTTCGGCATGGGCGCCGACGCCCAAATCGTGATGGACTTTCACAAGCTGACCCAAAATGCCCATCCCAACCAATACCCCTTGCGCTTGTCGCCCCGGATGATGGAGACCAAGATGTTCGTGCCCCAGGGCCAGTGCGCGGAGATGATCTCCGCGGACCAGAAGCACACCCGCGAAGACCTGGACCGCTTCGGCGCCTGGAGCATGAGGAAGGCGGTCGAGGCCGAGCGCAAGGGCTGGTTCGACAACATCATCCCCTTCGAGTTCAGCTATAAGGGCGAAAAGAAGCTGGTGGTCAAGGATGAGACCCTCCGGCCCAAGGCCGCCGACGACCCGGAGGGATTCATGAAGGACCTGGCCAAGCTGCCTTTGCCCTTCAAGAAGGACGGGATCGTCACCGCCGGCAATTCTTCCCAGATCGTGGACGGCGCCGGGGCCGTCATGCTGATGAGCGGGGAGAAGGCCGAGAAACTTGGGCTGGAGCCCCTGTGCAAGATCACCGCCTGCGCCGTGGCCGGGGGCGAGCCGGTGCCCATGCTTCTGGCCCCGATCCCCGCGGCGCGAAAGGCGCTCAGCCGCGCCGGCAAGAAGATCGGGGACATGGACATTATCGAGCCTAACGAGGCGTTCGTGTCCCCGCTTCTCCAGTTCGCCGACGAGCTGGGCTACGACCGCATGGACCCCCGCATCAACCCCACCGGCGGCGCCGTGGCCCTGGGCCATCCCATCGGGGCCTCGGGCGTGATCTATTTTGGGGAAATGTGCCGGCACCTGAAACGAATCAAGGGCCGGGCCGGGCTCCAGATGATCTGCGGCGGCGGCGGGGTGGGCATCTCCGCGGTGGTGGAGAAAGTCTGATTCCCGGCGGTAGGGGCATGGCATGCCGTGCCCCTACCGCCGCTGAGAAAGGGGCGATGCCCGCATCTTCTTGAGCGCCCACGGCTTGGAAGGAAAATAGCCAGGGGCTTTAGCCCCTGGAAAAGGAAAAGGAGCGAGCCATGATCGAAGGGTTGGCGCACGTTGGTGTCGCGGTCAAAGACATCGCCGAGGCGATCGCGTTTTTCCAGGACAAGTTCGGGGCGGTGCTGGATACCTCCAAGTCCAAGGACGGCAAGATGAACTTCGGGCTCCACATCTCCGCCATTGTCAAGGTCGGCCCGCTGGCCTTTGAGTTGATGCAGCCTACCAAGGAGGGCCAAGGCCCGGTCGGGAAGTTCGTGGCCGAGCGGGGGGAGGGACTCCACCATATTTCCCTCAAGGTCACGGATTACAAGCAGGCCAAGCAAGCGTTCACGGACAAAGGGATGACCATCATGGGCGAGATGGGCGGCGTGATGGGCTTCATCCATCCCAAGACCTGCAAAGGGGTTCTGGTCGAGTTCACCCAGGTAGTCTGAAGAATTTTAGATTTTGGATTTTAGATTAGCTGGAAGTTTTCAATCTAAAATCAGAAATCCAAAATCCAAAATCGTAGAACCCTGACACCTCTTCGGCTTTAAGGAGACAATTTATGCCAGGCCAGGTTGATCTGAAGGAACTATTCCGCAAAGGCATCGCTTTTTCCGAACGGGCCGGGATCGCCGCCACCCGCTTGGACAAAGACGGGATTGACCTCCTGATGCCGCTCCGGCCCAACATCAACCACGTGGGCACCATGTATGCCGGCGCGCTCTTCACCCTGGCCGAGATGATGGGCGGCGCCGTGGCCATGGTCTATTTCATGGAGAATAACCTCATCCCCATCGTCAAAGGTCTCTCCATCAAGTTCCTCAAGCCCGCCACCTCGGACATCACCGCCACCTACGCCATGACCGCGGAAGAAGTGGCGCGGATCATCGCCGAGTGCCAGGAGAAGGGCAAAGCCGATTATTCCATCAGCCTCGAACTCAAGGACAAAACCGGCTTGGTCGTCTCTGTCTCCGAGGGCCTCTACCAGGTCCGGGGATCGTGGGCCAAGAAAAAGTAGAATATTTTACTTTCTCTGGTATAATTTTAATTATTGATTTGCTTGTTGGGGCCGATACGGCTCCGGATGCAAGCCCACAGCCATGGCCAATGAAAGACCGGCTATCTGGCTTGAGGAACCTTGTCTCTTCCAGTTCTCTTTCTGGATGAGCGCCTACACCTTTCTGCTCTTTTGGCTCGGACTTTACCTGCTCGAATCCACTTCTCGGATTCCTGGCCAATATTTCATCTGGTCAATTGATGAAATGAAAACCATGCAATTCCATTATCAAATTGAAACTATTTTCTCAAATCAGCTCTTGCTGGTTTTTGCACTATGGATAGTTTTTTCTCTTGGAGTTGCAAGATCAGTAATAAAAGGGAGGGAGTTTTTTCGTATTTATTGCCATCCCCGAAAATACCCAGTCTTGATCGGATACCTTGTTTATGCTTTTGTTCTTTCTTGCCTCTATTTCCTTGGGATTCGCTTCATTCTGGAAACCTGGCGAGAAGCCGAATACATCGCGAAGATTAAAGAGGAGTTCATTGCCGCCTTGGCTGGTTTGATCGGCTTCTGGCTGGCAACTGGTTACGACGGATATGGTCTCCGTTTGTTCCGGTTGCCCCTGCTATCACGCTGTTTGCGGGAACGATATCGTTTCCTAATTCTTACGCTAATAACTGTTCCAATGTCCCTCTCTCTGGGTCTTTTAAGCGGATGGTTTTCGCAGGTTATAAGTAATCTCCTCGGCGAATGGAATCAGGGAGCATGGCCGCTCTATGTGGGAATCCCTTTCCTAACTGATGCATTGGTCGGCGTTGTCACCAGCCTTTTCATTTTAGGACTCCTGCTGGTGCTCGTTTTCTCTCATGCCAGGGACATTCCTCTCTTAAAACGAAACCGCTCGATGAAATTGGGCTTTGGCCTTCTTGTTTTTAGCTCGCTGATTATGCTTTCTGCTCAACTAACTTCTTCTAATCATAGAAAGGGGATATGGAATATCATAGAAGCAGTCAAGTTAAAATCCCTGATGAAAAAGAAGACCCTGGTTTTATTTGATGCTCCCGAGGGTAACCAATCGAAATTAAAATTGATCAGCACTGATATGAAACTGCAGACGTATTTTTATCCAAGATACAGAAAGCCTTATTTTATTAAACAGGACTCTGTTGCTTACCAGGTCTCTGAGGAAGATTTGGAAAAAGCTAAACAATTTTATCAGCAGCTAGGAAAAACCAGCCCTTGGGCATTTGAGCTGGAAACATATCTTGCATTCAGCCATTTGCTGCTCTTAAACCCGGAGGAGGGCATGAAATGGCTACATCGAGCTGGCTTGCGAAGAGGTGCAGCAACTTCACGTGAGTTTGAAGCCTGGCACCTGGGTTGTGCGCCCATTCGGGAACCTTACTTGTCCATTTTGAAAGAATATACCAACCCTAAAAAATGGTCCATCGGCAGTTGCACCAAAGAGCTATTCAGTTGGGTTTCTGCTCGTTACGGTAACTTTCAGGAAGCTCAAGAATTCCTTAATGACGCAATTACCCAATGCGATAGCGGGAAAAAAGATATCGAATTTAAAAATTACCTTAAAGATGCTCGATTGACTACGGGCAAAGTCCAAGGAGAAATAGCTGTTTTTTCTCCTCACGCTTCACCGTTTCGATTAGGTTTGCTTAAATATGTTCCGAATGACTTGAACTTTTATCAAAAGGAATTCAGCTGGAATCTTTTCCTTGTTCTCAGAAGACTTACCGATGCCGTTCTTATCGACCAAGCCGGTCCCTTCGAGTTTACAGACCTGAGTGAAGGCAATTACATTTTAATAGCCCTCGCCGATCCCGAGTCAATCCCCGCCGACCCTTACCGCGTCATCATTCACGACCCGCCGGAAAGAATCGAGCTGACCCGCGAAAATCCGGTGGCGGATTTAGGCAGCATTGTGATTGCCGTTTACGACGAGCCTTTCTTCAAAGTGGAATCTTCGGAATAGCTCAAAAAACAGGAAAATTTACGATTTACTTGTTTTCCCGAAATTCGGCTTCCGCTTTTCCAGGAACGCTTTGATGCCTTCCCGGCCGTCAGGATGGCCGGCGCAGTTGGAAATCCCTCGCCGCTCCCGTTCCAGGTGCGTTTCCAAAGAGGAATCGAATGAGTCAGTGAGGAGTTGTTTGCACCAGCCGAAGGAGTGGAGGGAAATCTTCGCCAGTTCGCCGGCCATGGTCATCGCTTCTTCCACTACTTGCTGATCTTCCACCACCTTGGTGACCAAGCCCCATTCCAAAGCTTTCTCCGCGGAAATAGTTTTATCAAAAGCCGCGATTTCCAGGGCCCGGGCCAGGCCGACGAGCCGAGGCAGGGTGAAAGTGCCGCCGCCGTCAATGGAAAGTCCGGCCGAGGTGTAGGCCTGCTTCATCGTGGCGGAGCGGGCCATCACCCGGAAGTCGCAGGCGAGCGCCAGGGAAAAACCGGCGCCGGCGGCGACGCCGTTGATCGCGGCGATCACCGGCTTCTTCATGCGCCGGATTTCCTGGATGGCAACATGGAATCTTCCGGCCAGCTCGTGGAGCGCCGCGGCCGGGCCTTTGGGAAATCCGGCCATCCACTTCAAGTCGCCGCCGGCAAAGAAGGCCTTGCCCGCGCCGGTGAACACGAGCGCGGAGACCGCATCGTCTTTGGCCAGGCTCAGGGTGATGCCGGCCAGAGCTTCGGCCATCTCCAGGTTGAGCGCGTTAAACGCTTCGGGCCGGTTGAGGATCAATTTGGCGACGCCGTCCACTCGTTCGACTTTGACCGGTTCTCCCATCGCTTTCCTCCGAAAAGGTGTCAGGGTTCTACGATTTTGGATTTTGGATTTCTGATTTTAGATTGAAAACTTCCAGCTAATCTAAAATCCAAAATCTAAAATCTAAAATAACCAACCCTTCATCCTTCCCCCTTCACTCTTCACCCTTACCCATCTCCGGATTGATCAGATATTCATCAATCCCCACGCCCTTTTCGCCGGTGTCGAGCAGGGTGTAGTCGGAAAAATTCTCGTGGATGACCACGCCCTTGCCTTTTTCGGTCATGGGCAGGAACAGGCCGGAGAATTTTTCTGATTTCAGCTTCCAGATTTTGCCTTTCTCGTCGTAGCCGGTAAAGACCGAGGAGGCGGGCACATTGTTCTGGAATTGAGTGTCTTCCACGTTGACGCGGCTGATCCGGGTGTTGCCCTGGCTGGTGGAGACAAAGCCCTGTCCCATGAAGGCTTTGCCGACCATCACCCGGGAGAGGTTGATGGTCTTGTCGGGAAACTGCACCGCGGCCCAGTTCCAGGCGCTGATTTTGGACTCGTTGCGGTATCCCCAGGAGTGGTCGCGGTGGCCGAAGCACTCAATGGGTCGGGTTTTTCCGCCCTTGGTTACCGTGCCCTTGGCCCAGAGAGCCTGCTCGTAGTGGTTCAGCGCCAGGGCCTTGTGTTTTCCCGGCCTTCGCGTCTGGGCGTAATCAAACACCGGAAAGCGCGCCGAGTAATTGATTTCCACCTGGTGCCTGGGGCCGGTGAAGGTCACCCGAAATTTTTGAAACGGCTCCAGGAACTCGAAGCGGAGCTTGCCGTCGGTTAGCTCCTGGAAATCATCGGTCAGGTCAATCAGGTTGGAATAGAGGAGCACTTCGCCGTCAATCACGTGGAAAGTGGAGAACCGGCCCTGTTGTTTGAGCCGGATCAGCGAGACATGGTTGACGCCCCAGGCGTGGTTCTTCCGATCAATGAAGTTGAAATACCAGTTCTCCTTCCAATGCTGGTCCAGCGGCTTCGGATACTCGTGAATCCCTTCGTCCCTGGCTTCCATTTTTCCTCCCCCTACCTACGATCTACGTGTCATGTCTCAATATCTTACCATGCGAACCTTGGCTTCGGGCAGGTATCCAAACCTGCCCTACTTCTTCTCCTCCCTACCTACGACCTACTACCTACTGTTTTTTGGCGGACGCTTCGACCGCGAGATCTTTTCGATATTGGGCGGCTTCAACAGACCCAGGTCGCGGGTGGTGATCTTGGTAATGTAGCCGCGGATCAGGCCGTCCACCTCCAGCGCGGCGGCCGGCTCCAGGCGACCGCGATGGGCATAGAAAAAGTCAATGGCCTGGCACAGCATCTCCTCCACCCGGTCGCGGAAGCCGAGGCCCTGGCCCGGGTCGGGCCGTTCGAGTTCTTGGAGGAACGCCTGAAGATCCTTGGGCACATCGCCCACCCCTTTCTCCACCGCTTGCACCACCCTTCGGAATGTCTCGGAACCCATCTCGATCTCTTGCTGGATCAGAGCCGGCTTGTATTCGATCTTCTCGGCCAACTGCTCGATCAGATTGATGACCGCGAACACCTGGCCGCGCACGCGGTCGGACTCGATCTCCGGCGCCACCACCTTCTCCAGGGCCTGGGTGATCCGCTTCAGATAGAGGTCCGTGCTCATGAACATGGTCAGGCTCCTTTTTCCCCGGCCAGATACTTGTTGAAGGTCCGGATCAAGTTGAAATACTGGATATACAAAGTCATCCCGAACACCCCCGCCTTGAGGTCCAGGTCGGCCTTGGTCTTGAAGGCGTGGGCCGCGGTGCCGGCAATCCCCACCGCTTTGAAGTTGTTCAGGAAGTGATAGAACTTGAGCTTGGCTTTGTCAATCGGGATGCCGCTGGCCTGCTCGTAACGGCTGAAAAACTCGTCCTGGGGCAGAAGGTGACTCACCCACAAATGGGGCCGAGCCGAGCGCCAGGGAGTGCCGATAATGTAAGAGATGTCCTCCATGGGATCGCCCAGGTGCACCATCTCCCAGTCCAGCACCGCCGCGATGTGTCCGTCCCGGGCAATGTAGTTGCCGGTGCGATAATCCCCATGCACCAGGCAGACCCGGTCGTTGTCCACCAGGTTGTCCTTGAGCCAGTTCGCGGCGTAAGCCACCACCGGCTTCTTGCGGAAACCCGCCCGGGCGATGATCTCTTCCCAATGCTCCACCTGCTTCCGCGCGGAACCCTTGCCCGGCCCCGGGTCTCCCAAAAACCCGAGACCCAGGGCACGCCAGTCCGCGTTGTGGATCAGGGAGATGTTGCGAACGAAGTCCGCGGCCAGGCTCAAGCGCTCCTGCTCATTTGGAATCAGCCGCCAGTTGGGATCAAAGCTGATCGAAAAGAAGTGGACCTGCCCTTCCACTTTCTCCATCACGTAAAAAGGAAGGCCCAAAACCTTTGGGTCCGGTTCATACCAGCAGGTTTTCGGGACCGCCACCTCGGTCCGGCTCAAAGCGGTCAAGACCCGGTACTCGATCGAGCAATCATAGGGGTCCAAAAGCCCGGAGACCGGCTCCTTGCGCAGGATCAGGCTTTGCTGCAGCGGCCGGCCGTCCTTGACATAAGCAAGATTCAGGCTGAAGGTCTCCATGGACCAGCCTTCCAGGTTCTGCTCGATCCCGGCGATGGTGAGTTGCTCCGCGCCCAGCTTTTCCGCCAGGTAGCGCGTGAGCTGGTCCTGGTCTATCTTGGTCATTCCATGCCTCGCCCCGCCCCGGCGATTTCCGGCGGGGTTGATATCCGATCCTTATCCGACTCCCTCTTTCTAGCACATCCCCCGAAGCTCGGCAAGAACAAGAAGAGAGGAAAGCCCTACTTTCTTGGAGTTCTATCCCTGAAAAAAGAGTATGGAGAGGCTTGACAAATCCCCGGCGCTCG
>MGQK01000020.1:0-3936 GCA_001797815.1 Deltaproteobacteria bacterium RBG_13_61_14 | reverse complement strand
GCCAACCCGGCGGGAATGGCGCCGGGGTTCAAGGGAATAGAGTCCAGGGGTCTGCATTCGGAATTGTTCTTCCCGAAGAGACGTTCGAAATCGAGGATCGAAAGATGCTGGAAAATTACACGGTGATCACGTTCGAGAAGAAGGGGCCGGTGGCCGAGGTGTTCCTCAATCGGCCGGACAAAAGCAATGCCATGAACCCGCCGTTCTGGCCGGAGATCCGCGAGGTCTTCCTTCGCATCCACCAGGACCCCGAGATCCGGGTAGCGGTCGTGGCCGGCAAGGGCAAGAACTTCAGCTCCGGGCTGGACCTGGTGGCCTCGGCCCAGGGCTTTGGCGGGGCCATGGGTTCCGCGGAGATGGACAGTCTGTTTCATGCCATTCTCCAGATGCAGGAATCCTTCAACGCCATCGAGGAGTGCAAGAAGCCGGTGATCGCCGCGATCCACGGCGCCTGCATCGGCGGGGGCCTGGACCTGGTCGCGGCCTGTGATATCCGGCTGGCCTCGGCGGACGCGCGTTTTTCCCTGCGCGAGGCCCGGGTGGCCATGATCTCGGACCTGGGGAGCTTGAACCGGCTCCCGCATATTATCGGCCAGGGCCACGCCCGGGAACTGGCTTTTACCGGCAAGGACATTACCGCGGAGCGCGCGCTCCGGATCGGCCTGGTCAACGACGTCTTCCCGGACCCGGAGAGTTGTCTGGCCGCGGCCCGGGAACTGGCCCAGGAGATCGCCTCGGCCGCGCCCCTGGCGGTGCAGGGGGCCAAGGAGGTCATGAATTACAGCCGGGACAAGAGCCTCCGCGACGGCCTGGCCTATGCCGCGGCCCGCAGTTGTCTGATTATCAAGGCCGGGGACTTGATGGAAGCGGTGACCGCATTCATGCAGAAGCGAAAACCCGCGTTCAAGGGGAAATAGCGTCCGTCGTTTCTCCGCTTTGCGCAGGCGGGGTTGCCTGAATCCGGACCGAGAGCGAGGAAGCAAAGTTGAAAATTATCCTGGTCGGCGCCGGCGCCTTGGGCGGGTATGTGGGTTCGCTTTTGTCCGAGGCCGGGGCGGAGATCACGCTTTACGATATCCGCGCCGATTACGTGAAACAGGTCCAGGCCGAGGGCTTGACCATCAGCCCGGCCGGGGGCAAAAGCCAGACCTACCGGCCGAAGATCACCGCGGACCTGGCCGGCCTTCCTCCGGCGGATGTCGTCATCATCGCCACCAAAGCTTATCACACCCAAGCCGCGATCGCGGGCGCGAAATCCCTGGTCGCGGACGACACCTTAGTTTGCAGTCTCCAGAACGGCTATGGCAACCTGGCCGTGATCGAGGAAGTGGTGGGCAAGCCCGAGCGGATCATCGCCATGACCACCGCGCACAACTTCCTGGTGACCGGCCCCACCCAGATCGTGTATTTCATGGGCGCGGGCGGGGTGGACCTGGGCCCGATGCAGGGCGAGGTCACGGAGCGGATCCAGGAATTGGCCGGGGTGATGAAAAACCTGAAGGCGCCGGTGAAAGTCCACCCGGACGGGCACGAAGTGGTCTGGAACAAGATCCTGTGGAACGCGGTGCTCAACTGCACCGCGGCGGTGACCGGCTTGAACGTGATCGAGATGGCCAACCATCCCCAGATGGAGTTCGTGCTCAAGGGGCTGGCCGAGGAATACTTTGCGGTCAGCAAGGCCATGGGGGTCAAGGTCTGGGCCCAGCCCAATTTCGTGGACATGCTCATGATGGGCGCCAAGATGGCGGTCAAGGTCCAGACCGTGTCCCCGCCCAAGCCGAGCATGCTTCAGGACCTGGAGGCCGGCCGGCCGACCGAGATTGATTATATCAACGGCGCTCTGATCGCCATGGGCGAGAAACACGGGGTTCCCACCCCGATCAACCGAACCATGCTCCACCTGGTCAAGACCCTGGAAAGCAAGGCCGTCGCCCCGGCCGCCAAATAAGGAGTTTTGCATGACCGAACCCAAGAAATACAAGAATACCGTTGCCGACCAGATGGAGTCCAAGGCCACGAACGAGAAAACCAAAGATAATACCTTCCTCCTCTTCCAGGAAGAAAAAATCAGCTTCCAGCAGTTTTACGAACGATCGTCCGCTTACGCCCAATTGTTTCTTAAGCTGCACCAACAGGCAGCCGCCGGGGATCAGGAAGTCCGGGTCGCGGTTTTCATGGACAACCACCCCGTCTTTCTCTACGCGTTCGGCGGCTGCGCCTTGACCGGCGGGACGCTTTTCGGGGTCAACACCGGGCTTCGGGGCGAAGTCTTGACCGAACTCTTGAACAAGGCCCGCTGTCAGTGTCTGATCGTGGACGACCGGCACTACGAGCGGGTCCGGGACATCCGGGACAAGCTCGAGTTCATCACCCCGGACCGCATCTTCCTGCTCGAAACCGATGTCCCGGAATTCGAGGCGCCCTCAGGTCTTCGGAGCGTGGACGAAGCGCTCGAAGCGGTGCGCGATGAGTTGGGCGATTTGGCCTCGGCGCGTCCCGCGGCCGACCCGAGCGCGGAAACCAACCTGATGGTGATTTACACCTCCGGCACCACCGGCCTGCCCAAGGGGATCAAGAACTCGCAGCGCAAGCTGATGACCCTGGGCACCGCCACCGGGGGCATGATCGTGGGCGCCAAACCCGAAGACGTGGGTTACGCCTGCATGCCGCTGTTCCACTCCAACTCCATGTTCCTGGCGGTGATGACCGCCTTTGTCTATAACGCCTCGGTGGTCATCAAGGACCGCTTCAGCGCCAGCGGTTTTTTGCCCGACATTCTCAAATACGGCGTCACCTTCTGGAATTACGTGGGCCAGCCGGTCCACTACATCCTCCTGGCCCTGGAGCGCCAATACGGCAGCGAAGAAAAAATCCTGGCCGCGGCGGCCCAGAACCCCAAGAAAAAGCTCCGCGTCGCTTTCGGCAACGGCGCGTCCTCGGTGGACCAGGAAAAATTCATCCGCTATTTCGGGCTGAGCAACATGATGGAATCCTACGGCACCACCGAAATGGCCATCGCCGTGATCGGCCACAAGGACAACCCCCGGGGCAGCGTCGGCATGATCATGGACCCCGGCGTGAAAATCTATAACGAGAACAACCAGGAGTGCCCTCCGGCCGACTACGACGAGAACGGCAGGTTCCAGAACTACACCGAGGCGGTGGGCGAGATCGTGCGCCTGGGCGGACCGCTCCCGGCCTTTGAAGGCTACCACGATAACCCCCAGGAAGAATCCAAGAAGATCCGCGACGGCGTCTATCATTCCGGAGACCTCGGCCATATCCGGGTGATCCAGAATCGGCGGTTCCTGTATTTTGACGGACGGACCGATGACTGGATCCGCAAGGACGGCGAGAACTTCTCCGCCGAGAGCGTGGCCCAGGTCGTCGCCGGCTTCGCTCCGGTGGCGTTGGCCGCGGCTTATGGGGTGCCCTGCCCGGTGTCGGACGAGTGGGTGATGGCGGCGGTGAAACTCCACGAGGGGCAGAAATTCGATCCCGAGGCTTTCCACCAATACCTGGAAAAGCAATGCTCCGGCGGAGACATGGACCGCAAGTGGATCCCGGAGTTTGTCCGGGTGGTGAACGACTTTGAATACACCCGGACCCAGAAGATCCTGGCCCGGCCCCTCAAGCACGAATATTTCAACCTGGAGTGGATCCCGGAAGGCACGATTTATTTCTATCGCCGCGGCTTTGACACCTATCGGCCCTTTACCCGGGCGGAGCTGGAAGCCCTCCTGGAAGAATTTAAAAAAACCGGCCGGGAACAACTCCTGGAGACCTGGCGATGAGCGAGGTCATGGCTCCGTTCCGCGAGGTGCTCGCGGACCGGCATGGGTGGATCCGAAGATACAAGTCGGAAACCGGCCGGCGGGTGGCGGGTTTCTTCTGCGATTACGTGCCCGAGGAAATCCTCTGGGCCGCCGGCCTCAC
>MGQK01000019.1:4189-6164 GCA_001797815.1 Deltaproteobacteria bacterium RBG_13_61_14 | reverse complement strand
AAAGGATTTTCACGCCAAGACGCAAAGGCGCAAAAATTTTAAACGATTGGCGGCTTAAAATCCTTTGCGACTAAGCCGGCCGACTTGAGCCGTAGAAGAGGATGGGTTGCCAAGGCGCCAAGCCTCTTGGCTTTGTCAACCTTTGCAACTTTGCGGCTTTGGCTGCGAATTCCTCCGTCGGAGATCTCCCTGAAGTGAACAGCATCAGGTCAGCGCCTCAATTTTCAATTTACATAACTGTATAATGGATTCAGGGACGGACCAGAAGGTCTCTCCCCCTGCCCCGCCGCCCCCCTGACCCAAGATTTAATGCATCACCCGCTGACGCCGGCGGTTGCCATTGTGATGACATCTTGCTATAACCAGGCGCTGGAGGCCGACCATGAGCGAGCAGACCCCCGCGGTTCACGTCCTGAACAAGATGGCCAATTTCTTTGTGCTTGAGGAGGGCCAGGGCCTCACCCTGATTGACACCGGCAACAAGGACAAGCTCGAAAACCTTCGCCGCAAATTCGAGCAGCTGGGCCTGGACCTGCAAGCCCTGCGGCGGATCGTGGTCACCCACTCGCACTACGACCATGTCGGGAGTCTCTTGGCCCTGAAGCAGGCAGTCGCCGCCCAGGTGCTCGCGCACCGGGACGAGGTTCCCTTTCTCACGCAGGCGAAGCGCATCCCCCGGCCGGCCGGGGTGCCCGGGTTCCTGTTCTGGCTCAGCGAGCCCCTGTTCCGCGCCCCGGCGATTGCGGTGGACCAGGTGCTCTTGGACGGGAGCATGATCGAGGGCACCGGGCTCCAGGTGGTGCACACGCCCGGCCACACGCCGGGCCACATCTGCCTCTACCACGCCGGGCGCAAGGCCCTTTTCACCGGCGACGGCCTGGTCAATAACCAGGGCAAGCTCTCGGGCCCGGTCCCATTTTTCAGCTCGGACATCAAACAGGCGCGCGCGTCCCTGACCCGGTTGGCCGAGCTCGACATCGAAACCTTTTACTTCGCCCACGGCGAGACCATGCGCGGAATTTCCAAAGAGATCCTGCGCTCGCTGGCCGGCTTATCAATACCGGTGGCTGTCGCTGGAAAATAAAAGACCACCTTCCGAGGGAGAAGGTGGTCTTAATTCCTACTTCGGCTGGCTTAGGGACCAGATTCGGCCAGGGCCCGGTCGTTAATCCGTGTGTGCGCTGTCATGGCTGACGCCAAAGCGGACTTCGGAATTACTCGCCACGATATTGGCGTTAATCTCCCGGCACGAGCCGCAGATCCGGTTGAATTTGCCGTCGCTCAAGAACTCGCGTTCACAGCGCAAGCAGATTTTCTTAACTTTGCGCCTGCTTCTTTTCATAACTCATTCACCTCCAACTAAAAACCGCCTTTCCAGCCCCTTTTTTAACTTTTTAGAGCTGAACTAGATATTTTATCATAACCCTCAGGAAAAAGCCAGAAAAAATTGAAAAATCTAAGGCCTTCCTGGCGGCTTCGCTTTTTTTGTCCCAACTGTTATTGAGACGTAGATTGGGGAAAAAAGTTTCAAAAAAGTTAGTAAAAATTAACAAACCCTTTGTTTTCAATAAGTTATACGGTTGGAGCGATAATCAATGGCAGATGAAATCGAACTGTCAGCCTAGCGGTGGGTTCCGGAACTTATTTCCTCCATCTCCAGCATCCGCAAATAGCCGAGCACCAGCGCGTTCCAATCCTCCGGCTGCTCGATCTGCGGACTGTGGCCGGCCTCTGGGATCAGGGCCAACAGGCTCCCCGGGATCGCCTCCGCATACTCGAACGCCGCCTGCACCGGGATCAGACCGTCCTCCTTGCCCCACACCACCAGCACCGGCGCCCGGATCTCCTTGGCCCGCTCCTCCATGCTCGAGCGGTAAATGCTCCCGGCCGAGAGCACCGAGGCATGAACATAGCCCGGGAACTCGTCCGACAAAGACAGGTCCCGCTCGGACGCGCCCTTGACCTCGCTGAACTT
>MGQK01000019.1:0-4174 GCA_001797815.1 Deltaproteobacteria bacterium RBG_13_61_14 | reverse complement strand
GTCGTTGTCATAGGTGGCCGCGAACCTGCCGCCGTGCTTGCCGTCCTTGCCGGCCATTCCCATGACCTGGCCGTTGGTCAGGCTGCCGGTCTCTTCCGCCTTGGGCCGGGCCATTTTCAGGGCCGCTTTCTCCACCAGCTTCGGGTGATGGGCGACCAGGCCCCAGAGGAAGCGGGGGAAGGCGGTGCTCATGCCCGAGCCGTCCACGATCACCGCGGCTTTTGTCCGCTCCGGGTATTTCCAGGCGAAATAGGCGGCGACGTGGCCGCCCATGCTGTTGCCCACGATCACCGCTTCTTGGATGCCCATGCGGTCCAGGAAATGGGCGATAAAATCGCAATACCAGTCCAGGGTGTAAGGCAAATCCAGGGGCCGGCGGGTGTTGCCCGAGCCGCCGGGCAGGTCAAGGGCGATCGCGCGCGCTTGCTCGCCCAGGGGCTTGAGGTTGAAGATCCAACCGTCCAGGCTGCCGCCCAGGCCGTGGATCATCAGGACCACCGGCTCGCCCCGGCCCGCCTCCAGAAAAGCGGTCTGAATTCCGTCCACCTCCAGGTATTGGGTCTCGAACCCGGGATAAACCCGCGGCTGCCAGGGCCGGGGCGTGAAGGAATTCTTCTTCCCGGCGCCGGCCATAACCGGGAGTGCCAGAACTAAAAATCCTGCGATTAACCGTTTCATGCTTATATCCTAAAGTCCAGAGGCTCTTCTTTCTCTGGTTCTATATGTCCGCGACCGAAGAGCGGCTTCGGCCGAGAGCTCAGCCGAACGGTCGCGGCTACATTTTCGTTCACTTTCAGGTGGCAACGGATCTTTTTCTGAGGCCCGAGGTCTGAGGCTTAAAGCCTTTTCTTTCTCTGTGTCCTCTGTGTCTCTGTGGTGAATCTTTTCCTCAGGCCAGGCCCAGCTCCAGCCGGGCCGTGGTCAGCGCGTTGATGTCGCTGGTGCCGGCCCCGATCTCCAGGAGCTTGGCGTCCCGCATCAGCTTCTCCACGTGGTATTCTTTCATGTAGCCGTACCCGCCGTGGATCTGGATCGCGCTCAGCGCCACTTCCACCGCGGCCCGCGCCGTATAGACCTTGCTCGCGCAGACAAAGGCCGTGTCGCGCTTGCCGGTGCGCCCCATCTCGGCCAGGCGGAAGACGATGTTCCAGGTGTTCTGGAGGTGGATATACATGTCCGCCAGCTTGAGCTGGATCGCCTGGAACTCGGCGATGGGCTTCCCGAACTGCACCCGCTCTTTGGCATACTTGAGCGAAAGCTCGTAGCACCGCTCGATGATCCCCAGGCACATGGGCGCCACCCCGCTGCGCTCGCTGCCCAGGCTCTCCTTGGCCCCGTCCCGCATGCTCTGCTTCTCGCTCCCGCCCAGTAAATTCTCCACCGGCACCTCCACGTCCTCCAGGAACACCTCGCCGGTCGGGGAATCCTTCATCCCCATCTTCTCGAAGGGCTTGCCCGTGGAGAGCCCCTTCATCCCCCGGGTGAGGATGAACGCCTGCACCGGCTGCTCGCTCTTCGGCTGGCCCCTATCCACTTTGGCATAAACCAGGAAGACGTCGGCGTAGGGCGCGTTGGTGATAAAGGTCTTGGTCCCGTTGAGCAGGTAAAAGTCGCCCTGGGGCTTGGCCGTGGTCTGCATCGCGCCGAAGGCGTCGGACCCGGCGCCGGGCTCGGTCAGCGCCCAGGCCCCGATCTTCTCCAGACTCAGCACCGGGATGGCGTAGGCCCTGATCTGGTCGGGCGTGCCCTTGTTCATGATGTTCTGGCCGCAAAGCCCCAGGCTCGCGCCCCAGCTCATGGCATAGCCCGGAGAAACCCGCGAAAGCTCCTTGAGAATGAGCGAAGGGATCAGCGGGTCACGCTCCAGCGCCTCCGCCCCGTCCTCCGGGGCCTTCTTCGCCTCTTTGCCCGCCTGGGCCGCCTCCATCTTCTCCACCCGCCGGAGCATCGCCTCCTTAATCATCGCCCCGCCGCCCAGCGAGTTCATCATCTTCCGCATCAAGTCATAGGGCAGCTCCTCCCCCTTCTCGAACGCCTCCACCTTGGGCAAGAGCTCTTTTTCCGCAAAGGCCCGGAAAACCTTCTCCACCATCCGATGCTGTTCCTGCAACTCAAACATGGTCCTCTCCTTTGAATAAGTAGGTCCTTCCCTCACCGGTTCTTCCTGCTGCTATTTACCCGGCCTGCTGCGGGCCGTCCAGTGCCGCGTTCCTTCGCACTTTGGACGCCAGACACCCTGGCTGCGAAAACGGGCAATTCGAGATCGGAAAGCAACGGCTTAAAGTTTTTCCCATTCCTCTCGGCTCACTTGCGCTTGCCGGAGGATTCGGATTAATAAGGCTGGACCGATCTCGCCTTCGTGGGGATTCGGAAGGCGAATGGTCAGGGCATTTTTCACCATAAACTGGTGCCGGCCGCCGGAATAGGGCCCTTCAAAACCAATTTGCCGAGGACAGCGGATTAACTCCTTCCGTTTGATCGGGCCAAAGGCCGGCATCAGGCCACTTCTTTGATCACCAGTTGGAGGCCCTCAATCTTCGGCAAAGGGAGATTCCGGTGGATGCGGAAGAGAATCCACTCCTCGAGAACTTCCTGCAGTTCCTGGCGACAAGTTTCCAGGCTCTGGGCATGAGCATAAACTCCGTTGCAGATCGGGATCTCCCCATAATAGGAGCCATCGCCTGGCAAGATTTCATATTTTGCTTGAAGAAGCGCCGCCTGGATGTAATCCATCAGCATGATCAACACCTCCAGCCTGGTGGCTTTATACTCCGTGAATTCCCTTGCTGAAAGAATATATTACCTTGAAAAAAATCTCAAGGCATTCCCAGGTATGCAACCAATTTGGCGACAATTCTCCTGGTCTAACGGGCACGGCGCGCCGTGCGTCTGCGTGAGGGTGCGGTCCTCTGCACTGCGCACTGAGCACCGTGCACTGTGCACTTTTTCACAGCAGCGCCGTGCTGAAGTAGCGCTCGGCCCGGTCGGCAAGCACGGTGGCGATGGGCCCGTGGACCTTGCGGCTGAGCCGGCGCGCGGCCCAGACATTGGCCCCCGAGGAAATGCCCACCAAGAGGCCCAGGTCGCGGCCGAGCTGCCGGGTGGTTTCGATCGCGTCCTCATCGCTCACCTCGATCACCTCGTCCACCATCTCCACGTCCAAAATCGGCGGGATGAAGCCGTCGCCGATGCCCTGGATCTGGTGCAGGCCCGGCTCGTGGCCCAGGATGGCCGAGACCCCTTTCGGCTCCACCGCCACCAGGCGCACGCTCGGCTTGTGCTCTTTCAAAAACTTGCCCACGCCCTGGAGCGTGCCGCCCGAGCCGACGCCGGCCACGAACGCGGCGATGTCGCCCGAGGTCTGGCGCCAGAGCTCCTGGGCCGTGGTGCAATAATGGATCCGGGGGTTGTCCGGGTTCTCGAACTGCTGGGGCACAAAGATGCGCGGGTCGGCGGCCGCCATCTGCTCCACCCGTTTCACCGCGCCGGCAATGCCGTCCTGGTCCGGGGTTAGGATCAGCTCGGCGCCCAGCGCCAAAATCAGCTTCTTCCGTTCCTCGCTCATGCCCTCGGGCATCACGATCCGGACCGCGTAACCCTTGAGCCGGCCGACCAGGGCCACGCCGATGCCGGTGTTGCCGGAGGTCGGCTCCATCAGGATCGAGTCGGGCCTGAGCTTGCGGTCGCGCTCGGCGCCCTCGATCATGGCCAGCGCCACCCGGTCTTTGATCGAGCCGCCGGGGTTGAGGAATTCCGCCTTGGCGTAAATGTTTTCGCCCTTGAGGCGGATCAAGGGGGTGTTGCCGATCAGGGTCAGGATATTGTCGGTGAGCATCGGGTTACCTCGACTGAAACGACCTTGCTTCAGCGCCGATAACTCCCCGGCGCCGGCCTCGAGGTGTCGGACAGGCTGCCAAGCTTAAAGGTGAGAACTTTTTAGATTATATCAGCTTGGCAGGGAAAAGAAAATTCTTCCTGCGGGCAACCTTGGCTCCTCAGTTCGAGGAGAATCGCTCACGTTCACGGTTTCATTCCGAAGAATCGTTCCGGTCATTCTTACCCTGCATACTACCTACTTGCAATGACTCACTAACTTAACACACAGTTTCGAGTGTGTTATCATGAAGCTCATGGAAATCCATGGCAATTCGGCTTTGTCGCTGAAGCAGCGGGA
>MGQK01000018.1:5997-7607 GCA_001797815.1 Deltaproteobacteria bacterium RBG_13_61_14 | reverse complement strand
ATATGCGCGGTTAGGCTCTACGCTGGGCGCCAGCGCGGAGTTCCTGTCCTCTTGGGACTACGTGGTCCAGCGCTCCGGCGGGGACACCGACAACTTCCATCGCTCCCTGGCCCAGCTCAATACCAATCTCGGCCTCTTTGCCGCGACCGGAGGCGGCCCCGCAGAGGGCGCGTTCAAGGCCCTGGGCCTGGAGGCCGACATCGCGTCCGGCAAGATCGGCAACGTCGAGCAATTGCTGCCGCTCTTGGCGGACCGCTTTGCCGCGATTGCGTCTCCCGCGGACCGCAGTGCGGTCGCGGTGAGATTGTTTGGGGAGCAGGGCGCGGGCCTGGCCGCGGTCCTGGCCCAGGGGAATCCCCAAATAAACGAAATGATCGCGCGCTTCATCGAGCTGAGCGGGGTAGTGTCCGGCGAGGCCGCGGCCTCCGCGCGGAACTTTGAAATCGCGATGGGCGATTTGAACACGGCCACGCTGGGCCTCAAGTCCGCGCTGGCGGACGAGCTGATTCCGGCCTTTACCTCCCTGGTCAGCACGGGCGCGGGCGTGCTCTCCTGGCTCAGCCAGACCGTGGACTGGTCGAATTTGGTCTCGGAGGCAATTGGCGGCGCCGTATGGCAGGTTAACAATTTGAATAAAAGCCTTGAGTTTTTGCAGATGCTGGGCACCATGCCCCTGGCCGAAGGCGGGATCATCAGCTACCTCACCGGTTATACAGATAAGCAAAACAAAATACACGCGCAGGAGGCTACCAATCTCGCGGCGCTCAAGGAAATGATCGCAGTCGGGAAGGAAACTCAGGCCTTATTCGATTCCGTTGATCCCGATAAATTACTGGCCGAAGTGGAAAATTACTTAGCCTTTGATCGCGCCAAATTAAAAGATCGGCCCGGAGGCGGCGGAAGCGGCAAGTCCGCGGCGGATCTGGAGGCGGAGAAAAGACTGCGGGACCAGGAGCGCCTGGTGGAGCAGGCCAAGCGCCTCGCAGAGCAGCGCTATATGGACTCACTGGGTGAGGTTGAGCAAATGGAGGCCCTCCGGGATCGGGAGCTGGAAATGCTGGAGCAGCACGGCCTGGACACCCATGATGCTGAGGTTTATTGGCAAGGCAAAATCTCCACGGCCAAGATGAACATCCGCTCCCAGGAGATCGAGAAGGAACGCGCTCTTAATGCTGATAGGTTAAAAGAAATTCAGGAGCAACATCAGGCGGAAATGGACCTGCAGCGGAGAAAGATGGCCACGATCCAGGCAATGGGCCAGATGGGAAACGTGATTTTGGACCTGGCGGCCAAGCAGACCAAGTCCGCCAAGGGTCAGGTGCAAGCCTACGGTCAGGCTGCCATCCAGATTCTCCAGCTCATCGGCACCAAGGAGCAGCGTGAAGATATTATGAAGGGAGCACGGGAGGCCGCTGAAGCGATCGCGTCCTTGGCCGCACAAGATTATCGAGGGGCAGTATTACACGGCGCGGCGTCTTCGGCCTTTTTTTCGGCAGCCGCGCAGGTAGCCGGGATCATCGGGGGCGCGGTCAGCGGAGGCGGCGGAGGAGGCGGCGGCGGGGGCGGCGGCTACGAGAGCGGCGGCTACCACGGCTCTCTGGCCTCCGAGG
>MGQK01000018.1:286-5945 GCA_001797815.1 Deltaproteobacteria bacterium RBG_13_61_14 | reverse complement strand
TAAATAAAATCACCATCAACGCCAAACCGATCTTCTGTTATAAGAATCTCCTGGACCCGGACCGGGGCGGGACGATTTCCGCATCGTCCGCGGCTTCCGGGTATCCCGCGGCTCAGGCGGGAGACTGGAGACCGGGCCTGACCTGGAAGGTGGACGGCACCGGCGCGCAGTACATTCA
This sequence comes from Deltaproteobacteria bacterium RBG_13_61_14, assembly GCA_001797815.1. Taxonomy (GTDB): domain Bacteria; phylum RBG-13-61-14; class RBG-13-61-14; order RBG-13-61-14; family RBG-13-61-14; genus RBG-13-61-14. The sequence continues at coordinate 5,767 of MGQK01000018.1, read as the reverse complement.
GGTGGCCTACACCGAGGCCCAGGCCGCGGACCGCATGGTCATCATCCACCATGATCTTTATACTCAGGCCGCGGCGGACCTGACTCTCAAGGCCGGGGACACTGAGCCGCCGAGCAACGTCATCATCGCGGCCTTTACGCCCGGCTCGAACGCCGTGATTGACAAGTCCTTTGCCAGCGCGACTTACAAGTATTGGCGCTTAGAATTCCCGACCGGATTTACTGCGGCCTTTTATCTGGGGCTATTGTTCATCGGGCCGAAGATGCAGATGCCGGTCTGGACTTACGGGAAGACCAACTTTGATCGGATCAAACACGTCTGCGTCTCTAACCGCTCCGAAGAGGGCCAACATATTGAGACCATCAAGAAGTTCAGTTGGCGCAGCATCCCGCTTAAATTTCAGGGGATCACCCCCACGTGGTATGACGCCAACATTCAGGACCTGGAGCTGAACCATGTTCCTAAGCCTTTTATTTTCATCCGGGACGAGACCAATCACCCGGCGGAGGTCTATCTACTTAAGAAGCCGGACAACGATTGGCTGGATGCGCCAGAGGGCCCCAGCCGGCATGACTGGAACATTAACGTGGAGGGGGTGGTATAGATGAAACGCTGGCTGGATGAGCTGAGTGACTGCAACGATCCCGGCACCGGCGAGCTGCTGACGCGGGAGGCCTGTCTGAGCAATTATCAGCAGGCCGTCGAGCATCGCGGGAAGATGAGCGATCACGGCCTCGATCACCTGCTCCGGTGCGTGGAATGTCCCGACGGCAAAGAGCTGGTGGTGGAGTTTAACAAGACGCAAACAGTAGGAGGAGAAGCAATGGAGAAGACCTGTGAAAAATGCGGGAAGATTATGGACAGCCGGGGCCGCGGCCCGAAGCTGACCAGCCCAAAACAAAATACACGCGGCGGGCCGCGGCCCATGAGAGCAGGGACATAAAGAAAGAGTCGCCTCGCAGCCCTAACCTGAATCTAAACATTTGCCTCAGTGTTTTCGACACAGACACCCTAATCGAGATGCGTAACCAGCTCGAAGAGATGATCTGGAGAAGGAGAATCATCCAGTAGGGGCGACTCTCTAGTCGCCCCAAACGGCGATTAGAGAATCGCCGCTACCAATAACGACCACTAACAACCGCCAATGACCACTTACGCTGAAATGCTGGCCCGGATTGTGAAGTCCCCGCTTCACCTGGTCAAGCTGCATCTGGATCAATGTCAGAACGAATACGGCCAGGCCCCCTGCACGGCCACTGGTGGGAAGTGCTACTACACCTACGGCACTTGCAAGGATAAGGCCAATTACAGCCAGGGCACCGCCGTTTACAAGTTCACCACCCGGGAGGCCCCCCTGGTCCTCGGCGCGGCGCCGTATTTAAAAGGCTTTCTTGACAATCCCGCGGAGATACGGGACGAGGAGTCCACCACCCGGAGAGAGAAGGTCACGCTCAAGTTTCACGAGACCAAGTATCATCCGATTGCGGTCCCGGAAAAGACCACTTCTCCGGTGGAGACCGCGGGGACATTTTGGCGGAATCTCCTGGCCCGGCAGCGCTACTATCCAGGCCGCAAGATCGAGGTCTATCAGGGCTTTGAGGGGCTGGCCGAGGCGGAATTCCAACTGATCTATAAGGGTCGGCTGACTAACTGGAAGAACCGGCCGGACCAGGCCGAGCTGGAGAGCAAGGACCTGACCTCGGCGCTCGACAAGGAAATCCCGGATGAGATCAGCTCGGACAATGTGCTGGTTCAGGCCTATAGTAATAGCTCGTTTATGTTCGTCACTGACGCCTCCGAGTTCCCCGCGTCCGGGTGCGTGAGTCTCCCGCCGGAGGACCCGGACGCGGAGGGCGCGGAGGACGAGTGGGTCAGATATACGGCCCGCAATCTGCTCAACAATACGCTGACCGGGTGCGTGTCCGGGTCCTACGGGACTCCCAAGTCCAGCCATCCCGCGGGGACTGAGCCGAAAGTGATTGAGGTGTTCGCCAAGTCTAACGACTGGGAGACCGGTCTGCTCGGCGCGGAATGTTATCATCTCCTGCTCTGGAAGGGCGGGCTGGACATGACTGACGTGGCCTACAAGGACCTCTCCCTGACCCTGAACGGCGCGATCAGCGATCACGCGGCCACCATCACTTTGACCGGGGACTTGACCAAGCTCTGGGACGAGGGGGGCTGCATCAGGATCGGGACCGAGCTGATCAAGTACACCGCGGTGTCCGGGCAGACCCTTACCGGCTGCGTTCATGGCGCGTACGGGACCACCGCGGCCGCGCATGGCGACACTGATCCGGTGTATGGCATGGAGGCCGATTTCGAGTTCAACCGCTGGCTCCCCGGGTGCCTGTTTAAGAGGTATTACGACTCCGGCAAACGGGTGGTGGAGATGCTCCAGGAGTTCCGGGAGAGCACGGGTCTGCGAGTCTGGCAGGGCGAGGACTGCATGATTCATTGCAAGCTCATGGCGCCCCCGCTCTACGATGATCCGCCCGCGGAGTGGAACGAGACTCTTCATCTCAAAGAGAACTCCCAGAGTTTCGATGCGGGAGAGGACAAGCGCTGCACCAGGGGCCGCATCTATTATCGGCCGCTGGTCCCGGACCCCAGCGATAATGATGACTACTCCAAGCTTACCCGGATTTACGTGGATTACGAGTCCTCCAACGCGTACGGCGAGGCCAAGCTGGTCGAGCTAACCGCGCCCTGGTGCTACGACTCCTTCACGGCCTCCCTGGTCCTGATCCGCTTCTTGATTCGGTTCTTAACCGGCGCGGGCACCCTCCCCTGCCGGGTAGGTTATCAGGACTCCGGGGTGGGCCTGGGGGATTTTGTCAAAGTGACGACCTCCCAGGTGGTGGACGAGGAGGGCCAGCCCCGGGACAGCGTGTTGTTCGAGACGCTGAAGAAACAGAAAAAAGACGAGTCCTTTGAATACGTCCTGATCGCCACGCAGTTGGACGAGAAGTACGGGGTCTGGGGTCCGGCAGATTTGCCGGACTTTGACGAGGCGACCCAGGCCCAGCAAGAAAAACATTGCTGGTGGGGGAACGCGAGTAACCTGATCAACGGCGCGGACGGCTATCACATTTATTAACATGGAGTAGGCCCGACATTCTTGTCGGGCAATTTAAATAAAATGCCATACTACCCAATTTTACTTAGCGATGTAACTCCCAAGGCCGGGCTGAAGACCGGGGACGTGGCCCAGCTCGGGTACAAGATCAAGTACAATTTTGATTATTTGTACGCCCGGGAGATGGTGCTGCTGGACGGGCCGGTGCAGTTGACCACCAGTTGGCAGACTGCCTGGACTACGCTGGTGGCCACCCGGAACGGCAGCGACAACGCCCGGATTGCGCTAGTGGAGCTGCGGGTGCAGATGTCGCAGACCGCGGCCGGCGTTACAGGCACCCGCTATTCGATGCTGGAGGCCCGGGGCTATAACGAGACCGGCTGGACGTATTTTCCAAGCGCGCGCTGCATGGCCTATTTCACCACGCCGACCCCGGCCTATGCCGCGGGGAGGAACATGATCATGGTCCCGCTGAACGCCAGTCGGCAGTTCCAGTATCGCTGCTCCACCGACGCGGCGGGAACTCAGACTATGGAGATCGTGCAGCTCGGCTATTTGAAGGATGAGTAAGCATGGCTTTTAAAGCGATCAAAATTCAGCAGGTGGCGGTGGAGGCGCCGCACAGCTCGCCGCTGTACATACAGATCAAAGACAATTTCGATGCGCTGTACGCGGGCGCCTGGCAGGCCCTGGACGGGCCCCTGCTGCTGGCCTCTACGTGGACTACTTCTTGGACCGCGGTTGCAATTCAGGCCGGCGGGAATCTGGCCCGGGCCGCGGTGGTGGAGCTGCAGGTGGCGATGCCGTATCCGAGCGGGGTGGCCGGTCAGAAGTACGCGACCGTGGAGGTCAAGGCCACTAGTCAGGCCGGGAATGTTTTCGCGTCGGTGCGGGCCGAGATTTACGCGGAGACGCTCACGCCGGCCTGGGCCGAGGCCCGCAACATGGTGGTAGTCGCGGTGGAAGCCGGTCAGTTCATGTATCGGTGCGGCGGAAACGTGACTAACGGCGCAGTCAACATCGTGCAGATTGGTTATGTCAGTGGGAGTTAGTATGGACCTAAAAGTTAAAACTGCCCGGGCCGCCTATTTTTCAGTCCTATTTGCCGCGGAGGCCGCTGACCTATTAGCGACGACGCTGACCGCCACCCAAGAGCAGCGCCGCATCAAGCGGGCCGCGTGCCTGGCGCATCGGTCCCTGGCTCTGGCCTATCGCTGCGGGGACCCGTGTAAGGCCGGCCTAAACTAGGAGGTTATGATGAAGAGAACTTTTATATTTGCGTTAACAACCTTTTTGATTTTAACCGGACATCAAGGGTGCGACTTTTCACACTCTTCACACTTTTCACACCCTTCACACTTTTCACACCCTTCACACTTTTATCAGGAGGACATTGAGATGGCCAAGATTTATTTTCCCGCGGAGAAGATCACCATCTTGACCGAGGCGGTGGATGATCTGATGGTGGACCAGGGCAAGCTGCGACTGCGGCCGCGGCCCGAGGATGACCCGGATGCGCGGGTCTTGGCTTTTTTCCCCAACGCGGAGCAGGGCGCGGTTACCGCGACGCTGGACAATAAGGGCCTGGCGCGCACCCGGGACTATGCCTCCGAGGCTTATGCGGAATGCGAGTCCGTGGTGAGCGTCGCGGCTGGCGGGCCGTTTGGTGATCAGAGCATCAAGTTGACCGCTGAAGATTACTCCGGCTTGAGGTATCTGCTTCCGGGCGTGAATAATTTTAGCGAATTCACCATCCGTATTCAAGTGAAGTTCGATGACGTGACGGGCACCGCGCTAATCGCTTCTGATTATGGCTACGACAGCGCGCTGCGGTCCTGGAAAATCTACCTTAACAATAAGAGCATCTTTTTTGTGGTGGTGGACGGCGGGATCACCCTGGAGGCCGCGTGCGCGGGGCTGGTTGATGACACCTGGTATGAGATTCAAGCCAGCGTCAAGCTGCTCACCATCCAGCGGCTCCAGGTGCGTAAGATGTCTGATGACAGCTTAGAGGGCGAGAATGACGGCGTGGTCGCCGGCAGTCATGGCGTGTTGTTCACCCTTGATGACAATGGCCTGTGCTTGGGCGGCTATCTCTACAACGACGCGACCGGCAAGTATCTAGCCGATACTCAGGAGGACATGGAGCTCGGCGAGGTGCTGGTGCTGAACCAACAACTGGTTCTGGACTTCACGGCCAGCGCCGCGCGGCAGACCATCTATGCGGACGTGACCGCGGGGAACGCCTCGGGCGTGAGCGCGATTGCTAAGTTCGATTCCCAGGCGGACGGGTCTGCGTGGGACCTGACCTCGGTGGAGGTGGACGACGAGGGTGTTTTCAACACCGTCTTAACTGAGGACGGGTGGGAGATGCGCTACCAGGTCAGCGATGCCCCGAGTGC
>MGQK01000018.1:0-232 GCA_001797815.1 Deltaproteobacteria bacterium RBG_13_61_14 | reverse complement strand
GCGGCCCGAGGGGAGGTATCTCTGGATCGGGCTGAGATGCAACCAGGCCGACGGCCTGAGCGACTTTCAGCCCATCGGCTGGATCGGGGTGAACCTGGCCACGGGGACGTTGTGGCAGGCCCAGGTTGCGCAGGGGCTCTGGAGCGCCTCCCAGGAGGACCAGACCATCATTCAGGGGGACACCCCGGAGTTCACGTTTACGGTGGTGGACGAGTTGGGGATCGTGAAGGAC
>MGQK01000017.1:39748-40621 GCA_001797815.1 Deltaproteobacteria bacterium RBG_13_61_14 | reverse complement strand
CGCGGGCCAGGTCCGGGGCGAACTCGCTGTAGCCCAGCGCCTGGAAGCCCGAGTCCCACAGCCAGAACCAGTTGTAGTGCACCTTGGTGGGCACGCAGGCCCAATACTGCATCTTGCCCCGGGGCGCGTAGAGCGCGTTATGAAGCGCGGCCGCGGCCATCCGGTAAAGGTCCAGGTAGTCGGACTCCTCCGGCTTAAGGTGCGGCGGGGGCAGCGCCGAGAAGAGGCGGTCGCGGAAGGCGAGCATCTGCTGCCAGGCCGCCTCCGGCCCCGGGAACTCGGCCCGCGCCAGCTCAGTGAGCTTCAGCGCCGCCTCGGCGCTGTCCGGCGAGTAGCCGAAGAGATACCAGAACCACCGGCTCTCTCCCGGCGCCAGCGAAATCTCTTCTCCGATCAACTGGAAGTCGCCGCGCGCTTCTCCCGGCTGGACCTCGGCCGGGGCGGAAGGCCAGATCGCCAGGAAATTCTGGGCCCGGACAAAGATCGGCTGGACCGAGAACTGGAAGACCGCGGCCTCGGCCGGGCCGGAGGGAGTCTGGGCAAGCTTTTCCCCGCTCTTTTGGAAGTAAAAGACCGGCTGCAGGGACAGCGGCGCGGTTCCGGGGTTTTGCAGGCGAACGCTGAGCAGGTATTGGTCCAGGCCGAGGAAAGAGACGAACGCTTCGGCCTGAAAACCGGGGAAGCGCGCGTCTTCCTGCCAGCCGAAGTAGTCGAACCAGATCGTGCGCTCGTCCGCTTCCCGGATCAGCTCGCCGTTCTTCCGGAACCGGACCGAGCTGATGCCCACCAGTCCGGTGCGCGAGTAATCCAGGATGTTCCGGCCGGTGGCGCAGGCGAAGTGCCGGACCCCGGCGAACTCGCGGGAGCCCGCCT
>MGQK01000017.1:34365-39666 GCA_001797815.1 Deltaproteobacteria bacterium RBG_13_61_14 | reverse complement strand
AGTGGGCGAGCCGCTGAAGCTGACGCCCGGCGCGGCCGGCAGGTCCGCGGCTCCGGCGCCGACCGGGATGAGGAAGGCCCCGATCCATACCCAGAGATCTTTCATCCTCATTGTCCTCCTCCATTCCTGCGCGTTCGATTCTAGTGTAGTGTATCACTCTGATGGCACATTATTCTTGGACGCCACCGAGGAGTCCGAAGGCTGTAGGGGCAGGGCTTGCCCTGCCCGTTCTTGGGCGCGGCAAGCCGCGCCCCTACGAAAAAGGGTCCAATCGTCATGGTTTTAGCCAAAAACATGGATGACCTATTTCCCAGGTTAAGCATTCGTAATTTTGATACACTACACTAGCAAAAAGCGGCTCGCGGCGCAAAACCGGCTTGCGCTGCGGCCGATATCTGGCACAATAGGTTCGACCAGGAGAAAAAGAGAGATGGGCGATCGAGCAATCTTTACCGCGGTCCTGATCGGCCTGCAGGCGCTGGCGGCTTTCATCTTGATCTGGGGTCTCAAACTCCAGGGCCGCTGGGCGATCGGCGCCGTCGCCGGCTTTGTGCTCTTCAGCCTGCCCCTGCCTTACCTGATGGGCCTGGCCGGACACGCCCGCCAGCCCTCGCTCCTGACCGCGGCCCTGGTCGTGCGACCGGTTTTTGCCTGGCACTTCAACTGGCTCGCCTTCCTCCTCTTCCTCGCGCCCGTCATCATCCTCGGCCGCGCCGCCGGCTGGCTTTCAGGCTGGCCCTGGGTCTTGCCCGGCCTGCGCGCGGTCATGCTTTCCGGGATCGGGCTCTGGACCCTGGCCACCATCATCGGTCTGGCCGGCACGCTGCGGCCGCCCCGGATCACGACCCAGGAAGTGATTATCCCCGGGTTGCCCCCGGAGCAGAGCGGCATCCGGCTGGTGCAGTTGTCGGACCCGCACGTGGCCTGGTGGAACGCGCGGGCGGAGATGGAGCGCATCGGCGAGATGATCATGCAGCTCCAGCCCGACCTGTTCGTGCTCACCGGCGACATGGTGGACCATCATCCCGACTACGTGCACGTGCTGGCCGACGGCCTGGAAGGGTTAAAGCCCCGGCTGGGCCGCTACGCCATCATCGGCAACCACGACGTTTACACCGGCGCCGAGGCGGTGTCGAAGAGGATGGAAGAACGGGGGTTCCACGTCCTGCGCAACCAGTGCCTGGGCCTGGAAGAGCGCGGGGCGCGCCTGGCGCTGTTGGGGATGGAGGACTCGGGCGCGAACTGGACCGGCGCCGACCCCTGGGAGGAAATGATCCCCCATTACCTGGCCGATTGCCCGGCCGGCCTGCCGGTGATCCTGCTCGCGCACCGACCTTCCGCCTTTGAACGGGTCCAGGGCCGGCCCGTCGCCCTGACCCTGGCCGGCCATACCCACGGCGGCCAGCTCCGCTTGCCCTTCGGGCTGCCCGGGCTCGCCCACCTCGGCTTCCAACGTCCTTCCGGGCTCTACCGCGTCGCCGGCCAGACGCTCTACACCTCCCGCGGCACCGGCACCGTGGGCTGGCCCTTCCGGCTCAACTGCCCGCCGGAAATCACCCTCTTCATCCTCCGCGCGGAAAAAAATCCCTAGTGTAGTGTTTCAATAATGGATTGACAATTAATGATCGGCATGCTTTGGGTAGGGGCGGTTCGCGAACCGCCCCTACTCTATAAAGAAAATTTTGATCCACTACCCTAAAGCCCGCCCGGCGAGTCCGCTTCGCTGGTCGTCTCGATCAGGTGGCGGAACTGGTGAAAGGTGTCAATGGCGCGGAGCTCGTGGCGGAATTTCTCGTCATTAAAGCGGCGGGCGATGGCGGCGAGGATATGGATCTGCTCGACGTCGGCGCGTTCCGGGGTGACGACCAGGAAGATCCAATAGCTGGGCTTGTCGTCCGGCGCCTTGAAGTCAATGCCCTGGCGGGAGCGGCCCACGACCAGGTAGGGTTTTTTCAGGCCCGGAATCCGGCCGTGGGGAATGGCCAGGCCCCAGCCCAGGCCGGTGCTCATCAGCTCTTCCCGGTCGGCCACCACCCGGGCGATCACGTCCGCGTCCAGGTCAGTAACCCGGGCCAGGGGCCGGGCCAGGGCGCTGATCGCCTCCGCCGGGTTGGTGGCCTGGAGGTCGGCCACAAAGAGGCCCGGGTCCAGCAACTCCAGGATCCCCTTTCGCTGGTGCAGCTTGAGAGAAGCGGAGAGCAGCGGCCCGCTCAGGATGGAGGTGACCAGGGCCATGATCACCAGGGCCACGAAGAGCTCGTGGGTGATAAAACCGGCTTCCAGGCCGACCAGGCCGAGGATGATGCCCATGGTGCCGCTGCTGAGCAGGGCGAAGCTGGTGGCATAAGATTCGGGCTGGTAGATTTTGGCCCAGCGCGCGCCGAGATAAAAGCCCAGCCCTTTGCCGGCCAGGGCCAGCAGCAGCACCGCCAGCACCAGCCCGGGCCGGAAGTTGGCGGCGAAGTTGGCGTGGAACCCGATGGAGGCGAAGAAGATGGGCGCGAAGATGTTGGAGATGAACTGGTCGGTGATCTCGCGGGTCTTGTCTTCCAGGAAGCGCGAATCGCTGAACATGACTCCGCCCAGGAACGCGCCGAGCACGGCGTGGACCCCGATCCACTCGGTGACCGCGGCGCTGACCAGGGAGAGCACCACGATGAAGGTGAGCACGCCGCCGGGCCAGGTGAAGTTCCGCTGCACCTTGGGCAAAAGCCAATTGACCAGTCGGCGGCCGGCGGTTAAACTGAAAATGACCAAGCCCAGGGTGAGGGTGATGGTGAGCAGGGGCGAGCGCGGGTGGGCTTTGCCGGCTCCGGCCAGGGCCATGACCACCGAGAACAGGAACCACCCGCAGAGGTCGTTGAGCATGGCGGTGGCGGTGACCATCATGCCGAAGTTGGACTTGAACAGACGGAGATCAATCAGGATGCGGATAATCACCGGCAGCGCGGAAATGGCGATGGCGGTGGCGAAAAAGAGCGCGAAGACGTGTGGCGGGATTTCGCCGCTGCCCCAGAAGGCGGGGTAGGAAAAGCCGAGCGCCAGCGCCACCAGGGCGAGCAGGACCGTGCCGGTGGCGCCGATGATGCCGGCCCGGGCCCCTTCCCGCCGGATGACCGACAACTCCACTTCCATCCCGGCCACCACCATGAGCAGGCACATGGAGAGCGTGGCCAGCGCGTTAAAGGCCGCTTTGAAATGAAAGGAGCCGGGGAAGAGCTGGTGAGAAAGTTCCGGGAAGAAAGTGCCGAAAAGGGTGGGGCCCAGGAGGATGCCGGCCACGATCTCGCCGATGACCGCGGGCTGCTTGAGCATTCGCGCCAGGTGCCCGAGCAGGCGGGCCAGGCCCAGGATCACGGCGAAGCCGGCCAGGAAGGCGGCGATTTCCGAGGAAGTCATGCGCCGGCCTTGACCAGCAGGTGCTTGACGCCCATTTCCGCCAGGGCGTCGAACTTGAACTCCGCGAATTCAGGCGCGTCGGTCACCTGGGCGAGCGGAGGCAGGGGAACGCCGCTCCGGTAATCCTGCAGAATCTTCTCGAGCTGCTCGGCCCGGCGCGAGCCGGCCTCGATGAGCCGGGCATACCGCGCCAGGTTCAAGTCCAGGTCCGAGCGCTTGGCCTGGTCCAGCCAGCGCCGGGTGAGCGTCTCGGCCGCGGCCTGGATCAGGGCCGGCAACTCGCGAAAGCCCTGGGCCAGGCCGGTCAGCACTTCCTCCACCACTTCCGGCGCGGCCGGGGGCAAGCCCGGATAGTCGGCCTGGAAACGGGCCAACAAGGAGAGCTTCGCGGCCAACACCCGGACCTGCGCGATGGGCAGCTCCAGGTCGCAGAGCCAGCGCAGGTTCTTTCCCTCCCCGGCCGGCAGCTCTTGCAATTCTGCATGAGCCTGATCGGCGAGCGCCCGGAGTTCCGCCGCCTTGGCGCCCGGGTCGGGAACTCCCCGGATCAGGTCGCCGGCGAGCGGCTCGTCGAAAAAGACCAGGAAGCCCACGTCGCCCAGTCCGGCCGGTCCGGCTAACAAATGGTTGACCTCATTCAGCTTGCGCATGAGTTTCGCCGCCCGGCCCTCGCCGTCCCCGAACATAGACCAGGAATAGGCCCGGTCCAGGTCCGCCTCCGCCCGTTCCCGCCCGCTCCAGGACCACTCCGCGGCCAGGGCCAGCGCGGGCAGGGTCGGCCCGAGCAGGCTCATGTGTCCGAGGTCGCCCCAGTGGGTGACGATGTTTCCGATCGAGCCGCGGGCGATGCCCTCGGGAATAAAAGCGCGGTGGTTCTGGGCGAGCAGGTCGAGGTTGGTGAAAATCTTCATCAGGTTCCAGGTGCAGGTGCAGGTGAGGAATCGGAGCCCGGCGGCGGCGATCGGTACGACGGTCTGGCGGTAATGCTCCGGGCCTTCGAGCGCGCCGCTGCCGTATTGCCAGTCCAGGACGATCACGTCCCGGGGAATTTGCGCGAGCAGCTCGGGATGGGCGAGGAGCATGTCGCCCCAGACCATCATGGTCTTGCCGTGCCGATCCAGGATGGACTTAAGCCGGAGCAGGTGATCGAGATAGACCTGGGCAAAACTTTTGCCCTCGAAGCGGCTGGCCTCGAAGCGGCGGGCCAGGTCAAAGGGCTCGTCGCAGCAGACGTTGAAAAAGGAAGAGTCAAAACAGGGGATCAGCTCCTCGTAGAGGTCTTCGAGCAGCCGGTAGCTCTCGGGCCGGGCCGGATCGAGCGACCAGAGCGCTTGCGGGTCATAGGCCAGGCGCCGATATTCGGGCAGCTTGAGCACGTGGTCGAGGTGGCCGAGCGACTGCTGGGCCGGCACCACCTCCACCTGCCGGGGCCGGGCGTAATCCACCAGCTCGCGGACTTCTCCCGGGGTGAGCGGGTCGTGGCCCCGGCCGATCGCCGGGTGCCTGGCGTATGCAAAAGTGTGTTCAAGGTTGAAGGTGAGCAGGTTCAGCTTGAGCGAGGCGAGCAGGTCCACCAGCGTCTTCAGCAGCTCCAGCGTGGGCACCTGGCCCCGGCTTACGTCCCAGAGCAGGCCGCGCCAGCCGAGCGCGGGCGCGTCGGCGATGCTCCCGTAAGGCCAGGACCCGTCGCGGCCCCTAAGCTGCAGCAAGGTCTGGACCGCGTAAAACAGGCCGGCGGCGCCGCGGCCGGCCGCGGCCACGGCATGAGGCGCGATTTCGACGGCGTAAGCCTGTTCCGGCCAGCGGGTTTCGATCCGGTCCAGCGCGCGCTTGGCTTCCAGCAAAATTCCTTGGAAAGGTCCGCGGCCCCAGGCCAGCCCCAGGCATTCACCCAACTCGACC
>MGQK01000017.1:15560-34354 GCA_001797815.1 Deltaproteobacteria bacterium RBG_13_61_14 | reverse complement strand
GGCCTCGGCGAGGAGGCCGTGATGCTGAAAAAGTTCCCGCAGGACTCTTTCCTGCGGCCGGGCCTTGAGGGTAAATTGCAGCGCCAGCGGAGGCGGAAAGGAGACCGCGGCTCGACTCAGCGCGAGCGAGCGGGGTCTGGGCAACAGGCGAAGACTCATCGCTTGGAATCTCCCAAACGGCTATGATAGCATAGCCGATAGAGGTTTGCAGAAGGAAAATTTGAAGGAGGAACGGGATGAAATCCTTGGGAATAAAGATCGGCTTGGTCCCGGCCCACCGGGCGGTATTCAGTCCGGAATTGGCCCGGAAGATGCGGCAGGCCACGCTCCGGGCTTTCTCGCAAGCGGGGATCCAGGCGGTGGCGCCGGACGAGCGGCTTTGCCGGCACGGCCTGGTGGAGAGCCTGGAAGAAGGAAAAAAGGCCGCGGAGCTGTTCCGCCGGGAAAAGGTGGCCGGGGTGGTGATCGGCGCCATGAACTTCGGGAACGAAATCCCGGCCGCGGAAGCGGCGGACATCGGGGTGCCGGTGTTCGTGTTCGGGTGCAAGGAAGAGGGCCGGCTCACCCCGGCCGCCAACCGGCGCGACGCCTTTTGCGGCACGCTCTCCATCGGCACGGCCCTCCGCCACCGCGGCATTTGCTACGCCTTCCCCCAAGCGCCCATCTGCTTCCCGGATGAAAAAGGGTTCTTGCGCGACCTCGAGCGCTTCGCCCGCGCCTGCAAGGTGATCGCCGGCCTCCGGGGATCGAGCTACGGCCAGATCGGCCCGCGGCCCCTGGAGTTCGAGACCTGCGTGTTCAACGAGGTCTCGCTGCTCAAGCAGTTCCAGGTCAAGGTGCTGCCCTTCCCCCTGGCCGAGATTTTCGCCGAGGCGCTCGCGATCAAGGATACGGCCCGGATCAAGAAGGTCATGGCCGAGATCTGCGCCATGGCCGACACTTCCCTGGTGCCCAAAAAGAGCGTGGAGCGGCTGGCGCGGCTGGAGCTGGCGCTGGATCTGCACGTGCGCAAATACCACCTGCAAGGGCTGGCCGTGCAATGCTGGACCTTGATCCAGGAGCAGTTCGAGGTCTCGCCCTGCACGGTGATGGCGCGGTTCAGCCAGCGGGGCATCCCCGCGGCCTGCGAGGTGGACATCCACGGGGCGATGTCCATGCACCTCTTGGGCCTGGCCTCGGGCAACCCCGCGGGTCTGGCCGACTGGAACAACCGCCACTACAAACGTAGGAACGTGTTCAGCGCCTGGCACTGCGGGGTCTTTCCGCCGGGCATGGCCAAGGCCAAGCCGAAGATGAAGACCCAGAAGATCATCGGGCAAGTGACCGGGGAGGACCGGGCCATGGGCACGTTGGAGTTCGAGGTCAAGCCCGGGCCGGTGACTCTGGCGCGGCTGACCGAGACGCCGGAGGGGGAGTTCAAGCTGCTGATCGCCGAAGGGAAAGTGGTCAAGGCCGAGGGCGAGACCTTCGGCGCGCACGGCTGGGTCGAGGTTTCAGATCTGGATTGCCTCTACCGCGCGCTCCTCTCCGACTTCCCCCACCACACCGGGATCGTGATGGGCCATTTCGGACAGGCGCTCCTGGAGGCGTGCAAGTTCCTGGGCATCACGCCGGTGGTGCCGCTGGAGCTATCGGCCTGAAAAAGAGGCATGAAACCTAGGCCTTGAAAAGATTGTTGCCTTGACCGCACGTCGGGCCATGGGTATGGCTCTTTACAGATGAAAATGAGTTTGATACTCTGTTAGCAGAAAGGAAAATACAGCCATGAAGATCAAAATTGTGGTCCATCAAGCGGAAGAAGGCGGCTATTGGGCCGAAGTGCCGGCGATCCCGGGTTGCGCTACCCAAGGCGAGACTTTCGAGGAATTGCTGCAAAATCTTTACGAGGCCATTGAGGGGTGCCTTTCCGTGGAGATTGATACCCCCCAAAAAACCGATAAGGACCGGGTGCTGGAAATCGCGATATGAAACCCCGGTCCGGCAAGGAGCTGGGATTGGGGTCAACGCTTAACTTTACACTTAGAGCCAGGCTCAAAGCGAGCCTCCTTCAAATTCTCCTGCTTTAGAAATCGGGGTCAGGTCGTCAATTAGTCAATTAAGGATTGCGAGCTACCAAAGCCGGCCGGCCAGGACTTGCCCTTTGTTCCGTGACCGAAGATCGGTCGCGGCTACTCTATGTTCGGACACGTTCACGCCCTCATCAATCACTGTGCACTGTCCACCGCTTCGGCCCGAGCTCACGGCCGAGGGCTGTGCACCGTGCACTATCAAGGCCTGAGGCTTTAGCCGAGGGCCTTGATGAGCTCCCGGCAAAACGCCGGCAGGTCATCCGGCTTGCGGCTGGTGATGATGCGCTGATCCACTACCACCTCACTGTCCTCCCACTTTCCGCCGGCGTTCTTCATGTCGTCTTTGATCGCGAAGAAGCTTGTGCACTTGACCCCCCGGATGATGTCGGCGGAAGCCAGCATCCAGCCGGCGTGGCAGATGGCCGCGATCACTCCGCCCTGCTCATAAACCTTTTTCACCAGCTCCACCATCCTGGGAAAGCGGCGCAGATGGTCCGGCGCATAGCCGCCGGGGATCACCACCGCGTCGAAATCTCCCGGCTTGACCTGGTCCACGTTTTTGTCCACCGCGATCGGGTAGCCATACTTGCCCGGATACTCCTTGGCCGTGCCGCTCCCCACCACGGTCACGCTCGCGCCTTCCTCTTTCAGCCGATAATAGGGATACCAAACCTCCAGCTCCTGGTAGAGCTGCTCGACCAAAATCGCTACGCGCTTTCCCTTAATGCTCATCTGTAACTCCTTTCTGAAAACAGGCTTTAGGCATTAGGCTTTAGACTTTAGGCTTCGGAAAAGAGAAGAGCGTCTATTCAGATCGTCATAATGAAATAGAAGCCTAATGCCTAAAGCCTAATGACTAATGCCTCTCCTACTTCCTTCTCCCCCGCGATTTCTCCTCGTCCCAGGTGCCTTCGGCCACGCCCTGGCTCTTGAGCAGGTTCTTCTTCACCCGGTGGGTCTCGGTCTTGGGCAACTCGGCCATCACCCGGATGAAACGGGGGATCATGTAGCGCGGCATCTCTTGAGCGCAAAAGTCGTAGAGCGCCTCCGGGTCCACCGACTCGCCCGGCCGGGGCACCACGCAGACCAGAATGTCGTCTTCGCCCAGCTCGCTCTTGACCCCGAGGGAGGCGGACTCGAGCACTGGAGGAAACCGGTTCACCACCTTTTCCACCTCGTAACTGGACACGTTCTCACCCCGCCGGCGCATGGCGTCCTTCTTGCGGTCCACGAAGTAGAGGAAGTTCTTCTCGTCGCGATAGACCAGGTCGCCGGTGAAGAGCCAGCCGTCGTGGACCTTTTCGTTGCTGGCCCGGTCATCCTTGAAATACTCGACCCGCTTCTCCTTGGTGTCGTCCACTTTGAAAATCAGCTCGCCCGGCTCGCCCGGAGGGCAATCGTTCAGGTCTTCATCCACCACCCGGCCGGCGCCCGGGGGCAGCGGCCCGATCGAGCCGACCGGCGCGTTGCCCAGGTTGAAGACCGCGAACCCGCCGCCGTCCACCGCCCCGTAAAACTCCAGGATCTTGAGGTTGAAGCGTTTCTCGAAGCTCTGCCAGACCGTAACCGGACAGGCCGCGGAGAGCACGAAGCGGACCGGGTTGTCGCCGTCGTTGGGCCGCTCCGGCTGTTTCATCAGGATGGGGATCATGGCGCCGAGCGCGTTGAAGGTGGTGGCGCCGTAGCGGCGGACGTCGTCCCAGAAGCGGCTGGCGCTGAAGCGCCGGCCCAGGGCCAGGCGGATTTCGGCGAACAGGGAAGCGGGCATGGAAACGTAAAGGGCGTTGGCGTGGAAGAGGGGCAGGCAGGTGTAGATGGTATCATCGGGCTTGTAGAAACCCTTGGCGATGATCCCGATGCCATTCAGCCCGGTCCTGCCGAAGCGATAGACCACCCCCTTGGCCTGGCCGGTGGTGCCGGAGGTGTACATGAGAAGACAGATATCGCCTTCTTTAGGCCGGGCGGCGGGCGGCTCGGGCTGGCCGGCTTGGAGGAGCGGTTCAAAGGCCCTGGCGCCGGCCGGGACGGTCCAGCCGGCCGAAGCTTCGGCCGTGCCCACCAGGATGTGCTGGAGGTTGGGGGTGTCCTGTTTGATCTTTTCCCATTCCGGGTAGAGGCGGTGGTGGATGAGGAGGGCGCGAGCTTGGCAGTGGTGGAGGAGGTAAGAGAGGTGCTCGCCTTTGAGCTCGGTGTTGACCGGCACGGCGTAGGCGCCGATCTTCTGGCTGGCGAAAAAGCCGTAGAGGAACTCGGGGCCGTTGGGCATCATGATGGCCAGGCCCTGGCCCGGTCCGAGGCCGAGGTCAAGGAGGGCGTGGGCCACCCGGTTGGCGTTCTGGTCCATGGTGGCAAAGCCAATCCGGTCTTCCTCAAACAGGAGCCAGAGCTTGTCGCCCTGCTTTCTGGCCGCCTGCTCCAGGGCTTCGTGGTAATTGAAATCCGCCATGTCTCAGGTCTCCCCTTTCGGTTTTGCTTCATTCTAGCATAATCTGGAGTAAGGCAAATTTTCTTACTTGAGTCGGTTTACATTACTCGAAAAAAATTATAAGATGCGGAAAGATTTGAACCTGCGGAGCAAGACCATGAAGCGATGGACCCTAATCCTTGGATTCCTGCTGGTAACCTGCCCGCGGCCGCCGGCCTGGGCGGAATTTACGCCTCAAGAATGGGAAGTCCTGAAGACCGGCGAGGTGTTGGCGACCGAGGTCTTCACGCCCAAGCCGGACGGGACCCAGGCTACGGATGTGCTGGTGAAAATCTGGATCAAGGGTCCCCCCGAAGACGTCTGGAAGGTGATCCGGGACTACGACCACTTCGGGGAGTTTATGCCCCGGGTGCGGAGTTGCCGGATTACGAAACAGGACGGCGAGGCTTATTGGATCGTTTATGACATGGAAGTGCTGGGGATCCAGGTGATTTACAACCTGATCACGATGGGCAAAGAGAAATACCGCCGGATCGAGTTCGACCTGGACCGCTTGAAGCCCAACGACATCCGGGAGGCGCGGGGCTACTACGTGCTGGACGATGCCCCCGACGGCCAGGGGACCGTGCTTTCGTATTCGGCCCTGGTGGCGACCGGCATTCCGGTGCCCCAGGTCATCGCCCGCAGGATTTCCAAGCCCAACCTGATCCAGGTGCTCAAGAATGTGCGGCAGCGGGTGGAGTCAGGCGGCGCCTGGAAGAAGCCGGCCGGGAGTTGAGCCGGTTTTCAAAAACCGAAGAAGATGAAGGCCAGGCTAATCGGGTTGGCGACTCTGGGAATTTGGCTCGGCACCTGCCTCGCCCGGCCGGCCCGGGCCGAATATACCGTCCAGGAATGGGAAGTGATGAAGACCGGCGAAGTGGTGGCCACCGAGGTTTTCTCCACCAAGCCCGACGGATCCAAGACTACCGACGTGGTGGTCAAGGCCTGGATCAAGGCCCCGCGGGAGGAGGTCTGGGCCGTGATGCGCGACTACAACCGCTTTGCCGAGTTCTTTCCCCGGGTCCGGGAGTGCCGGACCTTCAAGCAGGAGGGCGAGAGCTACTGGGTCCGGTATCATACCGAAGTGCTGGGGATGATGGTGGTTTATCACCTCCAATTGGTGGGGGTGGAAAAATTTCGCCGGATCGTCTTTTCCCTGGACCCGAACCAGCCGAACGACGTGGACGACACGCGGGGTTTCTGGGTATTCGATGATGCGCCAGACGGACAAGGGACCGTGCTGACCTACTCGATTTTCATTGACCCGGGTCTGCCTATCCCGGATTGGCTCGGCCGAAAAATTTCCAAGCCGAACCTGGTCCAGGTGGTGAAGAACGTGAGGTCGCGGGTGGAATCGGGCGGCACCTGGAAAAAGCCGCCGGGAAGTTGAAGCGGCGAGGCGCTTCGGGCCTGAGCAAGGAGTGGCGGATGGCCAAAAACAAGTATTCGCTGGGGCTTGATTTTGGCACCAACTCGGTGCGGGCGCTGTTGGTGGACGTGGATGACGGCCGCGAGAAGGCAGAGGCGGTCTGGAACTTTTCCCGGGGCGAGGCCGGCATCCTGCTGGACCCGAGAGACGACCAACTCGCCCGCCAGGACCCGCAGGACTGGCTGGACGGGCTCGAGCACAGCACGCGGGCCGCGCTCAGGTTGGCCAAGAAAAAGATCCGCGGCTTTAGTGCCGAGGACGTAATCGGGATCGGGGTGGATACCACGGGCTCGACGCCGCTGCCGCTCGACCGCGTCGGCACGCCGCTCTCACTCCTGCCCGAATTCCGCCGGAACCTGCACGCTTTTGCTTGGCTGTGGAAGGACCACACCAGCTTTCAGGAAGCTGCGGAGATAACCGCGCTGGCCCGGGAGATCCGGCCCGCCTACCTGAAGAAGTGCGGCGGCGCCTATTCTTCGGAGTGGTTTTTCTCCAAGATCCTTCACTGCCGGCGGGTGGCGCCCAAGGTGTTCGCCGCGGCCTTTAGCTGGGCCGAATGCTCGGACTACATCCCCGCGGTGCTCACCGGCCGCACCGACCCGCTCCGGATGAAGCGCAACGCCTGCGCCGCCGGGCACAAGGCCATGTATCACTCGAGCTGGAAGGGGCTCCCGGATCAGGAATTCCTGGCCCGGCTCGACCCGGAAATGGGCCGGCTACGCCAGCGGCTCTACGACCTCGCCTACACCGCCGACATGCCGGCGGGCCCGCTCGCCCTCGCGGTGGCGAAACGGCTCGGGCTCCCGGCCGGCATCCCGGTGGCCGTCGGGCTGATTGACGCCCACGCCGGCGCGGTCGGCTCGGGCATCAAGCCCGGCACCCTGGTCAAGATCATCGGCACCTCCACCTGCGACATGATGGTGGAACCCCTGAGCCGCGCCGTCCCCGATATCCCCGGGATCGCGGGCATCGCCGAAGGCTCGATCCTGCCCGGGGCCCACGGCTTCGAGGCCGGCCAGAGCGCGGTGGGCGACATCTTCAACTGGTTCGTGTCCTCCCTCGCGCCCAGGGGCCTGGGGCACGCCGAGCTCACCGCCCGGGCGAAAAGGCTAAAACCCGGCGAGTCGGGCCTCCTGGCCCTGGACTGGAACAACGGCAACCGCAACGTTTTGACCGACCCCCGGCTGACCGGGCTTCTGCTCGGCCAGACCCTGCACACCACACCGGAAGAAATCTACCGCGCCCTGATCGAGGCCACGGCGTTCGGGGCGCGGATGATCATCGAGCGGTTCGAGGAATATGGGATGCAGGTCAAGGAGGTCGTGAACTGCGGCGGGATCTCGGAAAAGAATGACCTGCTCCTGCAAATCTACGCCGACGTGATCGGCCGGCCGATGAAGCTCGCCCGCTCGACCCAGGCCTGCGCGCTGGGCGCGGCCATCTTCGGCGCGGTCGCGGCCGGGGCCCGGCTCGGCGGATACACCACGGTCGAGAAAGCGGAACTGGCCATGACCGGGTTGAAGCCGCGGGTCTTCCGGCCCCTCGCTAAAAACCAAAAAGTTTACCAGGAGCTTTTCACCCTCTACCGGGAGTTGCATGACGCCTTCGGAGGAGTGGCCGAGAGCGCCCGGCTGGGAAAGGTGATGAAAGAGCTGCTCCGGATCAAGGAGTCGGTCCACTAAGGCGGTTGCATTGGGAGTGTGCATTTGCTAGGCTCCGGTTCGGGTAGGGGCTGGGCTTGCCCTGCCCAAAAAGGGCGCGGCAAGCCGCGCCCCTACGGGGCTTCGGATGTGAGGAGGAAGTGGGATGAGTGATCGAGTCGCGATCGTGGCCATGGCCCAGACCAAGTTCGAGCGCAAGAAAAGCGGCCAACGCTTCCAGGAGATGGTCTGGGAGGTGGTCCAGCAGGTGCGGGAGCAGACCGGGCTCGATTTTCACAAGCCCGGCCACATAGATAACGCGGTCACCTGCTCGGATGACTTTTTCGACGCCCGCACCATCTCGGACGCGCCCATGGGGGACCTGGTGGGCGCGCACCTGGGCCCGGAAGAAAAAGTCTCGCAGGACGCGCTGCAAGCCGTGTTCTACGGGATGGTCGGCATTCTCTCCGGCCACTACGACGTCACCCTGGTGGTGGCCCATGGCAAGGAGAGCCAGGTCAGGAGCCGCAACCTGATCACCCATGCCGCCTTTGACCCGCTCTTCAGCCGGGGCGTGGGTCTGGACTACCTCTCCGCCGCCGCGCTCCAGGCCCGGGCCTACCTCACCAAGTTCGGCATCGGGCCGGAAGAGACCGCGGCCGCGGTGGTGCGCGACCGCGGGAACGCGTCGCTCAACCCCCAGGCGCAGGAACAAGAGCCGGTGACGGTGAAAGAAGTGCTCAACTCCAGGCCGGTCTGCGACCCGCTGCGCAAGCTCGACATCTACCCGGTCTCGGACGGCGCCGTGGCCATGATTTTAGCGCGGGAAGACCGGGCCAAGGAGCTGACCGACCAGCCGGTCTGGATCCTCGGGGCCGGCAATTGCTACGATTCGTATTTCCTCGGCGACCGCAACCTGGCGGACAGTCACGCGCTGCGCCTGGCCGCGGCCCGGGCCTACGGGATGGCCGGGATCAAGAATCCGAAAAAGGAACTGAACCTGGCCGAGCTCTCGGCCCACTATTCTTACCAGGAGCTGCTCTGGCTCGAATGCCTGGGTCTGGCCGAGAACGGCCATGCCGGGAAATGGATCGCCGAGGGCGGCACCGAGCTCCACGGCGAGTTCCCGGTCAATACCTCGGGCGGAACCCTGGCCGGGAACCCGCTCCTGGTCTCGGGCATGGCCCGGGCGGCCGAGTGCTTCCTGCAACTGCGCGGCGAAGCCGGCAAGCGCCAGGTCAAAGGCGTCAAGCGGGCCCTGGCCCACGGCACCACCGGCCCGGCCGGGCAGCATCATGGGGTGATGGTGTTTTCAGTGGAGTAAGTGCACTGTGCACTCCTCCAAAGGAGACGAAATGAAGAGGAACCGTAACGTCGCCATCAGTGGCATCGGCCAGACCAATCACCGGGGCCACCGGCCGGACGTCAACCAGGCCGAGCTGGTTTGGGAGGCGGTGACCGACGCGCTGGCCGACGCGCGGATTGACCTCAAGGACATTGACTGCGTGGTCCACGGCAACATGGAGCTGTTCGAGGGCATCCACCAGCCGGACATGTGGCACGTGCTCGGCTCCGGCGCTTTTTGCAAGTCCGGGATCCGGGTGACCACCGGCGGCACCACCGGCATCACGGTGGCGTCGGCCGCGGACCACCTGGCGGCCTCGGGCCTGTATGACACGGTGCTGGCCATCGGGTTCGAGAAGCAGGAGGAAGGCCAGACCACCACCGGGATCACGGCCATGGCCGACCCGCTCTGGGGCCGGGAGATCCAGACCGGCGCCATCACCGGCACCACCGGCCTGATCTGGGTGAACGAGTTCGGCGAGCGGGCGGAATGGGCCGCGGCCAAGACCAGGGTCAAGGCGGCCAAGAACGCCTGCCGCAACCCCAAGGCGCACCTGCGCCTCCAGATCACGGAGCAGGACGTGATGAACTCCCGGCTGCTCGCCTATCCCTTGCGGCTCCTGCACATGTGCCCGGAATCGAACGGCGTCTGCGCGCTGATCTACGCGAGCGAAGAGCAGGCCAAGCGCTACCCGCGCCAGCCGGTGTGGGTGAAGGACCACGTCACCGTGCACCGGGAGGATACCTTCCACCGCGGGCCCTCGGCCCGGGTCGAGGCCCAGGTGAAGGATGGGGTCCACGGCGATAGCTCGGTGGAGGGACTGCGCGCGCAGCCCTCGACCATGGAAGTGGCCGCCCGCCAGCTTTTCCAGCGCAACGGCATCACCGATCCCCTCCGGCAGATTGACGTGTTCGAGATGTACGACCCTTCGAGCTGGTGGGAAATTGACTGGGCCTGCCTGTTCCTGGGCCTGGAGCGCGAAACCGTGCTCAAGATGATCGAGAAAGGCGATTTCGAGATCGAGGGTTCCTTTCCCCTCAATCCCTCGGGCGGGGTGGTCAGCACCAACCCCATCGGCGCCACCGCTCTGATCCGGGTGGCCGAAGCCGCGCTCCAGGTGCGGGGCGACGCCGGCGAGCACCAGGTGCCCAAAGAGGTAAAGACCGCGATGGCCTCCGGCTTCGGCGGGACCATGTGGACCGTGATGCATTTGCTCGTCCGGGAGTTGTAGTTCCGGAGTAAATCCGTTAGGATTGAATTAGGGGCACGGCCGGCCGTGCCCCTACCGTTATGGTTGCTAACCGGATGCGGTTCTAGAAGGCGATGATCCACTGGCAAAAGGAACTGAATCCGCCGCAACTGGAGGCGGTGATGCACCCCTCCGGGCCGCTCCTGGTGGTGGCCGGCGCCGGCTCGGGCAAGACCCGGGTGCTCACCTTTCGCATCGCCTACCTGGTCGAGGAGCGGGGCGTGGACCCGCGCCACCTCCTGGCCGTTACCTTCACCAACAAGGCCGCGGACGAGATGAAGGCCCGGCTCGGCCGGATGCTGGGGCCGGCGGCGCGGAACCTCTGGGTGGCCACCTTCCACTCCACCGGCGCCCAGATCCTGCGCAGCCACGCCGATCGGCTCGGCTACTCCAAGAGCTACGTGATCTACGATGAGGACGACTCGCTCTCGTTAGTCAAGGCCGTGCTCAAGGACTTGAACCTGGACGAGAAAGCCTGGAACCCCAAGGGGCTGCGCTGGAAGATCGAGGCGGCCAAGCGCGAGCTTTGGGAAGTGAAAGAGCCCGAGGGCCGGCGCGACCGCTGGTGGGCGACTTTCGTCGAGGTCTATCGCAAATACCAGGAGCGGCTGATGCTGGCCAACGCCCTGGACTTCGAGGACCTGCTCCTCCTCACCCTCCGGCTCCTGCGCGAGCACCCGGACCTGCTCGAGCATTTCCGCGACCGCTTCCGCCACGTCCTGGTGGACGAATATCAGGACACCAACACCGTGCAATACCTGATGGTCAAGACCCTGGCCGAGCGTGACCGCAACCTGATGGTGGTGGGCGACGAGGACCAGAGCATCTACGGCTGGCGGGGGGCCGACATCACCAACCTCCTCAACTTCGTCAAGGACTTCCCCGGGGCCAAGGTGGTGAAGCTGGAGCAGAACTACCGGAGCACCAAGACCATCATCGAGGCGGCGGGCGCGGTGATCAGCCGCAACACCCAGCGCCTGCAGAAGACCTTGTGGACCGAGCACCCGCAGGGCGAGAGTCTCCGGCTCTTCTCGGCGCCGGACGACCGGAACGAGGCGGGCTGGGTGGTGGAGCAGATCCTGCGCCGGCGGGCCTCGGGCCGCTCGCTCAGCGACTTTGCCGTGTTCTACCGCACCCACGCCCAGTCGCGGCTCCTGGAAGAGGAGTTGCGGGCGCTGGATGTGCCCCACGCGGTTTACGGCGGCGTCCGTTTTTACGACCGCAAGGAAGTGAAGGACATCCTCGCCTACCTGCGGGTGCTGGCTAATCCGGCGGACGAGGCCGGCCTGCGCCGGATCGTCAACACCCCCGCGCGGGGACTGGGATCGGCCACCCTGGACCGGCTCTCCCAGTTCGCCGCCGAACACAGTCTCAACCTGTTCGAGGCCCTGGACCAGGCCGGCGAGAGCGAGCGGTTCAGTCCCCGCAGCCGCCAGGCGATCCGCGATTTCCTGAACTTGATGGACAAACTGAAAACGCTCGCGGAAAAAGAAAGCCTGTTCCACCTGGCCGAGGCCACGATCCGGGAGACCGGCTACGAAAAGATGCTGGCCGAAGAAGGCACGATCGAAGCCGAGGCCCGCCTGGAAAACCTGGACGAGCTTTTAAGCGCGGTGCGCGATTACGAGCAGGAGGCCGAGAACCCGACCCTGGCCGGCTTCCTGGAAAAGGTGGCGCTGGCTTCGGACCTGGACAATTACAACCCCGCGGAGGGCCGGGTCGTGCTGATGACGCTGCACTCGGCCAAGGGCCTCGAGTTCCCGGTGGTGTTCATGGTGGGCATGGAAGAGAACATCTTCCCCCACCCGCGCGCGCTGGCAGAAGGCGACCTGGCCGCGCTCGAGGAAGAGCGCCGGCTCTGTTACGTGGGCATGACCCGGGCCAAGGAAAGCCTGAACTTGAGCCTGGCCCGGCGCCGGAGTCTGCGGGGAAGCCCGGTGGCCAATGATCCCTCCCGGTTCCTCGACGAGATCCCCGGCCATCTTCTGGAAGGCAAGAGCCTCGCGGCCACCCGGCGCCGGACGGGCGCGAGAGCCGCGAGGGACGGGCTTTTGCGCCGGGTGGATTTCGGAGACAGCCACCTGGAGTATGACGCCGAGACGGCTTTCGAGCCGGAAGTGTGGGACCCGGTGGGCGAGTTCACTCTCAAGAAGGGCGTGCGGGTGTGCCACTCCAGGTTCGGGGTGGGCGTGATCCAGCGCCTGGAGGGCGAAGGCGACCGGCTCAAGGTGACGGTGAAGTTTGCCGCTGGCACCAAGAAATTGAGCGTGAAGGACGCCCGACTTGAACCCCTGCCTTGACCGTGCTATAGTTCCGGCGATTATTAATTCCATTTTCGAGGTTGGACCATGGCCGAAAAGATGCCCCAGGACCCGCGCAAGAAGAAGTTGACCAGGGAAGAAGAATACTTTGCCGAGCAAGAACTGACGAAGCGGGCTTCGCTCCGGGAGAAGCTGAACCAGGAGCGCGAGGAATCGCGCCAGCGGCAGGAAAAAGAAGCCCACTGGATGAAGTGCCCCAAGTGCGGAGGCGAGCTCCAGGAGAAGCAGTTCGAGCACGTGATGATTGATCAGTGCCCATCCTGCCAGGGGATTTGGCTCGATGCCGGGGAAATGGAGCTCCTGCTCCACGCCCATCAAAGCGTGGTCTCCAGCATCGGCGAATCGCTCCGCAAAATTCTCAAGTGAGCGCGTCGGCCACCCGCCGCCGGATCTTGATCGAGGCCCTCGCCTTCACCCTCGTCGCCGCGGCGGCCACCACCCTGATCCTGCATGGGCAACCAAGCTGGGTCCGGCATAACCGGGGACTCCTCATCGCCGCGGTCTGGCTCTACCTCCCGCTCCTGATCGCCTGGCAAGAACGGATCCCGCTGTCCTCCCTCGGGCTTGGCCGGCCACCTCTCGGCCAGAGCCTGATGCTCGTGTTGTTCTGGGTCCTGGTCTCCTATCCGCCTTTTTATCTGGTCTGGGGGTTGGTGCAGCTTCGCTACCTGGGCCGGACCTTCCATCTGGAGTGGCCCCCCGCGTTCGGCAATGTGATCCTGGTCCAGTTCTTGGCCATCGCGCTCCCGGAAGAGGTCTTCTTCCGCGGCTATCTCCAGGACCGGCTGAACCACGTCTTCGGCCGGCCCTGGCGGCTGTGGGGAGCAGAACTCGGCCCCGGGCTTTTCTTGACCGCGCTCCTCTTCATGCTTTGCCACTTGCTCCTGGCCGTCAACTGGGTGCGAGTCGCCATCTTTTTCCCCGCCCTGCTCTTCGGCTGGATGCGGGAACGAACCGGCTCCCTGCTCGCGCCCGTCCTCTTCCACGCCCTTTCCAACCTCACCTTCATCGCCGCCCAGGCCAGCTTTCATTTCGGTCCCTGACTCGGGCTGAACGTTGCAGTTTCCCTTGGCCAGCAAAATCGTATAGAATATCCCGGAGCATGCGTCTGCAATTCTGGATTTTCCTGGCCGCGGTCTGGATCGTCTCCTGCCTGGTCCTGTTCCCGGCCGCTTATTCACCCTGGCACGGCCTCGACCGCGAGATCCTCGCCGCCCCCTTCGCCAGCTTGCGCTCCCTGGATCACTGGTCCCTGTTCCAGAGGGCGCCCGGAGAGTTCCTGGGCTGGTGGTCCCTGGCCGAGCAGCACCGCCTCAGCCCGAACCCGCTCAGCTTCCGACTGGTCAATTTCTTCCTGGTCTCCTCCCTGGTCCTCTTCCTCGCCCTCGTCCTGGCCGGAGAAGACCTCCAGGACCTGCTCCGCCGCAAGGACGCGCTCTGGGAAATCCTGCCCCCGGTCGCACTCTTTGCCTTTCACCCCTTCCTTAACGACCTCATCGCCAATGCCTTCACCCGTCCCATCCTCCTCGCCGCTTTCTGGGCCACCATCGCCTTCCTCCTCCTCCGCCGCGCCTTGGCCGACGAACACGAGCAGCCCGCCTCGCTCCTCTTCGGGGTGCTCTTTTACCTCCTCGCCCTGGGCTGTCATCCCGCGGCCATGGTCGTGCTTGCCGCTCTCACCTGGCCCATCCTCTTCCAGGCCCGGCCGGTCCCGCGCAACTGGGAAGTCCTGGTCCTGCTCTTTCTCGTCTCCCTGGTGGACCTGGCTCTGGGCCTGGGCTTGGGCGAGTCGTGGGGAAACTTTTTCCGCTCCGCTCTGCTCCATCCCGTCGCCGGCGAGGTCCGGGTCCTGACCCTGGTCGCCGCTTTCTTCCCCAACCCGCACTGGAACTGGTCTTGGCTCTTGGCTTTAGCGTTGGCTTTTGCCGTCCTGCTGTTCGCCTGGGGGTTCGGCCCCCGCCTTTCTGCACGCCCTTCTCAACCGCCTCACTGGTTCTGGCATGTCGTCTATTTACTCGGCCTGCTGGGCGCGGCCATCCCTCTCTGGCAGCTTCCCGGTATTTATCTCGCCGGTCCTTTGCTGCTCTCGTTTTTCAGCTATGGCATCATCCGCCGCCTGCGGATGGAATCGTTTTTTCCCGAGACCACCACCCGGGTGGCGGCCCTGGTGTGCGGCATCGCCGCCCTCTGTTTCCTGGGGTTGAGCGCCGAACGCGCCTGGACCTATCAAAAAGAGTTGGACCGGGCGCGAGGGCAGGTCTCCAATTTCCCGGAATCGCCGCTCGCCTGGCAAGACCTGGGCCTGGCCCTGATCGCCGAGAACCAGGGACAGGCCGGCCGGGCCCTCCTGGTGCGGACCGCGGCCCGCTTCCCCGATGATTTTCAGGTCCGCCTGGCCCTGGTGGAAACGGCGCTTGCGCAAGGACAACTGGACGCGGCCAAGTCCTTCTTGGACTCGCTTCAGAAGGACGCGCCGGACCGATGGGAAGTGCTTTTTTATCTCTGCGCCCTGACCAGCCGCCAGGCGGAGCTGACCGATGCCGCGGGTTATTGCCAGGCCGCGATCCGCGACCGGCCCGATTCCGCGCTCGCCCTCAATTACCTGGCCACGGTGGACCTGCGCCGTCAGCAATTCTCCGAGGCGGAGGCGCTGCTCGGCCAAGCCCGCCGCCTGGAACCGCGCAACGCCTCGGTGATCAACAACCTCGGTTACCTGGCCGAGCAAAGGCAGGACCTGGACCACGCCCTGGCCCATTACCGCCAGGCCGCGCGCCTGAACCCGGACCAGACCCTTTACCTCAAGAACATTGCCCGCGTCTATTTCCTGCGCCAGCAGATCCCCGAGACCGTAGCCGCTCTGGAAGCGGTCTTGCGCCGGGAACCCGGCAACGTGCAAGTGCACGCCAACCTGGCCAAGATCTTTTACCAGATGGGAGACCAGCGCCGGGCGCGTGCCCAGATCGAAGCGGTGCTGCGAATCGCCCCGGACAGCCCGGAAGCGGTGGAGATGTATCAACTCCGGATCAAAATAGGACCCGCCCCTGGGCCGACCCGCCCCAGACACCGCGTCCGTTAATCTAACATTTGGGGTCAGACCCCAAATGTTAGATTAAGGCGGCGGCCACGAAGGCGCGGAAGAGGCGGACTTGCTCCGGGTATTCGGGCACCATCACCTCGGGGTGCCACTGCACGCCGAGCACGAAGCCGTGCTTGACACTGGCCATGGCCTCGACCAGGCCGTCTTCCGAGCGGGCGTTGACCAGAAGCCCGCGGCCCAGTTCTTTGACCGCCTGGTGATGGGTGCTGTTGACCTGGAGCACGCGCTCGCGGCTCTTTCGGCCCAGGACTCGGGCCAGCAGGGTGCCGGCCGTCACGGTTACCGAGTGGGAAGGCTGGGTCTTGGGGGCCTCTTGCTGGTGGGGCAGGCTTTCCGGCCGCTGGCGGGCGAGGTCCTGGTAGAGGCTGCCGGCAAAGGCCACGTTAATCGCCTGCATGCCGCCGCAGATGCCGAGCACCGGCAAGTCGCGGCGGAGCGCCCGGCGCAACAGCTCGAACTCGAAGTCGGTGCGGTTTTCCTTGATGCTATGTAAAGGTGCAATCGGCTCTTCGCCGTAATGGCGGGGGTGGATGTCAAAGCCGCCGCCGGAGATGACCACACCGTCGAGCCGCTCCAGCATTCCCTCGATCAGCCCGGGCTTGGCCAGGAGGGGCAGGATCACCGGCACCGCGCCGAGATCGGTGAAAGCGCGGACGTAGCGGTCCTTGAGGTAGAGGGTGCCCTCGCCCGGGGCCCGCACCGGGATCTTCTCGGCCGGATCAAAGTCCGGCGTGATCCCGATCAGGGTCCGGTCCGATTTAGTCCTTCGCGTCCGCATCAGATGAAGGTAACCCAGCCCGGCGCGGCCGGCAAGCGCGCCCGCTTAGCTTTTTGCCCTTGATCAATTGTATTTCTGCCGGAGCTCCCGCTTGAGGATCTTGCCCGTCGGGGTTCGCGGGATCGAGTCGGCAAAGACCACCTGCTTGGGAATTTTGAACTTGCCGATCTTGTCCCGGCACCACTCGATCAGCTCGGCCTCGGTCAGCGCCGCTCCCGGCTTCTTCACCACGATGGCCTTAATCGCCTCGCCCCACTTGGGGTCGGGATACCCGATCACGCCCACGTCCGCCACCTGGGGATGGTGCAGGATCGCGTCCTCGATCTCCGCCGGGTAAATGTTCTCTCCGCCGGAAATAATCATGTCCTTCTTGCGGTCCAGGATGTAGAGGAAGCCGTCCGCGTCTCGCTTGGCCATGTCGCCGGTGTGGAGCCAGCCGTCCACGATGGTCTCCGCCGTAGCTTCGGGCTTGTTCAAGTAACCCTTCATCACATTGTCCGCGCGCATGATCACCTCGCCCAACTCCTCGGGTCCCACCTCGCTGCCGTCGTCCCGGACCACGCGCACGTCGCTATGGAAGAAAGGCAGCCCGCAGGAGCCGGCCTTGGGGATGGCGTGCTTCGAGTCTATCACCGTGGCCGGGCCGGTGCACTCGGTCAGCCCGTAGAGCTGGCGGATCTCAATCCCTACTTCTGCGTACTCCTGGATCAGCGCCACCGGCACCGGCGCCGCGTAAACCAGGATGATCTTCACCGTCTTGAACATGCGCTTGTCAAACCCCGGCACCAGCTTAAGGAACATCAGCAGTTGCGGCACCGAGCCGAAGCCGGTGACCTTTTCCTCCTGGATCAGCTCTAAAAAGCGCTTGGCGTCAAAGCTGCGCAGCAAGACCGCGCGTTGGCCGTAGTGCACGAACATGGGCACCCCGGCCAGGGCGCCGATGTGGAACAGGGGCAGCGCCACCAAAAAGGTGTCCCCGCAGTCGCCCAGGGTAACCTGCATGGTGACCGAGGTCCAGAAATAATTCCGGTGCGTGAGCATAGCGCCCTTGGGCCGGCCGGTGGTGCCGGAGGTGTAGAGGATGGTTAGGGTGTCGTCGTCGCCGCCCACGATCTCGGGCTCAGCCGCGGGTTCCTTCGCGATCAGGGCCTCGTAGGACTTGGCCCACTCCGGCGTGGCGCCTCCGATCGCGATTAGGTGCTCGGCCGGGATCTCCCGGCGGAACGAGTTCACCGTCTCCGCGTATTCCTTGCCCAAGACGAAGACCTTGGCTCCGCAATCGTTGAGGATGTAGCTCATCTCCGGCGCGGCCAGCCGGTAGTTGACCGGCACCAGCACCGCGCCGATCTTGCCCAGGCCGAAGAACAAGTCGAAATATTCCGGCTCGTTCAGCGCGAGCAAGCCCACCCGGTCGCCGTGGCCCACGCCCAGCGCGCTCAGGGCATGGGCCAACTGGTTGGCCCGGGCGTTGAGCTCTTTGAAGGTCCGCCGCACCTGCTCGCAGACCAGGCCCTCCTGGTCCGGGCTGAGCAGGGCCCGCTTGGTCAAAAAGCTGCCAATGTTGATCTTCATGATCCCTCCTCCTCTTCGCCGCTTAATCTAACATTTGGGGTCTGACCCCAAATTAACCAGACGGCCAGGTTCGCCCGGCCGCGGTTGCCCCAGGCGTAATAGGGGATGGCGACAAACTCTTGGCCGGTGGCGGTGAGTCCTTTCACCAGGGTTACCCCTTCTAAGAGTCCGCGTTCAGCCTCGGTCCTGAATTTCGGATCCCGGCTGAGGCCCAGCCGATGCACGTCCAGCGCGGCGTTGTCCTTGTCCTCCAGACAATACACCAGCGGGCCGCGCATGATCGCCGCCCGGCCCCGGTTCTCTTTCACCGGCGGCGGGGCAAAGACCGCTTCCGTTTCCATCCGGAATTCCAGCTCCACCACATCGCCGCTTTGCCAGTCCCGGTCAAGGACCGCGTAGGTTCCCGGCGCCGCTTTTTCCTCCACCGCCTTCCCGTTCACGCGGACCTGCGCCTGCTTCGCCCAGGCCGGCACCCGCAGGCGCAGGGCGAAGCGCATCGGCCGCTCCACCTCCATTTGCAGCCGCGCCTGGCCCTGCCAGGGGAATCCGCTCTCGACCCGGAGCGCCGCCTCGCCCTCGGGCCGCGGGAAGCGGACCCTGCCGCCGACATACTGATGCACCCAGACGCCGTCCTCGCTCTGCCCGTAGAGGTAGCGCTCGAGTGAAGCCAGGACCCGGGCGAGGTTGGGCGGGCAGCAGGCCACCAGGAACCATTCCCGGCGCTCGTGCTCGCCGTGGGAGGCGAGCGGGTTGCCGTAAAAATAGCGGCGCTGGTCCAGGGAGATGCCGGAGAGGATCGCGTTGTAGAGGGTGCGCTCCATCTGCTC
>MGQK01000017.1:13081-15505 GCA_001797815.1 Deltaproteobacteria bacterium RBG_13_61_14 | reverse complement strand
CCGATGGCCGCGCAGGTCTCGGTGTAGGAGCGGTTGGGCAGCTCGTAATCCCGGCCGAAGCCCTCGATCACCGGAAGCGCGCCCATGCCGCCGGTGATGTAGGTCCGCCGGGCGATGGTGTTGTCCCAGATGGTCTTCAGGGCCGCGAGCAAGCCCGGCTCGCCGGTCTCCAGGTAGAGGTCGGCGGCGCCGGTGTAATAATACATGGCCCGGACCGCATGCCCCACGGCCACGGTCTGCTGCTCCAAGGGCTTCTCGGCCTGGAAGTAACGGCCGGTGTAGAAGTTGGCCAGGATGCGGGGTATCAGCCGCGGGGGAATGACGGCGGCGCCGTAGGAGGAAGTGTCCTCCGCGGCGGCCGCGGAAAGATAGGGCTTCCGCTTCTCCTGGACGATGGAGTTGAGCCGGGCCTGGTCGCGGAGCGCCCGGACCAGGTCGCGGGCAAAGTGGGGGTTGCCGCCGCGCTGATGCACGAAGTAGTCGGCCAGTTCCAGGTACTCGCGCTTTCCGGTCAGCCGATACAGCCGGATCAGGGCAAGCTCGATCTCTTCGTGGCCGGGGATACCCTCGTTTTTGCCGGGACCGAAGGTGGCGACGAGGTGATCCGCCAGCTTCTCCGCTACCGGCAAAAGAGAGTTTTTTTTCGAGGTTTCCGTGCGCGCGCAAGCCGCCTCAATCAAATGGCCGGCGCAGTAAAGCTCATGGTTCATCCACAGGTTGACCCAGCGCCGCTCCGGCGCGAGGCTCTGGTAATAGGTATTGAGGTAGCCGTCCGGCATCTGGCTCTGGGCGATCAAGTCCGAGATTTCTTCCACCCGGCGCGCCAGCTCCCGGTCCTCCGGATGCCGGGCCAGCACGTAAGCGGCGGCCTCCAGCCACTTATACAGATCGGAATCAAGGAACACCGGTCCCAGGTGCACGCCCGGCTTTTTGCCGGCCGCCACCCGGAAGTTGTCCAGGTGGTGGTGCGCCTCGAGCTCCTCCCACTGGGCGAGCAAGGTCACGGTGCGGAGCCGCTCGATCCGGGGCGACCAGAATTCATCCTCGATCTCGACCTGGGCGAGCTTCAATTCCTGGAAACGGGCGGAAAGGCTGTTTCGCAGGCCGGGACCACTTTCTCCGGTCGCTTTCCCCTCGGGCCCGGCCAGCACCAGGACGAGCAGCAGTCCGGCCCCGGCTCCCAGCCCGAAGCTGGGAACCGCGCGCTGAAGGAAAGCCGTCCGCTCCATCGCCGCAGGTCAAGGCTGGTGCTGATCCAGCCACTGGCGGACCGTGGCTTCGACATCGCCGCCCGGTTTCGCGATCTCTTTGAAGAAGTCCACGGTGGCGCGGAGGTCCTGGTGATGGGCCTCGAAGACCTGGTAATACAGGCTCACGTCCTTGTAATAGAGCTTGCGCTGGAGGATGGAGGCGTTGTTGATCACGCTCTCGGGAAAGCGCCGGTAGTCGTCGGTCTGCATGGAGGGGAGGATTTGGTCGCGGAAATTTTGGCGGCCGGCCGCGATGATCTCGGCCTTGCGCTTGAGTTTCCCGGCGTCGCTCAAGTCGCTCTGGTAGAGCTGGTCCAGCTCCCGGTAAAGCCCGCTGAGAAAGACGGAAAAGGTCTTGTCGTCCTCGTTGGCGCCCAGCGCGTAGCGCACCGGGTCCGCGTCCGCGCCGAAGCGTTGGACCAGGTATTCCAGGGAGCCTTCGTTGCCGATGAACAGGGCCACGCTCTCGTTGAACTCGACCTGGCCCGGGACCCAGATGGTGGCGTGGGAGAGCTCGTGGACCACGAGGTTGGCGAGCTCGGCGTCGTTAAGCTTCAAGAGCGGCGAGTAGATCGGATCCGAGGCGATGCCGAGCATGGAGTAAGCGCCGGCCGGCCGGAGGTAGACATCGTAGCCCTCGGCTTCGAGCCGGGCCTTTTTTTTCTCGCCGTCGGCTTTCTTGAAGAAGCCGAGGTAGGGAGCCTCGCCCACGACCGGGAACTTCCAGGTTTTGGCCTGGAAGGAAAGGGGCGGACAGGCCGAGAGGGTATAGACCACGGCCTCGCGGTCAATCTTGGTATAGACCGAGTAATTCTGATTGTGGACCAGGCCGATCCGGTCCTCGGCGTAGCGCTTCACGTCCAGGACCAGCTCCAGCTTGCGGCGGGCTTCCGGGTCG
This sequence comes from Deltaproteobacteria bacterium RBG_13_61_14, assembly GCA_001797815.1. Classification (GTDB taxonomy): domain Bacteria; phylum RBG-13-61-14; class RBG-13-61-14; order RBG-13-61-14; family RBG-13-61-14; genus RBG-13-61-14. Next base: position 13,357 of record MGQK01000017.1, on the reverse strand, counting down.
AGGTTGGGGTCCTCCAGGATCTTGGCGATCTTGTCGCGGTGGAGCAGGATCGCGATCTGGCCGGGCGCCTGCTGGAGCAGGTAGCGCAGCTCTTCGTTGCAGGCGGACAAAGAGCCGGCGAGGATGACGAGAGCCAGGCAAACTCTTTTCATGGACCTTACCATGGGCTGGAGTTGCATCATCGTGCAAGATGGCGTAGGGGCATCCCGCGAAACGCGGGATGCCCCTACCCGATTCGCTGCAATCAATGGGTCAAGCCCCGAGGCTCCGCCCCCT
>MGQK01000017.1:5727-13032 GCA_001797815.1 Deltaproteobacteria bacterium RBG_13_61_14 | reverse complement strand
GGAGCAGAGGAAGATGACCAGGGGCGCGATATGGGCCGGGGTCGCGGCCTTGAGCATGCCGGCGATGGGCAGATCCTCGGTCAGCCGGGTCAGGGCCATGGGCGCGATCGCGTTGATCCGGATGTTGTATTTGGCGAACTCGAGCGCGAGCACGCCGGACATGCCCACGATCCCGAGCTTGGCCGCGCCGTAGTTGACCTGGCCGGCGTTGCCCAAAAGCCCGGAGGTGCTGGAGGTGTTGACGATGGCCCCGCCGTTGGGCAGCTTGTTCTGCTTGGCCGCTTCCCGGAAATAGGAAACCGCGGCCCGGGCGCACATGAAGTGGCCGCGCATGTGCACCTTGATCACCGAGTCCCACTCCTCGTCGGTCATGTTGAAGCTCATCTTGTCGCGGAGAATGCCGGCGTTGTTGATCAGCGCGTCAAAGCGGCCCCACTTGTCCACGCCCATCTTGATCAGGCTGCTGCCGCCCTCGGCCGTCGAGATGTCCAGGGTATGGGCAATGGCTTCCCCGCCCCCCTTCCGGATCTCCTCGGCCACCTGCTCGGCCACCTTGGTGCTGGCGCCGGAGCCGTCCCGCGCCCCGCCCAAGTCATTCACCACCACCTTGGCCCCCTGCTTGGCCGCCAACAGCGCCTCCTCCCGGCCAATGCCGGCGCCCGCGCCCGTAATCGCAACTACTTTTCCATCCAACAGTCCCATGAAACTACCTCCTTCTTTAAGGTTCTTAGATTATTCCCCGGATTAAAAGTTTAGCCTCTCAAAGATAGGCCAGAGCCGGGCCGGATGTCAAGTGAAATTATGGAGCCGGCGTCTTTGTCCCTTTTCGGTGGTCCGGCCCCTTTTCCCGGGCTTGGGCCTGGCGCACAACCTCGAATAACACCACCCCCGCGGCCACCGCTGCATTGAGGCTCATCACCTTGCCCCGGAGCGGAATCCGCACCCGCTGGTCACACGCCCGGAGCACCAAGGGCCGGATGCCCTCGCCCTCGGAACCGATGACCAGCGCGGTCCGGGCCGGATAGTCCACTTCCTGGAAGTCCCGCTCGCCTCCGGGATCGGCCGCGACCACCCAGAAGCCTTCCTGCTTCAACTCCTCAAGCGCCCGCCGCAAGTTCTTCACCTGGACCAGCGGGACCCACTCCCCGGCCCCGGCCGAGGCCGAGAGCACCGCGGGGCTGAAGCCGGCGGCGCGGTCTTGGGGAATAACCACGGCCCGGGCGCCGACGCCGTCCGCCACCCGCAGCAAGGCCCCCAGGTTTTGCGGGTCCTGGATGCAGTCGAGGACGAGGAGCGAAACGGCCTGGGCTTTGCGGAGCTTGGTGAGCAGCCCCTGCCAGTCCAGGTATTCGGGGAGCGGCGCACGGGCGGCGATGCTCTGGTGGGCCGAGCTTTGGGCTCGCTTGGCAATTTCCTCCGGCCGGCAGACTCGGCAGCGGATGCCCGAAGCCTCTGCTTGCCGGCGGATCCGGCGCTGGACCTCATCCTGGCGGGCCAGCCAGACCTCGGCCACCTGATGGGGCCGGCGGCGCAAGAGCTCTTCCACCGGCCGCACCCCGTAGATCCAGACCTCCATGCCGTTTATCCTAACCCGGCCGAGCCGGAACCAAACAAAAGGGGGAAGATTTCACGCAAAAGCGCAAAGACGCCAAGGGCTCAAGCTTGCCCATCCAGTGGCCGGCGCCGGCTTCCTCTGGCTTTGCTCTTTGCCCCGCTGCGCCGCCAAGAAGCCAAGTCGCAAAGGAACAACCCTGGGCGGCTTAAATTTCTTGGCGTCGGCTGCTTCCCTCTTTCTCCTCACTTTCGCGGCTTAGCGCCTTGGCGTGAAACCCCTTCTTTCATTCCGGCATAAAATCATGACCACTTTGGCAACAACTTCAGCCGTAAGCGACTATCGTTCCCTTGACCTGCCCCGGCCGGCGGGGCCTCCCCGATCCCGAAAGGAGCCGACCGTTTCCCCGAACGGAGCCCTCTCCGCTCGGCTCCCTGAGAGCGGGAAGCTATTTCTTCTCGCCGGTGATGAAGTCCGCCATGGTGGTCCGGGTCACTTCCGAGAGCGAGGTTTCCCGGGCCTTGACCTTGTGGAGGCCGGCCATGCGCAAGGTGACCATGCCATGGCGCATGGCCTCGCGCTTGAGCTCGATGGGGGTGGCGCCGGAGAGGATCATCTCGGCGATCTCGCCGCGGATGTTCAACACCTCGAACAAGGCGCTCCGGCCGAGGTAGCCGCGTTCGTGGCAGTTGGGGCAGCCCTTGCCCTCATAGGGCACAAAACCGTCCAACTCTTCTTCCGGCACCCCCAGTTCGAGCAGGGCTTCGGGCGTGGTCTCCACCGGGTACATGCAATCGGGGCAGAGCTTGCGCACCAGGCGCTGCGAGCAGATGGTGGTCACCGCGGCGGTGACCAGGAAGGGCTCCACGCCCATGTTCAGGAGGCGGTTGACGGTGGACGGCGCGTCGTTGGTGTGCACGGTGGAGAGGACGACGTGGCCGGTGAGCGCGGCCTTGACCGCGATTTCCGCGGTCTCGAAGTCGCGGATCTCGCCGACCATGATCACGTCCGGGTCCTGGCGGAGGAAGGAGCGGAGCGCGGCGGCGAAGTTGAGCCCGATCTCGTCGCGCATCTGCACCTGGTTGATGCCTTCCAGGTTGTATTCGACCGGGTCCTCGGCGGTGGAGACGTTGTCGGTGACCTTGTTGAGTTCGAGCAGGGCGGAGTAGAGGGTGGTGGTTTTGCCGCAGCCGGAGGGCCCGGTGGCGAGCACCATGCCGTAAGGCCGGTAGATGCCCCATTTAAAATTATCGAGCTGCACTTGTTCCATGCCCAGGTCGGTCAGGTTGACCTTGAGGGTGCTCTTGTCCAGGAGCCGGCACACGATCTTTTCGCCCCAGAGGGTGGGCAGGGTGGAGACGCGGAAGTCAATCTTCTTGTTGCCGATCTTGAGGCTGATCCGGCCGTCCTGCGGCATCCGGCGCTCGGAGATATCCATGCGGGACATGATCTTGATCCGGGAGGCGATCGCGCTTTTGAGTTTCATGGGCGGGGTGGCGATGGGGTAGAGGGCGCCGTCAATCCGGTAGCGGATGCGGAAGGCGGTTTCGTAAGGCTCGAGGTGGATGTCCGAGGCCCGCTTGTGGAGCGCGTCCACAAACAGGTTGTTGACCAGCTTGACCACCGGCGCCTCCTGGGCCGCCTTCTCCATCTCCGAGAGGCTCTCGTCATCCTCCTTAGTCTCGGCCAGGTCAATGTCCGAGTCGTCAAAACTCATCATCACTTCATCGAGCATGGCGGTGGAGTCGTGGTATTTGTCCAGGGCGTTCTTGATCTGGATTTCGGTGGCCACCACCACTTCCACGTTGTATTCGGTGAGGAACTTGATCTCGTCAATCGCCTCGATGTTGGTGGGGTCGGCCATGGCCACCACCAGGGTCTTGCCGGTGCGGTTGATGGGGATGGCCTTGTATTTCTTGGCCAACTCCTCCGGGACCAGACTGACGATCTCCTGCTCCAGCTCCAGCTCATCCAGGTTGACCGCGGGCACCCCGAAGTGCTGGCTGAGGAACTCGGACAAGATCTCCTCGTCAATCGCGCCCGCCTTGGCCAGGTTGGTGAGCAGGCCCCCGCCCTCCTCCCGCATCTTGTGCATGGCCGTGGAGAGCTGGTTGTTGTCAATCAGTTCCTTGGAGACCATAAGCTCGCCGAATTTTCTGCCCCCGTCGCCCCGGCCCGGAAACAGGGCGGCCAAGGCCTCCCGCCGGTTGCTGAAGAGGAGGTCGCTGATCTGGCGGACGGCCAGGGCCTGGTCATCAGAGATCGCCTTGGGCTTAACCTTAGCCCCGGGTTTGGCCGGCGTCGCGGCCTTGGCCGCCACGGTGGCCGCAGCCTCGGCCGCGGCTTCCGCCTCGCTCCCCGGCTCCACCCCCAGCTCCGCGGCCACCAGGTTCGGGTCTATCTCCGGCAGGATAAAGGTCTCCTCCTGGCGCCGAACCGCGGATTCCTTCCGCCGCTTCACCTTGGCCACCGAAACCGCCTCGGTGATCTCCACCATCCCGGTGACCATCAGGGAGTAAAGCAGCTTCAAAGTCCGGGTCAGGCCCAGGTCGCTGGCGCCGATGATCTTGGCAAAGGGACGGCCGCCGTCAATATTGAGGACCACCCCCAACTCCGCGGCCGAAAATCCGAAGAACTCTTTCTTTTTGACGAACTCGGCGGAAAGCTTGAGCCACTTGTTCTTGAGGTGCTCGAACTCCTTCTCGACCCGCTCCAGGGTGAAGTGCCGGTTGACCCCTTCCACCACCACCTGCTCGGGCTGGATCTTGAACAGCGACACCTGGTGGGAAAAAGTGGAAACCGATTCTTCCTGGAACTCGAAGTTGCCGTCAGTCCAGGCAAAGCAGGAGATGAGCTTCTCCTGGGCCTGGAGCCGAAGCGCGTCCTCGAGCTGCGGCTCGGTGATATACTTCTTCTGGACCAGGGCCTGGCCCAGCGGCTTAGGGTCCACCGCCAGTTCCTCCATGGCCTCTTCCAACTGGTCCTCGGTGATGAACTGGCGCCGGATCAAGATCTGCCCCAGGCATTCCTCCATCGGGCCGAACTTGACAAAGGCCGTGTCTCCGCCCAGAAAATACAGGCGCTTGCGCACCACCGCGTCCTTCTCATCCACGACGTTGAGCACCCCGGTCCGGCCTTTGCCGCTGATCGAGTAAAAGATCTTGGGAAAGGCGATTTCGCCCAGGTTCCCCTTCTGAATTTTGTCCACCATTAGTTGTTATTCTATCTCCGGCCCTCGGTTCCGTCAAGCTTCGCACGATCCAAGGGCCAGCCGACGGAAGGACATTCCCCGGCTATCTGGATTGACTTCACCATCTGCTCGGCTTAACATGAGACCGGCTTTTTAAAGGATGAGGTCGTGAATGGGAATCGCGATTGATTTATCGGACAAGGTCGCCATCGTGACCGGCGCCGGCCGGGGCATGGGCCGGGCCATTGCTTTGGCGCTCGCCGAGGCGGGGGCCGCGGTGTGCGTGACCGCGCGGACCGAGAGCCAGCTCCAGGAGACCGCCAAGCGGATCCGGGAGAAAGAAGGGACGGCGCTGACCGCGGCCGCGGACGCGACCTCGGCCGAGTCCGTGGCCCGGGTGGTGGAGTTGACGCTTCAGGAACTGGGCGGGCTGCACCTCCTCATCAACAACGCCGGCATGGAGCTGGCCAAGCCGCTGCTCGAGACCTCCGAGACCGACTACGACCGGGTGATGGACACCAACCTCAAGAGCATGTTCCTCTTCACCAAGGCCGTGGGTCCGCACCTGATCGGCCAGAAGTTCGGCCGCATCGTCAACACCGCCTCGGTCGGCGCTTTCGTGGCCGCGGCCAACCAGGCCGTTTACCACGCGAGCAAGGCCGCAGTGGCCCACTTCACCCGGGCCATGGCCATCGAATGGGCGCGCTATAACATCACCGTCAACGCGGTGGCGCCGGGCTGGATCCGCACCGAGCTGATCGCGCACCTGCTCGCCGACCAGGACAAGCTCGACCGCTACTTGAAAAACATCCCGCTCCGCCGGCTGGGCGAGCCGGAGGAAGTGGCCCCGCTCGTCGCTTTCCTCTGCTCCGACCATGCCGCCTTCATGACCGGGGCGGTGGTGCCGATTGACGGAGGCTTGCTAATCCCATGAATGTCGGGTAATCTCAAGTTGGATCCGCGTCAAGCCGGGGAAAAAACCGGGACAAGAGTTGCGATGAATCAGAATCTTCTCCAGACCATTCTTAAACAACTGAAGGCGGAGCTGCAAGCCACCCTCAAGGGCAAATTTGTAGATTTAAAGCTGTTTGGTTCCTACGCCCGGGGCGACGATTCACCGGACTCCGACGTAGACTGCCTCTTGCTCCTAAACTCACCGCTGGCCTCAGACGAAGAGAGCCAGGTGAATGAAATCGCGGCCAGGCTGTCGCTGCAATATGATACGGTCCTGGTCTGTATTGACTATTTAGCGGAGGACTTTGCGAAAAGATCCTCTACCCTGATCCAAAACGTGAAGAAGGAAGGGATCAGCGTTTGAGAGATGATGTCCGGGAACTGTTGGCAAAACCGGACCGGAGCCTCGGGGCCGCGGAAGAGCTGCTGAATACCGACTACCCGGAGTTTGCCGTTTCTCGGGCTTACTATGCCATGCTGTATTGCGCCGAAGCGCTGCTCTTGTCGCGGAACCTCGCCTTTGCCAAGCATTCCGCGGTCATCAGCGCCTTCGGCAAGGAATTCATTAAGACCGGGCAGTTGCCTGAGGAACTGCATGCTTCCTTTATCCAAGCTTTTAAGGAAAGACAAAAGGCCGATTATGAGGCGGGAATAGAACCGACCCGGGAAAAGGCCGAACAGATTTTGGAGAAGGCCCAGAGGTTTTACCAGCGGGTTAAGAGTTTCCTGGAAAATGCCGAACCGTCCTGACCGTGGACGGACCCTGGTAGCTGCCTGAGCGAGCCAGCGGAGATCCGCCCCTTCCTCGCCTTCCCCTGCTCGGGTTCGGGGTCAGGTCCTGACAATTCACAATTTGTTCTCTGAAAGTTAAGGAAGCTTTCGCAACTGCTGGTTTCGTTGACCGGTGGAATCAAGCAGGGGGTTGTGGAATTTCCCTCGCCACCCTGAAAATGACCTCAATCTTTATCTCCCAAGATCAACCCTACTGCTTTGCCAAACGATAAATGCGGGATAAATCCATAGTCGGGGCGGGCTTGCGCCGGCCCTGATCCTGGGCACGGACTTCGGCGAGCTCAGTCGAGCCGCAAGCCGCGCCCCTACATTCCCAATTCGCAAATTTGCCTTGACAGAGCACTACCTCTTTCTTCGGCCTGGGCAATTCTCAGCTTGCCTTTTTCAGAAACACGGTTTCGCCAACGAACGTGGTTGGAGATTCTTTAAATTGTGAATTGTCAGGACCTGACCCCAATATGGGTTACTTTTCTTCCAGATCATCAAACAGCGCGTCAATTTTTTCGTCGTCCTCGCTGGCCGGGGCTTTTTTGGGCGCCGCTTTGGGCGCGGCCTTGGCCGGAGCGGCCGCCGGAGCAGGGGATTTTTTCGCGACGGTCGCGGTTGCGGGTTTGGCCGGGGGCGGCTCCTGTTCTTCCAGGATGTTGTCCAGCATGTCTTCGAGCTCTTCTTCGCCCTCGACCGGAGCGGGTTTCTTGGCCGCCGGCGCCCCTTCCCTGAGCCCGGCCTTGGCCATGGCCTGGTCCAGTTCGGCCTCGGTGCTTTCATCCGCCGGCGGATGAATGCGGCGGGTAGGCGGCAGCATGTCCGGGAGAGT
>MGQK01000017.1:4654-5713 GCA_001797815.1 Deltaproteobacteria bacterium RBG_13_61_14 | reverse complement strand
CGCCTTCCCAGACCGGAACGATCTTGCCCGGACCGCGCCGGCTGCGGACAGGCTTGCGACGCTTCAGTTCCTCCTCGGTGAAAAGGCCGAGGTCGTTGGCGATGTTTTGCACCATGGCCTCCTCGATCACGCGCTTCTTGAGCAGGAATCCCTCGAAGAGGCTGTTGTCGCAAATGGTGTTGATCAGGCGGGGCACGCCCCGGGAGTAGGTATGGATGGCGGTGATGGCCTCGGGGTTGAAGAGCAGGTTCTTGGCCCCGGCCAGGCGCAGGCGATGGTTGATGTAGCCTTCGGTGGAATCGCGGTTGAAGGATTCGAGGTGGCACTTGAGCGCGACGCGCTGGGCCAGGGGCTCGTCGAGGTGCAGGTAATCTTCCAGCTCGGTCAGGCCGAAGAAGACAAAGGTGATGAGCTTGGCCTCGGGCAGTTCGAGGTTCAAGAGGCCCCGGAACTCTTCCATGATCTCCCGGGACTGGAGCATCTGGGCCTCGTCAATCAGCACCACCGCTTTCTTGCCCTGGTCGTGGAGCTCGGTCAGGCGGTGGTAGAGCTGGTTCAAGAGTTTCAATTTCTCCGGGGCCGGGTCCTCCACTCCCAGTTGGCGGGCGATGCGGGTGAGCAGCCAGTCCGCGGTGATGTGGGAATGGATGATGACCAGGAGCGCGGACTCGTATTCTTCCTCGGGCAGGCTGTCGAGCATGCGGCGGGCGAGGATGGTCTTGCCGGTGCCGATGTCGCCGATGAGCATGGCCAGTCCCTTCATGGTGTCCGCCGCATACATGAGGCGGACCAGGGCCCGGGAATGCTGGGCGCTGTTGAAATAGAACCTGAGCACCGGCGCCTGGGAAAAGGGTTCCTGCTCGAGACCGTAAAATTCAAGGTAATCCATGCGCGCGCCACCTCATCGGGACAAGAGCATTATAGGTAACTGATCTTCTTGCTTTTCTTCTGTTGCATGGGCTTGGGCTGCTCGGGTTCCTGGGCCGGCACCTCGTCAAGGGCCGCGGTCTCGCGGCGGACGTCTTCCCGCACCGGGCCCGGCGCCACCGGCGGCGCGGG
>MGQK01000017.1:299-4615 GCA_001797815.1 Deltaproteobacteria bacterium RBG_13_61_14 | reverse complement strand
GGCCGCGGGCGCCTCGGCGGAGACCTCGGCCAATTCCGCCAGCCGTTCGGCCAGGCCCATCATGGTGGGGTCCGCCTGTTCGGCCTGCTCGTAGGCCCAGCGGGCGTGGGGCAGGTCGTCGCACTGCTGGAAGATCTTGCCCATCTCAAAATAGATCCCGCCCGCTTCCTGCTCGGACAGGCCCTCGAGCGCCAGGGCCTGTTGCAGCGAAGCGATGGCTTCGGGGGTTTCGCTGCGGTCGGCGCGGCACAGCCCGATCATGAGCAGGCAGTTGCTGGGGGTGAACGACCCGGCCATAGCGGTCTGGAACTCGGCGATGGCGTCATCAATCAGCCCCATCTCCTTGTAAGCCAAACCCAGGTCGTAATGGGCCGAGGATTCCTCCGGAGAAACCGCCTGGGCCACGCCTTTTTTAAAGGCGCGGAACATGTCTTCGAAGCCGAACTGGGCGCTGGTGCCCAGGCTGGAGATCTCGGAAGAGACCTCGCCCAGGTCTTCGCTTTCCAGTTCCGCGGCCAGGTCGAAGAGTTCTTCACCAGGCTGGGGCGGGCCGAACAGGCTATCCTCGCCTTCGGCCAGCACCGGGGGAATGAAGGTCGTTTCTTCATCGGGCGAAGGAGGAGGCGGTGCCGGCTCGGGCACTTCCAGGGAGATCTCAGTCTCGGCTTCCGGCGCCACGGCCTTCGCTGGCGGTGGCGGAGCCGCCTTCGCTTCCGGCGTGACCTCCAACTCGATCTCCAGAGGCGCTTCTTCCTCCACCACCACTTCTTCTTCCACTTCCAGTGCGGGTGGCGGGGGCGCTTTTCCCGGGGCTGGGGCCGGCGCTTTCGCTTCCGCGGCTTTTGCCGCCGGCGCCGCGGCCGCGGGCGGCTCGACCTCTTCCGCCACTTCCTCTTCGATTTCCTCTGCGACCTCTTCAGCCTCGATTTCAACCTCTTCGGCGAAAGCCGGGGTCGGGCCCTCCTGGACCACTTCTTCTTCCACCTGGGCCTCAACCTTGGGTTCTTCCAGCTCCTGGAGTTTGCGCAAGCTCACGGTATGGCCGGGATCCCGCTTGAGGATTCCCAGGAAAACCTTGCGCGCTTCATCTTCCAGGCCCTGCTGGAGATAAAATTCCGCTTCCTCCAACTCCTCGTTGAAATCCCCGGCCGCCGCGGCTGGCGCCGGCGCGGGTTTGGCCGGGGCCGGCGGGGGTTTGGGCTTCTCCACCGGCTTTTTTACTACCGGTTCTTCCAGCTCCAGGTCCACGGCCAGGACCGCTTCCTCTTCCAGCGCCTCCTCCTCCACCTTGGGGGCAGGCGCGGCTTTGGCCGGCGCCGGGCCGGCTACGGCCTTGGCCAAAGTGGCTTGCAGTTCCTTGGCCTTGGCGTCATTCGGGTTCAGTTCGAGAACTTGAGCCAGCGCCTGGCGGGCGGTGGCCAGGTCTTTCTGCTGCTGGCCCAGTTGGACGATCTTATGGAGGAGTTCCAGGGTCTTGGCGGTATCGCCGGCTTCGACATGGATATCCTTGAGGCGGAGATGGGCTTTGAGGTTGGCCGGGTCCGACTTCAGCACTGCGTTGATATGGTGCAGGGCCTTGTCCCGGAGGCCATACTTGAGGTACACATCCGCTTCGGTCAGATGCTCCAGGATTTGATCGGGGCTGAGGTGCACCTCCTCCTCTTCCCCCAAGGCCTCGCCGGCTTCGATGGTGACCTCTTCCTCGCCCTCCTCCCCGAGAGCTTCCAGACCGTCCTCGACCTCTTCCTCTAACAGCTCCGGCTCTTCCGGAACTTCCTCCGGCTCCGCTTCCACCACCGCCCCGGCTCCCAGCACCCGCCTGGCATCCGGGTCTTGAGGATTGAGCTGCAAGACCTTGCGCAAAGCATCCGTGGCCTTCTGGTTGAGCCCCTTGCCCTTGTACTTGCTGGCCAGAGCCTTGAACAACTCGGCCGCCTGGCCTTTCTGCTCGAGACGGATGGCCACCTGGGCCAGGTTGTTGAGGTTGTCCAGGTCTTCGGGATCGGTCTTGTAGATCCGGCCCAGGACCTGGTAGGCCCGGTCCCAGACCTGGCGGCGGATGTAAATCGCCCCCAGTTCCTTCAGGTTCTGAAGATTTTCCGGATCGGACTTGGCCAACTTCTCCAACATCCGGGTGTATTCTTCGAAGCGGTTCTCTTCCTTGAGCTGCTCCAGGGCCTGGCGAAAAGCCTGGTAGCCTTCCGCCTTCAACCCGTTCTTGTAATAGAGCTCGGCGAGCTTGGTGACCAGGATCACGTTGCGCGGATCCATGTCCACCATCCGCTTCAGGGTGTCCAGTGCTTCCTTGATTTGACCTTCGCGTTCATAGGAGGCGGCCACGGTGTGGTACTGGGTCATGGCGTCGTTGACCAGGCCCAGCTTGTGGTAGAGGTCGGCGAGGCTTAAGTAGAGGTCAACCCGGGTATCGTCAATGCCCAGGGCTTGCTTGTAAACCGCCACCGCCTTGGAATAAAAGCCGTCCTTGGTGTAATACTTGGCGGCGTCGCTGTAAGCTTTGATCGCGGCGTCTTTGTTTTTCAGCTTGGCGAAGAGGTCGCCCAGTTTGAGGTGGATGCGGACGTCCTTGCGGTCTTCTTCCAGGGCTTTTTGATACTCCTTGATCGCCTTGTCCAGTTGACCTTTCTGGACCAGCTTCTGAGCCGCGGCCAATATCTTTTCTTTATCTTTGGCCATGCGCTGTCCCTGGAACTAGCCTTTCCCGAACGTCATCTCAAACTCTTGGATCCCGAGGGAGACAAAAATCTCCCCCCCCAGACCCAGTGTCTCATACAATCTGAAAGGATTTCCCCATCCCCTTCTTAATTAATTTTAATGAAATCTTGAATCCGGGTCAAGTAAAATTTTCTTGGATCCCATATAACCCGCCTCTTCCTATATAGATTCACCTGGCTCAGCCGGGATGCAGTAAAACTTACCGGAGTTTATCTCCATCAAGGGCAAATAGAAAAAAGCTAGCAAAATTAATAGGTTCTAGGCGGGAGGCTTTTTTCGGAAAGGGGGACCGGCCTTCAAGCAAAATGCCTTGGCATGGCTTTTGATGGCTGTTTCTCAAGGGAGGAGCAATACCCATTCTGCCTGGAATTTAGCCCGGAAGGGTCTTGGGTTCGGTCCATCCGGGCACGGGCCAGAGCGGAGTTTTCCCCCAGCGGCGAACTAACGGCCGAGATCCCTCAGGCCCGGATAAGGGACCGATGAGCAACTCTTCCGATGCCACTGACACGCATTCCCCCACAGGAAAATCCTCGGCGGGCGAAAAAGGCAGTCCCCTCGTTGGCCGCCTACAATGTTCTTTGGTCAGGAACAGCGAAAAACACCGGTCCCCCTCGAACCTTTCTATTGGTCCATCTCTAGCTGTCATGCCGCTGGTCAGGGTCCCACGTTGATCAGAACGGTTGGGTCCGGGGTCAAGGGCACCGGCACCGTATGCACTTCGGAATCATAAGGCAGCGCCACCTGCACCAAAATCGTCCCGCTCCCGTCCGCCCGCGCCACCAACGCCGCCACCTTGTCCAACGCGGTCAGGTCATACCGGCCCGAACCTCTCGCCGGACAAGGTCAATTCCGGCCTGCTTAATGAGGCCGTTTCACCGCCATGAAAGAAAACTTGGCTTGGAATTTCCCGGTCGTTATTTCGACGTTTTGTTCCTCCGGGGCCGGCTCCGGCTCGGTAACGACAGTTGCTGGGCGGCTTTCGGGAGTTGAATCAAGGGCGGCCACCTGATAGTCCAGGCCTGGTCCGCTGACGCTCAAGAAAGGAATAACCTCGTCGCCCAAGCCCCAGGAATTAGTCGTGTCATCATACCGGCCACGGATCCATTGCTCTTCCACGGCCAGGGTCCCGTAAGACAAGGGAACGATATTGCCGGCAAAGGCGGCGGCTCTTCTTCTGCCGCCGGCGGGGATGGTGTTTTGATCTTCGGCCGCGGCGAGGGGGCCCGGCATCAAAAGTTTGTCTATGGCTTGAGCCACACTCGTGGCGATCCAATGGTCACTGCCTGGTAGCGACTCATTCAGGGCCATTTTGGTGGGAGATGGAAACAGGGTCAAGGCGGCCGTGTAGGTGCAGCCGTACGTATTCGTATGAGTGCTACAAGTATAAGTCCAAGTTGTGTGAGGTGTGGACCAACAACTCGACCCAGGCCCCACAGGAATACAAGTAGTCCAAGGATAAGTGTAAGAAGAGAATGTATGAATTATGGTAGTTATCCAACTACAATTGGAAGTCGGCGTGCAAGTAAGCGTCATCCCAGTAATCGGTGTGGACCAGCAGGAAGTAGTCATGCTGGTGCAGATGC
>MGQK01000017.1:157-266 GCA_001797815.1 Deltaproteobacteria bacterium RBG_13_61_14 | reverse complement strand
CGGGGCACTGGTTGTCCACTCCATCAAAGCAGATCTCCGGAGCTCCGGGAAAGATGTCCGGGTTGAAGTCGTCGCAATCGTCCCCGCCACATGCGTCATCATCATAGCT
>MGQK01000016.1:73527-73643 GCA_001797815.1 Deltaproteobacteria bacterium RBG_13_61_14 | reverse complement strand
GCTCACGGCTTGGAGCGCGGAGTGCAGCGGCATTTTCGCGGCAAAATAAATCAGAAAACCCAAAACCGGGAGCAAAGCCCAGAGCAGGAAGCGAACATGAGGTTTGAAGGAGCCCG
>MGQK01000016.1:62951-73425 GCA_001797815.1 Deltaproteobacteria bacterium RBG_13_61_14 | reverse complement strand
AGCAGAGCCCGGCCCCGGCCGTCGCTCTTCGCCCGGGGCTTGCTCGATTGAGCGCCAGAGCGGCCAGCATGGCCACCGCCAGAGCCACCCCGTGCGTGGCCGCATGGGAATAGGGCGCCACAAAGTTCATGCCGCCGATGGCGGCGTACTGGGGGAAAGCGAAGACCAGGAGCAGGATCAGGCCGGCCGCGGCGGCCGTGAGGCGGTCGCACGCTCGGACCAGGGTTAGATAAATGAGCGAGGTGATTCCGGCCAGGATGGCTAGGTTGCAATAGATCAGGGTGGTAAAGCTGACACCGAACAATTTAAAGAAAAAGGCGTTAAGGTATTGGGGAAAGCATCCGTAGTTGAGGGCGATGTCGCGATAGAGAACCTTGCCCTGGATCAATTGCCAGGGAAGATAGAGTTCCCGGCCAAAGTCCACGAGCACGTCCGGCCATTTGCGCCAGCTCCAAAGGGTAAGGGCGATGAAGGCAACGGCCAGGAGCAGGGGGCCGATCCCAGCCCGAAGAAAACGGGGCGCCGGATGGGAGTTGGAGGATGGCGGCATGGGCGGGCAGGCGGATCTAAGCCGGCGAGCGGCCCGATGACCCGGGCCACAAGGACCGTGCTTGGCGGGTGGTGCGAATCATGGATTTGTTTTCCAATTGAAAAGTGCCGTTTTTTTCTAAAGGTTAGCTATTTTTTCATCTGAATTAACTATCAAGTTATCTGAATCGAGGCCGGAGGTCAAGGCGTCAGAATAAGAGGGAAGGGGAGGATTGCATGCAGCGGCAGGGGGGCGGAGAGGGGAGCAAGAGAAATTTGCTTGACAGATCGCCCAAGAAAGGGGAAAATAAAAAGAAACTCAGGAGATAGAGATTCAAGCTTTAGGCAAGGAGACAGGGAATGGCCGGAAAGCTCGGTGAACTTTTAGTACGTGATAACCTGATTACGCCGGTCCAGCTTCAGCAGGCCCTGGAGGAGCAAAAGAGGCACGGGGGGCGGCTGGGGGCCAACCTCACCCGGATGGGCTTCATCAAGGAAGAAGAACTCACCGAGTTTCTGAGCAAGCAATACGGGGTGCCCTCGATCAATCTTTCCGAGTTTGAGATCGAGGATCAGGTGGTCCGCTTGATCCCGGAAGAGGTGGCGCAGAAGCACCAGGTCATTGCCATCAACCGGGCGGGTTCCACCCTGATCGTGGCCATGGCCGACCCTTCCAACATTTTTGCCATTGACGATATCAAGTTCCTGACCGGCTACAACATCGAGGTGGTGGTGGCGCCGGAGAACGCGATCAAAGAGGCGATTGACCGCTACTACAGCCAGTCCAACGCCGCGTTGGAACAGGCGCTGGGCGACATCGAGGGCCTGGACATCTCGTTGGGCGAGGAGGAGGATGACGTCAACCTGGCCGATCTGGAAAAGGCCAGCGAAGACGCGCCGGTGGTGAAGCTGTGCAACCTGATCCTGACCGACGCGATCAAGAAAAATGCTTCGGACATCCACATCGAGCCTTACGAGAAAAGCTTCCGCGTGCGCTACCGGATTGAAGGCGTGCTTTACGAGGTGATGAAGCCGCCGATGAAGCTCAGGAACGCGATTGTCTCGCGCATCAAGATCATGAGCCAAATGGACATTGCCGAGCGGCGCCTGCCCCAGGACGGCCGGATCAAGATCAAGCTGGGCAAGGACAAGGAAATGGACTACCGGGTCTCGGTCCTGCCCACCTTGTTCGGGGAGAAGGTGGTGATGCGGCTGCTGGACAAGTCCAACCTGCAGCTGGACATGACCAAGCTCGGCTTTTACGATGAACAGCTCAAGGACTTCAAGAAGGCCATCTACCAGCCCTTCGGCATGTGCCTGGTCACCGGGCCCACCGGTTCGGGCAAGACCACCACGCTCTATTCGGCGCTCTCGGAATTGAACAAGACCACCGAGAACATCTCCACCGCCGAAGACCCGGTCGAGTACAACTTGATGGGCATCAACCAGTGCCAGATGCACGAGGAGATCGGGCTCAACTTCGCGGCGGCGCTGCGCGCCTTCCTGCGGCAAGACCCGAACATCATCATGGTGGGCGAGATCCGCGACTTCGAGACCGCGGAGATCGCGGTCAAGGCCGCGCTCACCGGCCACCTGGTGCTCTCCACCCTGCACACCAACGACGCGCCCAGCACCATCAACCGTCTGCTCAACATGGGGGTGGAGCCCTTCCTGGTGGCGAGTTCGGTGAACCTGATCGTGGCCCAGCGTCTGGTGCGCCGGGTCTGCCCGGAGTGCACGGAGCCGATCCAGGTGGAGCCCAAGGTCTTGACCGACCTGGGCATGAGCCCGGAGCAGGGCCAGGGCTGCGCGCCCCAGAAGGGCCGGGGCTGTTTCAATTGCAACGAGACCGGCTACAAGGGCCGGCGCGCGGTGTACGAGGTCATGACCATGTTCGAGGAGGTCAAGGAGTTCGTGATCAACGGGGCCAGCACCACGGAACTCAAGAACGAGGCGATCCGCCTGGGCATGCTGACCATGCGCCAGAGCGGGCTGCAGATGGTCCGCGAAGGGGTCACCACCATTGACGAAGTGGTCCGCGTCACCGCGGCCGACACCTAAAATTCGCTAAGGAGAGGACGCCATGGCAAATTTGCACCAGTTACTCAAGGCCATGATCGAGAAGGGGTCTTCGGACCTCCACATCACCACGGGTTCGCCCCCGCAGTTGCGGATTGACGGCCGGCTGACTCCGCTCAAGTCGCCGCCCTTGACCGCGCCGGAGACCAAGCAGCTTTGCTACTCGATTCTCACCGACTCGCAGAAGCACCGCTTCGAGGAGCAGAACGAGCTGGACCTGAGCTTCGGGGTGAAGGGGCTCTCCCGGTTCCGCGCCAACATCTTCATGCAGCGGGGCGCGGTGGCCGGGGCCTTCCGGACGATTCCCTTCAAGATCCTGAGCTTCCAGGAGCTGGGTTTGCCGCCGATCGTGGAGAGCCTGTCCAAGAAGCCGCGGGGCCTGGTCCTGGTCACCGGCCCGACCGGTTGCGGCAAGTCCACCACGCTCGCGGCCATTCTGGACAAGATCAATTCCGAGCGGCACGAGCACATCGTTACCATTGAGGACCCCATCGAATACCTGCACCCGCACAAGAACTGCCTGGTCAACCAGCGGGAGGTGCAATCGGACACGTCCAGTTTCAAGACCGCGCTCAAGTATATCCTGCGCCAGGACCCGGATGTGGTCCTGATCGGCGAGATGCGGGACCTGGAGACGATCGAGAGCGCCCTGGTCTGCTCCGAGACCGGCCACCTGGTCTTCGCCACCCTCCACACCAACTCCTGCGTGCAGACCATCAACCGGATCATTGACGTCTTTCCCTCTTACCAGCAGCCGCAGGTGCGGGCGCAGCTCAGCTTCGTGCTCGAGGGCGTGCTCTGCCAGAGCCTGATGGCCAAGGCCTCCGGCCACGGCCGGGTCCTGGCCCTGGAGATCATGATCCCCAATCCCGCCATCCGCAACCTGATCCGGGAAGACAAGGTCCACCAGCTTTACTCGCAGATGCAGGTGGGCCAGGAAAAGTTTGGAATGCAGACCTTCAACCAGTCGCTGGCCACGCTTTACATGAAGCGACTGATCACGTTGGATGATGCGCTCGGCCGCTCCTCTGATGCCGAGGAGTTGCGGGCCATGTTGGAAAAAGGCGGCCCGATCCGGCAGACCCGGGTCGGCGACGCCAGCCGGCCCTATGCGTAAGGGCCCTAGCCAAGGGGGTAGGCCATGCCGAAATTTTCATGGGAAGGAAGGACCAAAGGAGGTTCCACCCAGAAGGGTGTGATGGAGGCCCCGAATGCGGAAGCGGTGGCGGCCAAGCTGC
Organism: Deltaproteobacteria bacterium RBG_13_61_14; assembly: GCA_001797815.1. GTDB lineage: Bacteria > RBG-13-61-14 > RBG-13-61-14 > RBG-13-61-14 > RBG-13-61-14 > RBG-13-61-14. Next base: position 69,580 of record MGQK01000016.1, on the reverse strand, counting down.
GCAGTCAGGACATCATGCCCCTGGAAGGCAAAATCAAACAGTCCATGGGCCTGGACTGGAGCCTGGATCTCAAGATCCCGGGTCTGGGAGGGGGGATCAGCGACAAGGACCTGGTGGTCTTCACCCGCCAATTCGCCACCATGATTGACGCGGGCCTGCCCCTGGTCCAGTGCCTGGAAATCCTCTCCTCGGAAATGGAAAACCGGGCTTTCCAATCCGTGCTCCGATCGGTCAAGGAGCAGGTGGAGGCCGGCTCCACCTTTGCCGATGCCTTGGGCAAGCACCCCAAGGTCTTTGACGCCCTCTACGTCAACATGATCGCGGCCGGCGAGGTCGGCGGTATTCTCGATACCATCCTCACCCGCCTCGCCACCACCATTGAAAAATCCATGCGCCTCAAGAAGCAGATCAAGGGCGCCATGGTCTACCCGGGCGTGGTTTTGAGCATCGCCATAGTCGTGGTCTCGGTGCTCCTGATTTTCGTCATCCCCATCTTCTCCCAGATGTTCACGGACATGGGCGGGACCCTGCCCAAGTTCACCCAGATGATCATGGACCTCAGCACCTGGCTGACCAAGAGTTTTGGCTGGGCCTACATTGTCGGCGTGGCCGGGACCCTGTTTGGGGTTTTCCGGGCCATGAAGGTCAATCCCAAGGGCGAACTGCTCCTGGATAAGTTTTATCTGCTGCTCCCGGTGGTGGGCGACCTCATCAAAAAGACCTCGGTGGCGAGCTTCACCCGCACCCTCGGCACCATGGTGGCCTCGGGCGTGCCCCTGCTCGACGGGCTCGACATCACCGCCCGCGTGGCCGGAAACCGGGTGGTGGAAGGCGAGATCAAGCGGGTTCGCCAGGCCATCAGCGAGGGCAAGACCATGGTCGAGCCCTTGCGCGGCAGCAAGGTCTTTCCGCCCATGGTGGTGCAGATGATCGGGGTCGGCGAGCAGACCGGCGCCATGGACGCCATGCTCCAGAAGATCGCCGACTTTTACGAAGAGGAAGTGGACGATTCCGTGGCCACCTTGACCTCCCTGATGGAACCCATGCTCATGGTGTTCCTGGGTGTGGCCGTGGGAGGCATCGCCATCGCCATGTATCTGCCCATCTTCAACATCGCCAACATCATTGGCTGAGCCGGGAAGGAGTGGCTCTCTCGTCCCGGCCCGGTGGGGTTCGGTTTCGCGGGAAATCATGAGGGACCGGCCTGATCCCCATCCCCGGGCTTGGGCCGGGAGCCGAGGGGCAAGGCCGTTTTCCGGCGCTAATCCTTAACCATGGAAGCTACCGAAGTTTTTGGGGAACGCGTGTCCGAGGTCCAGCGCCGCCTGAAATGGGCGTTGGCGCTGCGTATCATCATTGTCACCTTCCTCCTCGGCGCCACCGTCTTCATTCACCTGGGCCGCGGCTACTCTTTCCTGGCGGCTTCGCTCATGTCCCTTTATGTCCTCAGCGCCGCCACTTACCTGGTCACCCTCGTTTCCGCCGTTATCCTCCGCCTCCTCAAAACCCGGGTCACCGGCCTCGCTTATGCTCAGATCTTCTGGGAAGTGATTTTCGTCACCGCACTCATCTACATCACCGGCGGCCAGGACAGCATCTTTTCCTTTCTCTACTTGCTCGCCATCATCATGGCGGCCATCCTCTGTTACCGCCGCGGCGCTTTCCTCGCCGCCACCGCCGGCTCGGTGCTCTATGCCGGCCTGCTCATCCTGATCTTTCGCGGGAACTTGCCGATGCTGATGGGAGCGGCCGCGGCCGCCCCCCCCAATTTCTACGATCTCATCCAAGCGATCCTGTATAACGACGTTTCCTTCTTCCTGGTGGCGGCCTTTTCCAGCTACTTGACCGAACAGCTCCGCGCCACCGGCCACGAGCTCAAGGAAGCCCAGGACGGCCTCGACAAGCTGGAGGCTCTCAACGACTCCATCGTGCTCTCTCTGCGCTCCGGACTCCTCACCCTCAACCCGGCCGGCCGGATCACTTCCTTTAACCGGGCCGCGCAGCGCATCACCGGCTTCAGCGAAGCCGAGGCCCTCAACCGCCCCCTCTCCCAGGTGCTTCCCGGCATCCAGCTCGACCAGGCCGCCGCCTTTGAACAGCAAACGCCTTTCCGGCTGCCGTTCGCCGACCACCAGGGCCGGCGCCGGATCCTGGAGGTTTCCCTCAGCGCGCTGGTCGGGCCGCAGGATCGGGACATCGGCAAGCTCTTGTTGTTCTCCGACATCACGCCCCTGGCGGAGATGGAGGAGCGCTTGCGCACCTCCGACCGTCTGGCTGCGGTCGGCCGGTTGGCCGCGGGCATGGCCCATGAGATCCGCAATCCCCTGGCCGCGATCAGCGGCTCCATCGAAGTGCTCGAGCGCGAGCTTTCCCTGGACCCGGTCAACCGCCACCTCATGCACATCGTGCTGCGGGAGGCCGACCGGCTCAACTCCCTGATCACCGATTTCTTGCTTTACGCCCGGCCCACGCCCCGGAGCCGGGAGACCATTAATCTCCCCCAGTTGGTCCGCGACCTGCTGGAGGTCTTTTCCAATCGCACCGACATCCCGGCGGGCATCCAGCTCGAGACCAACCTGGAGGAAGGCCTGACCCTGGAAACCGATCCCAAGCTGGTCCAGCAGATTCTTTGGAACCTGATCAACAATGCCGCCGAGGCCATGCCCCAGGGTGGCCGGCTCTGCCTTTCCTGCACGCGGCTGAACGGCGAGGCCGACGGGTTTTTGCAAATTCAGGTCTCGGACAGCGGCCGGGGCATTCCCGAGGAGCGCCTGGGCCGCATTTTTGAGCCGTTTTTCACCACCCGGGAGCAGGGGACCGGTCTCGGACTGAGCGCGGTCTGGCGGATCGTGGAGTCCATGGGGGGCCAAGTTTCGGTCCAGAGCCGGGTGGAAGAGGGCACTACCTTTACGATCAAGCTTCCCCGCCAGTCCGCACGGCCAGAAGGGGTCCAGGGGTCATGACCGATTCGATTTTAGTGGTGGACGACGAGCTGAGCATGCGCGAGTTTTTGCAGATCATGCTCCAGAAGCAGGGCTATCAGGTGGCCACGGCCAGCCAGGGAGAAGAGGCGCTCGCGCTTTTGGACCGGAAGAATTTTGACCTGGTGATCTGCGACATCCTGATGCCCCGGGTGGACGGCATGCAGGTGCTGCGCCAGGTCAAGGAAGCCGACCCCGATGCCCAGGTGGTCATGATTACCGCCTTCGCCTCCACCGAAAGCGCGGTCGAGGCCATGAAGCTCGGCGCCTACGACTACATCACCAAGCCCTTCAAGGTGGACGAGATCAAGCTGGTGATTGCCAACGCCCTGGAGCGTTCACGTCTGGTCCGGGAAAACGTCCGGCTCCGCCAGGAGCTGAAGGTCCTTTACTCCTTCGAGAACCTGGTCGGCGCCTCGCCGCCCATGCTCGAGGTTTACGAACTGATCCGCCAGGTGGCGCCCACCCGCTCCAACATCCTCATCTCCGGCGAGTCCGGCACCGGCAAGGAGCTGGTCGCCAAGGCCATCCACTTCCTGAGCCCGCGCAAGGAAAAACCCTTCATCACCGTCAATTGCGGGGCCATTCCCGGCGAGCTGATGGAGAGCGAGCTCTTCGGCCACAAAAAGGGCGCCTTCACCGGCGCCTACCAGCACAAGAAAGGCCTGTTCGAAATCGCCGACCAGGGCACCGTCTTCCTGGACGAGATCGGCGAGCTCCCGCCTCCCATCCAGGTCAAGCTGCTCCGGGCCATCCAGGACAAGATTTTCAAGGCGGTGGGCGGCCTGGAAGACGTGTCGGTGGACGTGCGGGTGATCGCCGCCACCAACCGCAACCTGGAAGCAGCGGTGGCCCAGGGACAATTCCGCGAAGACCTCTATTATCGGCTCAACGTCATTAGCTTGCGGGTTCCCCCTCTGCGCGAGCGCAAGGAAGATATCCCGCTCCTCGCCCAGCACTTTCTCGACCAATACAGCAAGGAACTGGGCAAGTCGGTGAAAAAAATTTCCCGCGAGACCGAGGCGTTGCTCCAAGCCTACAATTACCCGGGCAACGTCCGCGAGCTGGAAAACATCATCGAACGCGCGGTCGCCCTGGAAAAGAGCGATGCCATCCTGCCCGAAACCCTTCCCGAGTTCCTCCGCCATCCCCCGGAAAGCCCGGCCGCTCTCGCCGAGGTCGGCTTTCCCGAGCAGGGCCTCAGCCTGGATGTCACCATGGAAGACATCGAGCGCCGTTTGCTCACCGAGGCGCTCCGCCGCACCGGCGGCGTCAAGAAAGACGCGGCGGAGCTACTCGGCATCTCCTTCCGCTCCTTCCGCTACCGTCTGGCCAAACTGGGCCTCGCCAGCGCGGAAGAAGAGTGAGAATGGGGGCAAGTCTTTAGGGCCTGTTGCCCAAATCTTCAGCCCCAACGGGGCGTCAGAAGAGGGTCAGGGGTCAGTGCTAAATTTTAAACTTAAGGAAATCCCTTTCCTCTTATCGGAAGACAGATCCGCTTGCGATTCCCCAACCCGCGGTTTCGCTCCTTGCCCTTAAATTTAAAGTTTAGCACTGACCCCAAATGGACAGACGCCGAGCCGCAGACATGACGCTGGTCTCAGACCTGGCGCCCGAAGCCTCCTTGCCCGGGACAGGCCCGGATGCAAATCCCGCAAATCCGCTGACCGATTCCTTGAATCCGCTCGAACTGTTTGACCTTCTCAAAACAGGCCGGCCGGCCAAAGTCCTGCGGGCCTTCATGAATGGCGTTTACCGGGCATACCGCGACGCAAGCCCGGCACTCGCCGCAGCCGGTCACTTCCTCCAAGCCCGCGCTACTCCCCGCAACCGGTAAGTCAGTGAGCACCGTGACCAGTCGCACCTGGGCGCCATGCCGCCGGGTCACCAGGAGGTTGTTGCGGCCGAACCAGCCGAGTTTCAGGTGCACGGCCACTTGCCGGTGGGAAAGGTGCGCGAGGAGTTCTTTCCAGTCCAGGAGTTGGCTGGCCGGGACCGGGATCGCCCGGCTGCCCCGGCCCTCCAGCGCCAGGGCCAGCTTGAGCGCCGTCCGGTCGAGCAGGTTATTCACCTGGCGGTAGAGGTGCTTGTAAAGCAGGGTCGGCTGGTCCTCGATCTCCTCCAGCACTTCCCGCACCAGCGGGTAGGCCAGGACCACTGCGTAATCGAGGCCGGCGAGGTCATGGAACCGGGCCATGCAAAAGTCGTGCTTGATCCCGGTGATGTCGCCCGCCGCGAAGAGGAACGGCCCCTCCGCCCGGAGCCAATCACCAAGCCATCTGGAATCTTCCGTCATCGGGACAAATGATTTTCAATCCCCAATCCAAAATCGAAAATCTAAAATCCAAAATCGGATATTAACCCAGCCCTCCATTCTCCAGGGCCTCCCGCAATTCCTCCCGGGTAACCGTCGAAGTGCCCAGTTTGCCGACCACGATCCCGGCCGCCAGGTTGGCGGTCCGGGTGGCATCGAACAGGCTCATCCCCGCGGCAAGAGCCAGGGTAAAGGTGGCGATCACCGTGTCGCCGGCCCCGGTCACGTCAAACACTTCCCGCGCCTCGGCCGGAATATGCCGGCTCACCTTTTCCCCTTTCTCGAACAGGCTGATCCCTTCCTCCCCGCGCGTGATCAGCACCGCCCGGGCCTCAAGCCGCTTCAGCAGCTCCCAGCCCGCCCGCTCCAGGCTGGCGCCGTCCTCCAACTCCATCCCCAGCGCCTCTCCCGCTTCCGCATGGTTGGGCGTGATCACCGTCGCGCCCCGGAAGCAGTCCAGGTTCTTCACTTTCGGGTCCACCACCACCGGCCGTTCGCCCGCCAGCCCGATCACTTCCTGCATCAGCCCGCGGCTGATCACGCCCTTGGCATAGTCGGAGACAATCAAAGCATGAGAGCCCGCGAGTTCCTTGCCCAATTCTCGGACCAAGGCCTGCCGCGAAGCTTCCGCGATCGGCCTCTTCTCCTCATGGTCAAAGCGGACCACCTGCTGGTGATGCGCGATAATCCGGGTCTTGACCGAAGTGGGCCGGCCCGGCTCCATCACCACGCCGCAACGGTCCACCCCGGCCCGGTCCAACTCGGCCAGGATGGCACGGCCGGCCTCGTCGTCGCCCACCACGCCGGCCAGGCCGGCCTGGGCCTCCAGGGCCCGCAGGTTGTGGACGACATTGGCGGCTCCGCCCAGCATGGCGGTCTGCCGCTGCACTTCCACCACCGGCACCGGCGCTTCGGGGGAAATCCGCTTCACTCTTCCCCAGATGAAAATGTCCTGCATGATGTCGCCGAGGACCAGCACCCGCACGCCGGGAAATTTTTCCAGGAACGGGATCAGGTGCGCCAGAGATTGATGATGCGCTTTGACCAAGAATTCTTCTCCTTGAATAAAACGGAGTCCGGATAAGTAATTTCAACCTCGCCCGATATTATACCCTTGAGGAAATGATTTTTCTAGCAGGTCGTGCTGGCGCGGATCGTTTCCCGCGCCGCCGGCGAGAGGTAAATCGCCTCCAGGTCAAACTGGCGGAGCGCCTGGGCCAGGAACTGGACCCGCTCGGGCAAGGGCAGGCCGGCATGGAGCAGGAGCACCGACCGGCCCTTGAGCCGCACCAGTCCGCTTTTGGCGGGCGGGTCCTGGTCTTCCAGGTTCCGCA
>MGQK01000016.1:62684-62934 GCA_001797815.1 Deltaproteobacteria bacterium RBG_13_61_14 | reverse complement strand
TTAAATCCTCAAGCCGCAGGCCTTCTTTTAGCTCTTTTCCCTACCTACAACCTGCGACCTACGACCTACTGCCCAATTCGTTCACGTTCAGGTTCACGTTCAAGTTCAAGGATATCTTCAGCCTCAGGCCTCAAGCCTCTCGCCTCCTGCCTTCTTCAAGTTGACTAGGGGCTAAATTATTGTTAGGTTTAGCCGATCTTAAAGGACGTGAGAGTCGTTGCGGAACAAGTCGAGCAAACGATGGATGAGC
>MGQK01000016.1:60826-62646 GCA_001797815.1 Deltaproteobacteria bacterium RBG_13_61_14 | reverse complement strand
GCCGAGGTTCGCCAGAGCGCTGCCGACGCCCTGGAACGCCTGGAAGGGCTGGCCAACCTGGAGGCCCTGCTCGAGCACTACCGCTCGGGCGACAAGGTCCAGCGCTTGCGCGCGATCTATGCCTTTGGCAAGTTGGGCTCGGAAGAGTGCCTGCCGCCCCTGATTCACGCCTTACAAGATGAGGCGGAGGACATCCGGGCGGCCGCGGTGCGGGTCCTGGGAGAAATGGGCGACTCGAGTATCCTCCCGGCCCTGATCCTGCGCTTGCAAGACCCGAGCCTGACCATCCAGACCATGGCGGTCGAGGCCCTGGGAAACTTCCGCCACCGGCAGATCATCCCCCAACTGCTTCCGCTCTTGAACCGGGGGAACAAATACCTGGTCCTGGCCGCCCTGCGCACCTTGGGCAAGCTCAATGCCCGCGAGGCCATGCCCCGAATCCTCGAGCTCCTGGCCAGCGACGATTCCGATCTCCGCAAGACCGCGGCCCAGGTCCTGGGCCAGATCCAGGGCTGAAGATTCTCTCGCCAAGGCGAGAGACAGTGCACAGTAATCAGTGCACGGTGCACAGTCAAAACTCATCCCCTGTGCTCTCTGTGTTCTCCGTGTTTAAATTTTATCTTCTCTTCACATCACCGGAACGCGCGGTGCGCGACCAGGTGCCGCCTCACCCGCGCTAACACCACCCGGTGCCCGATCCCCGGCTCCTCCCTTACCCGAAGGTCTCCGCGCTCCATCACCACCTCCGGCTCGATCAAATCTTCCTCCCAGTAACGCTCGCTCGGCGAGATGTCTCCCGGCAAGGTAAAGTGAGGCAGAGTATTGAGCGCGAGGTTGTGCGCCCGCCCAATCCCGCTTTCCAACATGCCTCCGCACCAGGCCGGGACCCGGTGCCGCCGGCAAAGGTCATGCAGCGCCTTGGCCGCGAGCAGTCCGCCCACCCGGCCGAACTTGACGTTGATGATCCGGCCGGCCCGAAGCGCGAGCGCGGCTCGGGCATGGTCCAGGTCCACCATGCCCTCGTCCAGGCAGATGGGGGTGGAAAGTTGTTTTTGCAGTTGGGCATGGCCGAGGAAGTCAAAAGGGGCCAAGGGCTGCTCGATCATCATGAGCTGAAAGCGGTCGAGCTTTTTCAGCCGGCTGGCATCGCGCAGGCGATAGGCGGAGTTGGCGTCAGCCATGAGCAGGATCGGACCGAAGCGCCGGCGGATGGCCGCGATCACGGCCAGGTCCCGGCCCGGCTTGATCTTCACCTTGATCCGGAGATAGCCGCGCTCGAGCGCCGCCGCGATCCGGTCGAGGATCTGGCCGGTCCTGGGCTCGATGCCCAGGCTGATGCCGGTGGGAATCCGGGTGCGGGCGCCGCCCAGAAAGCGGAAGAGCGGGAGCTTCCGGCTTTGGCAGTAAAGGTCGAGGAAGGCGCATTCCAGCCCGGCGCGGGCGAAGTGGAAGCCGGTGATATCGGCATAGGCTTTCACAAAAGCTTTCGGCTCCGTGAACCTGCGGCCGAGGACCCGGGGCAGGAAATAGCGTTCGAGCGCGAGCGCCGATACCGCCGCGGTCTCGTAGGTGTAGTCCGGGAACTCGACCCCGGCCGCCTCGCCCCAGCCTTCCAGACCCGCGCCGGCCAAGCGGATGAGCAAAGTCTCCCGATGGGTCTGCCGGCCGTAGCTGGTCTCGAACCCGAACTTGAGCGGCAAGCGCACGAGATAGAGGTCCGCCCGTTCCATCTTCATGGCGCCTTCAGATTATCACGTCGCGGGATCGGATGCTATACTGGACTCATTCTCAGCAGGAGGAGAGACGGTGAAAGAAATCGA
>MGQK01000016.1:36358-60793 GCA_001797815.1 Deltaproteobacteria bacterium RBG_13_61_14 | reverse complement strand
CGGGTCTTCTCCGCCGATGAGCTCCCGGACCGCTCGGCCTTTGACCTCTACTTCTGGGACAACGCCGCGACCCGGAGCTTTAACTTCATCGAGGCCGGCCACATCGTCCTCTTTCTCCACGAGCGGCTCAAGCTCGCCGACTCCGAGATCATCGCGCGCTACCTGCCCGCGCTCGGCCTCACGCCGGCCCGCAAAATCCTGGGCTGGCTTCTTGACCTGCAAAAGCTGGAGCCGCCCTGGCAAGAGCTGATCGCTTCCACCAGCATTCCCCTGGGCCAGGTCCAGGTCTTGCTGGGCTTCACCGCTGATGATCGCCAGACCCTCTGGCCGCTTTTGGCCGAGCTCCGGCCCGGCTCCAACAAGCTCCGCGAGATGCTCGCCTTGCTCCAGGAGATCGCTTCCCGCGACCGCCTGCCGGTGACGGAGTTGCTGGGCAACTCCTCGATCACCGAAGTTCTCAACCGCTCCCAACTTTCTCGCCCGCAGAAAGTGGAGGTCTTGCTCGCCGCGCTCCGCCGGCTGCGCAACCCCCGGCTCTTTCAGGCCCGGCGCCGCTTCGACCAGGCCGTGGCGCGCCTCTCCCTGCCCGACGGCGTCCGCCTTTCCCCGGCCAGCGACTTTGAGGACTCAACGGTCGCGCTGCAGTTCCGCTTTGCCTCGCCCGAGCAACTTCGCCTCGCCGCAGAGAAGCTGCTCGCCGCCGCCGCTTCCGATAACCTGAGGAAGCTTTTCGAGCCAGGTTGAGATGAACTTCGAGCGTGTCTTGATAACCCCTGAAGCCGAGCGGCATGCGCGCGCCCAACATTTGCTGGCGGGGTGGCCCGATCTTCCGGTCGAGAAAGTCTCCGGTATCCCCGAAGTGCAAGACTGGCTGAAAAGAAATTATCCGGACCCGATCGGCCAGGGCAAGCGCACGCTTTTGCTCGATGTTTATTCAGGCGAGTTTCTGAAACCCTGCCCCTGCACCCAGAGCCACATCAACTGCGGCTACTGGATCCTCAACCCGGTGCTCGGCTGTCCCTTTGACTGCTCCTATTGCGTGCTCCAGGAATACCTGGGCCCTTCGCCCATCACCGTGCGCCTCAACTGGGAGGATATGTTGTCCGAGGTTTCCGATTATCTCACTAATCGTAGGGCACGATCCAGCCTTCGTAGCCGAAGCTACTTCGGCGGAGGAGGCTTGGATTCGTGCCCTGACCTGCCCTTTCGTATCGGCACCGGCGAGCTTTCCGACAGCCTGGCCCTGGAACCCTGGCTGGGCCTGGCCCCGGCGCTGATTAACTTTTTTGCCGGGCAGGAAGGCGCGGTCTTCGAGCTCAAGACCAAGAGCGACCGGGTGGAATGCCTGGAGGGATTGGACCACCAGGGGAAAACCGTGGTGAGCTGGTCCGTGAACCCGGAGGAGATGATCGCAAGGGAAGAGCAGGGCGCGGCCACGCTGGAGGCGCGCTTGCAGGCGGCCAAGAGAGTAGCCGGCTGGGGCTATAAGGTCGGATTCCATTTCGACCCGATCCTGGATGAGCCGGGAGCGGGAGAGGCTTATGAAGAAGTGGTTAACAAAATATTCGCAACGGTAGCCCCGGAGCAAGTGGCCTGGACCAGCCTGGGCGCGCTCCGCTTTAACCCCCGGCTGGCCCCCATCGTCCGCGAGCGCTTTTCCAACTCCCGCATCTTGCTCGGAGAGTTCATCACCGGGCTCGACGGCAAGCTCCGCTATCTCCGCTTCATCCGCCAACCTCTCCTCCGCCGCATATCCGGCGCTATCCGCCAAGCCGCGCCCCAAGCTTGGCTCTACCTCTGCATGGAAACTGAAAGCGTTTGCCAGGAAGTTCTTCCGTTGAGTGTTATCTAACGATCTAACCCTATCACCTCGAAAAATATTATAAACTTGCGCGGGCATGATTCGAATGTGCTAAAATAGACCGAATGAATAACTTTGATGCCAACAACGACGTTCGATCGGAGAATATCTCCCGCGAGTTTGCCCAACGGCTCCGGGAGCAACTGGGGGATCGAATCGAGCAGGTGATCCTCTACGGTTCCCGGGCGCGGGGCGAGGCGGAAGCGGATTCGGATTTTGATTTTCTGGTGGTGGTGGACCAGTTCAGCGAGGTCTTGGAAGGGCGAGTTCTGGACCTAGCTTATGAGATGTTGGATCAATACGGTGTGATAGTATCAGCTATTGTGGTTTCCTCCGACAATTTTGAGAATAGGCGCTGGGAACCTCTTTACATCAATGCCCGGCGGGAAGGGATTCTTTGTTGAATAAACAAGAGGAGTTCCGAGATGGCCGATGAACAGACTTGGTTACGGCTTCCCGTAGTTTCTGCAGGAGCGGAACATCTGGTGCAAGGCTATTTGATGCGCAGGAATATTTTGACTTATAAAGCTCCTCCGAACAATGAAGGGTATGACCTCATTTGCATTCATTCCGATCCTCGCCACCGTCCTCGTCCGGGTCAAAAGGCTCAAGTTCGAGTTCAGGTGAAAAGCAGGTATGCCACAGACAGCAGTCGGGGATTCCCAATTAAGGAAGCCAGTATCAGCGCATTTGATTTTGTGATCGCGGTTTTTCTGAACATTGGACAATTTTATCGGGGTCGTGATGGTCGAACGGGCGAGAAGGCGCCGGAATTTTATACTCTGCCCGCTTCCTTCATCCGTCGTCATCTTGATACATCCTCCAGTTGGCATAAGGTGATTTTAAGGGGGATGAAAGAAGAACTTGCTCCTTATCAGGGCGAACGAGGATTCGAGCAGATCGCGAAAGCCTTAGGAGTTAAAAGACCAAGAAAAAGATGAAGCGGTAATACCAATTTTACGTCAAAAGTAGAGTAATGATCGGGTGCCACGGGCCAATCCCGAAGGGATTGCCTATGCACTGGCAAGCCCTCCGGGCTTAGCCAGTGGCACCCTTGGGTAATACTATATGACCGACGTGAAATTAGTGTTAAATTAGAAAAACCACAAACAAGGAGTGTCCCCTATTTTATTGTGGACACAAAATTCTTGACATTACCTCGGCTCCGGGCCGGTTATCGGGTTCTCCAGCGTCCGCCGGTAAAAAATGGCGTTTTGCGGACAGGCCTGCACGCAGTCCAGACAAGCGTTGCAGGCGTGGTAATTGATTTTCGTCTCGCTCGCTTGGGATACTGCCCCGGCCGGACAAACCGAGGCGCAAGTGCCGCAGGCTTGGCAAGCCGAAGAGTTTATTCGCACCGCCCACCCGATTCTTGATTTTTGCCCGAGCGAATGAAAAAGCCCCATGAGCGCGCCGGCCGGGCAAAGCAAATTGCACCAGCCGCGGCCGCCCCTGGTGAAAAGTCCCAGGACGAAAAGCCACAAACCCAAGGTCAGGATGGAAAAAGACCACCAATGGCGCAACCCCTGAAAATCGCCGAACCCGGCATTGACCAGGCCCTGCATCATGGAAAAATTGCAAAAGGCGCAGCTCAGACGGGCGTTGAAAAAGAGAGCGATCACCATGCCCGCCAGGACCCCGTAACGAATCGGAGACGGGTTGATTTTGCCGGAGAGGCGGATTTGCCACCGGGCGGGAAGCAAGCGGCTGAGATACTCGGTAAACATGCCGGGAGGACACATCCATCCGCAAAACAGGGGGCCCAGAACGAATGCCAGGCCGGGCAGCGCAACCAGGACGATGAGATAAAGCGGCTGGTCCCACAGGGTCCGATACATCCACGGCTGGGCGATCCATTCAATGGGCATCCGAAGGCAAATCCGATGGGCGTCGGCCGCCAGCGGACTATGCGTGAGATGGATCAGCAGCCGGGTCAGCAGGGCAAACGGCGCATAAAAGAGGACCAGGCCGGCCAGGAAAAAAACAAACCTCTTGACGAGATGGCGGCGCATCAGTTCACTGCTCCAGAAGTACTCGGCTGAACCCGAGAGTTGAGCAGGGTGATCGGTAAAAAGGTGAGCAATCGGTCCGTGCCCGCGTCGAATATCTTCAATCCGCCCTGGCAAACCTGATTCCGGTTCCGTCTCTCGACCGGGATCCGAAAGTGCCAATCCATGTTGAAGGTTTTGCCGGGCGGGATCTCCCGGGTGGAAGCATGGCGGTTTTTGTCCCATTCCCGCTCAAAGGTATCCCAGGCCACGGGCATGCCGCACATGTCCAGTTCGAGCCCGATTTTTCGTGGCGCGACACCCACGTTGCGGAGCCAGTGGGTGCCGATGGTAACGTCCCACGGCTGCAGGATTCGCTTGAGAAATCCCTGCCGGCCGATGTCCACCCGCACTTCGCCCTCCCGTCCCCAGACCATGTGGCCTCCGGGGGGATAACCGGTCCATTTTTCCGCGGGCAATCGGGTCCAAGGTCCGCCTAGTTCTTCGCGGCTCAGCACTTTCTCGTTGCCTTGAGTTGGAAAATTGACGTTGAAATGGACGCACTCCGACGTCTGCACCAGCCGCATGGCCCACCATCCGGCCAGAACCGTGGCCAAGCAAGAAGCGATAAAAAGGATCCAGGATTTTTTGCCGGACATGGTTTTTCTGCTCCCCAAGGGGTGGACCGATTTCAGGAAAAGTTCGAGGTAGACGAGGTCGAAGCTTTTCTCTTCAATTCCTTCTCCCGTTCCCGGCGCCTGGATTCGGTCAAATCCCCTCTTTTCCCGCCTGGGCTCATTTTAAATACCCGAGAACGGAAAGGCAAGGATTCAGCGCGGCAGAAAACGCGGCTATTGACAATCCCGGAATCGCGATTAACCTCGCGGGTAAGCAAGGCAAATCGTGCCGTTTTAACACCCTGCAAGGAGGTTCAGCCATAATCCCTTAAACCCGGCCCGGGCCTTTTTTAGGAAGACAGGCTCGAATTAAAAGGGGCGGGTTGGAATTCCGCCCCTGGTTCTTTCCCGCTTGAAGCTCAGGCCACTTTGCGGACCGCGGCGGCGCACACTTTCAGCTCCGGGATCTTGGCCGTCGGGTCGAGCGCGTCGTTGGTGAGCATGTTGGCCGGCGCGGCCGCGAAGTGGAAGGGCATGAAGATGGTGCCTTTAGGGACTTTCTCGGTGACCAGCGCGATCGCCTCCACCTTGCCTCGCCGCGAGGCCACTTCCACCTTCTCGCCGTCCATGATCTCCAGGCCGGCGGCATCCTCGGGATTGATCTCCACGCTGCCGCCCGGACACAGCTCTTCCAGGCCTTCCACCCGGCCGGTCATAGTCGAGGTGTGGAAGTGGTAAAGCTGCCGGCCGGTGGTGAGGAGCAGCGGATACTTCTTGTCCGGCAGCTCGGCTGACTCAATGAAGGGCGTGGGATGGAACTTTCCCTTGCCCCGGGTGAACTTGTCCTGATGCAGGAACTTGGTGCCCGGGTGCGAGGTATCCGGGCAAGGCCATTGGATGCCCTTTTTTTCGATCCGGTACCAGGTGATGCCGGCGTATTGCGGCACCAACTGGTTGATCTCTTCCAGGATCTGCCTGGGACTGTCATACTTCATGGCATAGCCCATACGGTTCGAGAGATCCTGGATGATCTGCCAATCCTGCCGGGCCTGGCCGGGAAGAGTCAGCGCCTGGCGCACGCGGCCGACGCGGCGCTCGGTGTTGGTGAAGGTGCCGTCCTTCTCGGCAAAACTCGCGCCGGGCAGGACCACGTCGGCGAACTGTGCGGTCTCGGTCAGGAAGATGTCCTGCACCACCAGGAACTCGCATTGGTCCAGGGCGTGGCGGGTGTGGTTGAGGTTGGGGTCGGACAGCGCCGGGTTCTCGCCCATGATGAAGAGCGCCTTGATCTCGCCTTTTTCCGCGGCGTTCAGCATTTCAATCATGGTCAGCCCCGGCTTCTCCGGGAGTTTTACGCCCCAGGCCTCTTCAAAAACTTTGCGCGCCGCCTCGTCGGTCACCGGCTTGTAGCCCGGAAGCACGTTCGGCAGCCCGCCCATGTCGCACGCGCCCTGCACGTTGTTCTGGCCGCGCAAGGGGTTCACGCCCGCGCCTTCCTTGCCCAGGTTGCCGGTGAGCATGGCCAGGTTGCAAAGCGCCTTCACGTTGTCCGTGCCGTGCGAGTGCTGGGTGATGCCCATGGCATAGACGATGGAAGCGCGGTCCGCTTGCGCGAACATCCGGCCAGCCTGGCGGATGTTCTCGGCCGGCACGCCGGTGATTTTCTCCGCCCGCTCCGGGGTCATCTCCTTGATGGCCGGAAGCGCGTCTTCCAGGCCCTCGGTGCGCTCGGCGATGAAATTCTTGTCCTCCAGGCCCTCGGCCAGGATCACGTTCATCATGGCGTTGATCAGCGCCACGTCGGTGCCCGAGCGCTGGCGCAGGTGCAGCTTGGCCACCTGGGTGATATCAATCCGGCGGGGGTCGGCCACGATGATTTTTGCGCCGTGAAACAAGGCGGCTCGCCGGAGCTTAAGCCCGATGATGGGATGGGCCTCGGTGGTGTTCGAGCCGATGATGAAGACGGTGTCCGCGGTCTCGAACTCGGAAATGGAATTGGTCATCGCCCCACTGCCAAAACTTGCGGCCAGACCGGCCACGGTGGAGCTGTGTCAAAGCCGGGCGCAGTGGTCTATATGGGGTGATCCTGCCCCGGCGCGGATGAATTTCTGGAAGAGGTAATTTTCCTCGTTGGTGGCCTTGGCCGAGCACAGCCCGGCGATAGCCTGGCCGCCGTGCTTCTTCTTGATCTCCTTGAACCGGCTCGCCACCAGGTCCAGCGCCTCATCCCAGGTGGCCTCCACCAACTGGCCGTTCTTCTTGATCAGCGGGGTCTTGAGCCGGTCTTCGGAGCTGGCGAAGTCCAGGCCGAAGCGGCCCTTGACGCAGAGGCTGCCCGAGTTGACCGGGTAGGTGAGGTCGCCCAGAACTTTGACGATCCGGTTCTGGCGAATGCCCAGGACCATTTGACAGCCGACGCCGCAGTAAGGGCAGATGGTCTTCACTTCCTTTCCGGGCAGAATGGCCTCGCCCCGCACGTAGAGCGCGCCGGTGGGGCAGTGGTCCACGCACTCGCCGCAGGACTCGCAGATCGAGTCCGCGATGGGCAGCCCGGCAAAGGGCGAGATGAACGCTTCGTAACCCCGCTTGGCCATGTCAATCGCGCCCAGACCCCGGACCTCGGAGCAGACGCGGACACAGCGGGCGCAGAGGATGCACTTCTTGAAGTCGCGGACAAAGAAGGGGTTGCTCTCGTCGTTGGCAAGGGCGCGTTCGCTCCGGCGCAGGCGGCTTTGATCCACTCCCAGGAAGGCCGCGGCCTTTTGCAGGTCGCAGCGCTGGTTAAGCGAGCAGGTGAGGCATTCGAGCGGGTGGTCGGCCACCAAAAGTTCCATGGTGATCTTGCGGACCTGGTGCACCTCCGGCGTCTCGGAGCGGACCTTCATGCCCGGCGTGACTTTGGTGGTGCAGGCGGTGGGGAGACCCCGCATACCCTCGATCTCGACCACGCAGAGCCGGCAACCGCCATAGGGTTCCAGCTTGGGGTCGTAACAGAGGTTGGGGATGTAGATCCCCGCGGCAAGCGTCGCTTCCAGCACCGATTGCCCGGGCTTCGCCGTTACCTCTTGTCCGTCAATCGTAAATTTGATTTCTTCCATCTTTTCTCCTCCACGGCCTAAAGGCCGTGGCTATGATCCGCTTCCGCGGCCGCAGCGCAGTCGCGGCTACCTTTCATCCCCGGCTTAAAAGCCGGGGCTATTGCTATTGCCGGACCACGGCGTCGAACTTGCACATCTCGTAGCAGATGCCGCACTTGATGCAGAGTGCGGTATCAATCACATGAGGCTTTTTCTTTTCGCCGCTGATCGCCTGTTGGGGGCAGTTGGTGGCACAGACGCGGCAGCCGTTGCAGGTCTCGGCATTGATCGAGTAGGTGATCAACGCCTTGCACACGCCGGCGAAGCAGCGCTGGTCCTGAATATGTTGTTCATACTCGTGGCGGTAGTGCTGGATCGTGGTCAGCACCGGGTTGGGCGCGGTCCCGCCCAGGGCGCAGAGCGAGCCTTTTCTAACCGCGGCGCCGATCTCTTCCAAAAGCTCAATGTCTCCGGGCCGGCCCCGGCCGGCGCAGATGTCGGTCAGGATTTCGTGCATCTGGCGGGTGCCCAGCCGGCAGGGGGCGCACTTGCCGCAGGACTCGTTCTTGGTGAATTCGAGGAAGTAACGGGCCACGTCCACCATGCAGGTGTTCTCGTCCAAGACCACCATGCCGCCCGAGCCCATGATCGAGCCCACGGCGGCGAGCCGCTCGTAGTCCACCGGCAGATCAAAGAGCTCCGCGGGAATGCATCCGCCCGAAGGCCCGCCGGTCTGCACCGCTTTGATCTTCTTGCCGATGGGCGAGCCGCCGCCAATATCAAACACGATTTCTTTCAGGGTAATGCCCATCGGCACCTCGATCAGGCCGGTGCGGTCCACCTTGCCGGCCAAGGCAAAGGTCTTGGTTCCCTTGCTCTTCTCGGTGCCGAAGCCGGCATACCAGGCCCCGCCTTTGGCCAGGATGGGCGGGAGGTTGGCGAGTGTCTCTACGTTGTTGATGGTGGTGGGCTTGCCGAATAAACCCTGGTTGGCGGGGAAAGGCGGCCGGGTCCGGGGCATGCCCCGTCTTCCTTCAATCGAGGCCATGAGCGCGGTCTCTTCGCCGCAGACAAAGGCGCCGGCGCCCATCTTGATCTTGAGGTGTAAATTAAACCCTGAACCGAGAATGTTGTCGCCAAGCAGATTGTGCTCGGTGGCTTGGCGGATGGCCAGGTCCAGCCGCTCCAGCGCGAGCGGATACTCGGCCCGGCAGTAAATATAGCCGTGCTCAGCGCCGATGGCATAGGCGGCCAGGGCCATGCCCTCGAGGACCGAATGCGGATCGCTCTCCAAGACCGAGCGGTCCATGAAGGCGCCCGGGTCCCCTTCGTCGGCATTGCAAATCAAGTATTTGGGTGTGCCGGTGGCCTTGCGGCAGAACTCCCATTTCTGGCCGGTGGGAAAACCCGCCCCCCCGCGGCCGCGCAGACCCGAGGTCTTGACCTCGGCGATCACCTCGTCCGGGGACAGAGACAAGGCCCGCTTCAGGCCGACATACCCGTCGTGGGCCAGGTAATGATCGAGGTTGGTAGGGTCAATGATCCCGCAGTTGCGGAGTGCCGTGCGCTGTTGGCCTTTGACCATGGGCAGGTCGGTGAAAGCGGGGGTTCCGTTCCGGGCCGGGCCCATCACCGCCAAAGCCGAATCGCCGACGATTTTGCCGTGGACCAGATAGTCCTCTCCGATCTTTTTCATCTTGGCCGGAGTGAGCTTGGCAAAGAGCACCCCGGGCCGGCCGGGCAGAATGATCTCGGCCATCGGCTCCGCGTAACAGAGGCCCAGGCAGCCGACTTCGCTGAACTGGGCCTGGATTTTGTTCTTGGCGAGCTCTTCCTGGAAGGCCTGGAGCAGTTCCTGGCCGCCGGCGGCGCGGCCGCAGGTAGCCATCCCCATCCGGATCAGGGGGATTTGGGGGGAAACCACTTCTTGCCAGGCTTTTTTAGCCCGGGCCTGCAATTGTTCGAACCTCATTTCACCCCCTCCACAATCTTCTCGGCCTTCTTGATGGTGACCCGGCCGTGGACCTTGCCGTCCAGCACCATGACCGGCGCCAGGGCGCAGGAGCCGAAGCAGGCCACCCGCTCCAGGCTGAAGAGGAGGTCGGAGGTGGTGCCGCCGGGCGGAATGCCGAGCTTGCTCGAGAGCTGATCCATGATCGCCTGGCTTCCCCGCACGTGGCAGGCGGTGCCCTGGCAGACCTTGACCCGGTGTTTGCCCTGGGGCGTCATATAGAACTGGGCATAGAAGGTCGCCACGCCATAAACGATGCTGGAAGGCACATGCAGGTATTCGGCGATGGCGGCCATGGAGTCCTCCGTCAGCCACCCGTGCTGGTCTTGCACCACCTGGAGCAGGGGGATGAGGTTGCTCCGCTCGGCCGGGTATTTTTCAAGCAAGGCCCGGAGCGAAGGATCCACTTTGGGCCGCATTTGGCTCGGCCGGGCCTTCCGGCCCCTGGAGGCAAACGGGTCCTTTTTCGCTTTTTTGCTCATTATGATTCCACCCCTGAAGTTTGCTTCCTTGTGGGATGATTCAGGCTGGTAAACGTAAATTTGCTTACTGCTGACAAGGGTCTGAAACCGCTAAGTAAATAATGGAGCGTTGAGATTATTTCCAGGCTAATCTATTTATTAACCTAGCATCTAATCTTGGAAGCTGTCAAGTGAAAAAAACTCTCCAGGTAACCCTTCAGTTATCAGGGGCGGGCGCACGATTGAGCCGTGTAGGGGCAGGGCTTGCCCTGCCCAGGAAGGGCGCGGCAAGCCGCGCCCCTACGGGGTTCTTCGATGTGCTTTGCCACTGATAACTGAAGGGTTACCTCCAGGGGAAAGGCTTAACTACTCAAGACTTCCACTAACTCCGCCAGAAGCCTGACCCCAAAGTGAAAGCCGGCCACTGGAATCCGCTCGTTGTGGCCGTGGAAAAGCGACTTGAAATTATCTTCGGGGTTGAGCTTCATTGGCGAGAAGCCAAAGCACTTGACGCCCAGCTTGGAGTAATGGGTGGCGTCGGTGAATCCCGGCACCATGTTGGGCACCACCACCGCGCCGGGATCGTGCTTGTCCACCAATTTCGCAATCTGGTCCAGGATCGGGTCGTTGGGGTCTGCGGTCGTAGGCTTAAGCTCGTTCAGCACCTCGACCTGCAGGTCCGGGCCGATGATTTCGCGCAACTCGGCCAGGAAGCTCTCTTTGGTTTGGCCGGGCAGGAGCCGGCCGTCCACCTCGGCCACGGCGATGGAAGGAACGACGTTGGTTTTTTCTCCGGCGCGAAGCACGGTCGGGTTAGCGGTATTGCGGAGCATGGCCCAGAAGGTAGCGGCCAGGCCTGGGTCCGGGAAAAGTTTTTCCAGGATGAAACTGCTCAGGCTGGGCTTGAGTAAAAGCTTCAGCACCAGGCTGTTGGGAAAGGGCTGGTTTTGGGAGAGCCGTTTCAAAAAGGTCTCAACCACCGGGGTATTGTGTTGAGGGAGTTTGATGTGCCCCAGTTTTCTCAAGGCGCGAGCCAGTTTGATGGGCGCGGATTCCGGGTTGGGGATGGAGCCGTGGCCCGGCTCGCCGGTCGCGGTGATCCGCACCCAGCAGATGCCTTTCTCCGCCACCTGCACCGGGTAAAAGGTCTTGCCGGCCATGCTCATGCTGAAGCCGCCCATCTCGCCCAGCCCATACTCGGCCTTGAGCTGGTCCGGGTGATTCGCCACCAGCCAGCCGGCGCCAAAAGCGCCGCCGGCCTCTTCGTCGGCCACTGCCGCGAAAATCAGGTCGCGCTTGAGTTTAGCGCCCCCGCGTTTGGCCAGGATCATGGTCATCAGGCTCATGGCCACCATCTGCTTCATGTCCACCGCGCCCCGTCCCCAGATGTAGCCCTCGGCCTTGGTCCCGGCAAAGGGCGGATACTTCCACTGGCTCTCCTCCACCGGCACCACGTCCAAATGCCCGTTGAGCAAAAGCGGCGCTTTCTCGCCCGTGCCCTTGAGCCGACAGACCATGTTCCCCCGTCCCGCCGCGGAAGTGAACACCTCCGGCTCCAGGCCCTCTTTCCGGAGCACTTCGGCCAAATATTCCGCGGCCGGAAGCTCGTTGCCCGGCGGGTTGGTGGTGTTGAACTGGAGCAGCCGAATGAAATGCGCCTCGGCCTCGGCGCACGTGGATTCCCAATTCACTTGCCCAAGAAAGCCCATACCTTGCCTCCTTTTGATGGACTATCCATGCCCAATCTTATGGGTGTCAAGTGTCAGGTGTCAAGTAGTAGGTCAGGGTGTCAGGGCGTCAGTAAACCCACCCTTCGCGGACGAAGGGTGGGCTACAATTTATTCGGTCGGCGAATGCTTGGGGCCTGAGAGCTTATATTTGGCTTGGCGGAAGACTCGTGATAGCATTTTCCTCATGATCAAACGAAAATTTTTCGGCAGCGCCTTGATCCTGCTGGTCATTCTGCCCCTGCCGGCCTGGCCTGGAATCCGGGATGAAGAGCTGGTCACGGTCACGGACACCTCGTTTATCGTGACCTGGACCACCGCGAAGTCCTGCCCGGGCGCGGTGCGATACGGGAATTCCCCCAAAGACCTGGATCAGACTGCGGAAGAAGAGGGCGCGACGCGTTTTCATTACGTGGAGGTCAAGGGCCTCGATCCAGGGAGCACGTATTCCTATCGCACGGAATGCGGCGGACACAAGGGGCATCATCGGAAGCTTTCGCCCGGAAAGCTTACCACCCTGACCCCGCCTCCGGGCAAACTGTTATTCACTTTTGCGGTGCTGAGCGATCCGCACGCCATGGAGGACGTGGCCGGCTTGTTCGTGCTGCCGGTGAGCTGGCTGCCGCCGGTGAGTAAAGGCTTCACCTGGCGCTATCCGATCCACAACTACTGGCAGTTCACCAACGAGGCCGCGGTGGAGGAGGTCAATGCCAGCGGAGCCGAGCTCGCGGTCGTGACCGGGGACTTGACTTCATGGTTTACCGAGCACGAATTCCAGGCCATGAAGCAGATTCTCGACCAGTTGCACATGCCCTATCACGTGCTGCGCGGGAACCATGACCGGGTGGAGAATTACCCGGAGGATTACTTCCTCAAGGTCTTCGGACTGGAAAAGGGCTGGTATAGCTTTGACCATCAGGGCTTCCACTTTGTCTGCCTGGACGACAACCGGCTTTCGGACGGGTGGCAGGCGTTTCCCGAGGAAGAGTTCCAATGGCTGGAACAGGACCTGCAAGTCCACCGGCAAATGCCCGCCTTTGTCTTTGTGCACCGGCCCATGGCCGCGGCCTGGGTGGACGTGGACAAGGACATTCGGGCGCGGTTCCTGGCCATCCTGGGTCAGAACCCGCAGGTGGTCGGAGTCTTTAACGGCCACAGCCATCGGGCGAAAGTTACGGTGGTGCCTGAGACCGGAAGCGTGCCGCACGTGGAAGTGCCGCCGACCAAGGAATACCCGAGCGGCTATGCCCTGGTCCGGGTTTTTGAGGGCGGGTTCCAATACAACTTTTTTGAGACCCGCTGCCCGGACTGCCGGGAGTGGAACGACCTCACCCGCGGCGAATACTTCGGACAGGCGCCGCGGATCAACATGCAGGGACTAAAAGACCGCAATTGGGTCTATGAGTTTGCGCCCGAAGTGCGCGGTCTGATCCAGGCGCGATAAATCTTTTCTTTTTCAAGCCAACTATACCTCGCTTTGAATTATTAAATTATGATATATAATCAATTAGTTAGAATGGATATTTAAAGTATGGGATCAAGCTCCAGGGAACGGGTCAGCCTGGCTCTGGCCCATCGAGAGCCGGACCGGGTGCCGGTCTTCGAGCTTTTCATCAACGCGCCGGTGGCCTCGGAGATCATGGGCCTGGACATGATGGTTGGTATTGGTGGCCGCCTGCCCCGGTTGAACTCATGATGAGAACTGGTTCAGATTCGATTCTCAAGCGGGTGGTATTTTCCGCTGTGGTCATGTTTGTGGTAATCGCTGGAGCCGAGGGAATCCTCCGGGTTGCGCCCTTGACCTCGCACATGGGATGGATCTTTGAGCCGTTGGGCCAGGGCCGATGGCGTTTTGCCCACGCCGAGGGCTCCCCAGTATTTCAGGTTCCTAAACCCCCGGATACCTACCGGATTTTTTGCTTCGGCGAGTCCGCCACCATGGGGGCCATTTATAATCCCCAATCCACTTTTCCCAAGCTGCTCCAGGAGATGCTGCTTACCCATGCCCGGCACGGAAGCGTGGAGGTGATCAACTGCGGGACCAGGGGCATCAACAGCACCACGGTCAATGATTTCTTTGAGGCCGCCCTTGAACTCGATCCGGACGAGATGGTGATTTACTGCGGCAACAATGAATTGGCATTCTACAAGCCCGTCAATCCTGCCGAGACCCCATTCATTTTTCCGATCCTCAAGTTTCTGGAGCAACACAGCGCCGTTTTCCGCGCCGCCCGGCATCTGGTCCGGATCACCAGGGCCAAGGTCGGCGGCGCGATGAGCGCTTGGGCCCAGAAGGAACATCTGGTGCTTCAGGTTAATAAGTTTCCGGCGGCCAGAAGGGAGGCGATTCAGAAAAATTTTCTGCTGAATATGGAGACCATGATTCGCGCGGCTCGGACTCGGAAAGTGCCGGTAAGACTCTGCACCGTGGCTGTAAACTGGCGCGAATGGCCGCCGCAAAAATCCCGATACCCCGACTCCATGCCCCTGAACCGGCGCGTGGAGCTGGAAGACCTCGCCCGCCAAGCGGAGGAAGCCTTGCAGGCAGGTCGGCACCGCGAATCCGCACGACTGATCGCGGCGATCATGGTCCGGGACCCGGAGCATGCCCGAGGCCATTTCTTGGAGGCGAAAGAGGAGTTGGCGACGGGCAACGCCGCGGCCGCGCGGACTCACTTTCTGGAGGCACTGGACTTGAATGATTCGCGCTTGTTCCGCGCCCCCTCTTATCAGAACCTGGCGCTCCTTCGCCTGGCGGCGCAGGAGGGGGTTCCCATGTTGGATCTGGCCCGCGTCTTCGATGAGCGAAGTCCGCAAGGGATGACCGGATTCGAGTTGATGGACGACATGTGCCATCCGACTCTTGAGGGGCAGGTTTTGATCGCCGCGGAGTTGGCCGCGGCTATTGCGGCCGATCATCCTGACCGGTTCGAGCCGGTCGCTGCGGAGGATCTGATCGCCCGTCAGTCCGATTGGCTCGACCGCATGAAGGTTACCCCGGAATTTCTGGCTGAAAGAATCCAGGGAATGGCTTTCTGTCTCGCCTTTCAGTTCGACGATCGCCAGATCAATGAGCAGGCTGTCCGGCTTCTCGGCCGGCTTCAAGGTCTGGTCCCGGAATCTACGCTGCCGGATCTGCTGGTGGGTTTGCTTCGGCTGCGCCAGGATCAGGCCGAGGCGGGTCAATCAGCTTTCGCTGCGGCTCTGCGTCGAAGCCCTGAGCACGTGGGCCGGATGGAGAAGTTTTATCTCCATTCCTTTCTCCGTTGGCGCGATCCCTACTTGTGGGTCCAGGCGAAGCCGGGGACCAGTTTTTTGCCGGTTCTGGACATTTACTTGGCCGCCGCTGGAAAGGGACCCAAGAAACCGGTCTCCCCTCTTTCCTTGGATCGGTCGGATCGTATCTATTACTGGAAATCCGAAACTCGTTCTCTCACGGAAATCACGGACGACGTCAAGAGCCGGATCGCGTTGCGCTTCCGATTTCGGCCGTCCGGCCTTTCCGCGGGGAAACCAGTGGTGATCTTCGACCCGAGCCGAGACCAGTCGGGGCCGCAACGCCACAATTTGGAGCCGCGCGGGGATACTACTTTTCTAAGCCTGGGGCCGGATCCATACTTCGTCTTCGCCGGGCTCTCGCTTCCAGCCGCTTTGATCGCGGAAGTTCGGGTGCGCCTCGAAATCACCCCCCTCCGCTCGCCGCTTCTGGGAAAGGTATGTCTGTATTGGCAGGACCGCCGGTCCGGCCGCTTTTCAGAAGAGCGCAAATCTTGTGTCGCGCCTGAGGCGGGCGCAACCCCGAGCGATTACCGGTTTGATCTCGCGGATGACCCGGATTGGATTCTGAGTGATGAGGTTGAGGCAATTCGGCTGGACCCGACTGAGGGTCTGGTCGAAGTGATGCTGACCCGAATCGAGGCCATCCCTTGGCAGGCGGGAGCTTCAGCGGAATGAGATGAATTCCAAGGAGAGAGTAGGCGCCGCCATCGCCCACCGCGAGCCGGACCGGGTGCCGGTCTTCGAGCTTCTCATCAACGCGCCGGTGGCCTCGGAGATCATGGGCCGGGAGATGCTGGTCGGGGGCGGCGGTCGGATCCTGGGCCCGGTCCGCTGCGATTATGCCCATCGGCCCGGGGGCCTGGCCGAGCTCACCCTGAAAGGCATCAAGGATCACCTTGAGCTTTATGAGCAACTCGACCTGGATGTTGTCCCCTTGCCTCCCATTTATTACGAAGATGCCGATTTTCAGGAAATTGAACCGTTGACCTACAGGATCACCGATCACTCCGATGGCTCCTGGCGGATCATCAAAGTGGACCTGGAGGCCGATACCTCGGGCGAGAAGGACTGCTCCATCCGGCAGCAGGGGCTGGAAGGCTTCCGCCGGCACGTCGAGCACCTGGAGCGCCATGGCGCTTTGCAATTGCCGGCCGCTCTCATCCAGACGCTCAAAGCCATGTTCCAGCCTTATCAGCACCGGTTCCTCCTGGGCCTGGCCGATGTGATCATGCCCAACCATACCTCCTGGTTCCAGGTCTTCCTCGAAGCCATGGTCCTGGAACCCGAACTGGTCGAGCGCTACCTGGTCGCAGCCAATCGCACCGTGCTCAACCTGCTTCGGGCGCAGATTGAGGCCGGCTTTCACGGCTTTATCGGCGGCACCGATTTCGCCGGGACCCAGGGTCCGTATTTCTCGCCCAAAATGTTCCGCCGCTTTTTCGCGCCCCGGTTGCGCGAGATCACGGAGTTGTGCCATAGGCACGGCCGGCCTTTTTTCAAGCACACCGACGGAAACATCATTGCCCTGGGCAAGGCTTTCCTCTCCGAGTGCGGCTTTGACGGTTATCACGCCATCGAGCCGGCGGCCGGGATGGACATCTTCGCACTCAAGAAATCCCACGGCGATCGGCTGGTCCTGCTCGGCAACGTGGACTGCGGCCGGCTGCTCAGCCAGGGAGAGCCCGGGGAAGTGGAGGATGCGGTCAAGAGGCTGATCCAGGGCTGCGCGCCGGGCGGAGGTTTTATCCTGTCCAGCTCCAATTCGATCCACTCCGGGGTCAAGACCAAAAACTTCCTGGCCATGCTGCGAGCGGCGCGGGAGTATGGCCGATATCCGATCCCGGGAGCAAGGGGGGAATTTTAGATTTTGGATTTTAGATTTTAGATTGGAGGACAAGTCAGTGAACGAACAGATGTTTAAGAAAAGGACCAAGCAACTTGGTTTGAGAGTGATCCGGCTGGTCAATGCCTTGCCTAAAAATCGCATGGCAGGAGTAATCGGCGCCCAGATATTGCGCTCGGCCACTTCTGTCGGAGCCAACTACCGCGCGGCCTGTCGAGGAAGATCCCGGGCGGACGTTATTGCCAAGCTCGGGTTTGTAGAAGAAGAGGCGGACGAAACTCTTTATTGGTTGGAGCTGCTGGTGGAAGGTGCAATCTTACCCGCCAAGAGGTTAGAAGATCTCATGACTGAAACCAATGAGATCCTGGCCATGACGGTCGCTTCGATAAAAACTCTAAGAGCTCGGAAATGATCGGTCTTAATTGGTAATCTAAAATCAAAAATCTAAAATGGATACGTTTCCACCAACACCTGGTTTACCAGGACGTCAAGAAATTTCTCCGGCTCCTCCATGTTCGGCGAATGGGCCGAGTTCTCGAACCACACCAGGTGTTTGCCCCGGGGAGCGTCGAGCTTCTCGTAATATTCCTGGACCAACTCCCAGGGCGTGTTGTAATCATAGCGTCCTTCAAAAAAGTAAACCGGCACCAGGAGCCGGGGCGCTTGCTCCAGAAAATTGATGGTCATCAATTCATCTTCCATGTGCTTGGAACCGTAATAATTGCCGTAAAGGTATTTCACGAAATCAGCAGGAGTGTATTCCGGCGCACCCATCGCGATCTTGATCAGGGGGCGATACTTGCCTTCGCGGGTGATGCCGCCCCCGAACCGGGTCAGCCATTTACGCTGGGTTCCAAGTTCTCTCAAGTTGGCATAGGGCGGCGGCCCGATCTTCTCCAGTTGGCGCTCTGCCTTGAGGTTGCCACGCTGCCTGGCTTCCGAAAGGACAAATTGATAGGACAGCACCTCGTTCCTTTGCAGGTCCACGCACTGGCCTATCCCCAGGTAGGCGTAAAACAGTTCCGGGTAGCGCTGGACCAGCAAGGTGCCGACAACCGTGCCCCAGGAGTGGCCGATCACATAAATCTTTTCCGCCCCGAACCGTTTCCGCAACAGCTCCACCAGCTCATGCGCGTCCGAGATAAACTGCTCAATATTCATCGTCTCTTCCGGAATGCGCACGTGATACGACTTGCCCGCGCCCCGCTGGTCCCAATGCACCAGCACGAAATGTTTTTCCAATTCGCGGCCGAAATGATGCTCGAGCGGCATCTCCGGCGAGCCCGGCCCGCCGTGAAGGAAGAGCAGCACCGGGTTGGAGGTGTCCTGGCCCCGGATCAGGAGCCATTGCTTTACCCCGCCCAGCTTGATTTTCTCCAGCGACGCAATCCCATGGGGCGTTTCCATCTGCGGGGTTTTCGCGCAGGAGATAGCGATCATCGTTAGCAACACGATCATCGCCAGGCCGGCGAGACCTGTCCTCCCTTTCGCAAATTTCATGATTAATTCTCCTGTTGTTTCAAAATAAACCTAAAGGTCGAGGTAATCAAACCGCGAAATTTTTGCAACCACCCCGGTCAAGTCCAGCCAGATCAACTCCTCGCCGGCGATCACGGCCACACCTTCCGGCCCGGCCGCCACGTCTTCCACCAGGGCCGGCGCTTCGTAGCGCCAGGCCGCCTGGCCGGCCACCCGGCAGGTCAGGCTCGTCCCTTCCGCCAAAATCAGGGCCGGGTGGGATTGGCGGTCAAGATAGAAAAACGCCTTGCCCGCCCGGGGCCGCTCGCTGAAGCGGACGCCCCCTTCCGGCCCGACGAGCTGAAAGCCGTTGCCGCGCTCGCGAATGAGCACTCCCGAGCCGAAGGGCTCCGCCCCATCAACGCCCTCCCCGCTGCGAATGCACCAGAGTTGGTTGCCGTCAGGACCATAGGCCGTCACCGCGCGCTCGGAGACCAGGAGCAGGTTTTGGCCCCAGGGATGAAGGCGGTAAGTCGCCGCGGTCTCGGGCGGGCGGGAAGAAGGTCCGATCGGGGGCACCGCGAACACCGGCTGGGCCCAGAGCTGTTTCTGGTCCAGGTCCAGGCTGCGGAGCCAGCCGTCCTGAAACAGCCCGAACCATCGCTCGCCCGAGGGCGCCAGGCACAAGTCGAGGATCGGAGCCGGGGCCCGGGATTTCCAGATCAGCGCGGGAGGGTTGCCCAGCAGGTAAAGTTCCAGGTCTGCGGTATCGCGGCCGAGCAGCACCAGGCCTCCTTGGTCGCTGGCCGAGAAAGTTTGGGCCGGGGAGGGCAGGGGAATCAAGGAGCGGTTGCGGAGCGAGATGGCGACCAGTTGGTACTCGTCTCCGGCCAGGGCGACCTGGCCCGAGGGATTGAGCACGACTTGCAGGCGGTCGCCCAGGAAATCGCGTTTGAGCATGACCCGGCCGGCGGTCTCGATTACCTGCAACACCTGGCATTCATCCAGGGCGAGGAGGAACTTGCCTCCGGCCGGGAGCCAGAGGCGGCGGGGGCCGGGCCGGCGCTCGGAGGCGAAGAGCTGGAGCGTCCAGCGGGCCGCAAGCTCGGCCGCCGAGGCTGCTTCCGGGGATCTGTTATCTAGAAATGCATAGCGATCGCCCCGCTCGGCCGCGGATTCGAGCACGTAGACCCGGCCCTCGGCCGTGGCTGCCGCGGCCCGGGAAAGCCCGGGTCCCAGGGACAACCCGGAGACGGCCTGATCGAGGCGCCGGCTGAACACCACGTTTCCTCCGCCCTGGACCAACACCAGGGCGCCGTCGCCGGCGCCGGCGAGCAGGAACTCGCCGTCTTCGCTCAGCGCGGCCAGAAGCACGTTGCGATCCAGGTCGCAGGTGTCCATCCGCTTCTCTTGGGGCCGCACCAGCAGGATCCCTTCCTTGTAGACGGGCAGGGCGAGGAGCGTGCCTTGCCGGTCGGAGGAGATGCCGGCCACGTAGCGGTTGAGCGGAAAGACCTGGAAGCGGCTGCTCTGGCGATGGAGCAAGACCAGCCGGCCGGTGGCGCTGACCGCGGCCAGGCTATCCTCGCCCAGGTAACAGGCCGCGAGCAAGTTGAACTGGAAATGGTAACTGGCACCGGCGGCGCCGTCCGCCAGGTATTCGCGGCAAAGCCCGGAGTGAGAAGCGAACAGCCAGGCGCGGCCGTCGGGCCGGGGCTCGAGGCTGGCCGGCTCACCGGCCACTTCGGTGGTCCAGGCGAAAGAGCCGTCGGCCGCGAAGCAGACCAGCCGGCCCGGCTTGAGCAAGACCGCGGCTTCATCCCTTTCCGGGTTAACGGCCAGCGCCACCGCTTGGGCGCGCAGCTCGCGGGTCCAGAGCGGATCGCCTTGGGGGGAAAGGCGCTGGAGCCGGTTCAGGGAATCCACCAGATAAAGAGTGCCGTCCCCCGCCAGGGCCGGACCGACCACTGGACCGAAAAATTCCTTTTCCCAGGCCGTGGTCAGGGAAGGGATCATGCCCGGCTTAGTGCTTCGATTCGCAAATACGATGACATATCATTTCTGCTTGCTCGATGAGTTTGCTCACTCAGCACTAAGTCCTGAGTAAATAAGTTCGTCATCGAACTTATGAATCGAAGGACTTAGCCCCGCAAAGTTCCGGCGGAATCCGACGTTCAAAATTGACCTTTCCCGTTCCGGGAGCCTTAGTGCTTCAGTTCATAATTTCGATGACGTATTTTCACTGCTCGCTCCCGCCTTGCCCCATCAAGCTCCCCCTCACCCTCCCCTCTCCCCCCAGCGGGGGAGAGGATAAGGAGAGGGGGGTAGCCTTTCGGTATCCCAGGACTGACATGAAGATCAAGAATACGTAATGATATTTATGAAATAGTCCACTTAGTGCAGGGTTTCATAAATTCGATGACGTATCGAGATTACGTCAGGGGCGGGTAGGGGCGGTTCGCGAACCGCCCCTACCCGCGGCCGATGATTTGGGTCCAGACAATAATATGGAACACCATTTATGAAACCCTGCACTTAGAAACCCAGATCAATCTCCTTGCTATGCTCTTCCCAAAAGGAGCAGCGGGGAGAGATGTCGGCCGGCTCCGCGTGAGTGTCGGTGTTCAGAATCTGAACCCTCTGCCGCTCGGGATCGAACTCCGGCCATTCCGGCAGGCCCGTTCCGTTCGGGTTGCCGGTCTTGGCAAAGTTGATCCAGTAGCCCTGGATGATCCGGGACAGGGCCTTGGCCTCTCCCAGGTTGTGCCGGTTGTAGAACAGGCTGGTCGGCGGCCGGTCCAGGGAATCAAAAATGAATGGGATCTCGAAGGCGTGCGCCGCGCCCGTGTATTGGCTGTATTTCATCCCGAGGTAGTCGAAACGGTAATAATAAGTGCCGGATTGCCGCTCCGCCGCGGCCAGCAGGCCCGCGTAGGTAGGGCAGGCCAGGGCCATGTCCGCCCCGAACATCCGGCCGTAAGCCTCGACCGGCCGGTTGCCGAACTGATCCAGCGGGTAGAGCTGCACCAGGGTTTTCGCTTCTTCGGGCGAAAACTCGAACCGCTCGACCAACTGCCGCTCGTAGTCTTCCGGCTTGATCTTCTTGACGTCGCGCCGGAGCTTCAGGGCCTTGCCGAACTCGTCGCGGGTCGAGCCGGCCATGAAGGCCGCGTGGTTGTAATTGCCGGACCGGATCATGGCCAGCGGCGTGTCGAAAAGCGCGTAACCATCGTGATGGGGCATGAACTCCAGGTTGCCCATGCCGCCGGCAAACCCCTTTTTCAGGACTTTCTCGGCCGGAAGCCGGCGCAGGCATTCCAGGTCCCCGGCCGGGCAGTCGAGATTCTCCGAGATTTTCCTGGCCGTCGCATAACCCTTTTCCAGATCCTGGCTCTGCTTGCAGCCGCCGCTCTCCAGGATGGCGCCTTTGAACAGGCCCTGGGCCAGGGGCGTGGCCACCATGGTGCAAATGCTCCAGCCCCCGGCCGACTCGCCGAAGATGGTGACGTTGTTCGGATCGCCGCCGAAATTGTGGATGTTGTCCTGCACCCATTGCAAAGCCGCGACCTGATCGAGCGTGCCCTGGCTGCCCGAAGAGCGGTGCGGGTCCTCCTCCCGCAGCGCCGGGTGAGCGAAGAACCCGAACACGTTCAGCCGGTAGTTGGTGCTCACCACCACCAGGTCCCCGGCCACGGCCAGCCGGTCGCCCCAGTAAAAGGCCGTGGAGGCCGCGCCGCCGTAATAGCCGCCGCCGTGAATCCAGACCATGACCGGGAAGGTGCCTTCTTTCTTCGGCCGCCAGACGTTCAGGTAGAGGCAGTCCTCGCTCATCCCCGCCTCGGACATGACGCCTTCCAGCGCCATAATTCCCTTTTGCATACAGCGGTCGCCGAACTTGTCCGCCCGGCGCGCACCGGACCAAGGCAAGACAGGCTGCGGCGGCTGCCAACGGAGTTCGCCCACTGGGGGCGCGGCAAAGGGGATGCCTTTCCAGGCGCAAGCCGCGGGGTTGTTGGAATCTTGCGCCCCTTGCACCGGGCCGGATCGGGTGGGGACCGGGTCAGAGCATGGAAACTCGGCCCTTGCCGCAAAACTCGCGAATAGAATAAGGCCCATAGCTCCGGTCAGCATGATTTTTTTAATCATCAGAACTTTCTCCTTGTGGAAGGGTGAGGTTTTTCTCAAATGAGAATGCTTATATCAGGAAGCAACGGAAATGGCAATCGCGGGCAAAAAGGTTCGATCCCTTGCCTTTTAGGAAATTATTCTTATCCTTTAAGCCAGAGGAGGAAGAATGATGAAGAACCCAAGTCTGAATTCGTTTTTGGTGAGCATGATGTTTCTAAGCTTGAGTCCCTTTGCCTTGGGAGCAGAGCCTTTGGAAACAGAAATGAAAGTGGTCCCCAAGGTTGACCTGACCCGCTATATGGGCGCCTGGTATTCGATTGCCAGCATCCCGCAAGTGTTTGACCGCAAGTGCGTGGGCGGAACGACGGCGACCTATACTTTGAACGAAGACGGGACGGTCGCGGTCCTGAACGCGTGTTACTTGAGCGACGGCGGTCTTACCCAGGCCAAGGGAGTGGCGTGGGTCGCGGACCCCAAGACCAACGCCAAGCTCAAAGTGACGTTTATCCCTTTTTTGCGGCTTAATTTTCTGGCCGGGGATTATTGGATTATTGATTTAGGCCCGGATTATGAATACGCGGTCGTGGGCCATCCGTCCCGGAAATACGGCTGGATTCTGAGTCGGACGCCGGAGCTGCCGGAGGACGTGCTCCCGGGCATCATCCAAAGGCTTGAGGCCCAGGGCTACGATTTCTCGCAATTCCAAATGGTCAACCAGAAAGATTACCCGCCCCGGCGTTAGTGCGAGTGATCGGCCGCGCGTTTACAGCCCGAGCTCGCCCCGCTTGACCTTGATCCCCAGCTCGGACGAGCGGTAAGCCGCCTTGGTCCAGACCACCGCGGCGCGCGCATCCTCGGCCGTGGCCGCCCAGGGGCCTTCGAACTTCCGCGTCAGCGTCTCCTGTCCGGTCAGACGATCAAGAAAATGGCGCATCTGCCGGAAGTAAAGGGACTGCCGCTTGCCCCAGGGCGAGACCGCCGGCGTCCAGAGATCGAGCGGGATGTTGGCCAGGCCGTAGCGCCAGACCCGCATCGGCTTCAGCTGATACTCCTGCTCGCATTCGAACTTGACTTTAACCCCTTCTGCATAAAGGTAGCCGATTTCAAAACCCGTGGGCCGGCCGATCACCTGGTTGCTCTTTTCCAGCACCACCAGGCAGCCGGTGGACAGCCGTAGCGTGGCCGCGGCCTGGTCCTCGAAGAGCCGGCTCTGAACCAGGTTGTTGGTCTCGGCCGAGATGCTCTCGATCTCGCCCAGGAGGAACCGGGCCAGGTCCAGGTAGTGCGGGCCGTGGTCGAAAAAGTCGCCGCCGCCGGAGCGGGGATCGAGAATGCGCCAGGCTCCCCACTCCTTGAGCAGGTCCCGGCCCAACCATTGCTTGGATTTGTCCAGGAACCATTTGGCCGGGTTCTGGGTGAAGTCCGGGATGTAGTAATGCCAATACACGCTCATCTGGTGCGGCGGGGGCAGCTTGCCTGAAACCAGCCATTCCTTGATCCGCTGGAACCCGACCTCAAAGCGCTTGGAATGGCCCACCTGCAAGAGCACGCCGTGCCGGTCTCGCGCGGCCAGGATGCGGTCGCAATCCTCGATGGTGCCGGCCAGCGGCTTCTCGCACAAAATCGCCAAACCCCTCTTCGCCGCGTCCTCCACGTGCTCGGCGTGCAGCCAGGGCGGAGTGGCGATCACCACCGCATCCAGGTCCTCTTTTTCCAGCATCTCCCGGTGATCGCGGTAACTCACGCAGACCGGGTGCGGTTTGGCAAAACTCTCGCGGTTTTGATCGTCGGGGTCGGCGCAAGCGGCCACCACCGCGCGGCGATCCCCCTTCACCGCCGGACCGTGCCCCACCCGGGACACCATCCCGCAGCCGATGAACCCCAGCCGCACCGGCCGGCGCAGGATCGGGAGGTTGCTCGTTTTTCCCTGGATCATCGAAATGGATCTGTCTCCGCGGCGCGGGGACTATCTTACCACTTTTGAT
>MGQK01000016.1:30136-36064 GCA_001797815.1 Deltaproteobacteria bacterium RBG_13_61_14 | reverse complement strand
AGTTGATCTTATGGCCGTAGTTCATGCGTCGCGGGTGGGTGAGGAAGGTGCCGCAGATGGATTCGTGTTCTTGGGGGTGATGAAGATCAACCTCGACTTGCAGGCCCGACCCCTGGAACCCGGGAAAGTCCATCCGCAGTTTTCGCCGCTCGCCTTGGACTTCGAAGACCGCGGTGACTTTGCGGCTCTGGTATTCAGTGATCCCTTGATCGCTGTTGCGCATCATGGGGAACTCGGGCCAGGGCAGCCGGAGATGAAGATCCTCGTAGTTGGTTTTTGTCTCCCGGTCGTAAACGTGGGCGCTGCAAAAAGCTCCGTAGCCGATCCAGGCCACCAGCAGGCCCACGTAAAGGTCCGGCGTGGTGAAATGATACATGTCCCATTTCTTGAAGCGGTAACGCTGCCCGGCGCGGCTGAACATGAAATCCGCGTCCTCGAAGTTCAAATCCAGATACGGCCTCCGCGACCACGAGCACCGGGCGGTGCCGTCGGGCCCGATCAGCTTTCCCGGCTCGGTAATTTCGATCAGCTCGTCGCAATAATATCGGTAGGAGTCGTCAATCTCGGCCAGGTGCGCCAGGGCGGGAGAGCTTTGGAGGCCGGCGAAAACCGCGGAAGAAATTCCGCTCCATTTAAGGAAATTTCGGCGAGAGGCTTTCATGCCAACCCCTTTCCCCCGCGAGGACTACATCTTTTCCAAGGGCTGAATTCCGAGCAGGGTGAGGCCGTTCTTCAGAACCTGGCGCACCGAGTCCACCAGGAGCAGGCGGGCTTCCTCCAAGCTCCGGCCCGAGCCGATCACCCGGTGCGTGTTGTAAAAGACGTTGAAGACCTTGGTCAGCTCAAACAGGCAGTCGGTGATCAGCGACGGCTCGTTTTCCTGGCCGGCTCTTTCCACCGCCTCGGGAAAACGGGCCAGCGCCTTCAACAGCTCCCGCGTCTCCGGCTCGCTGAGGAGCCCGAAGTCCGCTTTTTCCGGCACCGGTTTCCCGCTCTTGCGCAGGATGCCGCAAATGCGGGCGTGGGTGTATTGCAGGTAAGGGCCGGTCTCGCCGTCGAAGTTGAGCGCCTGGTCCCAGTCAAAGACCACGTCCCGCTCGCGCCGGTTCTTCAGGTCCTGGGCGATGAGCGCGCCGATGCCGATGGCCTCGGCCAGCTCCTCGGTCGCCGAGGCGGGATCGAGCTTCCCGGCCTTCACGTTTTCCGCGATCTTCTCCCGCGCCCGGGCCGCGGCCTCATCCAGCACGTCCTCCAAAAACACCGCCGTGCCCCGGCGCGTGCTCATGCCTTGCACGTGGCCGAACTTGACGTGGACCAGGTTCTGCGCCCAATCGCAGCCCATCTTTTCCAGCACCCGGATCAACTGGCGGAAGTGAAGCTCTTGGGGCGTGCCCACCACGTAGAGGATCCGGGCCGGGTGATATCTCTCCCAGCGAAAAATCGCCGCGGCCAGGTCGCGGGTGGCATAGAGCGTGGCCCCGTCCGATTTGCGCAGCAGCAGCGGCGGCATCTTTTCTTCTTCCAGACGCACCAGCTCGGCGCCGTCTTCGCCTTTTTCCATGAGGCCGGCTTTTTCCACCCGGGTGATAGCGTCTTCCATCTTGTCGTTGTAGAAGCTCTCGCCCATGTAATGGTCGAAGGAGATACCCAGCCGGGTATAAATCCGCTGGAATTCCTGGAGGCTCAAATCCCGGAACTTTTGCCAGAGCGCGGTCGCTTCCGGGTCGCCGGCCTCCAGGCGGCGGAACCATTGCCGGGCCTGCTCGCGCGCCGCTTCCTCCGCCTCGGCCCGGCGGTTGAACTCGGTGTAGAGCTTGAGCGAGTAGCGGATCGGGTGCTCTTCCAGCTCCGCCTCGTCCGGGCTTTCCGAGTAAGCAGCCATGACCATGCCGAACTGGGTGCCCCAGTCGCCGAGGTGGTTGATGCCGATGGGTTGATAGCCGAGCGCCGCATAGATCCGGCAGAGGGCGGCGCCGATCACGGTCGAGCGCAGGTGCCCGATGTGGAAGGGCTTGGCGATGTTGGGGGAGGAGTAGTCAATGACCACGGTTTGGCCCTGGCCCTCCTCCGAGCCGCCGAAGCGGTCGGCCTGATGGCGGATGTCGGTCAGGGTCTCCCGCGCGAGCGCGGCTTCGGCGAAAAAGAAATTGAG
Source organism: Deltaproteobacteria bacterium RBG_13_61_14 (assembly GCA_001797815.1). Lineage (GTDB taxonomy): Bacteria > RBG-13-61-14 > RBG-13-61-14 > RBG-13-61-14 > RBG-13-61-14 > RBG-13-61-14. The sequence continues at coordinate 33,912 of MGQK01000016.1, read as the reverse complement.
GTAAGGCCCTTTGGCCTCGACTTGTTTGAAGCTGGTGCTAACCTCGGCTTTGAGCTTACCGGCCAGTTCGCCCGCGATCTTGGCCGGGCTTTGCTTGAGCTTCTTGGAAAGCGTGAAGCACGGGAAAGCCAGGTCGCCCATCTCCGGCTCCGGCGGCGCTTCCAAAAGCGAAAGCACTTCCGCCGGGTCAATTTGACGACCGGCAGCTTCCGCCACCCGCCGCGCCAGCTCTTGCTTGAACTTCTTCATCGCGTGGATAGGATACCTGACCTTAAATTATCTTGCAATCCTTGATCTTTAGGCTTTATAATTTTACAGGTGAGTGCCACCGATAAAATTCTGTTTGAGATTGTTGAACGCATCCGCAAGTTTCTGGATCCGGAGCGAGTCATCTTGTTTGGCAGCCGAGCTCGGGGCAGCGCGCAACCCGAGAGCGATTTTGACCTGCTCGTAATCAAGAAATCGGACCAGCCCCGGTATAAGCGCTCCGCCCCTCTCTATACTGCCCTGGCCGACCTTCCGGTGGAAGTGGAAGTGATGGTTTATACTCCCGATGAAGTCCGCGAATGGAGCCAAGTTCCCCAAGCGTTCATCACCACCGCGCTCCGCGAAGGAAAAGTCCTTTATGAAAAATAGGCTTGACCTCGTTCGGGGCTGGCTGCGCAAGGCCGAAAGCGATCGGATCGCCCTTAATGCTTCCCTGGATGCCTCCTGCTTTCATGCCCAACAGGCAGCGGAGAAATATCTCAAGGCTTTCTTGACCCATGCCGGCCAGGACTTCCCTCCCCCGCACAATTTATCGAAGTTGGTGGAACTCGCCGCCGGCCTCGACTCTACCTTCCGATCCCTCCTTTCCATCGTTGAGCCTTTGACTCCCTATGCGGTTCAACTGCGATATGACCACGAGTTTTGGCCCGGCCGGGAAGTCGCGGAAGAAGCGAAATCCCTAGCCGAAAAAGTTCGAGATTTCATCTTGAAGAAATTGCCGCAGGAATTTTTTGAGAAGCTTCCTTAATGCCTACCCCGACTTCTAAAGATCTGCCGCCGCCGATTGAGACGCGGGTCACAAAACTGTTCAATATCAAGTATCCGATCATCCAGGCCGGGATGGTCTGGACCAGCGGGGCCAACCTGGCGATTGCTTCCGCCAATGCCGGGATCCTCGGACTGGTCGGCGCCGGCTCGATGACGCCGGAGCTTTTGCGCGAAGAGATCCAGAAGACGCGCGAGCGGGCGCGCGGCGCCTGGGGCGTGAATTTGCCGGTGTTCAACCGCTACGCCGAGGAGTTCGCCAAGATCATCATCGAGGAGAAGGTGCCGGTGGTGTTCACCAGCGGCGGCTCGCCTAAAAAATTCACCCCGGTTTTCAAAGCGGCGGGCGGATTAGTGGCGCATGTTACGCCCAACCCTTCGCTGGCGCTCAAGTGCGAGGAGGCGGGTGTGGATGCAGTTGTCGTCGAGGGCTTCGAGGCCGGCGGCCATGACGGACGCGACGAGCTGACCACCATGGTGCTGCTGCCGCAGGCGCGGGACCTGGTCCAGATCCCGCTGATCGCCGCGGGTGGGATCGCCACCGGCCGGCAGATGGCGGCGGCGTTCGCCCTGGGCGCTGAGGCGGTGCAGGTGGGGTCGCGGTTCGCGGCCAGCGCGGAAGCGACCTGCCACGAAAACTTCAAACAGGCGGTCGTGAAAGCGGGCGAAGCGGACACCTTTTTAACCTTGAAGAAGATGATGCCGGTGCGGATTCTGAAGAATCCTTTCTTCCAGAAGGTGCAGGAGGCCGAAGACCGGGGCGCGAGCGTGGAGGAGTTATCGGAGATCTTGGGCCGCGGCCGCGCCCGCCGCGGGATGCTGGAGGGAGACGTGGAAGAAGGCGAGCTGGAGATCGGACAGGTCGCGGGTATGATCCATGAAATCCTTCCGGTGTCGGAAATTGTCCGCCGGATGGTCAATGAATTTCTCGCAACCCTCTCCGCTCTGGCTCCGCGGGCACCCGCCCGCCCTTAATCCCTTTATGCGATAATGAAAACTAAAAACTAAAGACCTGACCCCTTCAGGCGGTTCAGCCTTTGCTGGGCCGCGTCATATTGGGGGTTGAGTTTAAGGGAAGTTTGGTAATGGAGCTTGGCCTGGGTGTAGTTATGCGCCTGGCGGTCGAGGTCGCCGAGCAGGAGGTGGGCGTAGGAAGAGAAAACGGCGTCGGGTTGAGTGGCGAGAAAGGCCCGCAGAAATTCTTCCGCGGCCTGGCGGTGATCTGCGGGGTTGGCCGCTCCCTCCATTTCCGCCCAATAGGTATGCGCCCAACCGAGGTAATATAACATTTTCGTGTTCTGCGGGACCTGGGTCTGCAGGTCTTGAAAGAGAGCCGCGGCCTCCGGGTAGCGGCCGTTGTGGAGCAAGGCGCGACCGTACTCGATGGCGATGAGGGGGCTTTGGGGAAACTGGCGATGCAGTTCGCTGGAATCGGGCAGGGCCCTTTCCGGCTGATATCCCCGGCCGAGCACGAAGACCAGCGCCAGCTGGGCTATCGGGCCGGTGTAGATCCCGGCCTGGGCGCGGCGGATCTCGGCCAGGCCCTGGACGATGTCGTTTGCGTAGAAAGGCAGCCAGGAAAGGGTTTGGGCCAGATAGCCGCGGTAATAATGGAAGATGCCCCAGGCGAGTTGGTCGTCGGCCGGCCCCGGCTCCAGATCATGGCCGCGGGAAATGTAATAGAGTCCGACCATGCCCAGCCGGAAGGCCTCGAAGTAATCGTCGCGGAGAGAGACGTGGAGGCCCATGCTGCCGTAAGCCCCGCCCAGGAAGAGGAAGTCCTCGAAGACGAACGGGCGCTGCTTGCCGATGGCGTTCGCGACCGCCAGGAGGTGGTCGAACTCGGCTTGGATTTCTTTTTCTCGGTTGAAACTGTCCTGCTCGAACATTTGCGCGTGCCAGCTCAGCAGCCGGCCGAGCGAGGGGGCCAAGAGATCGGGATGAGCTTTTTCCAGGGCATCGCAGCGGACGCGGGCCTTAAGGTAATCCCCGGCAAGAAGGGTGTCGCGGATCTTGATGATTTGCGAATAAACCTGAGGGGGGCGATAGGGGTTTTGAGCGGCGGCGCCGCGGGTAAGGCCGCTGCTTGGGGTCAGGAGAAGAAAAGCAACCGGCACCCACCAGTGAAAAGACCCTCTCGGCGGACGAGATCGTGAATTGAAAAACATTTGCATGGCTTCTGAAAAAATGATACACTTTAGTTGAAAAAACGGGAAGAGCCCGTCTCTCGAGAATGAAACCCCGAATCCAGTGGTGGAGTTGGATAGCGGCGGTCAGCTTGCTGGTGGGGATGACCGGGGCCTGTCATCGGTCTTCCGAACCCAAGCTGGACCCGCTGCAGGAAAAGGCGCAGGAGCACTACCGGGCCGGCCGGAGGCTGTTTTTGAGCTGTTACCCCGGCAACTATCAGGCGGCGGCGCGCGAGTTTGAGCAGGCGCTGGCCCTCTGGAGCGACTACCCGGAAGCGCTGGCCGCCTTGGCCGAGACCTTTTCGATGTGGCGGGGTTTTTCGCTGAGCGAGAGTGAATTCGACCAGGCCTACAAGTTCGCCCAGCGGTCGCAGCGGCTGGATCCCCGGTTGGCCGCGGGCTATCGGGCCCTGGCGGATTTGCTGCGCCACCGCGGCGACCTCGAGGGCGCGCTAAGCCAGATTGACACCGCGATCCAGTTGGATCCGCTGGATGCCGAGAGCTATTATGTCAAAGGCTCGATCCTGATCTCGACCAATCTGGAGCAAGCCCGCG
>MGQK01000016.1:18695-29912 GCA_001797815.1 Deltaproteobacteria bacterium RBG_13_61_14 | reverse complement strand
AAAAGAGATAAAAAGAAAGCCCGGGAAGCCCTGGAACAAGCGATCCTGCTGAAACCGGACTTTCCGGATGCCCAGGCAGCTTTAGCCAAGACGCGTTGAAACCTGGAGACTGGTAGCGGAGATGATTGATTCAGCCGTCCTCGTCTTGAATCGCTCTTACCTGCCCATTCACGTGACCACGGTGCGGAGGGCCTTTACCCTGCTCTACCAGGGGGTGGCCAAGGCGGTCAATGAGCAATACCAGACCTTTAACTTCAACGACTGGTCTGAGCTTCGGCCCCACGCGGCCGAGGATTGCATCGGGGTGGTGGGGGGAGCGATCAAGATTCCCCGGGTGATCCTGCTCGTGGCTTACGACCGCCTGCCCAAGCGGCACGTCCGCTTCTCCCGCTATAACATTTTTATGCGCGACAAGAATACCTGTCAGTATTGCGGCCGGGTCTCTCCCCGCCGGGAGCTCAACCTCGACCACGTCATCCCCCGCTCCCGCGGGGGCTTGAGCACCTGGGAAAACATCGTCTGCTCCTGCCACCACTGCAACCGGAAAAAGGGCGGCCGCACCCCGGTCGAATCGGGGATGCGCCTGATCCGGCCGCCCCGCAAACCCCGCTGGACTCCCTACCTGGGGTTCCACTTCGAGGGCGTCCAATACCGCGAGTGGCAGCCCTTCCTTAACTTCGTGGACGTCTCCTACTGGAACACCGAACTGCTCGAATAGCGCCATGTCCCGCGGCATCCGCATCGCTCTGCTGCTGGCGGCGGTAGTGGTCGGCTACTGGGTTTATCGTTCGTGCACCCGGGAGGACGACGAGCAGCTCCGGGCCATTATCCAGGAGATGGCGGCCGCGGCCGAGGCGCGCGACACCTCCCGCTTCGTCAAGCATTTTTCCAGCCAGTACCAGGACAGCCACGGCAACGGCTATTTTTTCATCCTGCAAATGGTCAAGCGGATTTTCGAGGAAGTGGACGAGCTGGAGGTGAAGGTGGAGGACCTGAACGTGGTGGTGGCCGGTGACGAGGCGTTTGTGACCCTGTCGGTGATGACCGAAGCGCGCCGGCAGGGGCAGATCCTCCACCCCTTTGGCCGCGAAGATTACCCCGAGCAGCCGCGCCTCACTTTCAAGAAAGAACGGCTGGGCTGGAGGATTGTCCGGGTGGAGGGGGTGGAACGGGCCGGAGTGGAATAAGATTCGACCGGTCCTTTCCCGGTCAAGGAAGGTTGTCTCGCCCTTTGGATCCTTCCGAAGTTTTAGCGGGTTTGGCCACCGCAAGCAGGTAACGCCGCACGCTCTCTCTCACCTCCTCATCCTCAATCACCGCCACCGCCTCGTCAATCGCTTTCAGGACCCCCGCTTCCAGCAAAACCGGCCGACTGCCGCTCGAGGCCGGCGCCGGCTTTTCCGGCCGCTTGATCTCGCCCACCCGGAAGCGGATCTCCCGCACCACCCCGCGGCCCAGGCCGGAGTTGAGCTTTTGTTTGATCTCCTCCTTGAGAAACTGGAGCTGGTTCATCCAGGCCGGGTCGCTGACCGTGACCAGGAGACGGCCTTGCTGGATCGAGGCGGGCCGGGTATGGCCGGCCACGGTCTCGCCCACGCAGGCATCCCAGACCGCGAACACTCCTTGCTCGCGCAAGGGGCGCTTGAGGTTCAAGCGTTGGAAAAGATGGTCGAGGATCTCGCCCGCCTTTTCCACGGTTTCAGACCTCCTCGACCTTGTATTCAAAAGTGCCGAGTCCGTATTCCTGGGCCAGGCGGAGGTAGGGGAGGTCGCGGGGGATGAGTCCCTGGAGCTTGGGTTCGAGCCGGGCGAGCAGGGTCAGGCCGAAGGCATCCAGCGCCACCGGGTCCTCGCCGGCCAGCATCCAGCCCAACTTCTGAATCCGGCCGCCGTGGCGCATCTCGTTGGCGCCGACCAGGGTCTGCACCGCGTCCAGGATGAAAAGCCGGGGCCGGGCGAACACGGTGCATTCGGCGATGCCCTGGTGGAGAAGGTCGCGGCCGAAGTGGAGCCGGCCGCGCTCGGTGCGGGCGAGATAGCCGAATTGGTTTTTCACCGCCCCGGTCAGGCGGACGTTGACGTGGCTTTTCAGCACCGGCAGGGAGACGATGCAGTCCTGCTTCAGGGGGAGTGCGGAGAGTTTCAGCTCGAAACCGCGCGAGCTGGTCCAACCGGTGGCGGCGCGCTCGTAGAGGTCAGTGAGGTCGCGGCCCTTGCTCCGGCAAAGCCGGGCCAGGCCGTGGTCTTTGATGGCCTTGCCCGGCCGCAAGAGGTCCGCGGCCGCGGCGTCGGCCACCGTGACTTGCCGGTCGGCCAGGAGATCGAGCAGGGTCCCGAGGGTATCCGGGTGGGTGGTGGTGGGATAAGCCTCGGCCGAGACCACGTTGGGCTTGAGCAGCACCCGCAGGCCGGCGAGCTTGGGCGCGAAGATCTCGAAGACCTTCTTGATGAAGCCAACGCGATCCTTGGTTTGACTGACATAAACAGTTGCTGAATCCGGCATGTTGTTCCGTTTTCCGAGTTTAAGGTTCTCCGGCTTTAAGATCAAGCCGGGAGGATCATCACAAAGCTGATCTGTCTTCCGGTCCGGCCCTGGTCGCGGCGATGGGAGAAGAAGAGGTCGGCCCGGCACGAGGTGCACAGGTCCGCTTTTTCGAGGTGCTCAGGCGCGATCCCGGCCTTCCGCAGAACCCGGCAGTTGGCCTCGACCAGGTCGAGAAAACGCCGGCCTCCAGGCGCGGGTCGCATCAGCTCATCCGCCTCCTCGCCAAAGGACTCCTCCACCGCCCGGATCACCGGCCCGTCCACCGGGTAACAGCACGGGCCCACGCCCGGCCCGATCCCGGCCAGGATGTCTCGCGGCTCTGATCCGAACCGCTCCGTCATCGCCTCCACCGCGGCGGCGGCCGTGCGCAGGCAGGTGCCCCGCCAGCCGGCGTGGGCGATTCCCCACGCCCGCCGCTCCGGGTCAAACAGCACAATCGGCACGCAATCCGCGGTCAATACCGCCAGGGCCACGCCCGGCTGATCGGTGATCACGGCATCGCGCTCCACCTGCCACCAGGCTTTTTCGTCTTTCACCTTTCGATCCACCACCAGCACCTCGCGGCCGTGGACCTGGCGGACGCGGACCAGGGAGGGGATGCCAAAGGCGCGCCGGAAGCGCCGGTCGTTCTCGGCCACGGCTTCCGGCCGGTCCTGGGTGCGAATCCCCAGGTTGAGGCTCCGGAACTCGCCTTCGGAAACCCCGCCCTGGCGGCCGATAAAGCCGTGGACCGCGCCGGCTTGTTTCAAACCCGGCAGCGAGACGAACGCGATCCCCTGCTTTTCTTCGATCATGGGTCGGCTTGACTCAACGCCTTGAGCACCGCCTGGAGGTCGCTGGGCGGGTTGGAGGTAAATTCCAGGCGCTCGCCGGTCTTCGGATGGACAAAGCCGAGCCGATATGCGTGCAAGGCCTGCCGCTTGAGGTGCTTGAGCGTTGCGTGCTGGGCCGCGCTCAGCCCCCCGGGCAACTGCCGGCCCCGTCCGTAGAGGGGGTCTCCGACCAACGGATGCCCGGCTTCGCTCAGGTGCACCCGGATCTGGTGGGTGCGGCCGGTCTCCAAGCGGCACTCCAGCAGCGTGAGGCCGGGATAGCGCGCCTGGACCACAAAGTGGGTGACCGCCGTTTTCCCCTGACGGACCCGGCCGGTCATTTTCAGCCGGTGCCGGGGGTTGCGGCCGATCAAAGACTGAATGGTCCCGCGCTCCTTGTCCATGGTCCCGTGCACCAGGGCCAGGTAGGCCCGGGTGATGGTGTGCGCCTGGAACTGGCGGGCCAGGCCCTGGTGGGCGGCGTCGGTCTTGGCCGCGACCATGACCCCGGAGGTCAGCTTGTCCAGGCGATGGACAATGCCGGGCTTGATCTGGCCGCCGATGCCGGAAAGGTCTTGGCAATGAAAAAGCAGGGCATTGACCAGGGTCCCGCTCAGCCGGCCGGGGTAAGGGTGGACCAGCATCCCGGCCGGCTTGTCCAGCACCACCAGGTGCTCATCCTCATAAAGGATCGCCAGCGGAATCGGCTCCGGCTCCACCGTGGCCGGGGCCGGCTCCGGCAACTCCACCTCGATCCGGTCCTGCGAGCGGACCTTGCTCGCGGCCTTGGCCGGCCGGCCGTTGAGCCGCACCCGGCCCTGCTCGATCAGCCGCTTGAGTTGGGTGCGGCTTCCTAAGCCGGGTTGACCCGACAAGAAAACGTCCAGGCGGATGCCTTGCTCAGGCAATTGTCTCACGCGGATACTTCGTTTTTCCACAGAGGGTTTCAGCGCGGCCGGACCGGCGCTTACCATATCTTGGATCGGAATTTATGGGTGCTCTTGAACAGAACGTCCACCACCGCCAAATCAAAGAAGTGGGTGGACTGGAGAATCTCGGGTGCCACCCTCGATTCATACAACTCGCGGCCTTCCTGCAACTCTTCGGCCAGCACCTCGAACAGTGTGTCCTGCTCGATCCCTTCCCGGATCTTGTCCTGGTTGTATAAGCTGATATCTGAAACAATGGTCCGCGCCCAGCGCCGCGCCTTACCCTGGTCCGTGATCCGCTCCATCCGACCCGTTTCCAACCCCGGCTTCAGGCGGCCCGTCCCCGAAAGATGGTCCACACTTTCCGCTTGCGGGTCACCCGGCGCAATTTGTCCAGGTGCGACCGCGCCACTTTGCGCCCCGAGTCCACCAATTCTTCCGCCGGCCCGAAGTCCGCCCAATGGATGTGCCCCACCTCCGGCCGCAGCACCAGATCCGCTTCCTCCAACTGCATCTCCCGCAAAGCCGCGGTCAAAAGCAAGTTGGCGCGCAAGATCAGGTTGACGCCCCGTTGGTAGTCCTGCTGCCGTTCGGCATCGCGGGAGATATCCACCGCGATCACGGCGTCCGCTCCCAATCGGCGCGCCGGCCGCACCGGAATGGGAGAGGTCCAGTTGCCATCCACCAGCAGCCGGCCGCGGTCTTTGACCGGCGGGAAAAAGCCGGGGATGGCAGAGGAGGCCAGGACCGCCTGGCGCAACGAGCCTTTGGTCCAGACCACTTCCTTGCCGGAGATCACGTCCAGGCTGACCGCGGCGAAGGGCCGGGGCAGGTCCTGGATGCGGATGTCCGGCAGGGTCTGGTTGATCAGTTGGGAAAAGACCTCCTCGGAAATAATGGATTGACGCCGGAGCGAATAGGAATAAAGAAAGCCTTTGCGGATGGCCGCCGTAGCCGCGCTGAAGAAACCGGAGTTCTCCTCGTTATTCCGTCGTTCCCGGAGCCGCTCAAATGGCGCGCTCTGAAATGCCTTGCTGGCGAGAAACTGGCGCATGCGCTCGATCAAGCGGCTGGCGGAACCTTCCACCAGGTAGAGCCCACCTACCAGCGCGCCCATGCTGGTCCCGGTGATGACGTCCATCGGAATCTGGGCCTGCTCCAGGACCTCGAGCACCCCGATGTGTGCGAGCCCCCGCGCCGCGCCTCCGCCTAAGGCCACGCCCACCTGCAACATCTTCTTCATTTTTTCTTAATAGTATCATAATCGTGCATATCGTCAAGCGGTCGGGGCAGAAAGGAATAGGCATCCCTGAGTTCGCAAGGCTTGACTTGAACCGTAAAAGTTGAAACAATAAAAAATAAGATTTAGAGGAGGAGTGGCCGAGTGGCTTAAGGCGGCGGTCTTGAAAACCGCAGGGCGCAAGCCTCGTGGGTTCGAATCCTACCTCCTCCGCCAGAGCGGTTGACGGTTTGCGGTTGACAGGGCGGATGGAATGAGTGATTTCCCGCCGCCAACTGCCAACCACCAACCGCAAACCCAGGCCGCGGAGAGTTGGCCGAGTTGGCTGAAGGCGCACGATTGCTAATCGTGTGTGCGGTGTTGAGCTGCACCGAGGGTTCGAATCCCTCACTCTCCGCCATTTTTTTTTCGGAACCGGGAAAGAAAGTTCAAGCGCCAACCTCAGCGAGAAGAGAGACATAATGAAAAATATCGTTTTTATTGAGCCGCGTTCTCCCGACGATCACATTTTCTCCCGCTACGGTCTGCCCCGGTTGGGGATCTTGATCCTGGGGGCCATCCTGGAAAACGCCGGCTACTACGTCAAGGCCTTTGTGGAAGACGTGGGCGAGATTGATCTTCGGGAAGTGCTCAAGGCCGACCTGGTGGGGATCTCCACCATCACCTCGACCGCGCCCCGCGCCTATGAGATCGCCCAGCTCTTGAAAAAACGCGGAATGCCGGTGGTCATGGGCGGCCCGCATGTTACCTTCATGGCCGATGAGGCGCTGCACTATTCTGATTTTGTGTTGCGGGGCGAAGCCGAGGAAAGCATCCTGCCTTTTGTCCAGGCCCTGGAGAGCGGGCAGGACATCGGCCAGGTTCCGGGCCTTTCTTTCCGGATCGGCGACAAGTTTTTCCACAACCCGCCGGCCGCGGCCTGCAAGGATCTCGACCGCCTGCCTTTTCCGGACTTTTCTCTGCTCAAGGGCAAGCTTCCGGGCATCCGCCCGGTGCTCACCTCCCGCGGTTGCCCTTTCGATTGCACGTTTTGTTCGGTGACCAAGATCTTCGGCCGGGGCTATCGCTTCCGCTCCAAGGAGAGCGTGCTCCGGGAACTGCGCCAGGTGGAAGAGGGCGAGGTGGTGTTTTTCTACGACGACAACTTCACCGCTAACCCGGCGCGGACCAAGGACCTGCTCCGGATGATGATCGAGGAGCGGATCACGCCCCGCTGGACTGCCCAGGTCCGGATGGACGCGGCGCAGGACGAGGAGCTGCTGGAGCTGATGCGGGAGTCTAATTGTCATTACGTTTACATCGGGGTCGAGTCCATCAACCCCGATACCCTGCTCGAATATAATAAAAAGCTGACCCTGGCCAAGATCGAGGAAGGCATTCAAAAGTTTCATGAATACGGAATCCGCGTCCACGGCATGTTCGTGCTCGGCTCGGACCACGATGATGTGGAAACCATCCGCAACACGGCCAAGTTCGCCAAGAAGAACCGGATTGACACGATCCAGTTCATGATCCTGACCCCCATGCCCGGGACCCAACAATACCAGGACTACAAGGAACAGGGACGGCTGCTCACCACCGACTGGAGCCTTTACGACGGCCATCACGTGGTCCATGAACCCAAGCTGATGACGCCCTTCGAGCTGCAGGTAGAGACCTTGCGGGCCATGCGCGCCTTTTATTCCTATTGGGAAATCGTCAAGGTCATGTTCCGCTTCGACTTCCTGGCCGTGGTGCTCAAGGCCTACGGCCACCGCCTCCAGGTCCGCTGGCAGAAGCGCAACCGCTCATACTTCAAGCTGATCCGCCAGGCCACCGCCTCGGCCGGCCTGCGCCTGGATCTGGCGGCGCGCAAGACCGCGGAGGACCTCAAGGAGCGGCTCCGGCAGATCACGGCCAAGGAATCCCAAGAATCCAATTCCCGTCGCTCCAAGATTCCATGAGCAGGTTCTTCAGCCTCCTTTTCCTGGCCGCGCTGCCTCTCGGGTGTGCGGTCAAGATCATCCCGCCCGGGGCCGACAGCCAGGCACTGCTCCGGCCTATCGAGGACCGGCTCGCCGCCATCCGCGATCTGGCCTTCCTGGAGCCGGTGCCGGTAGAGCTGGTGTCGCCCAGCCAGGTGCGCGCGATCTTGAGCCAGGAGCTGGACAAAGAGATGCCGCCGGACCGGCTGGAGGCCGAACGCGAACTTTACCTGGCCCTGGACTTGATTTCCCCTGACCTCGATCTCCGGCAGACTATTCTCGACCTCTATTCCAAGGAAGTCGCTGCCTTCTATGTGCCGGACCGCAAGACTTTGACCGTGGTGACCCCCATCCGCAAGCCGCTCCTGGCCTTGCGCGGCCTGACTCCCGGAGGCAAGGAGCAACTCCGCGAGATTATCTTATCGCACGAACTGGTCCACGCCCTGGAAGACCAGAATTTTCACCTGGAACGGTTCAATTACCATCCGGGCGCCAACCAGGATTTTCTCCTCGCCGTCCAGGCGGTCTGCGAAGGCAGCGCCCTTCTCGCCGGCACTTTGTATTTATTGGAGGAAGCCGGTGTCCAGTCGCCCCAGGGCTTGGAATTTATTTTGAACCGGATTCAAAAGCAAAAGTTGAATATCGGAAATGGCCGCTACCCCGCCGTGCTGACCGAGCCGATGGCTTTTACCTACCAGGCCGGCCTGGGCTTTGTCTATGCGGTTTACCAGGCGCGGGGCTTCGCTGGCATCAACGCACTTTATCAGGAGACCGAGCTTTCCACCGAGCACATCCTCCACCCGGATAAATACCTGGCCGGCTCCGACCTGCCTGCGGCGCTCGAGCTGCCGGCCTTATCCGATCTCCTGGCGGGTTGGAAGCTTTTGGACCAGAACACGATGGGCGAGTTTGGAGCCGCTTTGATTCTGGAACAGCGTCTGGGTAAGGATGAGGCCAAGGTTGCGGCCGCCGGCTGGGCCGGCGACACCTACGCCCTTTTCAAAGATGGTCAAGGCCGCCTCCTCTTTCTCTGGTATTCAGCCTGGGATAACGAAAATGAAGCCGAGGAGTTCAAGCAGGCGCTTTCCCATTGGGCCGCGCGGGAGCCCGCTCCATCCCCCCTGGAAACCGCCGCCATTTATGCCGCCGACCGAAGAGTCCTGTCCATCTCCAGGCCCCAAACCCAGGATGCCGAAGCATTGGCCCGGCGATTCAATCTCTTGAATTAATCCCTTCGGCATCCCTTTCCATCGCTAAACCATCTATCCGAACTTCCCGGCGAGCAAAGGCAGGGAAAGGCTGGTCTTGCCGGGCTTGGCCTGGATCACATCAGGATCAAACCGATCAGGAACAGCGCCATGCCTGGAACCATGATCGGCGCCGCGGCCGGGGAAAGGGTCGGGCCGACGCCGTAATCCGCCAGTGAAGGGATCAGGCCGGCCGAGGTGAGCGCGCCCAGCGTGAAGGCCAGCAGCAGCCCGATCATCATCATTCCGAACCCGAGCTTTTTCCGGGGCGAGTCCGACCAGGACTCAGGCGGGCTGACCCAGCCGCGGCGCGCGAATGCTCCGGCCAGGAGAAGCGGCAGCCAGCCGAGCAGGCCGGCGGTGATGAAGTTGTTGAGTGTGATGCCGACTCCGCGCACCGCGAAGGCGGCGAGCCGCGGGCCTTCGAGGCCGAACCCGATCACCGTGCCGCACCCGGCGGCGCCGAGCAGGGCCAAGTAAAGGTAGCGGATGATCCAGCGGGTGGAAAGCTTGGGCCGGGGCGAGAACCCGGGGAGGCGCTGGGCGACCCGAAAAGGGAGATAGGCAAAGACCAGGTTGCCCAGGATCCCGAGCGGCGTGCCCAAGTCTATTTCATCGCGGAGGTCGAACAGGAAATTGCCCAGCGCCGCGGCGATTGCGCCGGCTCCCCCCCAGAAAAGCCCGAGCCCCGGCACCAGCGCCGTGGCCGGCCGGAAATTGGAAGGCAGGGGCGGGAAAAAATTGAACAGGTAGAGGCCGAGCGCGTAAGCGCCGGCGCCGGCCAGGATCTTGACCAGGGTGCCGGGTTTCATAATCTTATTTCTCCGCCTCTATCTTGCTGGAAAAATTTTCGGGTTGCAAGCGCCGGCGGCCCGCACCAGGCCCGGCGAATTTTTTTAAATGGCGCGGAAAAATTTCTTGACAATGCTCAGGTTCCTGCTATAGTTTCGCCGGGCCGAAAAGGCGGGAGAGATATTCCGGAAAGGAGGGGCGGGAATGATTCCCAAAGAGGTCTTTTTCACCAAGGGAATGGGCATTCACCGGGAAAAGCTGCAAAGCTTCGAGATGGCGCTCCGCCAGGCCGGTATTGCTAAATGCAACCTGGTTAATGTTTCGAGCATCCTCCCGCCGGGCTGCAAAATTATCAGCCGGGACCGGGGAATCGCCAAGCTCAAGGCCGGCCAGATCACCTACGCGGTGATCGCCCGCAACTCGACCAACGAGCCCAACCGCTTTGTCGCCTCTTCCATCGGGCTGGCCGTGCCCGCCGACCGTTCTTCTTACGGCTACCTCTCTGAGCACACTTCCTTCGGCGAGAACAACAAAAAAGCCAGCGATTACTCCGAAGACCTGGCCGCGACCATGCTCGCCACCACGCTGGGCATCCCCTTTGACCCGGACGTTGCCTGGGACGAGCGCAAGCAACTCTACCGGATGAGCAAGCGGCTGGTCGCTTCCCGCAGCATCACCCAGACCGCCCGCGGCCACAAGGGCGGCAAGTGGACCACGGTGCTGGCCGCCGCGGTCTTCATCGCGAAAGAAGCCGAGGAGGGATCCTGATCGCGGCCCCGGCTTCGCGCGCTCGTTCTCCCTGGCCCACCCGGCCTTTCTTTGACCTCGACCCGGGCTCAGCCCGCCTCGCCTTCGCCCGGACCGTCATTATTCCAGCGCCCTACGAGGGCACCGTCTCCTACGGCCGCGGCGCCGCGGCGGCGCCCCGCGCCATCCTGGAAGCCTCCTGGCAGGTCGAGCTTTTTGACCAGGAACTGGGCCGGGAACCCAAGCTCGCCCTGAGCTCGATCCCGCCGCTCTCTTTGCCTCGCGCACCGGCCCAGGCCCTGGCCCGGGTGGAGAAAGCGGTCTCCAAGATCCTCCGCCAGGGGAAGCGGCCGCTCTTGCTCGGCGGCGAACACTCGCTCTCCCTGGGCGCGCTCCGGCCGGCCCAACGCCTTTTTCCCCGGCTCACCGTGCTTCAGCTCGACGCCCATGCCGACCTCCGCGACCAGTGGGAAGGCACGCCCTTCTCCCACGCCTGCGTGATGCGGCGGGCGGCCGAGATGGGCCTCCACATCGTGCCGGTCGGCATCCGCAGTCTCTCGCTCGAAGAGTCCCAATGGATCAAGCGGCATCGGCAAAAAGTTTTCTGGGCAGAGGAGATCAGGGGCAAGGCCGGCTGGGTCCGCGAAGTGATCCGCCGGCTGGGCCCGGAGGTTTATCTGACCATAGACATTGACGTGCTCGATCCCTCGGAGATGCCTGCCACCGGCACGCCCGAGCCGGCCGGCCTTTCCTTCCACGACCTGCTCGCGCTCTTCCGGGCGCTCGCCGCTTCCCGCAAAAAAGTGGTCGGCCTGGACCTGGTCGAGCTGGCCCCGATCCCCCGGCTCCACGCCCCGGACTTCCTCTGCGCGCGCCTGCTCTATTTCCTGCTCGCCCGCCTGGACCCATGATTTACCAAGGGCTGGTGGTCTCCGGCACCG
>MGQK01000016.1:7137-18676 GCA_001797815.1 Deltaproteobacteria bacterium RBG_13_61_14 | reverse complement strand
CGCCCCGGCCGAGGCCGCGAAGCAGGAAGGCGTGATCATCACCATTGACCGCATTTTCCAGACTTTCGATTTCTTTGCCGGCCGTTATGACCTGATCGTGGTGGAAAGCGCCGGCGGGCTTCTGGTCCCGATCAACGACAACTTCCTCTTCGCCGACCTGCTCCCCAATTTTGTCCTGCCCGTGCTCCTGGTCGCGCCCAACCGCCTGGGCGCGATCAACCATACTCTTCTCTCCCTGGAAGCGCTCCAGAGTCGCAAGGTGCCGGTCCTGGGCGTGGTCTTGAACCAGCTCTCCGCTGAGCCGGATGCCTCTGCCGCCGCCAATGCCGCGGCGATTCGGCAGCATGGTCAAGTGGAGTGGCTGGTAGAAATACCCTATTTCCAGGAAACGGAGCGGGAGGCTGGCTTGGCCGCCATCTTCCGCGACCATCGAGAAGATCTGGTGCGCCGGGTGGAAATGTTCTCGAAATACGCGGCCTTGAGTTACATCTCCTGATTTTTTCGCGGCTTGCCTTATTTTGCGGTTTATCATAAATTATTTATAGGTAGTTATAGGTACTTGATTCAGCCTGCCGGGAAGTAGATGGTTTGGGATGGGAAATGCCCGGAGAGGGGGTGTAGCATGAGCAAAATTAATTTGGCGGAGATTCTCAAGTTGCCGGTGGCGGAGCGCATTCTCCTGGTGGAGGACATCTGGGACAGCATTGCCGCGGTCCCGGAGGCGATTCCCTTGACCGAGGCCCAACGCGAAGAGCTGGACCGGAGGTTGGAAGCGTATCATCGGAACCCGGACGAAGGTTCTCCCTGGGAGGAAATCAAGGAGCGGGTGCGGGGATCATGAAATCCTCTGCGGCTATGAAGGGAGACAACCGGGGCAGCCCATCACCAAACCTAAAGAAATTTTATTACAATGGCTTATTATTTCTTTCTTTTACCACTCAGGCGTTATTGATTTTTCAGGCAGAATATATTCCAATGTATTATACAGATGGAGTTGGCTCTTGGCATTTCGATCCGATTTGGGCAACACCCGGCGCAAAGTTGCTCGTCCTCATTCTGCTGATGCTTATTCAAATTTTACTGATAGTATTTAGAAAAGAATTGAACCGGCGAGCATTGATTGTAAATTATATTGTTATTGCGATGATGGGGCTTTTAACGCTTACTTATTATCTTAAGGCTCCTGAACTCTTTCAACTAATGATTAAGTGATTTAATTGGGCCAGCCTGACAATTCTATTCGGTATAAACGCCAAATCAAACATTTCTTTACCGGAGAACGACATGGCCGCGAAGGAGACCGCGGCGCCAGTGGGGGAATCGAGAGTTTCTAGGATTCGAACTCGGCTCGGGGAATTTGGGATTGGCGAATGATTCCCTGGAGAGTGCCTCGTCGCAGCTCCTGGTGATCCGGGACCGGAACGGTGATCGTGGAAGCCGGCAATTGTTTCTGCATAACGATATGACTGCCGTGACGACGGACTTCGAAAAATCCGTGTTTTTGCAAAATGGCGCAGACTTCGCGGCCGGAAAGGACTTTGAGCTTAACCAACCGCGACCTCGAAGGGAGTCACATACACCTCGGAATGCAGACGCTCTTCGATTTCCTGGGGATTGGCGCATTCGAGAAACAACTGGACCGCCTCGCTGAGATTGGCCCTGGCTTCCTCCACCGTGCGGCCCTGGCTGACCACATCCAGCTCCGGGCATAAGGCCACATAGCCATCGCCCTCCTTTTCCACCACCGCGGTAAAAATTCGGCGCATCACGTGCCATCCTCCTTTTGGAACAAGTCCTGATCGTCCCCTTCCCGCATCTCCCAATTTACCTGATTATAGCTTATCGCGGCTTTCCAAATTTTTCAACTCTCGGCACCTTTTGAATTACGAACCCCGCCAATGGCGGGCTGAACCCTGAGCCGAAAACCGCGAATCGAATGTCCTCAGCGAAAGGCCATGGCCGCGAAGGAGACCGCGGAGCCGGTGGAGGGGTCATACCAGCAGGACCATTTGAGCAGCTCGCCTTTGGCCGGCTGGAACAGGGCCAGGGCCGCGTAGATCGCGGGCAGGCCGCAGATCCGGCGGCGGTCCTGAATGAGCGCGATCTTCTGAAAGAAGCTTTCCCCATCGCCTGACTGAAGGGGCTGAAGCATCTCTTCGTCATCCTGCCGGATTTCCGGCTCCCGGATTTGGGTGTATTGTTCCTGGTCGCCGTAGCGCGGGCCGAGGTGGGCCAAATCGCCTCCCACGATGAAGGCGGCCTTGCGGCCGGCGAGTGCGGAGCGTAAGGCCTCGATCCAGTCGCGGAAGCCGGGATCATCGGCCGGGCTTTCGTTGGTCTGGGCAAAGAGACTGAACGAGCCGGTCAGGATGGGCACGATCCGGAAATCGCGCCGGCCGGCGAGCGCGTGTTGCAGGAAGATGACCTGGAACTCGATGGAGTGTTCCTTGCGGTGGGGGAGGTCGTCACAGAGCGAGCGGTTGCGCACGCTCCGCCACACCTGCTGGACCAGGTCGCGGTCGGTCTTGGCAAGTCCGAGCGGGGTCTCGTAATCTTTTTCGGAGAGGACGAGCGGCTGCTGTGCCACGGCGTGGCCGGTGCCGAAGATGAGGAAGAGGTCGGCATCGGTGCCTTGGGCCAGGGCCTTGTAGGCATGGGCGTAGCAAGGGCCGTTGCTTTTGACGTCAATGTGCGGGGCCAGTATGCCCTTGAGCCCGGAGCCGGCGCGGGCCGGGTCAATCGGGCCCGGGCCGTCGGGAGGAGTGTAGTAGCCGTCGAGGATGCGGCGCAGTTCTTCCGGATCAGCCGGATAGGCCGTGCCGGCGTGAAACGCGGGCCGGAGAGGAGAAGCGTTCCAGCGTTCATAGATTTCGCGGAGGTGTTGCTGGAAGCGCTCGGAGTCCAGGAGCAGGTGCTGGTCCAGTTCTTCCGCCACCTTGCTGATCAGCTCGCTGTCTATCAGCTCGCCGGTCGAGCGCATGATCTCGGCCTGGATGTCGCGGAACGAATGCTGGCCGTCGAAAAAGCGGATCAGGGGCAACAGCTCGAGCGGGATCATCACCACCGCTTCGCTGATCTGCTCCGGGTCTTGCAACAGCAGCATTTTCCGGCCCTGGTGTTCGGTGGGGATGGCGGCGATCTCGCGGAGTTTGGGGAAGTCCATGGGGGAAAGTCCTTGCCTCAGTTTAAGGCGGGGACGGTGACCGCGCCTTGGGGGAACACGAGGACCTCGGCCCGGCGCCGGCCCAGGAGTTGGTCGGCCCGGGCGAGCAGGGCAGGGAGGTCATCGTAGAGCATCTGCCGGTATTTGCCCCGGGTGTCGCGGACCAGGTTGGGAGAATAGATCAGCAAGTGATAATCCTTGAGCATCTGCAAACTGTAATTGATAATGAAGCGTTCCTCCACCGGCACCGAGGCCGGCAGATGGTTGGCCAGCCAGTAGATCCCGCGTGAGCCCAGGCCCCGCAAGAGCAGCCGGAGCAAACCCATCGGCGGGAAAGTTGCGGGGAGTTTCACCTGCTCGAGGCCCAGCTCGCAGCGGAAGAAGCCGAGGATGACGCCTCCTTTTTTCACCGCGGCCGGCATGTTGGCCACGGCCTTCACGCCCTGGCGAAGGTCCAGGTCCATGGGATGGGAATTGGAGAGGATCACGTCGGCCGGCCGGGGAATGGGCACGCAATAGATTTGGCGCGCCGCGGCAAGGCCTTGCCGGTGGGCCGCGATCGGGTCGCCGGCCACCACCCGGGCCGCCTCGCCCTGCGGATTAAGCACGCTGTTGAGGATGAAAGTTTGACCGGGAAGCATCTGCGCCGCTTCTTCTATGTCCTGGCGCATGGGGTTGGCGTCCGGGTCGGTGCCGATCATGTGGTATTGGGCAGGGGAGGGCATGAGCAGATGATTGCGGCCGATGGTCTCGGCGCCGGCCACGCCGGGCAGGAGGTTCTTCAGCCCGCCGCCGAACCCGGCCTGCGGGTGCGGCTCGATGGTGCCGATCAGGATGCGGAGCTTGGCCTCGGCCACCACGCGGTTGAACCCGACCTCGGTGCCGAAGCGGGTCTTGCCCAGGCGGACCAGGCCGGTCGCATCGCGGCAGTCGTGGTTCTGGCACTGGATCCGGTCAAAGACTTGCGGGGTGACGCGGCTTCGCATTTCAGATTTGGTCATGGCCCGGTGAGTGCCCAGGGCAAAGACCAGGCGGATGCGCTCGGGATCAACCCCCGCGGCCAGCAAGCGCTGGACCAGCGGCGGCGCCAGGAGATGAGCCGGGGTCGGCCGGGAGATGTCGTCCACCACCAGGGCGACGGCGCCGGCAGCGGGAACCAGGGACTCGAGCGCAGGAAGGCCTTGGGGTTGATCCAGGGCTTGATGAATCGCGCGGGTCAGGTCGGCGAGCGCGGGCATTCCCGCGGGGCGGGCCTGGGCCAGGACTTGCCAGTGGGAAGGGAGATCGAGCACCAATTCACCGTCGCGGCCCCAGGGCATTTTCACCTGCATTGGTTTTTCAACATAACAGCTTTTGTTCGATGATTCAATGCAGAGCGCGATGATGCTTTCAATCTTGATCGAGCGGAAACTCGTCCGGCCCATCGGCGACCGGAGGGTTGGCCAGGAATTGTCGGCAGCGCTTTAGATAAACTTGCGAAGGCAAGTCCTCGCCCCGGAGCCGGATCGCCGCTTGAAATTGGGCCAGGGCCTGATCCCATTTCCGTTCGCGGTAAAGCGCCAATCCTTGAGCGAAGGCGGCCAGGGCCTCGCGGGTCTTCTCGTCCAGTTCGCCTTTCCGGGCCAGGAGTTCGTAAACCCGGACCGGCCGGTCCCGGCCGGCGGCCGTGAATCGGCCCAGCTCGCGGACCTCGATCGCGTCTTCCGCCGGCTGATAGGTGAACTCGGTGAGCAGGAGTGAGACGCCCCATCGCCGGCCGGCTTCCAGCAGGCGGGAGGCGAGGTCAGCGTTAGCGCCCAGGACGGTCCAGTGCAGGCGCTGGGCCGGACCGATGTTCCCCACCAGCATCGGGCCGGTATTCAGGCCGATGCGGGCGGCCAGGGCGGGCTTGCCTTCGGCTTCCCATTGGGCCCGGAGTTCCGCGTTTCGCTTTTGCATGGCCAGCGCGGCCAGGCAGGCGCGGCGGGCATGGTCGGGTTGATCGAGCGGCGCGCCGAAGCAAGCCTTGATCGCGTCACCTTCCAACTTTGCAATGGTGCCTTCGAACTCGAAGATCACCTCGCCCATGGCGGAGAGATACTCGTTAAGCTGAAGGATCAACTGCTGCGGGGCGAGCTTTTCGGGAAGCAGGGAGAGACCTTGGAGGTCGGAGCAGAGGACGGAGAGTTGGCGGATCTCACCGTCCAGGGAGATTGGATCGGGTTGGTGCGCGAGCTTGTCCATCACGGTTGGCGCCAGGTAAGGGCTGAGGGCGGCCTTGAGCGCTTCTTTTTGCCGGTATTCGCCGAGCGCCTGGATGGCCAGGATCCCGATGAAAGTCAGCCCCGCGGTGAGCAGGAGCGGGGTGACCACCAGCCAATAATTTTTATACGCAAAGAGATAATAGGCGAACAGGGCAAGCCCGGCCAGGGAGCCGAGCAGCACGAGCACGCCCCCGCGGGAGGAAGGGCGGAGAGCAACGAAGAGGACGGTCAGGAGGGTGCCCAGGACCAGGATCAGCCCTGCGACCCGGCGCGGGATCTGGGTGTGGAGAAAAGCCTGGTCGAGCAGGGTCTGGAGCGCGTGGGCGTGGATCTCCAGGCCCGAGGTGTCACCCGGCCGAGTCGAGTCCAGAGCGCTCTCGGCGGCGACGGAATCGGTCCGGCTGAAGGGGGTGAGGTAATTATCCTGGGAGGCGGGATGGGTGAAGCCGACCAGGACAATTTTTCCTTCCAGGTCCGGCTTGGCGCCCGGCTCCACTTCTTGGCTCAAGACCTGGCTGAAGCTCAAGCGCGGGAACGCGCCCGCCGGCCCGATGAAGTTGATTAAAAAAATTCCCTGCTGGAGGGGAATGCGAAGCTCGCGGCCCTGGCCCTTTAGACAGAACTGGTCCGGGCCAATGGAGCATTCCTGGGGCGGTTGGTCAGGCCAGAGCAGGGCCAGCGCCGCGGCCAGGGCCAGGGTCGGCACTTTTTCCTGGTCCAGGGGAACCTGGACCAGGAGGGGCAGGCGGCGGATGCGGCCGTCGGCATCGGGCAGCTCCTGGGTCGAGACCTCGCCGACAAGGGGATTGACCTTCCGGCGGCCCACGACCAGGAAATAATACTTCACTCTCGGCTCCAAGTTGGACACTTGTAGAAAGTGCCTGCCGGCAGGCACCGCGGCCAGGGGGACCACCCCTTCCGCCTCAGGGTCGGAGAAAGGCTGATGGGAGGCAAACACCCACCAACTCTCCGCTTCGGTGCCTGAGGGGCTCCAGAAAATGACCATGTTGCCTTCCTCGTCCGGAATACCCTGCTCGGTCCACCGGGCCACGGCGTCATTCACCATGACCGGGGCCTGGCGGAACATCTCCTCCGGCCGCACCCAATCGCCCTGGGAGATGAAACGGGGCAATATCACCCGGCCGGAGCGGACCAGGGCTTGCTGCAAAAGGTAGTCGCTGTCCTCCTCACCCGGAGGGGAAAGCCGGGAGAAGTCGAGGTCGTAAACGATCAGCTTGGCCCCGCGGCGGGTGAGGTTCTCGATCACCTGGGCGTGGTCGGCCCGGGAGATGGCGTTGATTTTTCCGCCCAGGGTTTGGGCCGTGGTCTCGTCAATGGTGATGAGCAAAAGGTCGGGCCGCGCGGGCAGGGGGCCGCGCCCTCGAAAGCGGAGGTCGTAGCTTCGAAGTTCAAGGGAGTCGAGAAGTCCGAACCAATAGGCCAGGGCCACGGCCACGGTCAAGAGCAGGCCGACAATTCCGGCCAGCATGGAAGGGGCGGTCTTGCTCGAGGGGGTAAGCACGGACATGGAAGTTACCTGGGCAGGAGCCGGACCTCTTGTTAACATTCGGGGTCTGACCCCTTTAAATTTAAGCCGCGATCACCAGCAGCACCTCGCCTTTGCAGACCGAAGCGCCCTTGGCAAAGGGAATTTTAGCGACGGTGCCGTCCGCCGGAGCTTCCAGGTTGTTCTGCATTTTCATGGATTCCTGGACCAGGACCACGTCGCCTTTCTTCACCTGGTCCCCCACTTTGACCTTATACTCGATGATCAGTCCCGCCATCGGCGCGCACAGCGGGGTTTCGTTACCGGATAGACTCGCCGCGGTGGCGGGTGGAGGCGCCGCGGATGCCGGTGCCGTCGGCGCGGCGGCGGGTGGAGGAGGCGAATGCTGGACGCGACTAGGGTTGTGGGAGATGGAAGCGATCCGGGGCTTGCCGCCGACTTCTTCCACTTCCACGTTGTAATAGGTGTTATCCACAAATACATGGAAAGCCCGCAGGCCCGGCCCTTTCGGCGGCGCGGGTTTTTCCTCCTTGGGCACCAGCTTTCCGTCTTTGAGGAGTTTCAGCATCTCGTCTTCGCGCTTCACCTCTTCCAAGGTCTTGGGCTTGACCGAGGGAGGCGGCGCTTCCAGTCCGTATTTCCAGCGCAGGAATTTCATGCCGGTGGTGGGGTAAAGCGCGTAAATGAGCACGTCGCCCAGATCGGCGGTGATGTCTTTCACCGCGGCTTTGGCTTTCTCTAGCTCCGGCTCCAGGATATCCCCGGGCCGGCCGGTGAAAGGTTTATCACCGCGCTCGTAGCCTTTGAGACAAAGTTTTTGCACTTCCTGGTCCATGGGCACCGGCGGCCGGCCGTAGAGGCCGTAGGCATAGTCTTTGACCTGGGCCGAGATCATCTGGTAGCGGCCGAAGAGCACGTTCTGCACGGCCTGGATGCCCACGATCTGGCTGGTGGGCGTGACCAGGGGCGGGTAGCCCAGATCCTTGCGGGTGCGAGGCAGTTCCGCGTAAACCTCCTGGATGCGGTCGAGGGCGCCGGCCTCTTTGAGCTGGGAGACCAGGTTGGAGAGCATGCCGCCCGGCACCTGGTGGAGGAGCACGTTAATATCAATAACCGACATCTGGGTGGGGTTCATAAAATCACGGTATTTGGGAGAAATAGATTCGAGATAATTGCCGAGCTTGAAGAGATGGCCGAGGTCCAGGCCCGGGTCGCGCTCGCTGCCTTCGAGGGCGACCAGGATGGGTTCGATGGCGGGTTGGGAGGAGCGGAGCGCGAAGGACGCCAGCGCGGTATCCACAACGTCCACCCCGGCTTCGATGGCTTTCAGATAGGTCATGGAACCCATGCCGCTGGTGTAGTGAGTGTGGAGTTGGATCGGGATGTGGACCGTCGCTTTCAGGGCTTGGATCAGCTCGTAGGCATCCAAGGGGGCGAGCAGACCGGCCATGTCCTTGATGCACAGGCTGTCCGCACCCATCTCCTCGATGACTTTGGCCTTGTTCAGGTAATAGTCGAGGTGATAGACCGGCCCGCCCATCCGGCGCTCGGTCAGGGAATAGCAGATGGCTCCCTGGATCTGCTTGCCGGCTTCCCGGATCGCGGCAAAGGAAGTCTCAAAATTGCGCTCGTCGTTGAGCGCATCGAAGACCCGGAAGATATCAATGCCGGTCTGTGCGGCTTTGAGGACAAAGGCGCGGACCACGTCGTCGGCATAGTTGCGGTAGCCGACCAGGTTCTGGCCCCGGAGCAGCATTTGCAGCGGGGTTTTCTTCAAGCCTTTTTTCAGAGCGGCCAGGCGTTGCCAGGGGTCCTCGTTCAGGTAACGGTGGGTGACATCGAAGGTGGCGCCGCCCCAGACTTCCAGGGCGTGAAAGCCCACCTCATCCATCTCTTGGAGGACGGGGAGCATGTCCTCGGTGCGCATGCGGGTCGCCCAGAGCGACTGGTGGCCGTCCCGCAGCGTGGTATCCATAATCTTGACGGGAATTCTCTTTTTCGGCGGGCCGGGTTTCACGGTTTTTTTCGCTTTGGTCATTTCCGTTACTCCTTGGGTTAGAGGCGTTCCCGCCCGGATGCGTTCTCAATTCTGTTGGACGCCGCTGACCAAACCGAATACTGCTTTAAAAACCACTCAAGGCAAAAAGGTTTCAATGCCGGAGCATCCGCAATTGACACCAGATCCTTTGGTTCATCAATTCCTGCCGGCCGAACTGAGACCAGAGACTGACCGGCGGCGCCGGCAGGACGGCGGGCGGATGCGCTTCTTGCTCCAGGCTGAGGTAGGACTCAATCGCCGTGGTGATGGCGGCCAATACGGGGCCCTCGTTCCCCTTGCTCTCCATGACTACCCCCTCCCGCCCTGCGAGTCGAGAGCGTAGTTCACGATTGGATTCGTGAGCGGCACGGCGCCCTCTCTAGAAAACCCCATTCGCATTCATCCCTTGCCGAGAGCGATGAAGGGCAGGGGGTCTGCTTGGAAGCGGCGAAGATCCGAGCGTGGAACGGACCTCCGCCTCTTCAACGAAGAGGCGGCAGCCTTGCGGCAAGGCGGTCTCCCTCCCTTTGCCGCCTTCCTGATCGGGGAGGGCGGATAAAATGCCCGGAAAAGATTTAAGGCGACAAGCGGCCGGCAGATTTAGTAACGCCGGCCGCCGCCACCACCGCCGCGGTCACCACCGCCAAAGCCGCCGCCGCCGCCACCGCGACGGGGTCCGCCTTCGGTGCGGGGACGAGCCACATTGACACTCAGGGTTCGACCCTTGAGATCCTTGCCGTTCATGCCCTGGATGGCTGCCTCGGCTTCGGCCTTGGCGGGCATCTCCACGAACCCAAAGCCCCGGGACTGGCCGCTGAATTTATCCTTGATGACCGTGGCGGAAGTGATTTCCCCAAAGCCTTCGAAAGCTCCCCGCAGCTCATCGTCCGTGACGTCCCGAGACAGGTTCCCTACGTAAATGTTCATTTCGCTATCCTTTCTCCCTTTTTTTCGTTGGCGACGGAACGCCGGATTCCGTCAAGCTCTTTCCTTCCCCTCATCAACGCGCCGGCCAGCAGACCCGGACTTCGGTCCCGGGCTTCTAGCCGAGGCGGCGCACGATCAGCCCTCGCGCCGGCTCGTAGGGCGAGACCGCCACCGTGACCTTGTCGCCCAGCAAAACCCGAATGCGAAACCGCCGCATCCGGCCGCTGAGGCGGGCCAAGATCTTGACATCGCCTTCACACTCGATCTGAAAAATTCCACCCGAGTGGACTTTGGTCACAGTGCCGTCCACCCGGATGTTGTCTGCATGGCTCATAGATACTTCTCCCCTGCTCCGATACTTGCCTTAGGACCGAAAACCTAGCTCGAGCAGGTCAGTCAATTTTTAGTTCAAAAAACTCTTTTTTCCTACAGATTCAGGAAGGGTTCTTGGGACGGATGAAAAGGCGGGCTGGGGGTTCGACCCAAAGAGCGATTCATAAACCTGTATGTTTCAAATTACTATACATCATCCGGCGGGAAAGTCAAAGTAAAAGTTGAAAGTCTGCCGGTTCCTGGCCGGGACGGAAAAAAGGGGGGATTCCGTCCCAGCTCAGCTTTTTCCAGCCGGAGCGGCTCCGGCGGTTTTTTCGCGATGGGCGAAGTAACTTTCAATCAATATTTTAGCCAGCGGCGCCGCGGCCGAGGACCCATGGCCGCCGTGCTCGACCAGGACCGCCACCGCGATCTCCGGGGCATCGGCCGGCGCCAGGGCCACGAACCAGGCATGGTCGCGGAACTCCGGCGGGACCTGGTCACTAGGGAGGTCCTGGAAACGGTCGAGGCGGGTAACCTGCGCGGTCCCGGTCTTGCCGGCGATCCGCACCTTATCGCTACGGGCGGACCAATAGGCGGTGCCGCGCGAATCGTTGACCGCGCCGGTGATGGCTTTGAGCATAAGTTCGCGGGTGGCCGGGGAGAGGGGGGTGGAGGATAGCCGTTCGGGCTCGAATTCTTTCACCACCTTGCCGTCCACGTTGAGCACCCGGCGGCCGAGTTGGGGGCGGAAGACGTTGCCGCCGTTGCCCAGGAAGGCGGGGATCAGGGCGGCCTGCAGGGGCGTGACCAGCACGTAGCCCTGGCCGATCGCGCAGGACAAGGTTTCGCCCGGGAACCACTCCACCCCCAAAGCCTTTTTCTTCCATTGGGTAGTGGGGATCAGGCCGGTTTTTTCTCCGAACAGCTCGATCTCGGTGGGCAAGCCCAATCCGAAGCGGTTGGCATACTTGGCGATGCGGTCAATGCCCAGGCGCTGGCCCACCTGGTAGAAAAAGATATCGCAGGATTGGACGATCGCTTGTTCCACGGTGAGCCGGCCGTGACCGTGTTTTTTCCAGCAGTGAAAAACATGGTTGCCGAAAGGATAATTGCCCGAGCAAGCCAACCGGGTGGAAGGAGTGATCACGCCCTCTTCCAGGCCGGCCGCGGCCAGGATGAGCTTGAAGACCGAACCGGGCGGGTATTGCCCGGCAATGGCGCGATTGAGCAGGGACTTCCGGGGATCGGACTTGAGCGCGGACCACACCGCCTGCGGAGTCTTACCGACGAAAGCATTCAGGTCATAGGTCGGCGCGCTGAAGAGCGCCAGCACTTCCCCGGTATGG
>MGQK01000016.1:6951-7119 GCA_001797815.1 Deltaproteobacteria bacterium RBG_13_61_14 | reverse complement strand
GCCCCGTCTTTGCCCTGGAAGAAGTCGGCGGCCAGGCGCTGCAGGTTCGCGTCCAGGGTCAGCTCCACGGTCTGCCCCCGCACCGGCGGGCGGTCCGCGATATCGAACTGCCCGCAATCGTCGTTTTCTTTTTTGCCTTGGGCGTTGACGGTCTTGCAATCCAGCCCA
>MGQK01000016.1:2718-6928 GCA_001797815.1 Deltaproteobacteria bacterium RBG_13_61_14 | reverse complement strand
CTTCTGCCGCTCCAGGCCCTCGCGGCCGAGCATGTCGCCCATCTGGTAGCCCGAGAAATCCGGTTGGCCGAGCTCCTGGTCGTCAATCTCGCTCAAATACCCCACCACGTGGGCGGCGATGGTGCCCTGGGGATAGTCGCGCAAGGGGTTCACCTCGATGTGCACGCCGGAAAGAAACCGCATGTGTTCCTCCACCCGGGCCAGTTGGTCGCGGGTGATATCTTGGCGGACCAGCACCGGCACAAAGGGAGACCAGCGCGGTTTTTGGGCCAGGGTCTGATGAAGTTCCTCGGGGGTGGTATCGAGAAAGGCGGCCAGTTGGAGAATCGTCTCTTCGTTCAAGTCGGCCGGGATCACGGAGATGTTGAAAGAATGGCGGTTCTGAACCAGGATCCGGCCTTCCCGGTCGCGGAGCAGTCCCCGCTCGGCCAGCACCGGAAAATAGCGGATCTGGTTGTCTTCCGCGATTTTTTTCCATTTCCGGCCCTCCAGGATTTGCAACTGCCAGAAGCGGAGCAGGAGCAGGCTGAGGGAGGCCAGGGCGATCACCAGGACCCAATTGAACTTGCGCTCCAGGGCCTGGCTCTCGCGTTCGCTGAGATAGACGGCCATGGCTAGGGACGGGTTGCCCCGGCCGGGAGGAGGTTGGGGACCCGGGACATCAATTGGTAAAGCAAGGGAGCGAGGGCCGCATTGATGAATACTTCCAGGATCCAGAACGGCCAACCCGCGGCGGATGCCACGCCCGGCGCGGCAAACAAAAGCAGGAGCAGGTAAAGGAGGACCTTGTCCGCCACTCCGAACCCGAGCACAAAGACGAACTGCGCGCCGGGCGAGAGGGCGGAGAAGCGCCGGCGGAAGAGGTTGGCGAGAATGAAGATCAGGGTCAGAGAAAAGAGAAACAGCCCGTCCAGGGCTTGCCCGCTGAAGTAATCCTGGATGCCGCCCAGCAGGAAGGCCATCAGGGCGCCATGGACCGGGTCGCGGAACAGCCCCAGCAGCACCACCATGACCAAGATCAGGTCGGTGTTGAGCCGGCCCTGGAAAAGGTGGTCGTTCAAGGTGGTTTGCAGGACGACGGCCACCAGGCTGGCGAGCAGGATATAGGCATAGGGTCGGATCATGGGGCGCTCTCGGGGAAAACGATCAGGACTTCTTCCAGGTGGGAAAAATTCACGCTGGGAGCGACCTCGAGGTGCAGGCTCAACTCGTTGGGGTCGCTGGCCACGCTGGCGACCGTGCCGATCATCAGTCCCTTGGGAAAAATGCCGCCCAGCCCGGAACAGATGACCATGTCTCCCGCGACCACGTCCGCGGTCCGCTCCACGTATTGCAATTCCAGCCGGTCCAGCGCCCCGGTGCCGCGGATCACTCCCCGGGCGCGGCTGCGCTGGACCAGGGCATCCACCCGGCTGTTGCGGTCAATGATCAACAGGACCTGGGACGCGTTCAGTCCGATCAACGAGCCGGGCTCGTCCAGGATCTGGCCCACGACCCCTGCCACCGCCACGGCCACCGTGCCCGGCTTGATTCCGTCCAGGCTGCCCTTGTTGACGGTGATGGTCTTGCTTTCCGCCAACAGGTCCTCCCCGATGATCCGGGCCGGCACCAGGCGAAAGGGGACCTGTTCCTTGAACCCCACCAATTGGCGGAGCCGCTCGTTCTCCAGGCGGTATTCTTCGGCCCAGACTCTCTCTTCCTGGAGCAGGGCCACCTCCTTTTGCAGCTCCAGGTTCTGCTGCCGTAGACCCACCAGGTAAAAGTAGTTGCGCCAGACACCGCGCAGGCCCTGGAGCGAATAACTGATCGCGCGCTGCGGCACGCTGACCGTGGTGACCAGGGCCCGGGCGAACAGGCTGGGCCGGGACTGGGTTTCCCGATAGGATTGGCGCGAGAGGATGAACAGGCTGAGCAGGAGGAGTCCCCAAGGGACAATCAGGTTCTGTCGGGTGCGGATAAAGTCGGACATGTCTCCCGCGGCTTAACTGATTTCGATCTCACGGAGCAGGTCCGGGTCCTCCAGGACTTTGCCGGCGCCGAGCGCCACGCAGGAGAGCGGGTCATCGGCCAGCATCACCGGCAAACCCGTTTCTTCCCGGATCAGGACGTCCATGTTGCGCAAGAGCGCGCCGCCTCCGGCCAGGACAATGCCTTTGTCCACGATATCCGAGGCCAGCTCCGGGGGCGTGCGCTCGAGCGCGATCCGGATCGCCTCCACGATCGCGTTGATTGGTTCATTCATGGCTTCCAGGATTTCCTCGGAGGTCATCTCCAGGGTCTTGGGGATTCCAGCCACCAGGTCCCGCCCCTTCACCTCCATGCGCTTGACCTCGCCGCTGGGATGGGCGGTGCCAATCGCAATCTTGATCTGCTCGGCACTGCGCTCCCCGATCAACAGGTTATACTTGCGCTTGGTATATTGGACAATCGCTTCATCCATTTTGTCCCCGGCAATGCGCACCGACTGGCTGAAAACGATCCCGGCCAGGCTAATCACCGCCACCTCGGTGGTGCCGCCGCCGATGTCCACAATCATGTTGCCCGAAGGCTCGGTAATGGGGAGACCGGCTCCGATCGCCGCGGCCATGGGTTCTTCCACCAGGTGCACGTCGCGGGCCCCTGCGCTCACGGCCGACTCCCGCACCGCCCGTTTCTCCACCTCGGTAATCCCAAAGGGAACGCAGATGACAATTTTCGGCTTGACCAGGGTCTTGCGGTTGTGGGCCTTGAAAATGAAGTAACGGAGCATCTCCTGGGTGATCTCGAAATCGGCGATCACGCCGTCCTTCATCGGCCGGATCGCCCGGATGCTGCCCGGCGTCCGACCCAGCATCTGCTTGGCTTCTTCCCCCACCGCCAGAACCTCGTCCCGGCCGCTGCGCGGGTTCTTGTGCACCGCCACCACCGAAGGCTCGTTGATCACAATCCCCTTGCCCCGGACAAAGACCAAGGTGTTGGCCGTGCCCAGGTCAATCGCCAAGTCGTTCGAAAACATTCGGAAAATGGGACCAAAGACCATACCTCTCCCCCAGGGATCCCCGTGACCTCTCCCAACTTTTGTATCTTAACAAAAATTGAATAAGGAAGCAACTAAAATCAATAGAGATTCTGGACTTCCGGGGGCAAAGCCTGGGCAATGAAAATCCGGGACTCAGGCTCGGGTTCGGGGATGGAATTGATTTCTGGCCCGGCTCCATTGCCCCCATGCCCGGAAGAATTGTCTCCTGTTCCTCTGGGGCGACATGATGGCACCAGGCCTTGGCGAAAATGATTCTTGATTTTTTTGCGTCCTGCCATTATGATAGACTTAATTTTTTCACGAAGGAATTGAACCCATGTTGAGCCGAATTCGCAGACACACCCGATCGTGGTGGACCAAAGTCCTTTTCTATTTCCTGGCGGTCACCTTTTTCGGAGGCTTCGGGATCCTCAGCTATCGCATGCGGGGAAAGAGCGGCAGCCAGGGCCAGTTCGCCGGCGGCGAGACACTGGCCTTGGTGAACGGCGAGCCGATCACCCGGGCCCAATTCTACAACCTTCGTTCCCGGACCCTGACCCAGTTGCGCGAGCAATACCAGGGTGATATTCCGGAGTCGCTGTTCGAGAGCCTGGACTTGAAGTCCAAGATCATGGACCAGTTGGTGGAGCAGATGCTCTTGGATCAAAAGGCCCAGGAGCTGGGGATCCAGGTCAGCGTCAAGGAAATTCAGGAGCAAATCGCGCGGGTCCCGGATTTTCTCGACAGCACCGGAAAATTTGACCGCCGGCGGTATGCCTTGACTTTGAACCGGATGGGCTACCCTGAGGAATCGTTTGAAAATGAAATCCGCAAAAGTATTGCCATCAACAAGCTGATCTACCTGGTGGGCCAGGGGGTGACGCTGGCCAAGGGCGAGGCCCGCGAGCGTTACATCTTTGAAAACGAGAAGATCCAGCTCGGTTATCTCTCCTGGGATCCGGAGGAGTATGCCCAGAAAGCGGTTCCCAGCGAGGAAGAGATCCAGGAGTATTACGATTCCCACCCCGAGGTGTTTGACCTCTCGGAAACGCGGCGGATCGGGGTGGTGCGCTGGCGGATCCGGGATGATGAGAAAAAAATGAGCGCGACCACCGCGGAGCTCAAGGAGTATTACGAGAAGAGCAAGGATCGTTACCAGGTCCCGGGTTCGCAGGAGGAGGTTCGGGCCAGCCACATCCTGCTGATGGTCAA
>MGQK01000016.1:0-2708 GCA_001797815.1 Deltaproteobacteria bacterium RBG_13_61_14 | reverse complement strand
TCCGAGAGCGAGCGGGCCGAGGTCCGGAAGAAAATGGAGGGCATCCGTGAGGACGCGCTCAAGCCGGGCGCGGACTTTGCCGGGTTGGCCCGCCAATACTCGGAGGACGCGGGCAGCCGAGAGGGGGGCGGGGATCTCGGGTTTTTCCCCCGCGGCCAGCTGATCAAGGAATTTGAAGACGTGGCCTTCAGCTTGCCCAAGGGAGCGGTTTCCGAAGTGATCGAGACTTCTTTCGGCTACCATATCCTCAAAGTGACCGATTTAAAACCCGTGGAATATGAGTCGTTTGAAAAAGTCAAGAAAGCGATCAAGGAGGAAGTCATTCGCAACAAAGCCCACGCCTTGGCCGAGCAGGAGGCCGAGGAAGTGGCCCAAGAGGTCCAGAAGGGAAAGACCCTGGAAGAGGCGGCGGCGGCCCTGAGCAAAGAGGTTTTGAAAAGCGAATTTTTTGAGAAGGGCGAGCATGATGTGCCCGGGATCCCGGACTCCATGCAGGTGACCGAGCAGGCATTTTTCCTCAAGCCGGGCCAGACCAGTGACGTCATCTCCGGCCTGGATGACCTCTACGTGATCCGGGTGGATGAGGTCCAGCCCGCGCACCAAGCCAGCTTGGCCGAATCGCGGGACCGGATCATCCGGATGATTACTCCGGAGATTAAAGTCAAACGCACCCAGGAGATGGCCCGGAAATATCTGGAACGGCTGAAGGCGGGCCAATCCGAAAAGAAGATCGCCAAGCAAGCCAAGGTGGCCTGGAAAAGCACTCCCTGGTTTCCCCGCTCCGCGGCCACCATCCCGGATCTGGGTTATTCCGAAGACTTGAAGGCCCAGGCCTTCCAGCTCTCGGAAGCCAACCCCTGGCCGACCGATGTCTACGAGGTGGACCGCAAGATCGTGCTGGTGCACTTCGAAGGCCGCGAACCCGCGGACTTGAAGGCTTTTGAGGAGGACCCCGAGCCCTTCACCCAGAGACTGCTGGCCGAAAAAAAGGAGGAGGCGTTGAAGAACTATTTGGACGCCCTCAAAGAAAAATTGGTTACCTATACCGACCTCTACCAGCAGATTTAACCGTTCTCAGCTTGACAAATTCTCGGATCGGAATAAAATGGAAATCATGAAGCTCCCTTTCCAGCTCGGACGAACGCCGCGAAAGACCAGGACCCATACGGGAAAGGGGCGCGACTGCGCATAGAACCGGATCAAGCAAAAAGGCCACCTTCCCACCAAGAACTGGAAGGTGGTTTTTTTTACTAGAAAGGAGCAAGGGATGGCCCAGCGGAAAAAAGACTATAGGGTGATCGTGGTCGGGGTCGGCATGGTCGGGAGCATGATGGTGCGGGTGCTCCGGGAGCGGAAGTTCCCGGCCAAGGAGATCAAGATCCTCGCCACCCGCGAGCGCATAGAAGAAATCGCCGGCCGCAAGTACCAGGTCAAGGTGGCGGACGCCCAGGAGTTTGACGGCTTTGACCTGGCCTTTTTCGCCGGCACCGAGGGCGCCTCCGGCGCCTCCAAGCTCTACGGCTGGGAGGCGGTCAGTCGCGGGGTGGTGGTGATTGACAACGGCAAGGACTTCCGCATGGACCCGCGGGTGCCCCTGGTGGTGCCGGAGGTGAACGCGGAAGCGCTGAAGCGGCACCAGGGCTTCATCGCCAACCCCAACTGCTCCACCACCCAGATGGTGGTGGCCCTGGCGCCCATCCACCGGGCGGCGCGGATCAAGCGGATCGTGGTCTCCACTTACCAGGCCGTGTCTGGGACCGGCAGCAAGGCCCGGGTCGAGCTCGAGCAGCAGGTCCGCGACTGGGCCGCGGGCAAGAAGCCCGTCTGGGAGCAGTATGTGGCGCCGATCGCCTTTAACCTCATGCCCCAGATTGCCGGGCTCAAGCATGAATTTCCGGGCTATTACGAGGAAGAGATCAAGATGGTCAAGGAGACCCGCAAGATCCTGGGCGATCCGCGCCTCCAGGTCAGCGCCACCTGCGTGCGGGTGCCGGTTCTGAACGGCCACTCCGAGGCCATCAACGTCCAGACCGCGAAGAAGCTCTCCGTGGCCCAGGCGCGCCGGCTCCTGGCCAAGGCGCCCGGGGTGGTCCTGGTGGACCAGCCCGACCTGGACCAGAAAAAGCTCAAGTTCCTGGACCCCCGGCGCAGCCGCTGGCCCTACCCGCAAATGGCCGACGGCCGGGACGAGGTCTTCGTCGGCCGGATCCGGGAAGACCTCTCGGCCAAGAACGCCCTCGACCTCTTCTGTGTCTCGGACAACATCCGCAAAGGCGCCGCCACCAACGCGGTCCAGATCGCGGAGGAACTGGTCAAGCGGAACCTGCTCTGAGAAGGTTGGCTCCTGCCTGGTCCGGCTGGTCTCCCCAGCCGGACCCCGAGCAAAGGCAGTGGCGTGGCAGCCGGTTCATGATAAAATAATTCAGATGAAGATCCAACGGATCATGTTGATTCGACCGGGCGTGCGTTTTACCCGGAGGGACTTTTGCCAGCCCCTCGGGCTCCTTTACCTGGTTTCGATTCTGCGCCGCGACTTTCCCGGCGAGTTTGAAATCGAGCTGGTGGAGCAGGCCCTGGAGGATCTCAACCTGGACCAGATGCGGGCGCGCATCCAGCGCTTTGGCCCGGACCTGATCGGCTTCTCCTGCCTGAGCGTGGAAGCCGACGAGATGCAGCGGGTGGCATCAGTGGCCAAAGCGCTCAAGCCG
>MGQK01000015.1:10003-19106 GCA_001797815.1 Deltaproteobacteria bacterium RBG_13_61_14 | reverse complement strand
CATTCTCGTTCTTCCTCGGTTAATCGCGTGAAGCCTCCGGGGTATTACTTAATAGAAATTAGGCGCCGAAGTCAAGCCGAAGGGAGACTGGCGGTAGAACAGTTTTTCTTGAAACCTTCCGCCCCGTTGGCTCACGTTCCCGTGGGGGATTTTTGGGGCGGAGGGAAAAAACGAAGTTTAGCTTTGGGCTCCCTTGAGCGCAGGCTCCGCCTCTTCCGCGACGACATCCAGCCCCGCACCTGCCTCACCCGCTATCCCCCGCACTCGCGCCGATCCCTCGCCGCCGCCCGGTCCTCGTGCCGGCGAGTTCCCAGATTAGATGACATTATACAAATATGTAAAGTTTAAAGTAGAGGGCCTGTTGCCCGAATCAAAATTTTACCCTTTTTAATCAAAAAATGCTTGACAAAGATTAAATTGTATGATATATTACAATTAGTAATGCACCCCTTCAATCTTCTAGACGGGAGAAGCCTCCGGCCATGATGGGAACCCAAAACAAGCAGAACCCCCTCTTCCTCTACCAGGTCAACCTCGACCAGCGCGTCCACCCGGATCACCCGCTCCGGAAGATCAAAGCGACCATTGATATTTCCTTTGTCCGGGCGGAGGCGGCCCCCAGCTACGGGTCCAACGGGAACGTCTCGGTGGACCCGGAAGTGATTCTGAAGTTGATGTTCCTCCTGTTTTTCGATGAGGTGGCCAGCGAGCGGGAGTTGATGCGGATGCTCCCCTACCGGCTGGACTACCTGTATTGCAATCCGGCCACATCTTTTTATTTGGAAAGATAATTTTAACCGCGGATTAACGCGGATGAACGCGGATAGAAAAACAAAAAAGATATCTATCCACCAAGGAACACGAAGGGACACGAAGAAACGAAGCCGTATTCAATTCCCTTACCTTCGCGCTCATTCGTGTCTTTTCGTGGATAAATCCTTTCTTCCTCTTCATTTGCGTTTATCCGCGTCCATCTGCGGTTTCCAATTCTTCTTTGGTTGCGGCTCGGCCGCGCTGGGAAATCTGTGGATGCTCCTCTTCTTTTCTTCGCCTGCCTAATGCTTTCCGTTCACGTTCACGTTCAAGGTCTAAAGCCTCATGCCTAACGCCTCTCTGAAGAGGTGTCAGGGTGGCACGGTGTCATGGTGGCAGGGTTAGGATTCTGAAGTCTCAAGCCTCTTGCCTCACGCCTCAAGCCTCTTTTCTCCTCGTCCGAAACGGATTCGGAGCAGAGTCCAGATTGCGATCAAGCCATCGCTCCAGCGGATTTTTTTGCCCTGCTCCAGGCTCCGGGGGTGATACGCGATCGGGACTTCCACGATCCGGTAGCCGGCCTTGAGCGCCCTGGCCGTGACCTCGGGGCAGAACTCAAAGCCTTGGGCATGGAGCGGAAGGTTTTGCAGGACTTCGCGGCGGAAGAGTTTATACCCGGTCGGCTCGTCGTGGATGGCGGAGCCGAAGAGGAGGTTGGTGATGGTGGTGAGGAGGATTCCGCCCCACTGGTAGCGGCGGTAGGAGATGGGATAGCGGTCATGCCGGCGGTTGCCATAGACCACCTCGGCCCCGCGGGCAAAAGGCTCAAGCAGTTTGGCATAATCCTGGGGATCGTATTCCAGGTCCGCGTCCTGGATTAAAATCACGTCCCCTTGCGCCCGGGCAATGCCGCTCCGGATCGCGGCGCCCTTGCCCAGGTTTTTGGGATGGCGGATCACCCGGACGAGGCCGCTTGGCAGGCGCTCGAGGATGGCGGGGGTTTCATCGGTGGAGCCATCGTCCACCACGATGATTTCCTTGTCCCCTGGCGCGGCCTGGACCCGGCGGATGATTTCGGCCAGGGTCCTGGCTTCATTGTAGGCGGGGATGATGACGCTGATCTGCATTATCTTCAGTATAACCGAATCGGCCGGGCAGGGAAATCCGGCCCAAGTCTCTGTTCAAGTGGGCACAATTCAAAATCGGACGGCAAGAAGGATTTCACGCCAAGCCGCAAAGTCGCCAAGGTCAAGAGTCTGAGGAAAAACCTTGACGCCAAGAATTACAGGCCGCCAAGGGCTGTTCCCTTGCGACTTCGCTTCTTTGCGGCGAGGCTGGCGTAGAGAGGAAAGACTGGAAATTCCAGCCATTCTCTCTCCTTTGCAAGCTTGAACCCTTCGCGTCTTGGCGTCTTTGCGTGAGACTCTTGTTTGGTTCCGGCTTGGCCGGGTTAGGTCAGGGCGCGGGGGCCGGCGGATTCCTCTGAAAGACGGCAAAAGAGAAAAGATTCGCCAGGTCCGGGAGAAGGAAGCCGTAGAGGCTTTGGTTGAGCCAGGGCTCGGTAATCTCCCAAACTTTGTGGTAGCCCAGGTGGCCGGCTTCGAGTTCTCGGAAGGTGCGGTAGCTGATGTCCTGGTTTTCCGGGTTGTCGCCGGCAAGACGGAAAGTGCCCTGGTCCAGGACCAGGAATTGCGGGTGCACGGCGGCCAGGCTCTCGGGCGAGAGCTGGTAGTAGGGATAGAACTGGATGGATGCCGGAAACAGCGTGGGATCGGGGTGATAGGGCAGAAGCACCGCGGTGTTGGCGCCGGGCGGAAGGCGGTGCAAGAGGTAGTCGGTGGTTTGGCGGAGGGCGTTGATCTCGGCCCGGACCCAGGAGTGGTGAAAGGCGGCGCTGTAGAGCACGACCAGGAGGAGCATGATGGCCCAGGCGACTCGCCGCGAGCGGTGGGGGGAAGAGAGGCCGCGGCGGAGGCGCAGCCCGCCGGCCAGGCAGAGCGGGGCGGAGAGAGAGAAATAAATATGCGGAGAGCCGAGCTTGGAGCCCAGGGTGTAGGCGAGGAAAAAGCCGACGGCAAAGGAGCCCCAGGCATACTTGGCCGGCCGGGGGAGGCGGAAGAGATCCGGGATCCCGGCCAGGGCGAGCAGGTAGAGGGGAAGGCCCAGGGCGAAGGGCAGGACCGAGGTCAGGATGAAAAGACCGGGGGCGTGCATCAGCCGGCCGGTGGTGCGCTTGAGGATGGGCACGAAGCCGGCCTGGTTCAAGGATTCCAGTTTGAGCCAGAAGAAGGTGTCGCGCCAGTGGATCAGGCTGTAAGGGGAGAGCGCGGCGAAGAGGAGGAAGGCGGCGAGGAGCATGAGCCAGAAGCGGGGCTCGCGCAAGAAAGCCAGGCGGGACTCTGCGGATCGGGCGAGGCCGGTGCCGGCCAGGAGGGGCACGGCGGCGAGGACATAGAACTTGGTGGCCAGGGCCAGGCCCAGGGCCAGGGCGCCGAGGGCATAGTCGCGGTTGCGGCCGTGGGCGCCGATGCGATAGCCGGCGTGGATGGAGAGGAGGACGGAGAGGAGGAGGAGCAGATCGGGTTTGAGCAGGGCGGAGAGCCATTGGTGAACCGGGGCCGCGGCGAGGAGCAGGGTGGCGATGAAGGCGGTGGCGGGATCCGCGTGGCGGCGGACGAAATGCCAGAACACCAAGAGCGAAATCAACCCCAGCGCCAGACACCAGAGCCGACCATGCAGAACCGCCCGGGCGAGGGGCGGGAGTTGTGGCTGGATCCAGTAGCGGAAGGACTCGAAACTTTCCAGGTGAATCACGGCCCGAACCTGGGGCACCAGGATCTCGAGCAGATCCGCGGTTGCGGCCAGGCTGAAAATCAGGGCGGGATATTTCTGTGACCCCGGGTCCAGGCTCAGGTTGGCGACCATGCGCATGGCGCCGGCATTGACGTGCGCTTCGTCCTCGTTGCAAAACTCGGGCAGGCCCAGCCACAGGTCGGGCAGACGGATAAGCAAAGCCCCGAGCAGGATGCCGGCCAGGGCCAGGTATTGGAGCCGGGGTTGAAACAATTCAGCCCTAATCACGGAAAGCCTCTTTGCTCTAAGTATCTTAGCTTTTCAGGGTAGAGGGGTCAAGAAACTGAAGAGACGGAGGTGGAGGCCAAAATCGTTTTGACAAGCGCCTTGATCCCTTCTATAATGAATCTTGAAGTCATTTTTTGAGCCGGGATTCATTCGCATGGGAAAAAGCAAGGGGTTGGTTCGAGTTGTCCCGTTTTTAGCGGTGCTGCTCGTCCTGGGACTCGGGGCCTGCGATTCCGAGCGCTGGAAGAAGATCAGGGAGCGCCATCAGGGGGCTGGCGATCCCGCGATCGAAGTGGCGGCGATCAACGTGGAAGCCGTTTATCCGGTGCGGCGGGACATGGAGGAAGTGCTGGAGTTGACCGGCAACCTGGAGCCGATCGAGAAGGTGGACGTTTACACCAAGCAGTCCGGGATGCTGAAGCGGGTGGAGGTGATGGCCGGCGACTCGGTGGCCGAGAACCAGCTTTTGGCCAAGGTGGACGACGAGGAGTTGCAGCTTTCTTATCGCCAGGCGGAATCCGCCTACCGGGCGAGCAAAAAGAAATACGAGAGCTACCGGAACCTGTTCCAGCAGAAAATGGTTTCGGCCCAGGAGTTCCATGACCTGGAGCGGGCTTTCCGGGACGCGGACATCAACCGGGACATGGCCCGCATCCGCTTGGAGAACACGGAGATCCGCTCGCCCATGGCCGGGACGGTGGTGGACCGTCGCTGCGATCCCAACCAGTTGGTGGGGAGCATGGAGAGCCTGTTCACCGTGGCGCGGCTGAACCGCTATCGGATTCCGATCTCGGTGACCGAATCCGAGATCGGCAAGATCCAGTTGGGCCAGTCGGTCCGGGTCCGGGTGGATGCCGTGGCGACCGGGCCGGACGACTACCCTTACCAGGGCGTGATCGCGGAGATCAGCCCCATGGTCAACCCCCAGAACGGCATGGTGGCGGTCAGGGTGGAAGTGCCCAACCCCGGGGGCGAGCTGAAGATGGGCATGTTCGCCCGGCTCCGGATCATCACCGCGGTCCGCGCCCAGGCGCTGGCGATCCCCAAGAAAGCCTTGGCCGGCGAGGGGGTCAACCAGGTCTGGGTGGTGGAGGGCGACCACGGCCGGCTGACGCCGATCGAGGTGGGCCTGCGCGACAACGAATACGTGGAGATCCTTTCCGGTCTGGAATCCGGGCAGATGCTGATTGTGGAGGGACATGCCGCGCTCACCGAGAAGAACCGCATCCAGGTGGTAAACCACCCGGTTAAGCCGGCCACGGCAACCGACTCTCGCGCGCTGTGAACCTCCCGGGCTTTTCCATCCGCCGACCGATTGCCGTGGCCACTTTTGTGGTCGGCATCCTCATCGTCGGCTTTGTCTCCTCGGGCAAGCTGCCCCTGAACCTGCTCCCGGACATCACCTATCCCAAGGTCACTATCCGCACCGAGTATCCCCACGCCGCGCCCGCGGAGGTGGAGAACATGGTCACCAAGCCGATCGAGCAGACCGTGGGGATCATCACCAACGTGGTCCAGGTGAGCTCGGTCTCCCGGCCCGGCATCTCCGAGGTGACCGTCGAGTTCACCTGGGGCTCGGATATTGACGTGATCACCATGGACCTGCGGGAAAAGCTCCAGCTCCTGGAGGGAGTCTTCCCCGACGAGATCAAAAAGCCGATCCTGCTCCGCTACGACCCTTCCACCGACCCCATCGTCACCCTGGGAGTGGCCGGCGAGCTGAGCCTGGCCGAGCTTCGCTACACGGTGGAGCGCGAGGTCGAGCGCGAGCTGGAGCGGATTGACGGGGTGGCCGCGGTCAAGGTCCAGGGCGGCGAGGAAGAAGAGATCGTGGTGGACGTGGACGAGGAGAAGTTGTCCCGCTACGGTCTGTCCCTGGCCTCGGTGATCGAGCGGCTGCGGCGCGAGAACATCAACCTGGCCGGCGGCACCTTGGAGGACGCGGGCGAGGAGCTTTCCGTCCGCACCATGAACGAGTTCCAGAACCTGGACGACATCCGCCGCATCGTGGTCAGCTCCGGCGGGCCGGTCGCTTTGTCCAGCGGAGGCGTGAGCCTGCCCTCGGAGCTCGGGGGCTTCGGCGGCGGAGGGGAAATGGCGGCGGGCATGGGCTCGATGCTCTCCGGCCTGGGCGGGCTCGCCGGCTTGATCCTGCCCGGCGCCTTGCTCTCCGGCGCCTCCTCCTCGAGCCAGACCCAGACCCAGATCAGCGCGCCCATCCGGCTGGGCGACATCGCCCAAGTCGAGCGCCGGCCCAAGGAGCGCACCGAGATCGCCCGGCTCAACGGCAAGGAGTGCATCAAGGTTTCCGTTTACAAGGAAGGCGACGCCAACATCGTGACCGTGGCCAAGGCGGTGCACCAGCGGCTGGCCCAAATCAAGGAGAACCTGCGGGCCGAGCCGTCGTCCCCCGAATGGCTGGCCGGCGCGAGCAGCCGGAAGTGGCGGGGGGCGGCCAATGCCGTGCTCGGGGTCTTGCTCAACGTGAGGCCCTTCTCCGTGCCGGAAGAGTCCTTCCACCTGCTCAACCGCCTCGACCTCAAGGTGATCTCGGACCAGTCGGTCTTCATCCGCCAGGCCATCTATTCGGTTTTGCAATCCGCAATCTGGGGCGCGATGATCGCCTGCCTGGTCCTCTACTTCTTCCTGCGCAACATCAGCTCCACCGTGATCATCGGCATCACCATCCCCATTTCCATCATCGCCACCTTCAACCTCATGTATTTCCAGGGGCTGTCCTTCAATATCATGTCCCTGGGCGGCCTGGCCCTGGGCGTGGGCATCCTGGTGGACAACTCCATCGTCATCCTGGAAAACATCCTCCGCCATCGCACCATGAATCCGGACCTGAAAGAATCGGCCTCCATCGGCGCCCGCGAGATGCTGGGCGCGATCACCGCGGCCACCCTCACCAACATCATCGTTTTCTTCCCCATCTTTTACGTGGAGGGGATTTTCAAGCAGGTGTTCAGCGACCTGGCCTGGACCGTGACCTACTCCATGATCGCCTCCGAGCTCGCGGCCATGACCCTGATCCCCATGCTGGCGGTGGTCCTGGGCCGGCGGGTAAGCATGCCTCGCCGGCTCCTGGAAGACCTCGACCTGCCCGAAGAATACCGCCAGGGCCTGGATGACGAGGAGCAGACCCTGCCCCCGATTTTGCAAAGACCCCGAATCCCGACCCGGCCGGTCCGCGATCCGGACTTGCCTCCTCCCTCCCTCGGGTCCCGGTTAAGCGGGTTCCTCCAGCACGGGGCCAACTGGCTGCTGCTCCACCTGGTCTGGCCTTTTAAAATTATGGGCCGGGCCATCCTCCGGGCGATCCGCGGCATCCTCTATTTCCCGCTCCTGGTCTTTGACCAGGGATTCAAGCGGATCAAGGAATTTTATCCCCGCCTGCTCCGCCGCACCTTGCGCCGTCCCTGGCTCACCACCCTCAGCGTGACGAGCCTGGCCGGGGTCGCGGTCCTGGCCATTTACCTGCTCGGCTGGGAGTTGATCCCCAACGTGGACCAGGGCGAGTTCATCATCAACCTCCGGCTGCCCACCGGCACGCCCCTGGCCGAGACCAACCGCCGGGTCAGTATCCTGGAGTCCAAGATCCGCGAGATCCCCCAGGCGAACTACATCCAGAACCTTTTTTCCACCGTCGGCGTGGGCGCATCCGAGGGCGAGCTGGAGAGCGAAAAGGGCGAGAACGTGGGCGAAATCACGGTCGCCATCGGCCCGCCCCACCTGCGCCCGTTCAGCGATGAAGAGTTCATGGACTGGGTCCGCCAGGCCCTGGCCCGGGAGGTCAACCTGGAGCTGCGGCTCTCTAAGCCGCAACTGTTCAGCTACAAGAACCCGGTGGAACTGGAGATCTCCGGCTACAACCTGGAGGATCTGCGCCGGGCTTCCGAGGATATCCTGGCCCGGATCCAAGACGTCCCCGGTCTCGCCGACCTGGAGTCCTCGATCATGGAGACCAATCCGGAAATCGCCATCACCGTGGACCGCGAGCGGGCCGCGGCCTTCCATCTCTCGGTGGGCGAGATCACCGACCTGATCCGCAAGAAGGTCAAGGGCGAGCGCGCCAGCCGTTTCGACCGGGGCGACCGGCAGGAGGACATCGTGGTGGAGACCCGGCTGGAGGACCGGGCCACCCTGGCCGACTTGGGCAACCTGGCGGTGCCGCTGCCCGGGGGCGGCGATGTGCCGCTCAAGGCCATTGCCGACATTCGCCCCACCCGCGGGCCGGGCGCGGTCACCCGGGTGGGCAACTCCCGGGTGGCTCTGATTGAGGGGAGCTTGAGCCGGCGCGCCCTGGGCGACGTGGTCAACGGTATCGAGGCGCGGCTGCAGGATTACAAGCCGGCGCGCGGCATCTATTGGCGGGTGGCCGGCCAGAACGAGGAGATGAAGCGCTCGCTGGGCAGTCTCTACCTGGCCCTGGCCCTGGCCATCGCCCTGGTCTATCTGATCATGGCCATGCAGTTCGAGAGCCTGCTCCAGCCGTTCGTGATCATGTTCTCGGTGCCCTTCTCCGTGATCGGCCTGACCGCGCTCCTGCTCCTCACCGGCCAGACCATCAA
Source organism: Deltaproteobacteria bacterium RBG_13_61_14 (assembly GCA_001797815.1). Classification (GTDB taxonomy): domain Bacteria; phylum RBG-13-61-14; class RBG-13-61-14; order RBG-13-61-14; family RBG-13-61-14; genus RBG-13-61-14. The sequence goes on along the minus strand of MGQK01000015.1, from coordinate 10,698 downwards.
TGTCTTCACCCTGATCGGGATCCTGATGATGATCGGCATCTCGGTCAACGACGCCATCGTCATGGTCACCACCATCAACCAGTTCCGGGCCAAGGGCCAGGAGCGGATGCAGGCGCTGCTCAACGCCGGCGCCGCCCGCCTGCGGCCGATCCTGATCACCACCTTGACCACGGTCCTGGGCATGGTGCCCATGGCCATTGTCTTCGGCGAGGGCAGCGAGCTCCGGGCGCCCATGGCCCTGGCCGTGATCGGAGGCTTGCTCACCTCCACTTCCTGCACCCTGCTGGTGATCCCGCCCCTGTATTTGATCTTCGACCGCTTCCACAGCCTCTTGAACTCCGGCCCGTCCGCAGCGCCGGTTCCTCCCCCTGCTCCCGGCGAGTAGGAGCCCCATGCGCATTTCCGAATGGGCGGTGCGCCGGGCGGTGACCACCACCATGGTTTACGCCCTCTTCGTGCTCCTGGGCCTGGCCGCCTTCCGCAGGATCCCGCTCGAATTCATGCCGGCCATGGACATCCCCTTCCTGGAAATCTGGATCACCTACGAGGGGGCTTCGCCGGTGGAGGTTTGCGACACCATCGTCGAGCCGGTGGAAGAAGCCATCAGCACCATGCACGGGATCAAGCGGGTCCGCTCCCGCTGCCGGCTGGGCCGGGCCCAGATCGGGGTGGAAATGACCGGCGACGCCAAGGCC
>MGQK01000015.1:5904-9989 GCA_001797815.1 Deltaproteobacteria bacterium RBG_13_61_14 | reverse complement strand
CCGGATCGTGCGCGAGCTGAAGACGGTGGACGGGGTGGCCAATGTCCAGGCCGAGGGCATTGAGCAGAAGCGGGTGACCGTGGAAGTGGACCAGGACCGGCTGCTCGCTTACCAGATCAACGTGCTCCAGGTAACCTCGGCCCTGATCTCTTCCAATTTCAACCTCAACGCCGGCAGCATCGAGCACACCGGGAGAAAATATTCGCTGCGCATCGTCGGCGAGTTCCAGGACCTGGACGAGATCCGGCGCCTGCCGATCACGGCCAACGTCCGGCTCAGCGACGTGGCCGGCGTGCGCTACGAGTATGTCCGTCCCCGGTTCTTCGGCCGCATGAACGGCAAGCCTGCTTACATGCTCATCATCAACAAGGAGGCGGACGCCAACACGGTCGAGGTTTGCCGCCGCATCCACCGCAAGCTGGACCAGGTCTTAAGCGAGCCGCAGATGGAGGGCGTGCAGGTCAAGCCCTGGTTCGACCAATCCCGGGAGATCCTGACCTCGATCCACCTGCTCACCAACTCCGGCCTCCAGGGCGGGATCCTGGCCATCCTGATCCTCTTCTTTTTCCTGCGCAACTTGCGCTCCACCGCCATCATCGCCATTTCCATCCCCACCGCCCTCATCTTCACCCTGGCCCTCATGTATTTCGTGGGCCTGTCCTTCAACATCATCACCATCTCCGCCATGGTCTTGGGCGTGGGCATGCTGGTGGACAACTCCATCGTCATCCTGGAGGCGATTCTGGCCAAATACCAGAAGGGCGCCGACCGGATGACCGCGGCCATCGAAGGAGCCAAAGAGGTGGGGCTGGCCATCACCGTCTCCACCACCACCACCCTGATCGTGTTCCTGCCCCTGGTCTTCACCGAGCAGAGCCAGACCTCGATCCTGATGGAGCAACTGGGCCTGATCATCGGCCTTTCCATCGGCGGCAGTCTCCTGGTCTCGCTCACCCTGATCCCGCTGCTCGCCTCCCGCTGGATGAAGCTGAAGACCCAGGAATATCCGGCCTGGTATCAGAAATTCTCCGCCTTTTTCCTGCGCCAGCTCCGCTGGTGCCTGGACCACCGGGCCTTGGCCCTGGCCGGGGTGATGCTGACTTTCTTCCTGGCCCTGGGCCTCCTCTTTTCTCCCCTGATCCAAAAGGAAGCCGTGCCGGCCCAGATGATGCGGATCGTCCAGATCAGCCTCAAGTACGACCGGGAAGTGACCATTGACGAGATCAACGAGAAGTTGCAGACCCTGGAAAAAATGTTCATGGAGAAAATGAAGGAGTGGGACATCGAGACCGTGGCCGGCATCGTCAGCCCTTCCTTCGCCCACCTCACCCTGGTCCTGCCCCAGGACCGGGTCGGCACCTACACCGCGGACCAGATCCGGGAAATGGCCAAGCAGTTCCTGGCGGAAAACGTGAAATGGCCGGGCATCCGCTTCGACCTCGAAGGCATGGGCCACGGCGGGCCCGGCGAAGGGCCGCCCACCGCGGGCGCGGCCAATATCAAGGTCCGGGGCGACGAAGCCAGACACGTCTATTACTTTGCCGAGGAGATCCGCGAGCGGCTTAAAAAAGTGGAGGGGATCAAGGAGATCAAGGAGATCGAGAAGACCGGCCAGAAGGAAATCCACATCGAGATTGACCGCGACCTGGCCAAGCTCTACGGCTTCGACGTCTCCCAGGTGGCCCTGTCCATCGCCTACTCGGTCCGGGGCTCCGCGGTCGGCCAGATGAACACCAGCGACCGCCAGCTCGACATCTATTTCAAGGCCGAGAAGGCGGACGACCTGACTCTGGCCGAGTTGGCCCAGATGAACCTGCAGAACCTGGCCGGCGAGTTCATCCCGCTCAAGAACATTGCCGCCTTCCGGACGGTGGACATCCCCGAGGCCATCCGGCGGGAGGACCGGCGCTTTTCGGTGACCATTTCGATCATCCACGAAAAGAAGGACCTGGGCCAGGTGCGGGAGCGGATCGCCGCGGCGCTCATGGACTACCGCCTGCCCCGCGGCTACACCTGGGTCATGGGCGAAGAATACCAGGAAATGGTGGACGCCATGTGGACCCTGGGCAAGGCGCTCATGCTCGCCATGGTCCTGGTCTTCCTGATCATGTGCGCCCAGTTCGAATCCGTGTTCCTGCCCTTCGTGATCATGTTCACGCTCCCCTTCTCCCTGATCGGCGTGGTCATCGGCCTGCTCGTCTCCGGCTCCACCTTCAACGCGCTCTCCGGCGCCGGCTGCCTGCTCCTGGTCGGGATCGTGGTCAACAACGCCATCGTGCTGGTGGACCACGTCCACAACCTGCGCAAGCAGGGCTTCAGCGAGCGCGAGAGCCTGCTCCAGGCCGCCCAGGACCGCCTCCGGCCGATCATGATGACCGCTTTCACCACCATGATGGGCCTGTTGCCTATGGCGCTCGGCTTCAACGACACCGGGCACATGATCTATTCGCCGCTGGCGATTGCCGTGCTCGGCGGCCTCTTCTCCGCCACTTACCTCACCCCCACGGTGATCCCCATCGTCTATTCTCTCTCCGACGACCTGGTCCGCTTCTTCAAGCTCCTCTGGGTCAAGCTCCGCGAAGCTTAATAATAGTGCCACCGGTTTAAGCCGGTGCCGCTTCAAAAGGGCTTTTGCAGGTTCAGGCCGGAGATGTCCCGGCCCAGGGCGTGGAAGATCTTGTCGAGGAGCGCGTATTCATCCGGGGTGATGGCGGTGTGGATCGAAGTCTCGGCCCATTGCACGATCACTTCGAGGTGATGGGGGTGGAACTGGCAGGCTCCGGCCCGCTCGATCTTGCCGAGCACGATGTCCTCGTCCGGGGTGGTGGCCATGCCGTCGCCCCAGTGGCCGGAGTGCTCGCGCACCGCCTCGAACCATTGCTGGATCAGCTCGCATTCGCGGGGAGTGAGGGTCAAGGTAATCATCCTCGCGACCTCGGATGCTTGCGATCGTATTCCCGGCGCAGCCGGGTTTTATCCACATGGGTATAGATCTGGGTGGTGGAGATGTCGGCGTGGCCGAGCATGACCTGGATGTGGCGGAGGTCGGCGCCGCCGGCGAGCAGGTGGCTGGCAAAGGAATGGCGCAGGGTGTGCGGGGAGATAGTTTTGCGGATCCCGGCCACGAGCGCGTAGCGCTTGATCAGGTTCCACACGCCCTGGCGGGACAGCCCCTGGCCGCGGCGGTTGAGGAAGAGCTTCTTGGCCCGCTGGGCCTTGTCCAGCCGGGGCCGCACCTCTTCCAGGTACCGGGCGACCGCCTGGCAGGCGACCTCAGCCATGGGCACCACCCGTTCCTTGTCGCCCTTGCCCCGGACGCGCAGCGCGCCCCGCACCGGGTCCAGGTCGCCGGGGGTCAGCCCGCAGAGCTCCGAGACGCGCAGGCCCGAGGCATACAGGAGTTCGAGGATGGCCCGGTCGCGGACGGCCAGCGCCTCGTCGCCGGCCGGCGCCTGCAAGAGCCGCTCGACCTCCTCGAGGCTGAGGGTGTCCGGCAGGTGGAGCGGGAGTTTGGGCAGTTCGATCAGGGCCGAGGGGTCGTCGCTGCGAAAGCCCTCGCCGGCCAGGAACTGGAAGAAGTTGCGGATCACCACCAGGGCATGGGCGAGAGACCGGGCGGAAAGACCCCGGTCGTGCAGGTGCCCGAGATAGGCCTGGAGGTCGTCGCGCTCCACCGAAGCGAGCGGGCGCTCGCCCAGCCAGAGGGAAAGCCCGTTCAGCTCGCGGGCATAGGACTCGAGCGTGTTCCGGCTCAAGCCCTTGTTGGCCGCCAGGTAGTTCAGGTATTCATCCACGTGGTCCATGGCATCAAGCAGGCGTTAGGCGTTAGGCATTAGGCTTTAGTTTTTAGAAAGGTTTGTTTTTTTAGATAATTTCCTAAATTCTAAATTCCAAATTCTAAAGTCTAAAGCCTAAAGTCTAACGCCTTTCTTAAAGGATCTCCAACATCCGGGCCAGGGCAAGTCCGGCCTCTTCCCGCAACCGGTCCGCCACGGTTACCCGGTTCACCCACTGCTCCGGTCCCTCGGCCAAGCCGTCGAGCACCCAGAGCAGGTTATGGAGGTTGATCCGGAACATGTTGGGGC
>MGQK01000015.1:960-5889 GCA_001797815.1 Deltaproteobacteria bacterium RBG_13_61_14 | reverse complement strand
GCTCGACCACTTTCTTCCCGGGCGCCTGCTCCCGCGCCAGCCGCTCGACCAGGTGGATCTCGGTGCCCACCACCACGGTCGCGCCCTCCGGCGCCTCCCGCGCGTAGCGGATAATGAACTCGGTCGAGCCGGCGGCGTCGGCCAGTTCCACCACCTCCCGCGTGCATTCGGGATGGACCACCACCCGCGCCCCCGGGAACTCGCGCCGGCGCTCCTGGATGTGGGCCGGGGTGAAATAGGCATGCACGTGGCAATAGCCCTTCCACACGATCACCCGCGCCCCGCGGATGGTCTCGGCCGAATTCCCGCCCAGCTCCTGCTCCGGGTCCCAGACCAGCACCGGGTCAATCCTTTTCTTGGCCGCGGTGTTGCGGCCCAGGTGCTCGTCCGGAAAGAAGAGGATCTTTTCACCCCGCTGGAATGCCCAGTCGAAGGCGGCCGGGGCGTTGGAGGAGGTGCAGACCGCGCCCGCGTTCTGGCCGCAGAAGGCTTTCAGTTCTACATTGGAGTTCATATAAGTGAGCGGCACGGTCTTTCCCGGCCCTGCCGCTTGCTCGATCTCACGCCAGGCGCGCTCGACCTGCTCGATGGCCGCCATGTCGGCCATGGGACAGCCGGCGCGCAGCTCCGGGAGAAAGACCGACTGGTCCGGCCGGGCCAGCACCGCCGCGGCCTCGGCCATGAAGTGGACCCCGCAGAACACGAGGTAGCGGGCCTGCGCCTGGGAAGCGGCCTGGCGGCTCAGGCCGTAAGAGTCGCCGCGGAAGTCGCCCAGGTCCACGATGGCTTGGCGCTGGTAGTGGTGGGTGAGGATGACCAGGTCGCGGCCCAGCTCTTGCTTGCGCTGCTGGATCCGCAGAACCAGCTCAGGCTCTGCCATGTCTCGATAGCGGTCGGGCATCAGTTCCAAGGAAAGATCCATGCCGGGTTACTCCGGAAGAGCGGACCACTGCTCGGCCAGGAGCCGGAGCGGACTGAGCACCTGGAAGCCCAGGCCCGCGATCTGGAGCCGGCAACCCGGGCAGGCAGACACCACGGCCTCGGCGTCGGTCTCCCAGAGCGCCTGGGCCAGGCTCCGGCCGATGGCCGCGGAGACCGCGCGGTGCTCGCTTTTAAGCCCGAAGCTCCCGGCCAGGCCGCAGCACTGGTTGAAGGTCCCGGCCCAGGTGAGCCCGGGAAGCGCCTGCAAAACTTTTTCCATTTTTCCTTCGCCGGATAAGGCTGCCTGGTGGCAGGGCCGGTGCCAGGCCAGGACCCGGACCCGGCCGGACGCCGCCCGCCCTTCGGGCCGCCGGGTCGCCAGGGCCGATTCCACGTAGTCGAACACGTCCCCCGTGGCCTGAGCCAGCGCCTCGCCTTCCTCCCCAAGCAAAATTGGATAATGGTGGCGGAGCATGAGCGCGCAGCCCGGACACGAGCTGACCACCGCGGTTCCCCCGCCGAGCCAAGGCCGGATCGCCTGGACCAGCGTCCGGGCGTGATCCAGGGCATGGGCCTGGTCGCCCGCCATCAGTTGGGGCAGGCCGCAACAGGGGAGATCCGGGATCACCACCTCCCGGCAAACCCGTTGGAGGACTTGCAGGGCCAATCCCAGCTCATCCCCGGGATCGTGCCGGCGCTCCAGGCAACCCGCATAATACAGCACCCGGCCCAATGGGGCAAGGCCGGAGATTTGGCCCGGCGCCGGGGTTTCGTCTTGCAAGCGGTCGCGGGTGAAGGGCGGCAGGGCGGCGTCGCGGCGCACGGCGAGGATGCGCTCAGAGGCCACCCGGCCGCGCCGGGATTGCAAAAGGCGGTTGCAAAGCGCGGGCGCGAGGCTGGCCCCGCGGCCGATCTGGTCGAGGTTGCCGAGGAGCCGGTCGCGCAGGGACAGGGGCTGGGAAAAGAGCCGGGCCTGCTTCGCCGCCATCATCACCCGCGAGGTATCCACTCCGGTCGGGCACTGGCAGAGGCACCGCTCGCAGGAGATGCAGGCCGCGAGCAGGGCGTCCAGCGCTCCGGCGGGCAGGTGCTCCTGACCGGAGAGGTCGCCCTGGGCCAACCCCCGCAGCGCGCCGAGTTTGGACCGGGGCAGGTCGGCTTCGCGGCCGCTGGCCAAAAACACCGGGCAATAGGTGCGGCAAAGCCCGCAGCCGTGGCAATCGAGCAGGATGCTCTGCAGCGATGGCTCTTGCAGCCGGCGGACCGGAGGATAGTCCGCGGGTTGGGGATGCGACCCGAGGCGAAGGTTGGAAAGGGGCAGCCGCTCTTCGTCCCGCAGGATCTTGCCGGGGTTGAGGACCCCGGCCGGGTCAAAGATCCGTTTCACTTCCTTGAACACCTCGAGCAGCGGTCCGAACTGGCGCTTGACATAGGGCGCGCGCAGGATGCCGTCGCCGTGCTCGCCGGTGATGGAGCCGCCCAGCCGGATGGCCAGGTCGTAAATCGCGTCGGCCAGGTCCTGCATGCGGGCCCGGTCGTTCGGGTCCAGGAGGTCCAGCTCCGGGTTGATATGCAAATTGCCGTCGCCGGCATGGCCGAGGATCGGGGCCTCGGTGCCGTGGTCGGAAAGGATTTTTTGGATCGCCGCGATCCCTTCGGCCAGCCGCTCCGGCGGGATCACGATGTCCTCGATAAAACGGGTCAGACGCCGCGGGCCCATCCGGCGGTAGAGGATGGGCGAGGCCGCCTTGCGCACCGCCCACAGCTTCTCCTGCTCCAGCGGGTCCACCGCTTCCCGGAAAGCAAAGGCCAATCTCTGTTCGATCACCGCGACACGATTCAGCTCGCGCAATTTCTCGGCCGGGCTCATTTCCCCCTCGCCGGCGAACTCGACCAGGAGCATGGCCTGCGCCTTTTCCGGGAGCGAGGCCCGCAGCGCGGAATCGTGTTCGCGCACCAGGCGGATAAACCGGCGGTCCATGATCTCGATGGCCCAGGGCTTCAGCGGCCGGATCACGGCCACGGCGGCTCCCGCCTGGTCGAGCTCGTCAAAGAAGAGTAAAGCGGTCGCCCGCTGTTCGGGCAGTGCCTGGGTGCGGAGCCGCGCCTTGGTGACGATCGCCAGAGTTCCCTCGGACCCGACCACCAAGGGGGCCAGGTTGAGCCGGCCTTCCGGATCCACCAGGTCCCAGAGAAGGTAGCCGGAGGAATTTTTTACCCGGGGCCGATAGCGCTCGATCAACTCCCGGTTGTGCCGGAGCAGGGCCGGGATTTCGCGGTAGATCGAAGCTTCGAGCCGGCTTTGGGGCGAGACCTCTTCCGGCCGGACCGGCCTCAGTTCGGTGCGCGTCCCATCGGCCAGCACGACCTCCAGCGACTCCACCCAGTCGCGGGTCTGGCCGAAGCGGATCGAATGCGGCCCGCCCGCGTTGTTGGCGATCATGCCGCCGATGGTGCAGTAATCGCCGCTCGAGGGATCGGGCGGGAAAAAGCGGCGAAGGCGCAAAAGCTCCTGGTTGAGCTGGGCCAGGATCACGCCCGGCTCCACTTCCACCGTCGCGGTCTCCGGGTCAAAGTCCCGCACCCGCTTTATAAAGCGGGCGAAGTCGAGGATGATCCCCGAATTGACGCTCTGGCCGGCCACGCCGGTGCCGGCGCCCCGGGCGGTGATCGGAATACCCTCTGCCGCCAGAAAGGCGACGATCCAGCTGACTTCTTCGGCGGCGCGGGGGGCGACGATCCCGAGGGGGCGGATGCGGTAGAGGCAGGCCGCGGTGGAGTAGATCTCGCAAGAGAGGTCGTCGAAGAGCACCTCGCCGGTGGTGAGCCGGCCGAGGCTCTGGCAAAGAGAGGACCGGTCCATTAAAGGATGGTCATGGGAGGGAAAATCCGAATGACCTTTGCAATGAGACGTGGCAATGGCATGTTCAATGGAACAATTATTATTTTAATAGAGGCCGTGGGGGGTGTCAAATTTCGGTCGGTCTCACTTGGGGGATTTTCGCCGGGGACCATGAACCTCCGCCCACTCGCCCTTGCGGTGCCGGCGCTTGGCTTCCCGCTCTTCGGGCGAGAGCGGCTCTTCCCCCTCCACCGGCCGAAAGACGCGCTCCTGCTCCGGGCCTTCCAGGGGCTTGAACGAAGTGACTTCCTGCATGGGCAAGGTCAGCCAGGTGGTCTCGCCCTTGAGGTAGATCCATTCCTCATCCGCGCCCATGAACACGCCCCGGTAGATGATGCCCTGGCAACGGACCTCCACCGGCCGGCGCAGGTGCAAGAAAAGGCGGTCCTTCACGGGAGTTCCCTTCCCATTTTTTCAGCATTCCGTGCTATGATAGGAATCTAGAAGCTAATATAGTTGCTTTTGCTTTGGACTGTCAATGGCGATGGCAAAGGCGAGTATTTTCCGGCGGAGCGAGGTAGGGAAGATGAAGAAGACCGGCAAGAAGAAAAAGCCCCTGGTCCTGGACTTTGAAGGGATCGAGGTGACCACGGAAATTCCGGCCGCGGATTTTGTCGAGGTGGACATCAAACACATCGTGCAAAAGATCCGGCAGGGCACCGGCCAGGGCCGCGGCGGCCAGCCGGTGGGCAAGAAGTCCATCCAGGTGGTGCTGGCCAAGGGCGAGCGGGTCATCGTCGAATACACCGACGGCACTCAGGCCCTGATCAAGCCGGCAAGGCACGGCGGAAGGTGAAAGTCGTCCTCCCAAGTCAACTCCTGCAGTTCATCCAGGTAACCTCGGCCCATGCATGAGATGGGGATCGCCAGCCAGATCGTGCGCATCGCGCTCGAGCACCTGCCCCCGGATGAGGAGTTGCGCGTGCGCGCGCTCAAACTCCGGATCGGCAAGCTCACCGCCATTGTCCCGCAATCGCTCCGCTTCTGCCTGGAGATCCTGACCCGGGAAACCGCCCTGGCCGGGGCCGAGGTCGTGATCGAGGAAGTGCCGGTGCGGGCGGTCTGCCAAGAGTGCGGGGCCACCTCCGAAATCAGCGAGCCGCCCT
>MGQK01000015.1:0-953 GCA_001797815.1 Deltaproteobacteria bacterium RBG_13_61_14 | reverse complement strand
CTCGGCCTGCCAGGGAGTGAAACTGGACATCCTCTCCGGCCGGGAGCTGATGATTGACTCGCTGGAGGTGGATGACCCGATGGGGTCAGGTCTTCACATTTCACATAAGAACGAATAAACATTGAGCGGGCTATTGAATGTGAAATGTGAAGACCTGACCCCAGGAGAAGAGATATGGAAATTAAGGTAGTCGAAAAAGTGCTCGGCGCCAACGACGCCATCGCCGCCCAGAACCGCGCCTGGTTCCGGGAAAAGGGCGTGTTCGTGATCAACGTGATGAGCTCGCCCGGCTCGGGCAAGACCACCCTGCTCGAGCGCACCCTGGCCGCGCTCTCCGGCCGGGTCCGCGCCGGCGTGATCGTGGGCGACATCGCCACCACCCATGACTCCGAGCGCCTGGCCCGCTCCGGCGCGCCGGTGGTGCAGATCAACACCGAGCCTTTCGGCGGCGACTGCCACCTGGCCGCGCACGTGATCCGCGAGGCCGCTTCCGGCCTTAACCTCGATGACCTCGACCTCCTGATCGTGGAGAACGTGGGCAACCTCGTCTGCCCTGCGGAGTTCGACATCGGCGAGGACAAGAAGGTGGTGGTGCTCTCGGTGGCCGAGGGCGAGGACAAGCCGCTCAAATACCCGCTCATGTTTCGGGTCTGCGACGCCGCGGTCCTCAACAAGGTGGACCTGCTGCCCTACTTGGATTACAACAAGCCGCTCGCGCTCGAGAACATCCGCCGCATCCACCCCGAGATACCGGTCTTCGAGCTTTCCGCCAAGACCGGCCAGGGCCTGGAAAACTGGCTGGCCTGGCTGACCGGTCAAATCAAAACCAAGAAATAAAAAACTCACCACAAAGGCACAAAGACACAAAGAAGAGAAAATGGAGAAGGGTTAAGAAAGAAAAATATTTGTCCTTCTTCCTTGACTTCGTGCCTTTGTGGCTTTACCAAGAAGTA
>MGQK01000014.1:6107-12144 GCA_001797815.1 Deltaproteobacteria bacterium RBG_13_61_14 | reverse complement strand
CGGCTTCCACGCTCAGGCAGGAGAAGCCGATCAGGTCCGGGTCGAAGCGCTGGATGCGCGCCCGCATCTGGTCCAGGTTGAGGTCATCCAGGGCCTGCTCCACCAGCTCGATCTCAAACTCGCCGGGAAAGTCGCGGCGCAGAACCGAAACCAGGTAGAGGAGCCCGAGGGGCTGGGAAAAGACCATCCGGGAAAAACGCGCGCCCGGTCGAATCAGCATGATCCGTTGGATCTTCATGACCTCATTCACTCGCTGCTTTCAACGGCTTCCTCTCCCTCCCAGATCGGATCCCCATCGGCAAACTCAAATTTGGGGCAGGTCTGCCCGGCCCATTCTAAAAGCTCGGTGCGGGTCCTCCAGGTTGCCGATGAGCGTGGCCACCACATAGAGGGTGCCTTTCACCGCTTTTGCCACAACAGCAAGAAGAAAATGAGAAATGAGGTGAGCGCGTAGGCGGCCCGGTAAAAAGAGCGGAAGGGCCGGATGGGATCGCCGGCTTTCCAGTGGCGATAGCGGAAGGTCTGGATGGCCCAGGCGCCGGCAAGGCCCGCGCCGATCCAGGCGAACGACCGCGGGAGAATCCCGGCCCAGGCCAATCCCAGAAAGTAGAGCGAGGCGAGCAGGAAGAGGGCCAGCCCCAGCCGGAAGACCAAGCGCTGGCCAAAGGCGATGGCGTTGGTGCGGATGCCGGCCCGAGCGTCGTTCTGAAAGTCTTCGATTTCGTTGGAGAAATGACCGGCGGACAGCACCAGTCCCCAATAGAGGCTGATCTCCACCGCCGGCGGCGAAAGCGGCTGGAACAGCGCCCAGCCGGCCAGGAAATAGAGGCTGGCGAAAGCCAAATGATGAGTCAGAGTGGACAGGACCGGCACGCCCTTGCAGTAGATGCGGGGATGGGAATAGATCAAAGTTATGAAAGTGATCGCCACGCCGATGATAAACACCGGCCGAGAAAGGAAGAAAAAACCGAGCAAGGCGATGCCGAGCAGAGCGAAGGCCAGGCCCAACACCTGCCGCTCGCTCATCACCTCCGGGTGCTTGAGGGCCTGGACTTTTCGTTGCTGCGGTTCTTCGGGGTTAAGGCGGGCGTCGCTCCAGTCATTGAGCAGATAAATGAAGGTGAGCAAACATATATTCAGAACTGAAAAGATGACGAACCGGACCGCGGCTTCCGTCCCCCACCCCGGCCAGGCGAAGGCGGCCCCGAGGGTGGGATACGCGAGCAGCACCAGGATATCGAAACCGCGCACGCCCCAGCGCAGGAAGGCAAGCCTGGACGCCAATGATGCCATCAATCCCTCCGAATCGTGAGAATCTCGCTGGCTCGGGAAAGTCGAGATTCCGCCGAAGCCCAGCCCCGGATAACATACCACAATTCGCCGGCCAAGAAAAACAGGAGCGAGCTCAACCCTACCCACAGTCCGATCCGGAACGAAACCGGAATATAACGAAAGACGATCTGGTGGGAGCCGGGAGTCAAGGCGAGAGCGCGGAAGGTGTAGTTGCTCCGCAGCACCGGCGCCTCCTGACCATTGACCCAGGCCCGCCAGCCGGGGAAGTAATTTTCCGAGGTGGAGAGGTAGCCGGGAGAGAGAAGCGTGACCCGATACTCGGATTTCTGATCCTGATAGTCAAGAATTTCCACTTCTTCTCCCGGCGCCGCCGGCGCGGGAGGTTGCTCGGGGCCAGGGCCGGGAAGAAAGACCTGGCCGCGGGGTTGGAAGTGGTCGGCAAAACCGAGGTCGGCGAGCAACACCTCCTCGTCGAGGTAGTGGCGGACGCCGTGGACCAGGAAGGCCCGGGGCAGCGCTTGCAGGTTTTCGTAGATGTCAATTTCGTCGTGGACCCGGCGCTGGAAATGGCTTCCGGGCTGGTCGGCCACGGCCAGCGGAAAATGGTAGGTGACAAAGTATCGGAGGCTGAGATAGTCCACCAGATGGCGGTTTTCGGGAGTCACAAAGTCCAGGTGTTTGAGCGCGCTGTCAATGTAGTGCTGCACGAGCTTGCCGTCCCGGAAGACCACGATCTGGGGCGTGATCCGGGAGAGGAAGAGGAGGTAGCGTTTGGGCGGAACATGGAGCCAGTGATCTGCGGACGCGGTTCCCTCCCAGACGCCGGACTGAATGGGAACGGGAAGTTTGACGTCGGCCATGCGGTCCAGGAGAGAATACGAGATCACGGTTCGCGCCTGGCGATCGGCCTGGCGAAAGAACTGATGAAAAGACTCGGCGAAGCGCGGATAGTCCAGGCGGTGCGGGGTATCCCACAGCCGGGAGAGCAGGTCGGTGAAAGTGAGGAAGATCAGCCCGGCCAGGAGAAGGCGGGGTCGGATTCGGCGCCGGGAGGCGAAGAGGATGAAAAGGTATCCGCCGGCGAGGGCCAGTTGATAGGGGAGCGGTCGGCTCGGGATCACCAGGTCGAGGAGGGCGAGGGCGAGGATGACCCAGGCCAGACCGGCTGGCCGGGGACGGGCGAGCAGGGAATCCACGCCCAGGGCCACTCCGAGACAAAGAAAAAGCTGGAAGTAAGGGAGCAGCTTATAGTGGCGGGAGAACAAGGAGACCACGGGCAGGTGGTAAAGGAGAGGAGTTAAATGGAATGCGGGGTTGAAGAACAGCACCACCCCGAGCGCGAGAAAAGTTCGGACCAGGGTGCGGGGGACGCAGTGAGGGGCGCGGACCAGTCCGACCAGGAGGAGCGCGATGGGGAGGATGCCGAAGAAGAGCTCGCCGGTTTGGCGTCGGAAGAGGGGGGCGATAAGGCCGAGGAGTTGCTTGGGCTCGAACCAGGTTTGCCGGTAGGCCTGGTAGTCCAGGGGGACGGAGCGGATGCAATGGGAGAAGAACTCCACGGTGGTCAGACCCTGCGCCAGGGTGATCAATCCGCCGAGGATGATGCCGCCCGCCAAGAGGATGATGGTGCGGAAGGCGATTCGGAGCGGAATTCGTTCCAGCGCCCAATGCAGCCCGAAAGTCATTGCCACCAAGAGACAGGAATAGACCAGGGTTTCCGGGTCTCCGGCCAGGATTTCCAGGCAAAAGGCGGCGACCCAGAGGAGCCAGATTCCAAGCGAGGCGCGGCGCCGGAGCATCAAGGCTCCCAGGTAAAGAACCATGAACCAGGTTAATTCTTGCAGGCCCATGGGAATGAAGCTGAACCAGATGGCCGGCCCGGAGAGCATCATCCAGAGTGAGGCCAGGAAAGAGGCGGGGCCGCTCAGGCTCAGATAGCGGAACAGGATGAAGGTGAAGATTCCGAGCAGGGCGAGGTCCCCGACCAGAGTCAGGGAATAGGCGGTAGTAAAATCTAGAAGCCCATAGAAGTAATAAGAGGGAGGATACAGATAGCCGCCTTGGGCTGTGCCGAGGAGTGGAGTCCCGCACAGATAGGCGGAAGTCCAGAGCGGGAAAAAACCCTGCCCTACCATCAGGATGGCGCAGGTCGCCAAGGGAATATAGCCGCCTTCCCAATCATGTCCAAACAGCTCGGGCCGGAAAAAGCTCTGGTGCCGGCAGAGGAGGGGCCAGAAAGCCAGCACCGCGGCCGCGACCAGACCGAGCAGATAGAGGTAATCTTGTCTGCGCCAGGCGGGGAGCAAGGATGGGCTAGGCATGGTGAGGCAACCGAGGGTAAATGACTTTCATCTGCGTCGGATCCCGTCGCGACCAAGCGGTCGCGTCTCCAGGCTCAGACAAAGGCCGAGATCCCGGTCTCGTGCCGGCCGATGATCAGCTGCTGGATCTGGGAAGTCCCTTCATACAGGGTCGCCACCCGCGCGTCGCGGAGATAGCGCTCGACCGGATATTCGTTGGAATAGCCGTAGCCGCCGTGCACCTGGATCGCGTCCATCGCCGCCTGCTGGGCCGCTTCGGTCGAAAAATACTTGGCGATGCAGGTCGCGATGGTATCGGGCCGGCCCCGGTTCTTGAGGTGCCCGGCCTGGTAAACCAGCAGCCGGGCCGCGTCCTCGCTCACCCGCATCCGCGCGATCATCTCCTGCACCAGTTGGAAGCCGGCGATGGGCTTGCCGAACTGGACCCGCTCCTTGGCGTAAGCCACGCTCGCCTCCCGGCAGGCCTGGATCAGGCCGACCGAGCCGGCGGCCACGCTGTAGCGGCCGTGGTCCAGCCCGCTCATCGCCACCTTGAAGCCCTGGCCCACCTCGCCCAGCAGGTTCGCGGCCGGGACCGCGCAGTCCTCCAGGATGATCTCGCCGGTGTTGGACGAGCGCATGCCCAATTTGCCGTGGATGTCCCGGGTGGAATAACCCGGCGTGTTGCGCTCGACCAGGAACGCGGCCAGCCCCTTGGCTCCTTTGCTCTTATCGGTTTGGGCGAAAATAATGGCCAGCTCGGCCTTGCCCGCATTCGAGATCCACATCTTGGCGCCGTTGAGAATCCAGCGGTCGCCCTTTTTCAGCGCGGTGGTCTTCTGGTTCGCGGCATCGGAGCCGGTGTCCGGCTCGGTCAGGCCGAAGCAGCCGAGGATTTCGCCTGAGGCCAGCCGCGGGAGCCAGTGTTTCTTCTGGGCTTCGCTGCCCCACTTCAGGATGGTGAGCTGGGCCAGGGAAATGTGGACGGAAAGGGTGGTGCGCACCGAGGAGCAGGCCCGGCCGACCTCTTCGGTCAGGATCGCATGGGCAATGTAATCGAGCCCGGCGCCGCCGTATTCCTTGGGGATCGGCCCGCCCAGGAAGCCGAGCGGTCCCATTTTCTTCAGGATTTCATCCGGAAAAATTTCCTTCTCGTCCCGTTCCTTGGCCGAGGGTGCGATCTCCTCGTCCGCGAAGCGGCGCGCCAGCTCCCGGATCGCCTTTTGTTCGTCAGTCAGGTCAAAGTCCATGTTCGCCTCGCTTGGAGGGAAGGCCCCTCATTTCCAAGTTTAACGGTCCCACACAATATACTTGATCCCGCGTCGGATGATCTCCAGGTGCTCGCGGAAGTTGGGGCGAAAGCTTAAGTCCCGGTAGCTTTTCACCGACATCCAGGCGTTGCGGAGCGAAGAATAGAGTGGATGCAGGGGGAGCTTAAGCAGGCAGCGCACGTAGCGCCGCAGGACCGGCAGATCCACCAGGGCGGGCGTGAGCTTCTGCAGTTTTTCGATCTTGGCCTTGTCCGGCAGGTTGAGCACGGAGCGGGAGGTCATATTATGAGGCAGCTCGCGGACGTCGCCGGAGTAATAGCCTTCGGCGATGGCGCGTTGGGTCAGCGCCAGGCTGGTGATGGCCAAGTCGGCCCGACCGCGGATGTTCAGATCCACCGTGGCCAGGGCCTCCTCCAAGGTCTCCCCCGGCACCCCCAGCATGTTCTGGGTGTAAATTTTGATGCCATAGCGATGGAGATGCTCACAACCCTGGAGAATTTGTTCGTTGGTCATCCGTCGCCCCATCACCTCTCGCCGAACTCGCTCGTCGCCCGATTCGATCGCGGCCAGCGCCACTCGACAGCCGGCCTCGGCCAAGAGGCGCGCCTGGTCGTCATCCACCCGGTCCAGCCGGAGAATGCAGGCAAAGGGAAGGTTGATCTGGCTCCGATACAGCTCCACAAATTTTTCCAGCCAGGACCGGGACGGGACAAACACGTCATCCACCATGTTGAGTTGCGCCAGGGGCCAGTTTTTTTTTACCCAGGCGATCTCTCCCACCAGGTGCTCCGGGCTGCGCGTCCGCCAGACCCGGCCCCGGCCTCGATACAGGTCCCGATACAATTGATTATAACAATAAGTGCAGGCGAACGGGCAACCGCGACTGGCAATGAAGGATTTCATCCGGTATTGCCGCAGCCCGCGGTTCTGGTAAAGCCCCTCGCGGTCCGGAAAAGGCAGCGTGTCCAGATCTTCCACCAGGGGAGCCGGGGGGTTCTTCACCACCTCGCCCGGTCGCACTTTGACCCAGAAGTTGGGGACCTGGGCAAAATCCGCCTGGGCCTCGAACCGATCGGCCCATTCCGGGAAGGACAGGTCCGCTTCACCCACGCAGATCGTGTCCACCCCCTCTTCCTCGATCAACTCCGGAAAAAAGGTGGGATGGGGCCCGCC
>MGQK01000014.1:5705-6055 GCA_001797815.1 Deltaproteobacteria bacterium RBG_13_61_14 | reverse complement strand
CAACCCCAGCGGCTCCAGGCCCATCAAAGAGAAATTGCCCTGGAAGTGATATACCAGCAGAATCTTCATCGCGGATCCGTCACCGGCCGGACAAGAGAATAAAAAGAGAAGCTATTCTCTCTGCGGAAATACTCCGCCGCTTCCCGGGAAAAAATCACATCACGCCTGACCTTCAAGAATTTCCTGGCCCAGAACACCTCTTTCCCAGCTTCCTGCCTGCGATCTACTGCCTCTTCACGGCGCCCCCAGCACAAACACGCACGCCAGCGCGCCCGGCCCGCCCAGGGTGTGGGCCACCCCGAGCTTGGGGTCTTTCACCTGCATCTTCTCGGCCCGGCCCCGGAGCTGGT
>MGQK01000014.1:0-5669 GCA_001797815.1 Deltaproteobacteria bacterium RBG_13_61_14 | reverse complement strand
TTCGTGATCCCGGCCTGCCGATAAGCCGAGGCGGCCGCCCCCTGGGTGGCCTTGAACCCGGTAAAGCTAAAGCTCTGGTCCATCTGCGCCGAATAGTAGCCGCCCGCCACGTTCAACCCCACGCCCTTGATGATCGTATATGAGTCCGTGTATTGCCGGGCCTTGCTCGCCGGGCACAAGATCGCCGCGGCCGCGCCGTCGGTGGTCGGGCAGCAGTCAAAGAGTTTCAAGGGCGAGGCCACCGGAGGCGCCCGGAGCGCCTGCTCCAGGGTGATCTCCTTGCGGAAGTGAGCCTTGGGGTTGAGCGAGCCGTGGTAGTGGTTCTTCACCGCCACCTTGGCCAGGGTCTCCTCCCCGATCCCGTATTCCTTAAAATAGCGGTTGGCCAAGAGCGCGAACATCCCGGGCGCGGTCCGGCCCTTGCAATACAGGGGATGGCCCCGCTCCACGTGCTGGGCCACCAGGGAGCCCCGGCCCGGCACCTCCCGCATCTTCTCCACCCCCACGGCCAGCACCAGGTCGTATTCGCCCGCGGCAATGCCCAGCGCCGCGTTCCGCACCGCCTCCATCCCGGTGCTGCAATAATTAGACACCCGGGTGATCGGAATGTTGTAAAGGTTAAGCGGCTCGGCCAGGCTGGCGCCCGCCACCCCGTCATAGCCCCAACTGAAGGGCAGATAAGTCCCCAACCACGCGGCCTGGATGTCCTTCATCTCCACCTTGGCGTCCGAAAACGCGAGCAAGCTCGCTTCCAGGGCCATGTCCGCGTAGCTCTGGTGAAAATTCTCCCCGAACTTGATCACCCCGGTACCGATAATCGCGACTTCATTGGCAATCGGCATTTTTCCATCTCCTTTTCTTCACCACAAAGACACAAAGACACGAAAAAATTAATTCCTTCATCTTTTAAATTTTTTAATCTTCCTGGTGTCTTTGTGCCTTTGTGTTTGAAATCCTAAACTGGCCTGAGTTTCCAGAAATAATTGTTATACCCTCCGCCTTCGTGGAGCTTCCGGAAGGTCAATTCCACTTCCATCCCGATCTCCACCTTGGCCGAGCCCAGGTCGGTCAACTGGCCGTAGAAGCGGCCCCCGCCTTCCAGATCCACGCTCACCATGTTGGTGGGCGGGTCCGGGTTCGGGGGCAGGTAGTCGCGGGTGAAAGTGAAGACCTTGCCCCGCCGCTTCAGCTTCTGGGTCTTCATCTCCATGCCCGAGCACTGCCAGCAGATCTGCCGCGGCGGATACTGCACCGCCCCGCACTTCACGCACCGCTTGGCCAAAAGCCGGATATTCGGCTTCTCCTCCCGCCACAAAACCGGCAGCGCGCTCCACACGTTCAACGGCTCCTGCGGCAAGACCTTCCGGAAGCTCAGGTACTTTTCATAACTGGAAATCGGCCGCGCCTTCTGGAGCTGGCCCTCCAGCGAGCACTGGAACCGGGTGATATGCTCGGTGGCTTCGAGCAAGATCGCGTCCGCGCCGGAGCCGTGATGGAGCAAAAGGATCTTGTCTCCGGGCTTGGCCTTGGCCAAGGCCGCGCCCAGGTCGAGGAAGACCGAAGCCGAGCCGGTGTCTCCGATCCTGGCCTGGAGCGTGTCGGCCAGGTATTGCTGGGGCTGGAACCCCAGGGCCTTTTCCAGTGCCCGGCGCAGCCCCAGGTTGGGGGACGAGAACACCACCGTCTGGATGTCCCCCCGCGCCAGGTCCAGCGCCTCCAGCAGGTCCTCCAGCACCTCGGGCAAGTGCCGGCTGATGCCCTCGTCGTGGATGAACTTGGCGTCCCCGCTCTGGATGAAGGGATCGCCCTCCCGGCGCCAGTAATCCAGGAAGATTTTCGAGGTGGAGTAAAAGCCCTTGAACACCGCCACCGGGTCGTCCCGGCCCAGAAGCAGGGCCGCGGCCCCGTCGCCCAACTCCCGCTCGAGAGGGTCGCCGGGCAGCGCCTGGCGCAGGTCCGCGGCCACCACCATCACCCGGGAAGCGTTGTCGGCCTTGATCGCGTCAAAGCCCGCCCTGAGCGCCGCGGTGCTGGAGCGGACCGAGCCGCCGAAATCCGCGGCGAAGATGTCCTGGCGCAAATCCGCCACCGCCGCCACGATGGCCGCGTTCTGGTGCTGGAGGTAGGGCGCGCTCACCGAAGCGAAGTAGAGCCGGTCCACCTCGAGCGGGTCATGGCCGGAGATGGCCTCGAGCGCCGCCTCCGCCCCCAGGGTCACAGCGTCCTCATCGTAACTGGCCACGCTCCGCTCGCCCTTGCCCCCGGCCCCCCAGGCCGCCTTGAAAATCTCTCCGGTCAAGCGATACCGGGGAACGTAACCACCCCACCCGATGATTCCGATCATTCGGTCCTCCTTCAATTTCCCAAATCTTCGCCCACCACCATCACCCGGATCGGGGTCAAACTCGGCCGGCGAAGGAGAATTACCGTGGCCCGGCAAATGCGCTGGGCGTGGTTGCAGTCCTGGCATTCGCCGGCTTTGACGCAGGGCGTCTGCAGGTTCAACTCTTTGGCGCGCCGCGGGGCCGCGATCTGGCGGATGCGCGCTTCCGCCGCGGGGAGGTCGGCCACGATCTTGTTCCGGCCCGCGACCACCACCACCTGCCGCGGCCCGAAGACCATGGCCGCCACCCGGTTGCCGATCCCGTCGCGGTTGACGAGCTCGCCCGCCTCGGTCAGCGCATTGGTCGAGACCAGGAGCACGTCGCAGGCGAGCTGGCTTTTGCGCACCGCCAGGGAATCCGAGGGCGGGGCGGTCCAGTGGTCAAAGACCTGCTCGCCCCGCGATTTCAGCGCCTCCACGATCCCGGTCTCGCGCACCGTGCGGCTGCCCGGCACCCCCACCGTGGCGCCGGTCGGGATCAACTCCAGGAGCCGCGCCTTGGCCCCGGCCCGGTCGGCCGCGTATTCCGCGGCGAAGCCATGGTTCTGCAAAGCCTTGATGGTTTTTTCGATTTTTTGATCCATGGGCCTTTCCGAAAAATACTTGGTGGTAGTGGCGCGGATTTGCAATCCGCGCGGCTTATTTCTCTTTCAGTTGTTCCAGCTCGCGCTTGAGCCGCTCATTCTCTTGCCGCAATCGTTCCAGCTCGGCTTCCGTGCTTTTCGCCCTGGAAACCTCGGTCACTCCGTCCAGCACGTCCCGCAGGCCCCGCAGCAACAGGTCTTCCGCCGTGGCCTCCTTCAGCACTTTGACCTTGCCCGGGTAATCCTCCGGCGGCGGCTCCCGGCCGGGCAGGATGTTGACCAGGTAGGGGTCGTTGGTGCCCTGGGGCTCGATCCGCACCGCCGCATCCAGCGGGATCTGGCGGAAGGCCGAGCATTTCACCCGCAGGCGCAGGCTGAATTTCAACGCCGCTCCGCCCGCGGGCCGCATGCCCTCCACGTATCCAATCCCCACTCCCCGGTAGAGCACCCGGTCTTTGGCCTGCAGGCCGCGCAGGTTCCGGACTTCACTCAGGAGCAAGCACCGATAGTCCAGCACCCCGAAGCGGTCGGCGCTGAAAATCGCGGCCGCCAGGATCAAGAGCACGCCGGCCATGATCCGCCCGATGCGCTTGGAATTGCCGGAGCGTGTGATGGTTTCGCCCACCCATTGGAATCATACCGTCTAATCCCGGAGTTTTCAACCGCCGGAAAAAAGAGCCGGCTCGGTCTCCCTCTTCCAGGAAACCAAGTCGGCTCGGCTGGTCGCGTGGCCGCGGAGCTTAATGCCCCTCACCAGGGGGAGGGAATCTTCACCACCTTGTCATGGCAGGCGTAGCAGTTGTCCACCACGATCCGGGGCGGGGGCAGGGGCTTGCCCTGCTGCCAGCTCCGGGTGCGGAGCTTCTCCACCATGTCGTGGGTGAATCGGGTCAGTTCCTGGTGCGCTTGGAGGAACAGGGCCTTATCAATCGGCTGTTGATCCTGGTTGACCGCGGGGATGTGATTCGGGATCTGCTCCAAATACGGGTCCAGCACCACGAACAGGTCGAGGGCCTGGTCCCAGCGTTCCTGCTGGAGCAGAGGCCCGGCGTCCCGGTAGTGGTAGTAAATCTCGTGCATCAACTTGGTCAGGATCTTGAAGTCGGTGTCGCGATGAAAATCGGTGGGGACCTGGTTGGACAGGTGACAGCCCACGCAGGTTTCCATCATCGGGTCCGGCTGGTTGCCGCCGGCCTGGAGCCATTGGCCCTTGGCCAAGCCCGCCTGCACTTGCTGCGAATAGTGGTTAAGGCGGTCCACGGTAGCAATGTATTTGGCCTTGTCCAGGGTGATGGTTTTAGCGGCTTTGTCCTTTTCCCAGACCGTGATCTGGCCGGGCAGGATGTTCTTGGTGCCGGACAGGTAGAACTCCATCACCCGCAGGCTGGCCCCGGCCAGATCGTAATTCTGCTTTTTGAAATAGTCCTGGGCCTGGTTGTAATGCTCATAGACCTCGTGCATGGCCAGGGTCAACAAGTCATACTTTTCCGTCTTGAACAGGCCCTGGCCTTTGGTGGGCTGCGGCGCCTCGGGCTTGATTTTCACTTTTTGCGCCCGCGTCTCCAGGCTCAGGATCCAGGCCATGGCCAGAATCAACAATACGATCCCGACTCTCCGTGCCGTTCCTACCCCCAGGTGCATGTCTTTCCCTCCTTTTCCTCTCGATCAGGCCGAGCGTCGCGGCAGGCGCACGCAGGCCGCGCCCTTGACCGTAACCGTGCCTTCCTGGCTCTTCGACTCCAGAGCCAGCTCCACCAGGCCTTCGCCCTTCTCTTCCCAGTGCCGCACGGTGGTGCCGGTGG
Organism: Deltaproteobacteria bacterium RBG_13_61_14; assembly: GCA_001797815.1. GTDB lineage: Bacteria > RBG-13-61-14 > RBG-13-61-14 > RBG-13-61-14 > RBG-13-61-14 > RBG-13-61-14. The sequence goes on along the minus strand of MGQK01000014.1, from coordinate 900 downwards.
AGGTGATCACGTCGCCCGGCCAGGCCACGGCGCTGAACCGGACCTGAAAGCGCTTGAGCTCCCCCAAGGGCCCCATCCAATCGGTCAGCATTTGCCCCACGAATGCCATGCTCAGCATCCCGTGGGCGAACACGCTCTTCATGCCCGCGGCTTGGGCATAGACCTCATCCACGTGGATGGGGTTGAAGTCTCCCGAGGCGCCCGCATATTTCACCAGTTGGATTCTCTCGAGCGGACCTTTGACCAGGGCGGGAATGGAGTCGCCCTCATGCACGTCCTCAAAATAGACTTGACCGCTCATCGCAAATCCAAAATCCAAAATCTAAAATTCTTAACTTCGGATCAGGGTCGTTGACCGGCTCTTATACACCAGCTCCCCGTTTGCGTCCACCCCGCGGGTCTCGGTGACCAGGAAGCTCATCTGCCCGCTCTTGCCTTCCTTGGTGTAAAAGTCCACGATCTCGGCCTGGCAGAACAAAGTTTCCCCTGCCCGCAACGGCCGGAAATATTCAAATTCCATTTCCCCGTGCAGGATCTTGGTCAAGTCAATCGGCAGGCCTTCGCGCACGTTGCTCCCCACCTGGAGACTCACCGCGAAAGTGGGCGGCGCCACGATCCCCCCGAACCGCGTTGAGCGCGCGTAATCCTCATCCACCCAGAGCGGGTGGGGATCGCCAATGGCTTCGGCAAAGCGCCGGATGGCTCCGCGCTCGATCACGTTCTTCGCCGGCAAAGATTTCCGACCGACCACAGACCGATCCAGCTTGTCCATTCCTTTTCTTTCTTGGCCCAGAATATTGGTGGACAGTTTAGAAAATCTTCCCGCAGCCGTCAACCTTCCGCCGATTTTTCAGGGTTGCTCCACGTTGATCAGAACGCTTGGGTCCGGGGTCAGGGGCA
>MGQK01000013.1:5831-5955 GCA_001797815.1 Deltaproteobacteria bacterium RBG_13_61_14 | reverse complement strand
AGGATGTTCGATATCGGCGAAGCGGAAGGGGCCCATTTCATCACCATGGAATACGTCCATGGCGAAGACCTGAAGAGCATGATCCAGATGTCTGGGAGCCTGAGCCTGGGCATGCTGTTGAGCG
>MGQK01000013.1:3386-5621 GCA_001797815.1 Deltaproteobacteria bacterium RBG_13_61_14 | reverse complement strand
CCAAGGAGGTCGACCATCGCTCGGATATCTATTCCCTGGGAGTCATTCTTTACGAGATGGCGACAAGCCACGTGCCTTTCACCGGGGAAACCGCCTTGAGCATCGCGATGAAGCACAAGGGGGAAACCGCAAAAAATCCAAAACAGCTCAATCCCAATATTCCCGAAGATCTCAGCGGCGTTGTTCTAAAGTGCCTGGAAAAGGACAAAGCCAAACGATACCAAAATGCCGCCGACGTCCGCGCCGAGCTGGAGAAAATCGAAAAGGGCATCCCCACAACGGAGCGGGTTAGCCCTGAGCAAAAGCCGATCACCTCGAGAGAGATTACAGTTAAGTTCAGCTTAAAGAAACTCATAACGCCGGTTTTGATAGTCGCTGTCATCGTTCTTGCCGCCGTGGCGTATTGGCTGTTTATCCCAAAGAAGCACGCTCCCTCAACTCCAGCGCAGAAACGCTCTATCGCCGTTCTCCCCTTTGCGGATTTGAGCCAGGCTAAAGACTATGACTACTTATGCGATGGAATATCGGAAACGCTCATAAATGCCCTGACCAATATCGAAGGTCTATGGGTTCCCGCCAGAACCTCGGCATTTTTCTTCAAGGGGAAAACCCAGGACATCCGTGAGATCGGCCAGAAGCTCGGCGTGGACAATGTGCTTGAAGGAAGCGTTCAGGTAGCCGGCGATAATCTTCGGGTTACAGCCAGAATCAGCAATGTCAAAGATGGCCGCCAAGTCTGGTCTGAGATCTTCAATCGAAAAATGGCGGATATATTTGCCATCCAGGATGACATCGCCAAAGCCATAATCGTAGCGCTAAGGATTAAGCTGCTGGGTGAAAAGGGCGCGCCCCTCGTCAAGAATTATACCGAGAATCTTGAGGCTTATAGACTCTATTTGCAGGGCCGAAATTATTGGAACAAGCGGGATCAGGCAAACCTAATAAGATCTATTGAATATTTCGAGAAAGCGATAGAAATAGACCCGAATTACGCGCTTGCCTATGCGGGCCTAGGCGATGCTTACTATATTCTTGGAAACAATGGCTTCTGGCTGGCTGAAAAGGCATTTCCCAAAGCTAAGGCAGCGGCGTTGAAGGCGTTAGAAATTGATGACAAGCTCGCTGAGGCTCACGCTACTTTAGCAAGCGTTATCACTGATTATGATTGGGATTTTGTCACCGCTGAGAAAGAATTCAAGCTGGCCATTGAACTCAATCCCGCCTATGCTACAGCCCTCCAATATTATGCGTACGGTTTGTCAAACTCTGGCCGGCGCGAGGAGGCAATGAGAGAGATTAGGACATCTCGGGATCTTGACCCCCTTTCGCCCAGGATAAGCGCAAATGTGGGTCTTTTCTTGTATTATGAACGCCGATATGGCCAAGCCATTGAAGAATTGAACAAAGCGCTTGAAATAGACCCTAGTCACGCTGCAACTCATGCATGGCTTGGATGGGCTTATGAAGCGATGGGGAAATACGAAGAAGCCGTCAGATGTTATCTTCGGGCTGCCGAGCTAAGCGGAATGCCCAAAGACCTGAATCCTTATTTGGCCAGCTGCTATGCGCTTATGGGAAAACAAGAAGAGGCCCGGAAAATACTCAACAAGATCATAGAGTATTCAAAAGGGAATTATATACCATCCGTAGCTATTGCCTGGATTTTTTCAGCTCTTGGAGAGAAGGAACAGGTCTTTGCCTGGCTTGAAAAAGCCTTCCGTGAGCGCGACCCATTTCTGCTAATGTTTGTGAAAACCTTACATATATTTGACCCGGTGCGCTCCGACCCGCGTTATGCGGCGCTACTGCGCAAAATCGGCTTAGAAAAATAAATTTCGAGATTCCCGCTAAAAATTGTGCAGAGATTGTGCAAACTCTTGCACAAAATAGCTCAGTTGGAATCGTTGCGGGTGAAGCACGAATGGGAGTATTGACGATGATGGTCAATAACGACATAATTCATTCATTCCCCTAACAAGGATAGAAGCATGTCCCCTGATCTCTGGTCCCTGTACGAATTGATGTTCAAAAGCCGGACTTTCGAAGAAGCGGTGCGGCAGATATGGAAGGATGGCAAAATATCGGGCGAGATGCATCTTGGTCTGGGCGAAGAGGCCATCGTTGCCGGGATCATCTCGCAGTTGATCGAAGGCGATGCCATGGCACTCGACCATCGCGGTACGCCGCCGATGGTGATGCGTGGCGTGGATCCAGTCGCGCTGCTGCGCGAGTTTA
>MGQK01000013.1:2336-3343 GCA_001797815.1 Deltaproteobacteria bacterium RBG_13_61_14 | reverse complement strand
GCACCTGTTCGCGCCGGACAAGCGGGCAGCCTCTTCGGGCATCGTCGGCGCGGCCGGACCGGCTGCGGCCGGCTTTGCCCTGGCTGGGCAGATGCTGCGTCCGGGCACGGTTTCAGTCGCCTTCTTCGGCGATGGCGCCACCAACGCGGGCATGTTGATGGAATCCATGAACTTGGCGGTGGTCTGGAAACTGCCGGTGATTTTTATTTGTAAGGATAATGGTTGGGCGATTACGACCCCGGCCAATACGGTTTTAGGCGGAAACCTGCTGGCTCGGGCGCAGGCCTTTGGGATGAAGGCCATCGAAGTGGATGGGGCGGAGATAGAAGAGGTTTGGTCGGCGGGAGAGGTCGCGTTACGCCACACCCGCGCTGGGAACGGGCCGGTCTTTCTCTGGGCACATTGCGTCCATCTTGAGGGACACTTTCTGGGGGATGGGCTGTTGGATATGGTCAGAAGACCCGTTTATTCCTTCCGTAAACGAGCCTGGCCGATGGTCAAGGGATTCTTCCGCGGCGGCGGTGGTGCGCCGTGGGGCGAGAGAATCGCGTCCATGCGACAGATTCTGGGGGTAGTGTTCAAAATACGGGGTCAAACTGCCGCTCAGAGCGATCCGCTCGTACGGACCAGGCAGGTTCTGGCCACGAAGGATGCGGCGCGGCTCGCCGAACTGGAATCTGTTGTCCTGCGCGAAATTCAAAAAAGCGTGGCGAAGGCGCTCCAATCTCCGGGAAGTGCGAGATGAGACGGATCAGCTTTTCGGATGCCATCGATGATGCACTGGGTCAGGCCATGGCAGCCGACCAGCGCATCATCCTGCTGGGTGAAGATGTTCAAGCGTTGCACTCCGGATTGTTTGTGCGTTTTGGAAGACAACGGGTGAGGAACACACCCATCAGCGAGGCGGCTTTCCTGGGTGCGGCGGTAGCCGCGTCGATGGCTGGACTGCGCCCGGTAGCCGAGATCATGTTGGTGGATTTCATTGGTGTGGCGGTCGATGCGCTGCT
>MGQK01000013.1:2010-2271 GCA_001797815.1 Deltaproteobacteria bacterium RBG_13_61_14 | reverse complement strand
CCGCTTGCGGCGGGGGCTATGGCGACGGAGGTCAGCACGAACAGAGCCTCTGGGGCTGGCTGGCGCATATCCCCGGACTCAGTGTGGTTGTGCCCTCGACCCCGGCGGATGCGGGTGGGCTGATGCTGGCTTCCCTGGCGCTGGGATCGCCGGTTATTTTCATGGAGCATAAACTGATTTCATCGCTCTGGCTGGATTTTCTGGGTTCAGGCGGGCGCGAAACAGTGAAGTATGACATCCCAGCCGAAGGAACGCGTGGAT
>MGQK01000013.1:1827-1952 GCA_001797815.1 Deltaproteobacteria bacterium RBG_13_61_14 | reverse complement strand
AGACTATGAGGGTTTTGGCCTATCCGGTGAGTTGGCAGCAGTGGCACTGGAGGGGGGACTGGTCTTCAAATTTGCACGGGTCTGCACACAGACCACCATTCCCTATGCGCGGCAACTGGAAGATA
>MGQK01000013.1:1442-1591 GCA_001797815.1 Deltaproteobacteria bacterium RBG_13_61_14 | reverse complement strand
TAAAGTATACCACATAGCCCACCCTCAGGCATGGAACCTTTTCCTTGTTTTCGCCGTCTCTATTCATGCCCGTGCCATAAGTCTATCCGCTTTCGGTAAAGGAGAAAACATGTCCCATCCGCGTCCGCTTCCGGTCTTTCTCCTGGCGT
>MGQK01000013.1:1359-1433 GCA_001797815.1 Deltaproteobacteria bacterium RBG_13_61_14 | reverse complement strand
TCCTGATGTCTTTGGGATCCGCGTCCGTTCTCCTCGCCCAATCCGCGCCTGCCCGCCCGAGCGGCCTGACGGAC
>MGQK01000013.1:573-1349 GCA_001797815.1 Deltaproteobacteria bacterium RBG_13_61_14 | reverse complement strand
GGGAAGACCTCGACTTCCTGGCCAAGACCGTGGCCGATAAGCACCGTCATCCGTTCGGCACCCTTTCCCGGGCCGATTTCGACAAGGCCGTCGCCTCGCTCCGCGAGCGGATTCCGGCCCTGGCCGAGCACGAGATCATCGTCGGCATGGTCAAGCTGGTGGCCATGCTCCGCGATGGCCACAGCCGGCTGAATCTGCCGGTCAGTCCGGCCGCGGACTCGCAAAGCCACACGCCCACGGCCGCTCCCAAGTTCGGGACCGTCTTCCACGCGCTGCCCCTCCAGTTTTATCTCTTCAGCGACGGCCTTTATGTCCAGGCCGCGGCGCCCGACCGCCGCGACCTCGTCGGAGCCCGTGTCGTCCGGATCGGAAAGACGCCGGTCGAGGCCGCCCTGGAGGCCGTCCGCCCCTCGGTCCATTACGATTCCGAGATGTGGTTCAAGCTGGTCGCGCCTCAATATTTCCGGATCCCGGAAATCCTCCATGCCTGCGGCGTCACGGAAGCCCTCGAGGGCGTCCCTCTGACCCTGGAAAAAGAAGGCCGGACGACAACCGTCGTCCTCGAGGCCCTGCCGCCCGGTCCCGGACCGGCCTGGGTCACTTGGAGCGATGCTTCGGGGACGGCCAAGCCGCTCTATCTAAGGGACCCCGACAAGCCCTACTGGTTTGAGGTTTTACCCGACCAAAAAGCCATCTACGTCCAGGTCAATTCCATCGAGGACGAAAAGGCAGAGTCGCTGGCCGCCTTCTCGGCCCGGATGATCGAAACGGCCGAG
>MGQK01000013.1:0-566 GCA_001797815.1 Deltaproteobacteria bacterium RBG_13_61_14 | reverse complement strand
GCGCGGAGAAGCTAGTCCTCGACCTTCGCCTGAACGGCGGCGGCAATAACTATCTCAACCGCGGGCTGGTCCTGGCCTTGATCGGCGCGAAAAGGCTCAATCGCTACGGCTGCCTGTTCACCATCATCGGCCGCAACACGTTCTCCGCTGCGATGAGCCTGGTCTCGGCTTTGGAGCGCTGGACGGAGACGATCTTCGTCGGGGAGCCCACCGGGAACACCCCGAGCCAGTACGGCGACGCCCGGCGCTATCCCTTGCCCCACAGCGGCCTGATAGTCCGTCTCTCCTCGGTTTACTGGCGCGACTCGGACGTCAATGAGCGGAGGCCCTGGGTGGCCCCCGACCTCGCGGCCGGACTCGCCTGGGCAGATTACGCGGCCGGCCGGGACCCGGCCCTCGAAGCGGCCTTAGCCTACAAGGCGCCGGATTCGCTCCTTGACCAGCTCAAGGAGAAGATGCGCTGGGGCGGTTTTTCCGCGGCCGCCTCCCACTATTTCAAGCACCGCAATTCTCCGGCGTCCGCCGCGGTCCGGACCGAAGACACCCTGCTGGCCCTGGCCGACTTC
>MGQK01000012.1:18399-29205 GCA_001797815.1 Deltaproteobacteria bacterium RBG_13_61_14 | reverse complement strand
GGGCCGCGAGCAATGGCGAACAGGAAACAGCGGGCGATACTAAAAATATTGCAAAAACAGGAAGTTAGATCGAAACTGCCGGTCTTTGATTTTGGCCTCGCCCAGTTCATTCAGCCCCCTTATAATATGTAGAAATGTTGCAGTTTTTGGGCGAGGGAGGACGGCTTTTGGGGGCGGAAGCGGCAGGAAAAAACAGAATTTGCTTGGTGCCCCATTGAATCTTTTCGTGGATAATTCCTTCTTCTTTTCCTTTTTGAGCCTTTGTGCCTTGGTGTTTAGTCCTTCCTTTCCTCCTCTTGGTGTCCCTTCGTGTCTTTTCGTGGATAAATCCTCTCTTCCCCTTCCTTGGCGTTTATCTGCGTCCATCTGCGGTTTCCAATTCTTCTTTGGATACCTGCCCGTCATCGGCATTCGTCTTCCGCGAAGATCACCGAGAGCCGCTTGGGGCCGAAGACCCGGGTGAAGGCTTCGCGCACCAGGTCCAGGTAAGTCGGGTCCAGGATCGCCTCCATGCCCTGGCGCCGGAGCAAGGCGATCACCCGGTTCGGATAGTTGAGCCGATCCAGGAGCACCTCGTCGGCGATCGGCTCCAGGCTTTGGGCAAGCTCGGCCGCGTCCAGGGGCAGGATCGGGCCGACGAACGCGTAGGTGGCGATGCCGGCCGCCTTGAGCTGGCGGAGCGCCTCGATGCGGTCCGGGATCGGAGGGGAAAAAGGTTCCAGGATTTTCCGCACCGGCTCGCGGTTGGTGGTGATGGTGATTCCCACTTCCAGGGAGTCAAAGCGGCGCAAGAGGTCCAGGTCGCGGCAGACCAGGGGCGAGCGGGTGAGGATGTTCAGCGGCCATTGCGCCTGGGCCAGGATCTCCAGGCACTGCCGGGTCAGGCGATGTTTTGCTTCCAACGGCTGATACGGGTCGGTGACCGTGCTGATCAGGACTTCGCCCCGCTTTTTGCGCCGGACCTCCCGCAGTAAAAGTCCGGGCGCCGTCGCCTTCACGTCCACAAAACTCCCCCAGCGCTCGCCGGCATGGCCGGAGAAGCGGATCATGAACTGGGCGTAGCAATAGAGGCAGCCGTGACCGCAGCCGGTGTAAGGGTTAAGGCAATAGTCATAGCCCGGGATGCGGGTGGCGGTCAGGATCTCACGCGGCTCGACCAGGCGGACCGTGCATTTCCGGCGGGGCAAAGATCGCGGCAAGTCAGTCTCCCAGATCGGCGAACTCCTGGGTGATGTAATAATTACGATACCCTAAAAACTCCTCCACTACCACCCCTACGCCCACCGAGTCGAAATCGGGATTGATTAAATTCCGCCGATGGGCCGGGCTTTCCAGGAGCGCGGTCAGGGCGCCGTTCAAGCTGGTATGCACGGCCAGGTTCTCCTGCATGGGGACCCGGGCAAAACCCGCGGCCCGCCGTCGGCGGCTGAAATCTCCCCGGCCCGGGCTTTCGTGTCCAAAGAAGTTGTGGGTCATCATGTCCCGGCTTTGCTCGCGGGCCATGGCCATCAAGCCCGGATGCACCCGGAGCAGGGGCAGGCCCTGGCGGCCGCGGAAGGAATTGATCATCCGGACCATGGCCATCTCCGCCTCGGCTTCGGTGACATAGTGAGGAGGGCCGGCGTAAAAATCCATGACCGCGGAGCCGGGAACCGGCTCTCCGACGCGGACCTCGAGGATGCCCGCGACCATGGACTGACCTCCCTGGTCCAGGATCAGTTCCACCCGATAGACGCCTTCGCCCTGGCGGAAAGGCACCCGCCCCTGGAACCGGCCGCCGCGGGTGTTCATTTCCAGGGGCACCACCGATCCGGAAGGCAGGGTGAGCAAAGCCTTGACCGCACTCCTCCGGCCGAAAGCCATGGTGAGGCCGCTGAGCATGACTTCGCCCGGACCGGACAGCTCGCAGGGAAAGGGGTCCAATTGCACGAGCTTGGAGGCCAGGATCACCACCAGGTAGCCGGACCCGCGCGAGCCGCGGACCAGGCCCGCGCCCATGTGAGTGAAACTCCTGGCCGAGGCCGAGCGCGCCACCCGCCGGCGGATGAACTCGCTCAACTCCTCCTCATGGTCGAAGACCACGTAGCTGTAATACAGGCGCGTCTCAAACACCCCGGCTTCCCGGACCCGCCGGTAAAGATAATCGTCGCTGAAAGCTTTGTGGTAGATGCGGTAATCCCGGGCCAGGGCGCCGGCCACCCGCCGCGCCGCCTCCACCAGGCCCGCGTCCCATTGCAAGGGCTTGCCGTCCAGGCCCGGGAGCGCTTCGGCAATGGCCCGCATCACCCGGCCCTCCTCCGACCGCGGCACCACTTCCTTCGGCCAGCCGTAAAAACTCTTGGCCCCGGCCGACAGGCAAACCAGCAGCAGAATTCCGATCAAAGGGGTCAGGTCTTTAGTTTTTAGTTTATGGCGGCGGATCATTTCCGCCTCCGGGGCTGGCAATGGGGGCAAAAAGAGGTGGTCCGGCCGGCGATGCGAGCGCGAGTGGACTCAATGGTCTGGCCGCAATTCTTGCAGGCTTCTCCCGCCCGGTCATAGACCAAAGGCTGATACCGTCCTTCGGCAACGACCTCATCTCCAATCGAAGTGCCGTTTTTTCGGATGGCTTCCCTTAAAACTTGACGAATCGCCTGCCGAAGCCGTTTGACTTCGGGACCAGTAAGAGAATGAGCCGGCCGCTCCGGGTGGATTCCGGCGCGGAAAAGAGATTCATCCGCATAGATATTGCCGATTCCGGCGACCACCTGCTGATTGAGCAACACCGCCTTAATTTTTCCCCTCCGACTGGAAATTTTATCATGGAGATAGGAAGCTGTGAAATGGGACTCCAAAGGCTCCGCCCCTATGGATGCCAATCCTTTTAAATGGCAAAAATCGCCTTGAGGCAAAAAGACGATGCGGCCAAAGGTGCGCGGATCATAAAAAATGAGGTCAATATCCCGGAAGTGGAATCGGGCATGGAGATGTCGTTCTTTCCAGCCACGAGGCACCTCTCCCGCAGATAAAACCTTCAGAATGCCCGTCATTCCTCGATGCAAAGCCAAGGCGTGGCCGCAATCAAGCTTGATAATCAAATATTTTCCTCGGCGATAGATTTCCTTGATTCGCGTCCCTTGAACATGCTGAGCCAGGGCGCGGCCAGAAACGATATTGTTGCGAAGCAGCCGCGAGGCCCGGCGGAACTCCACCCGCTCGATCCGCCGGCCGAGAAGTCGCGGCTTGAGCCTTCTTAAATCCGTCTCCACTTCAGGCAGCTCAGGCATGGTTTGCAGACCTTTCCCGGAAAAGAATCCGCGCCAACTCGGAGAACTCGGCCAGGGTCAGGGTCTGGGCCCGGCGGGTCGGCTCAATCCCGGCCTGGCTCAAGGCCCGGACGATAGTCTCAGGCGGGAGGTCGAGCAGAGGAGATCCTTTGAGCGCGTTGGCCACGATCTTGCGGCGCTGGCCCAGGCCGGCTTTGACCACCAGCTTGAAGAACCCCCAGTCCGGGACCGGGTAGCGGGTCTGATCCAGCCGGCGGAAGCGGACCAGGGCCGAGTGCACCTTGGGCGCTGGCCGGAAGGCCGAGGGAGCCACCCGGAGCACGACCTCGGTGTCGGCCAACATCTGGCAGAGCACGGCGAGCACGCCGTAGCTTTTCCCTCCCGGGGCCGCGGTGATCCGGTCGGCCACTTCTTTCTGGACCATGAGCAGAAGCTCCGGACAAAGCCCTGGGTGTTCGATCAGGCGGAAGATCAGGGGCACCGAGATGTTGAAAGGCAGGTTGCCCACGATCTTGAATGCGCCCCGCTCCGGCTTAAGCGAGGAGAAATCGAACTGGAGCGCGTCGGCCTGGATCACTTCCACGTTGGAACCTTCAAGCTCTTCGCGGAGGCCTTCGGCCAGGTCGCGATCAAATTCCAGGGCATAGACCTTGCCGGCGCGGCGAGAAAGCTCGCGGGTGAGGTTGCCGGTGCCGGCGCCGATCTCGACCACGGTGGCGTCGGCGTCCAGGCCGGCCCGCTCGGCGATGGTCTCAAGAATAGAGCGGCGGACCAGGAAGTGCTGGCCGAAGCGCTTGCGGGCCTGGATGCCGGAGGGGATCAGAACTTTGGGCATGGTCATGTGAAATGTGAAGACCTGACCCCGGAAAGGGGCCAGACCGCGCGGGGCATGAGGTCGGCCGGATCGGCGAGGCCGCGCTGCAAGCGCTCCAAGCCGGCGTGGGCGATCATGGCGGCATTGTCGGTGCAGAGGCCGAGGGAAGGGAAGTGGACGGCGAGGCCGGCATTCTGCCCGGCCGCGAGCATATTCTCGCGGAGCCGGGAGTTGGCGGCCACCCCGCCGCTCACCACCAGGCGGGGCAGGCGGAACTCGCGGGCCGCTCGGAGCGCCTTGGCTACCAGCACTTCCACCACCGCCTCCTGGAAGCTGGCCGCGATATCCGCCCGGGCGGAATCGAGATCGCGGAGTTGTTCCACCCGGCGGAGCACCGCGGTCTTGAGCCCGGAGAAGCTGAATTTAAACCCGTCCTTGAGCAGGCTCCGGGGAAAGGCCACGGCCGCGGGGTCTCCGGTCCGAGCGAGCGCGTCAATCTCGCGGCCGCCGGGATAAGGCAGGCCCAGGAGCTTGGCGACCTTGTCAAAAGCCTCGCCGGCGGCGTCGTCCAGGGTCTGGCCGAGCAGGCGGTAGCGGCCCCAGCCCTCGACTATATACAAACTGGTATGGCCGCCGGAGACGACCAGGCCCACGAAGGGAAAGGGGATTTCCTTTTCCGCCAGGATGGCCATGAGGTGGCCTTCGAGGTGGTTGACGCCGACCAGGGGCAGGCGAAAGGCATAGGCTAAGGCGCGGGCCAGGGAGAGGCCCACGAGCAGGCAGACCACCAGCCCGGGCCCGGAGGTGACCGCGATGGCATCGGCCTGGTCGGGTGAAATCCCGGCGCGGTCGAGAGCGGCGCGGAGCGTGGGCAGGATCAGCTCGAGGTGGCGCCGGCCGGCCAGCTCAGGCACGACTCCGCCAAAGGGCGCGTGCACCTCGTCCTGGCTGGCCACCACGCTGGCCAGGATCCGCGATTCTTCCTTGACCGCGACCGCGGTCTCGTCGCAAGAGGTTTCAATGCCTAAGACTTTCATCCAGAACTAGTATAAAGCTATTTGGGGGTTTTGAGGATAGCGGCGGCGGCCCGCAGCGCGAGGAAGTAGCTGTGGGGGCCGAAGCCGGAGATGGTTCCGACGGCGAGGTCGGAGACGAGCGAGCGTTTGCGGAATTCCTCCCGTTTGGCGAGGTTGGAGAGATGGACCTCGATCACCGGCAGCTCGGTAAAGGCGAGAGCGTCGCGGATGGCCACGCTGGTGTGGGTGTAGCCGCCGGGGTTGATCAGGATCGCGGCCACGCGGCCGCGGGCCTGCTGGATTTTCTGGACCAGCTCGCCCTCGTGGTTGGACTGGAAGCACTCCACCCGGAGTTTGAGCGCCCGGCCGAGTTTCTTGAGCTCGGCATCAATCTGGGCGAGGGTGGCGGTGCCGTAGTGCTCGGGCTCGCGCCGGCCGAGCAGGTTGAGGTTGGGGCCGTGGAGCACGAGCACGGCCGGCCGGGGTTGAGTCCGGCGTTTCCGGGGCGAAGCGGGTGCGGGGCTCATAGCTCGGCCAGGATCTTGGGGATGGAGACCCGAAGCAGGAATCGGCCCTTGCCCAGGTTGCCGTCCGGGGCCAGGATCAGGGCCATGAAGTATTCGGGGTTGATGGAGCGGATCACGATCTGGTATTGATCGGTGAGGAGCATGACCTCCTGGACCGAGCCGGAGCCCAGGGTTTCCGCGGCCTTGCCGATCTCGGCAAAGAGGTTGGCGTATTCGATGCCCAGGGTCTCAATGTCCACCTCGGCGTTCTCGGCCATGAACTGGCTGAGGGAGATGCCGTCCCGGCCCATAATGACCGCGGCCAGACCGCCGTGCACGTTCTCGATCGCGCTCTGGACTATTTCATCAAAAATCATGGTTTCTTTCCTTTCTTGACGTGTTCCAGGACACTTTTCAACGCTTCGATTTTTTCAATTTTGGTGGGGGGACTCGCGGGTGAGGGCACCCGCGCCACTAAGGGCACCGCGCTGGCGGCTTTGGGCCGGGTCGGCGGAAATTTTGGCGGTTGTGCGGGTGAGGGCACCCGCACCACAGTGGGCACCTGCACCACGGAGGGCATCCGCGCCATGGAGGGCACCCGCGCCCCCTTCGGAGCAGGGGGAGCCGGCTTGGGAGAAGGCGGGACCGGTGGCCGGGGCGGCACCGGGCGGGAGAGGGTCGAAGGGTCGAGCGGGGGCAGGCCCAGCTCTTGCCGCAGGTGTGAAACCTCCCGGGCCAGCTCCTGGCGGGAGGGATCCCCGGCCAGGATCTCCTCAAAAATCACCCGCGCCTTGTCCGGGTAGCCCTGTTTGAGGAGCAGGCGGGCCAGGGTCTCGGTGGTGATGGGACTCCGCTTCTTCTCCTCTTCCAGGTCGGAAAAAATCTCGGGGGCGCTCCGGACCTCGTAGTCCAGACTAGTGGCCGCGGGAGCGGGGCGCGTCACGTCCACGCTTTCAAAGAAAAGGTCAATCTTTTGCTGGTCGTTGAGCGGCTTCGGGGCCGGGGAAGGCTCTGGAGGCGAAGCCGCGGGCCGGATGGCCGGGATGGAGGCGACAGGCGCGGCCTGGGTCTTCTCCTGGGCCGCGGCCTGGGCAGGGACCGGCGCGGGCTGGGGTGGTTGCGCGGGTGAGGGCACCCGCTCCCCTAAAGCCGTCTGATCCCTCACTGGCGCCGGCGGTCCTGCCGGCGCTGGCGGCGGCAGGTTAATGCTAACTTTGGGGTCTGACCCCATGTTAAGTTCTTTGAGCCGGGTTTGCGCCTCGGGGTCAGCGGGATTGGCCCGGAGGATGGCCTGAAAGGCGGAGCGAGCCAATTGGGTTTCACCGGCCTGCAAGTAAAGTTCGGCCAGGGCCCGCTGGGCGGCGAGGTTGTCCGGGCTTTGCTGGGCCACGCGCTCGAGCAGGGGGCGGGCCTTGGCCGAGTCGCCGGCTTCGAAATAGGCGCGGCCGAGGGTGACCAGGGCGCTGGGGAGGTTGGGGTGAAAGCGGAGCCCCTCTTCCGCCACCTTGATCGCTTCCTCCTTCATCCCGGCCCGGCGGTAAGCCTCAGCCAGGGCCGCGAACACGCGCGACTTGGGGTCTTTGGCGTAAGCGGAGAGATACTTGTCAATTTCGGCCCGGGCTTGAAAGGTCAGACCCGGCGCTGTGCGATCGAGAGCCATGGCAAGCCTTGGAAAACCGCTTTCTCCTTGTCCAATCTAAGGCACCGGCCCACAAAAGTCAATGCCGCGGAATGTTCAATAAAAAGGGTAGGACAGCTGGCTCACCCTACCCTTGCGGTTGAAGTCTCGGGAATGAATTACTTCAAGGGACGATGCCGCCTTTCTCAGGGACAAGGCGGGGAATCGTCCGCGTCAACATTGCCGTCGCAATCATTATCCAGCCCGTCCGAACAGGTGGGATCTAAGGAAGGGCCTTCGGTGACGCCGGGATTCACCGAGGGATTCAAGTCCATGCAGTCCGCGAGCTTGCCGTCGGTGTCACCCGCATCCCCCGGGTTGCAGACGTCGAAGGTATCGCTGTCGGCGTCCGGGGCATCGTCGGCCATGCCGTTGCCGTTCTCGTCCACCCCGTTGCAGCGGATTTATGGAGCGGGAGCGCCCTCGGCGTCACCGCAGATATCGGCGCAGTCGCTATCCGCGGTATCAATATCTCCGTCCCCATCGTTGTCCAAGCCGTCGTTGCACTCCTTGACCTCCAGAGGGCCTTCGTAAAAGAGCGAATCGACGCAGTTGTCATCTTCAAAATCAAAGTCTCCATCACAATCATTGTCCACACCGTCGCAGCATTCCGGATTATCCAAATGCCAAGCGTTTTCACTATCTAGTTGAAGGAAATACCATCCGCACAGCCAACATCCAGGATCCGCCTTGTCTATTAAGGTGGGGACCGGATTGGGAGCATAGAATAGCCAATATGCAATTTCATCATCGGCCCGGTCGTTATCAAGATTGTCGGAACAGGCGGCCTCGCCGGTGGATCCGGCCACCTGGCATCCGGGATCGGCCTCATAGATGCAGCTAGCCCCGGGCGCGCACCCGGGCGGAACGCCGTTTTCATCCGCCAGGCCGTCGCTGTCGTTGTCGCGACCATCGTGGCAAAAGTCCTGGCTGGGGACGGGGGTTCCGGGGTTCCAGATGGGGCTGCGCGCCTCAAAGGTGGAGTGATCCTCCTGTTCGCCCTGGCAGTTCAGGCCGATCAAGGCCAGGCTCAGCATGACTCCGAGAAACCCGATCCAAAAGAGCTTCGCTTTCATGGTTCACCTCTCGATTTCAGATCCCCAGCGGCTTAGCAGACGTCCCAGTCGGCGATTTCCAGATATGTGGACCCGCGGGCCTTGACCACATATCCGAAGTCGTTGACCCCGTAGAAGGTAACCCGGGCCTCGTAGGTAGGCATCATGCCGGGATCCCCGCCGCGTCTAATGAATTCATGCTTGGTGTCCACCGACATGAGCAACCCGGAGAAGGAGAAGGTCCCGCCGGGGCTAATCACCAGGGTTTGGGTGACCACACTCTCCGGGGGCAGGGCCACGGCTCCGGGTTCGGAGCTGAAATATTCGACCGTGTAGGAGACGATGGTCACCTTGGTGGATTGGGTCTCGCCCTCACCAGGCGAATCATTCTGCAACGTCGCCGTCATGTTGACATCGAACAATCCATCCTCATAATCGCCGCCCTGGCACATGTGAATGATCACATCGGTCTCGTTATCGCCGGTGGCGCCGTCTTCGGCCGTGATATCGGTGATGCGGAGCATCACGCCGGTGGCCGCGACGTTGTCACTCCCGGGCGAGTTGGGTTCCGCACATCCCGAGGCCAGCAGGGTGGCCAGGAGGAAGATCCCGATCCCGGCCTGAATCACTCGTTTTCTCATCATTATCGTTCCCTCCATTTCCGCTTTTTCGCTTCCCCAAGGTTCATTTTTTCCCCGGCTCAGATTCCCCGCATTACCGCCGGCGTTGTCGCCTCGATAATCCGGGGCGTCAAGAAGACCAGCAGTTCGTCGTTCCGGCTTTCATAGAAGCGGCTCTTGAACAGGTAGCCGATCACCGGGAGCTTGCCCAAGTAGGGCACCTGGGTGGTGGGCGAGCTCTTATTGATCTTGTAGATCCCGCCAATGACCGCGGTATCGCCGTCCTTGATCAGGATCTCGGTCTTGGCTTCCTTTTTGTCAATGGAAGGAGCGCCACCCGACACCACCCGCAGGTTGGGCTGGTTGTTGGAAACCTTGACGGAGAGCACGATGGACCTGTCCGCGGACACGTGCGGCTCCACTTCCAGCCGGAGCGAGGCCTCGACAAAAGTCCAGGTGGCGGCGGCGCCGCCCAAGCTGGCCGCGGGCGGATAGGGAATGGTGACGCCTTGTTCGATGGTGGCTTTTTCGTTGTTGAGGGTCATGATCCGGGGGGACGAGATCACCTTGGCCTGGTCCTGGGTCTCCAGGGCCTGGAGCACCAGGTCGAGGTCGGCCACGCCGGTGAGGGACCCGAAACTGAAGCCCATGGCCCCGCCGCCGCCGGATAAGCCGGTGGTTCCGGTGGAGGCGGACCCGGCCGGCACTCCTCCCAGCACGGCCCCTCCCACGCTCGCCGAACTGGGGAACATGAGGCCGGTGGGGGTGCCGTAAGCCGGTCCGGCATTGTAATGAGCGCCCCATTGCACGCCGATCTGGCGGGAGACACCGACCGAGGCCTCGACGATACGGGCTTCGATCAGCACCTGGGGCGTGGGGCTATCCAGCGCGGCGATCAACATTTCGGCTTCATCCAGCTTCTGCTCGATATCCCGGATGATAATGGAATTGGTGCGCCGGTCCACCTCGGCCTTGCCCCGCGGGCTGAGGACGCTCTTCAATCGCGCCTGGATCTCAGTGGCCTTGCCGTAGTTAACCGGGACGATCTTCATTTTCATCGGCTTGAGCTTCTCCATGTCTTCCAACTGCTTGATCTCAGCCGATCGCTCCGCCAGGATCTGCTCAATGGGAGCGATCCGGATGATATTCCCCTTGTGCACCATACCCAGGCCCTTGGTCTCGAGAATGATGTCCAGGGCCTGGTCCCAGGGAACATTGTCCAGCTTGAGGGTGATCCGGCCCTTGACGTTATCCGCGGTGATGATATTGAGGCCGGATACTTCCGCAATCAGGCGCAAGGCATCCAGCACATCCATGTTCTTGGCGTCCAGGTAGATCGGAGCGCCCGCGTATTCCTCGGCCCCGGGAGCCCGGGTCGGGGGTTGGGGAGCCGCCGCCGCCCCCGGGGTGGGGGTGATGGCGGCCTCGCCTTCGGTGGGGAAGGGGGCCAATTCCGGCGCGGCCAATCCCCCCGGGGTATTTTCAAACCGGATGACCAAGCTCTCGCCTTTTTGCTGCACGCTGGAGGGAACCATGTTATTCAGGCTGACGGTGACGTTGACCTCCGGCGGCACGGTGGTGGATTGGAAAGAAGAGACCATGTTCACCGGGCTTTGGAACTCGGAGGTATCCAACGAACGCTCCAGTTCCTTGGGCAGCACCGCGTCGTGGATGAGCAGGCTGACAATGCGGTCGGTGGGGTTTTCCACCCGGTCGTATTTGACCGGCTTGTCGCTCTTGATCACCACGCTGCTGGCCGCGTCGGTCCAATTGAAATCAACTAAAAGGATTCGGGTTCCGGCCGCCGGCGGCGGCGCCGGCTGTTCCAGGGGAGGGACCGGCGGTGCCGCT
>MGQK01000012.1:228-18365 GCA_001797815.1 Deltaproteobacteria bacterium RBG_13_61_14 | reverse complement strand
AGGAAGGCGCTTCTTCCCCGGCCACCCCCGTTTCGCCGCCGGCAGCCGCCGGAGCCGTGGGCACGGGCGGGATGGCTTCTCCGAAAGCTCCGGGCACCTCGGCAGAAGGAGCCGCGGACACGTCCACGACCGAACTGAAGGCAACAATTAATCTCTCCTGCGCGCGCTGGAAAGAATAAGAAGGCAACGTCGCCCCGCTGGCGTCAAAGACCAGCCGGACCTTGTTCGGGTGTTGGCCGAGGCGGATGCCCTTGATCCCCTGGGAGTTGACCTGGAGGCGACTGCTGGGATACAGGTTGCCTAATTTCCATAAGTCCACGACGATGCGGGCGGGCTTCTCCAGAGTGAAAGCATTGTAGTCGCCCACCTCGCCGTCGGTGACAATCGTCACCACCGTGCGGTCCGAGCGGGGGTCCACCGCGATATCCAGGAGCTTTTTCGCCGGACCGGTGGGCACCGGCAGAGCCGGAGTAGAAGGCACGGTCGCCGAGGGAGGGGCAGCCTCTCCGGCCGGCTCTGCTTCCTGGATAGTTTCCGCTTCCCATTCGAGCGGGCTCTCGCCAGCGGCCCCGGCACCCTCCACGTAAACCGTGCCGCCCCCTTCAGACTTGGCTTCCGAGGGAGGAGCCTCTTCGGTGGACGGCGCCGCGGCCTTAAAGACCCGGAGGGTCAAGAGGTTTTGCTGCTTGTCCACCTCATATTCCACCTTGCGGTCCAGTCCGATCTCGATCCGGGCGATGGTCCCGTCAGCCGCGGTGATCAGGGAAGTCTGGATGGAATTGATGACCCCGTTCTGCACCGGGAGGGTGGCCGGCACCCCGCTGGCCAGCCCCGCGTCCACGATATCCACCATCAAGCGGAACGGATCCAGCAGGAGATAAACACTATAAGTGGCGGGGGTGCTGGTCGTGATCTGGATATCGGTGAAGGCGTTCTCTTCCTGGACGGCCACGGCCTGTACCGAATTGGCCAGCGACTTCTCGGCTGCTTTCTTCTTCCACGCGGCTTGGGCGCTGGAAATGCTGACCATAGCCAGCACGGCCCCGACGATCATCACCCGCATCCTGCCCCGCGCTTTCCCGCGTCCTCTTTTCCACTGTCCCATTGCCCTTCTCCTCCTTAAGCTTTCCCGTCCCGCACCGCCTGGTCCCAAGGTTGGCCGCCCCGAGCAACCGGGACGCCGGCCCCAGGCTGCACGCTCTTACTTCATTCTCATGGTCTTTTCAATGATGTGAATGTCCCGGGTCGCCGGATCCACGTATATTTCCTCAATCACAATCTCTTTCTCCCGGATCTGCTTGACCCGTCCGTGATTCAATCCCACTTCATCGCCCACGCGGAGCATGGCGTCCTTGCCGTTGGGCATGATGACATGGGCGACGTCCATCCCCGAGCCGAAAAGGATGGCATCCACCCAGAGCTGGCGCAGGTCATAGCAGGTCAGCGGATTTTTCTGGCATTCATCCTCCCGGGGTTTAGGGATCTCGAAGATATCCCGCTTGCCCGTCGGATTATAGCTCCAGACCGTCGCTTTGCTGGGTTCGAGCACGGCGCCCTCCGCCGCCTCGCCTTTGCCGGCTGGCTCGTCCGCTTTGGTTTTCGCCTTCGCCTGGGCCGGGGCGGCAGGAGCCGGTTGCGGAGTTTCCTTGGAACAGGAACTCGCCAGCCCAAAGCTCAGGGCCGCGGCTAGAAGCCACACGCTTAACCTGTCCACCTGCATCGGCTCACCTCCTCCTGCCCTTGGGCGCCTCCGCGGTCGCCGATTCTTCCCGGAACATATAAGTGGTGGCAACGCAACTTACATCCAGGATACTGGTCTTTCCACTACGGACCTGGGACATGGTCAAGTCCGAGATGGTGATGATGCGGGGAAGTTTCGTGACCTCGTCGAAAAACCGGAGCACATGATAAAAGTTCCCCTGGAATTTCAAGGAGATAGGAACTTCGGTATAGAGCTGCTTGTTCGCCTCCTTGCCGGGCTTAAACACCGAGAAGGTCAGGCCGTTTTCCCGGCCGAGTTCGTCAATGGTGATGAGCAGCTTTTCGACCTCCGCCTCATTCGGCAGCTTGGTCAACGCCTCGGAAAGTTTCTTTTCGAGCAGAGCCAGTTCCCGCTCCACCTTGGTAATATCTTCCCTAATCGCCTGGATTTTCGAGATCTCCGTCTTGAGGTCCGAAAGCTGGCTGTGCAACCGGTTGATCTGGCTCTGGTAATCCTTATCCCACACAATATAATAGAGGAACACGATCAGGACCACCAAGGCGGCCAAGGCCAACAGCTTTTGCGACGCCGGCAACTTGGCTATCTTTTCCACATTTAAAGCCATCCCTGTCCTCCTCGCCTACTCGCTTCCACCCCTCGATTGGATTCGGCTCATCTCTTCTTTTTCCCTTTTTTCTCGGGCTCGGGAGCCGCCTTCTCCTCCACCTTGGGGACGATCACGATGTCATAATTGTATAAATCTGCGGCCATGCCCTCTCGGGCTCGGGATGAGGTCAGGGAAAGCAGTCGCGCCTCTTTGATAAAATCCTTGTTGGCGTTTAAGTTGGCGATGAAAATTCCCACATCATCTTTTTCGTAGGCCGCGCCCTTGACGGAGATGGTACTGCTTAGCTTCGATGCTCCTTTCGCCCCCTTAAAACTCAAACCGGTCACCCAGAGCCCGCCCGGGATGACCTGGCTGATCTGATCAATGATCTGGATAAAGCGGTCCCGGCCTTTCTCCAGATCATCGATCAAGGCGATCTTCTGCTCCAGCACCTGCTTTTTCGCCGTGAACTCATCCACCTTCTTCACAATTTCTTTCAGGCCGTCGAGTTCCTTTTTGCGGTCCACGATCTCTTTGTCCAGCCGGGAGATTTCCGCCTTGCGCGAGTAGGCCCGCCAGCCCACGCCGGCAAAGACCAACACCAGAACCAAGATCCCCACGTAGATCTGGTTCATGAAGGTTTCTTTTTTCTTTGCCGCGCGAACCGGAAGCAGGTTGATCTTGATCATTTGTCACCCACCCTTCTCGTGGCCAGGCCCACCACCACCGCCGCCTGGGGCCCCACCTCCTGTTCCAGGTAGCCGGGATCAAACTGCTTGGGGTTGCGGTCCACGTTGCGGAACGGATCCAGAATCTCCACCGGGATGTTCTGCTTCTCCTGGACCACCTCCGCCAGCCCCGGAATCCGGCAACTGCCCCCGCTCAGCCAAATCTTGTTGATGTGCTCCTCCGCCGCCGCCGCCTGGTAAAAGTCCAGGCTGCGCGCGATCTCGCTGGCCAACTGGTCGGAGACGCTCCGGATCACCGTGCTCACCTCCCGGCGCATCACCTCCTCGGTGTCGCCCTTGGCCGCACCTCCCAGCTTCAACATCTCCGCTTCCTCGTAACTCACGCTCAACTGCTTCTGGATCTCTTCCGAATAGAGCTTGCCCCCGCTGGACACGTCCCGGCTGAACATATACTGGCCGTTCTTGGTCACCGCGATGTTGATCACGCTCGCCCCGATGTTGACCAGCGCCAGCACCTCGTTCTCCATGATCTGGTAGTTGATCTCGTACATGTTCTCCAGGGCGAACGCGTCCACGTCCACCACCACCGGGGTCAGCCCCGACTCGGTGATCACGGCCACGTAGTCGTTGATCATGTCCTTCTTCGCCGCCACCAGCAGCACTTCCATGTTGCCTTCGTCGTCTCCCGGCTTGAGAATCTGGAAGTCCAGGTTCACGTCGTTGATGTCAAAGGGAATGTACTGCTCCGCCTCCCATTGAATCTGGTCCTCCAGCTCCTCCTCGGTCATCGCCGGCAACGGAATCTTCTTGATCATCACCGACTGGCCCGAAACCGAGGTCACCACCTCCCGGGTCTTGATCTTGCGCTCGTTGATCAGGGTCTGGATCGCCTCCACGATGGCCGCGGAATTCATCAAGGCCCCGTCCACGATCGCCTCCGGCGGCAGCGTTGCCATCCCGAAATTCTGGAGCGCATATCCCTTCTTCGTCTCCCGGAGCTCTGCAACCTTGATCGAGCTCGAGCCAATATCCAGCCCGATCACTCCTTTTTTTCCTCCAAATAATGCCATGACTCGCCTCCCGGCGCTTAACCTCCCGAACTAACCCGTTGCTTATGATCCATAACCCTCTTCATGGGGTTCAACCTTTTTTCCTGCCTCCCCGACCCCCGGGATCCTCGTCCTCCGAAAAAACCTTATCTTTTTCCGACAGTTTCAAGCCCAGTGCTAAAATGATCTTGCGCTTGGTGTCCATCCGGCAGCTCTTGCCGGATTCCACCCGATCCACGGTCAACGCTGAAACCCCGGCTTTCCGCGCCAACTCCGCCTTGCTCATCAACTGGGCTTCCCGCAACGCTTTCACATGATTTCGACCCATCGCTCCACCCTGATCTAATTTTGACATCACTTCTTTAGCCTACTTACCATTATATCATCTCCACCTGCATAAATTTGTCAAGAATTTTCTTCCAATAACCTAAAGTTTCCATAAATTATGCTAAACTTAGCATATATATAGTAGATTAAAAACCAGCTTATACCAAATATTGGGGAAAGACCAGGGGGGCCTGGCAAGTCAAAAAAGTTGCGAAAATAACAAAAAAGAGCGAGGAAGGACAGTCCTCACTGCCGGGTCTTGGTCTTCTGGAACTCCAGACTGACCTCTCCGATTTGGCTATGCTTGCCGCCGGCGCCGTCACTCACGCTCACCTGCACCTCGTAAGTTCCCGCCTGCCCTTGGTTGGGGGTCCAGCTCACCAGCCCGGTTTTGGGATCCACGGTCATCCCGGCCGGCCCTTTGTCCAAAGCATAGGTGAGCGGGTCATCATCCGGGTCCTCCGCTTCGATCTGATAGAGGAAGCGGATGCCGTCCCTTTCAAAGCTCATCGAGCTTTTGATCTCGGGCATCTGATCCAGAATCTGCACGCTTCCCGAACCCTTGGTCTGCCGCAAACCGAATTCACTGTCCGTGGAAACCTCTACTGCCACCAGATCCCCGTGATGAAAGTAGTCCCCCTCCAAATACGCTTCCGAAACATCTGCAACCGCTTTCCCGTTCACCCACCATCGGTAATACAGGTCCAGCGAGCTCACGTCCTCATCCCCCGCGTCCACCTTCGCTTCCAGCGTCGAGCTCTTGGTCGGCTCGGTCGGCTCAATCCATGCTTTCAGGATCTTTACTTCCGGCGCCTCCACCTTGACCGGCTTGGCCGGCACCCAATCCCCGATATGCTCCGCGTCCCGCGCCCGCACCATCAGCCCGATCTCCGAACCCGCCGCCACCTCCGAACCCAGCAAGCTTTCCTTCCCCCCTTCCTGCACCACCTTCCCGTCCACCAACCACCGGTATTCCAACATCACCTGGTCCTGGTCCGGGTCGCTATACCGGACCAAGGCCCGCACATCGCTGCCAGCCTCCGGGTTCGCAGGCCGAATCTCCAATTGCCGGATGACGGGCGGACGGTTCTGGCGCGGGGTGAAACCCGGCGTCCCTCCTTTGCACCCCACGACCACCAGGGACCCGAGCAGGACCAGCAGCCACAAACCCCTTCCCTGAAAACCCGTCCTCTTCATCTTTCGCTCCTTTGCTCCTGCTTCCAACTCGCCTCCGTCCTCCTCGTTACCCCCGTAAATGGCCCTTCCATCCTGCCTTCTCCATTTAGTATCACCGCCCATCCCCTTTTTGTCAAGATTTTAGTTAACATGGGGTCAGGCCCCAAAACTTAACAAGTTTGCTTGACAGAAATAATAATCAAGATAGTATGGAGCCATCCAAGGCCACCCGCCATGACCGCACCGGCTGAAATCTCCTCCCTAATCGCCCGCTTCCAACACAACCGCGAAGCCTACCTCTCCCCCGGCTACCACGAGACCCAGCTCCGCGTCGAATTCCTCGACCCCTTCTTCATCGCCCTGGGCTGGGACGTGCACAACGCCTCCGGCTTTGCCGAACCCTACAAAGACGTGGTCCACGAGGCCGCTCTCAAGGTCGGCGGCGTCACCAAAGCGCCCGACTATTGCTTCCGCATCGGCGGCGCCCGCAAATTTTTCCTCGAAGCCAAGAAGCCCGGGGTGGACCTCAAGCACAACCCCGAACCCGCCTTCCAACTCCGCCGCTACGCCTGGTCGGCCAAGCTCCCCCTCTCCGTCCTCTCCGACTTCGAGGAATTCGCGGTCTATGACTGCCGGATCAAGCCCGCGGCCAACGACAAGGCCAGCGCCGGCCGCATCCTCTATTTGGCCTATACCGAATACCTCGAGCGCTGGTCCGAGATCGCCGACATTTTTGCCAAGGACGCCGTGCTCAAAGGCTCCTTTGACCAGTTCGCCGAGACCACCCGCAAAAAGAAAGGCACCGCGGAGGTGGATTCCGCTTTCCTCCAGGAGATCGAGGCCTGGCGGGACCAGCTGGCCAAAAATATCGCGCTCCGCAATCCCCGCCTCAACACCCGCCAGCTCAACTTCGCGGTCCAGGCCACGCTCGACCGCATCATCTTTCTGCGCATCTGCGAAGACCGCGGCATCGAGCAATACGGCCGGCTCCAGGCCTTGCACAACGGCGAGCGCGTTTACCAACGCCTCTTTCACCTCTTGGCCAACGCCGACGACCGCTACAACTCCGGGCTCTTCCACTTCAAAAAAGAAAAGGACCGGCCCGAGCCGGACACCCTCACGCCCGGCCTGGTCCTGGACGACAAGGTGCTCAAGGAAATCCTCAAGAGCCTCTATTACCCGGAAAGCCCGTATGAGTTCTCGGTGCTGCCCGCGGATATCCTGGGCCAGGTCTATGAGCAATTCCTGGGCAAGGTCATCCGCCTCACCGCCGGCCACCAGGCCAAGGTGGAGGAAAAGCCGGAGGTCAAAAAAGCCGGCGGGGTTTACTACACGCCGACTTATATCGTGGACTACATCGTCAAAAATACCGTTGGCAAATTGCTCGAGGGCAAAACCCCCGAGCAGGTGTCAGGCAACCCCACCCTTCGCCAGGCCGCGAAGGGTGGGCTACAAAAAGGTAGGGGCGCGATTCATCGCGCCCAAGACGCGCAACCATTAAGAATCTTGGATCCGGCCTGCGGCTCCGGCTCCTTCCTCCTCGGCGCTTATCAATATCTCCTCGACTGGCACCGCGATCAGTATATCCACGAAGCACACGAAAAGAGCACGAAAGAAGAAAAATCAAATGGTCAAGACTTTCGGGGCGCGGCTGACCTCAGCCGCGCAACGGACTTTAGGGGCGCGGGTGCCCACACCCGCGCACCATTGTATCAGGCCGCCGGCGGCGCCTGGCGCTTAACCACCGCCGAACGCAAACGCATCCTGCTCGATCACATCTTCGGCGTTGACATAGACCCCCAGGCCGTGGAAGTCACCAAGCTCTCGCTCCTCTTGAAATGCCTGGAAGGCGAGACCGAAGAATCCCTCAACCAGTTGAAACTCTTCTACAAACAACGCGCCCTCCCCGACCTCTCCGCCAACATCAAATGCGGCAATTCCCTGATCGGCTCCGACTTCTATCAGGGCCAGCAAATTGCCATGTTCGATCAGGAAGAAATTCTCCGCATCAATGCCTTTGATTGGGACAAAGAATTTCCGGAAATTTTTCACCACCGAGACACAAAGAGCACAGAGGGCAGAGGTGTTAAGGGAAACCGCGAACCGGGAACCGCGAACCATAAGACCGGCTTCGATGTCGTCATCGGGAATCCGCCGTATATCCGAATTCAGACCATGAGCGAGTCAACGCCATTAGATGCGAAATACTTCAAAAGGCATTATGCCGCCGCGAGCAAGGGCAATTACGATATATATGCCGTCTTCGTGGAGAAGAGCCTGAAACTTTTAACCAGCAAAGGATGCTTCGGCTTTATTCTCCCGCACAAGTTCTTTAATGCAAAATATGGCCAGCCTTTGCGTGACTACCTGGCCAGGGGGAAGAACCTGGCAGAGGTGGTCCATTTCGGGGACCAACAAGTGTTTGAAGGCGCCAGCAATTATACCTGTTTGCTTTTCCTGGAAAAATCCGGCCGGGACCAGTGCCATGTATTGAAAGTTGACGATCTACCCGAGTGGCGCAGAAGCGGCAAAGCCATAGAAGGAATTGTCTCTTCGTCAACTCTGACGTCAGATGAGTGGAACTTTGCCATCGGTCCGGGCGCGTCTTTACTGGAACGCTTACAGAAGATGCCGACTAGGCTTGAGCATGTCACCAGTCGCATCTTTCAGGGCCTCAAGACCAGCGCCGATGCAATCTTTATCGTGGAAGAAATCAAACGGGAGAAGAAAAAGGTTAAAGTCCACTCCAAAGAAAAAGAGGCCGACTATTGGCTGGAGCCGGACCTGCTTCATCCTTTGATCAAAGGGGGAGACAGCAAATCCTATTATTTGTCCCATACCAACCGCTTGATCCTTTTTCCATACGAGCGCCAACCGGAAGGTTCCATGGGATTGATTCCGGAAACAATCATGAAATCGCGTTATCCCTTGACATGGGAGTATTTTCTTGATAATAAACTCTACTTGGAGAACCGTGAAAGAGGCAAGATGCGTGGTAAAAGTTGGTATGCCTATGGAAGAAATCAGGCTCTTGATGTGATGCACTTGCCTAAGATTTTTACGCCCGATCTTGCCGCCCGTTCTTCCTTTTCTTTAGATGAAACTGGTGAGACCTTTTTTACAGGAGGGGTTGCAGGCGGCTATGGAATCCTGGTATTGCCCGAGTATTCGCGGCAGTATGTCTTGGGGTTTCTGAACAGCAAACTCTTGGAGTGGTTTATCCGCCAGACGGCGACAACCATGAGGGGCGGCTATTTCAGCTACGAGTCTCGGTTTATAAAGAATCTTCCGATTCAGGAGATTAAAAACTCTAAGGATCATACTCTTTACAAACAGTTTGATGATTTGGTTGAAGCGATGTTGAAATTGAACAAGCAGAAGCCAGAGGTAAAAACAGCGCATGAGAAGGAAAGCCTGGATCGGCAGATTTCTACCACGGCCGCCCAGATTGATCGGCTTGTGTATGAATTGTATTGTCTGAATGAGGAAGAAATCAATATAATTGAAAATAGCCCATTAAAAGTGGAGCCGAAATGATAAACATTAATATAAAGATTGATTACTATAATCGCCCCAATTATGATATTCGCGGCAATCACGATTCGCCTTCAGAGGCAATCAATATTGTTTTTTTTAAATCTGATATAACGAATAAAAGAGAAATGTTATCAATAATTTTAGATGTAGTAAAACAAGAGGGAATTGAATGGCTAACCGCTATAAATTATCAGCAGTGGCTTATCGACCTGGATAAGCTTAGAACCTCATTCAATATATTAGGAAATATTAACTGGTTGCAAGGTATAGCGAGAGTTTCTCCAGAGTTTCCTACAGGTCATACGTGTCGTTTTGTAAGTTTTACTATTTCTTCTTTGGATTCCAATAAAAATGTATTTATTGATGTTCCGGCGGAAATATCTTCATTTCTACAGCTATTTCATAAAGATCACAGAGAAAGCGACAATTGTGCATTCTTAATGATGAAGTATCAAAATACACCAATACATAAAAAGGTTATACAAGCTGTGAAGGATACTTGCAAATTATTTAATATAAAAGTATTGAGAGCGGACGATAAAGAATATGCCAGCGAACTTTTTAACAACATTCGAACCTATATGCATGGATGCAGATTTGGTATTGCAATATTTGAAAGAATTAATGAAGATGATATTAATCCCAATGTATCTCTTGAGGTTGGCTACATGCTGGCGCTTAATAAACCGGTATGCCTTCTAAAGGATAAAACACTTAAATATTTAACAACTGATTTAATAGGAAGAATATATAGAGAATTTAATCCACAAAATGCCGAAAATGAAATTCCAAAAGTCCTGAAAAAATGGATGTTCGAACAGAAACTAATTAACATAAAGAGATCGGTGACAACACCTAACATAATTCATAAGGCTTGACGGGATGTTAGGAAAATCTAAGTTTTCGGATTCTAGGACCATCATGGCCTCTGGTATTCCGCTTGAAATGACTGTTTATGATTTTTTAATATCAGAACTCAAAGCCGATTGGATCGAGCCAGAGTATGGGTTTAGCTCTTTAGATGAGAACTTGATACCCATTCAACGTTCCATTGATTTTGCTGCCAGTGTGCCTTCTGAACATGATCCCGTTGATCCAGGTCATATTCAAATATATTTTTTAATAGAATTTAAATATTGCGATCCTCAAAAACTGATCTGGCTTTTTATGCCGGATTCCACTTCCTTATCTCAAATTGTTTTTGACGAATGGCGCCCATTTCTTTGGCAAGACAGAAAACCCCATTTACCTTTTTCAGAAGAAAATAAGCTTATAAAGTTTCCTAAAAAAATTAAATTAGCCAAGCTTTCGCATGGTCAAATACCTAAGTGTGTTCGTGGAACAACATTAGGATTTCAAGAAGAGTCTGATACAATAAATAAAACTATGAAGAATAATCCCAAGATACCGACTATTAGCACAGGTCTCCATCAGCTACGAGACTGTTTGCATTACGTTGCAATTGAAAGATTTAGAATGTTCACAAAAGAATGTGATCCAGCAGCGGCGATCATTCTAGTTCCTTTGCTGGTAACTAATGCAGAGCTAAGAATTCTCAAACCTGGTATTTACTCAAGGCTAATTAAATCTCAGTCCGAAGAAAGATTACCACTGATTAAGATTTCTACCGTTAGTAAAAGGCTGCTTTTGCGGTGCCCGAGCAGTATTGCGCAGGTAGATTGGAAATGGCAGAAATTTCATTCGTCTCATGGGAATTACGACCTAAGCCGTATTGAAACAGGGCTTCCAATGTACAAGCGAGAAAGAACTATCGAGTTTCATTTTAGAACATTTTTTTCAATAACGCCATCTTTCGTTACGGTTATTAATCTTACTGAAGTCAAGAAGGTAATAGCCGAGGTGATAGATTGGGCTAATAGGCTGCAATTTGAATAAGAATAAGAATGTTTTGGGGTCCGATCGTTCCATTAAACATAGGAAGATCGGGGTCAGAACTTTACTTTAAACTTTAGCTAATGGAACGGGTAAGTTCAGGGATTAGTCCCTTACGGCTGAAATTGTAGCCAAAGTGGGCACAATTTAATACAGGAATGAAACACAGAGACCACAGAGAGCACAAAGTTTAAACACCAGTTAGAATTTTTTAGCTCCGTGCCCTCTGTGCGCTCTGTGTTTAAATCTTCTCTTTGGTTCCGGCTCGGCCGGGTTAGGGTTTCGCGGGAAGAGCCCGGCCTTGGGCCGAAAGCGAAGGGCGGACTGCCGGCTGCCGGCGCCGCCATTATCCGTGCACTGAGCGGGGTTGTTTGGGATGGGAGTTAGGCGGAGACAAGTGAAGAACAAAGGCCGGCCCTGCTCGGCGCCGGGATGCGACCGGGAAGCGACGGCGAGGGGCCTTTGCAAGCGGCATTATCAGAAGTTGAGTCGGCGGCGCAGTTGGAGCGCCATGCCCAAGACCAAGCAGGGCCGGCCCCGGGTGAAGCCGCGGCGGTGCCGGGCCCGCTCCTGCGACAAATGGGTAGTGGCCAAGGGACTGTGCACCACCCACTATCAACGGCAGCGGAGGAAGAAGATGCCGCCTCGGCCTCGCCGGCCGGTGGGGTTCCGGCATCTGAACGAGGCGAGCCGCGGCCTTCCGGCCTGGCTGCTGGGAACCGCCACCAAGGCCAAGCGGAAGCGCGAGGCCTGGCGGCACAATTTGAAATTGTTTCCGGACCGGTTTCGCCGGCTCTGCGTGGAGAGCGGGCTGAATCAAAGGGGGCTCGTCTCCCGCCTGGGTCTCGGCAAGGAAACGATTTGCTGTTATTTGGCGGGAAGCGGGCCGAATCTCCCCCACGTGATCCTGATCGCCCGCGTCTTCGGGGTTTCCACCGACTGGCTGCTGGGATTGCAGGAGGACCTGGGATCTCGCGCTCCCGCGGCCCGGCGCAGACCGAAGCCCCGCCCGGCCAAGGGGTTTTGGCCCAGGTTCCGCCGGCTTTTCCGCCAGAGCCGGCTCAACCAGAGCCAATTCGCGGCGCGGGTGGGCTTAAGTCCGGCCCACGTCTGTTATTACTTGCAGGGCGCCGTGGGTCCGAAGCCGGAGACGGTGGTGAAGATCGCCCGGCGCTGTAAGGTCTCGGCCGACTGGCTCCTGGGCTTGTCGCGGTGAAAGGGGTCAGATCGTTACATTGAACATTACCTGATTGAATGGTGCAGTTCCGGCACATTTCTTGTCCCGACATAGGACATACGATATACTTTTCATTCGTCCAGGTCCCCGATCACGACCAGGTTCCCGTTTCAAATAGGACTTGAAAAATCTTCGAAATTCGAGTAAGCTGTGGATGATCGGAAAGAAGGAGGAGGCGATGGCGAAGGGAAGCGTTCTCAGCGGTCTGGAGGGGTTACTCCGAGGGATGCTCGGGGATCTCCGGGAGATCAGGCAAGGGGTGAGTAAACTGGGGCGGACCGGCCGGCCGGCGGCCGCTCGGGTCAGGAAGCGGCGGAGGCAAGCCGGAATCAAAGCCGGGGGCCGGGCCGTGACCAAGGTATCCGCGCCCAAGCCGGAACGAATTATTAACAAGGGTAAGCGCTGCGCGACCCCCGGATGCGGGAAGTGGGCGTCGGCCAAGGGGCTTTGTCATTACCATTATCAGCGGATGCGGTTTCGGCTCAAGCACGGGGTGAAGGCGCTGAAGCGGGGCCGGCCGCGGGTGGAACCCAAGGCTTGCTCGGCGAAAAAGTGCGGCAAGGTGGTGGTGGCGAGGGGATTATGCGCCACCCATTATCAAGCGCAGCGGAGAAAACGGCAAAGGAGAAAATCGGCTGCCCTTTGATCTCGCCGGTCCTGATTCGGAGGGGGTGTGCGACATAAAAAGATAATTTTAACCGCGGATCAACGCGGATGAACGCGGATAGAAAAACAAAAAAGATATCTATCCACCAAGGAACACGAAGGGACACGAAGAAATGAAGCCGTATTCAATTCCCTTGCCTTCGCGCTCATTCGTGTCTTTTCGTGGATAAATCCTTTCTTCCTCTTCATTTGCGTTTATCCGCGTCCATCTGCGGTTCCCAATTCTTCTTTGGTTGCGGCTCGCCGCGCCGGGGAATCGGCGGATAATTCTTCTTTTCTTGAAGATTAATCTTTTTGCTGCAATTGCTCCCGGAACTTGGGGTGAGCGATCCGGATCAGAGCCTTTGCCCGCTCCTTCAAGGTCTTGCCCCACAGGTCCGCCACTCCATACTCGGTGACCACGCAGCGCGTGAAGTAACGGGGGGTGCTGACCGCGGCCCCGGGCTTGAGCGCTTTCACGATCCGCGAGAACTCGCCGTTCTTGCCCGAGGAGGACGGGAAGGCAAAGATGGAGAAGCCGCCCTCGGACCAGTAGCTCGCCTCCACAAAATCAAACTGGCCGCCCAGGCCGGAGATCTGCTCGCCGGCCAGGCTCTCCGC
This sequence comes from Deltaproteobacteria bacterium RBG_13_61_14, assembly GCA_001797815.1. Classification (GTDB taxonomy): domain Bacteria; phylum RBG-13-61-14; class RBG-13-61-14; order RBG-13-61-14; family RBG-13-61-14; genus RBG-13-61-14. The sequence continues at coordinate 4,882 of MGQK01000012.1, read as the reverse complement.
GTTCACCTGGCCGGAGAGGTCCACCTCCAGCGCGGAGTTCACCGAAACAAACTTCGGGATCTTGCCCAGCCAGAGCGGGTTGTGGCCGGTCAAGGAATCCTGCATCTCGATCCTCGGGTTCTCATGGGCAAAGTCAAAGAGCCGGCGCGAGCCCATCAGCTCGATCGCCCGCCAGGGACCGGTGACCACGCCCCGCTCCACCAGGTCAACCATGGTGTCCACCGCCATGCCGGCCAGGGACAAGTCCAGGCCCGGCGCCAGGCCCTGGAGCATGGCCTCGGGCACGTTGCCGATCCCGATCTGGAGCGTGGCCCCTTGGGGGATCAGCGGCACGATCTGCTCCGCGATCTGGCGCTCCACCTCCCCCACCCGGGGCGCCCGGTATTCCACCAGCTCTTCCTCGTGCTCCACCAGGCAGTCAATCTCCGCCAGCGAGAGCGTGGAGTTGCCAAAAGTCCGCGGGCAGCGGGGATTCACCTGGGCGATGACCAGGTCGGCCTGCTTGGCCAGGGGCAAGGGGTTGGAGGTGCTCGGGCCCAGGCTGACGCGGCCTTCCTTATCCGGCGGGCTGACTTGCAGGAGCACCGCGTCCACCCGGAGCGGCCCGCCCCGGCCGAAAACGCGCGGCGCGTCGAACAAGCGAACGGGCACATATTCGGCGCGGCCCTGGGCAATCGCCTTGCGCGAGCCGGGCATGACGTGGGTGGTGAGGTAGCGGAAGTGGTCGGCGCATTTGGGTTCGAGGAAGGGATAGTCGGTGAGGAGCAGCCCGGAGACCAGGGTGAGGCCGTGGAACCGGCTCGCCCGCTCGCAGAGCGCGCGCAAGAGCGCCTGCGGCTCGCCGCACCCGGGCGGGATCAGCACCCGCATCTTGGAGTCGAGATTGCCGATCGCGCCGTCAAAGTCGGTGCGCTTGCTGGCGTAGCTCATGCCGCGTCTCCGGCTGAATTCTTAAACTCCGGCTTCAGGGCCTGGTAGAGCGAGCGGAACCGGGGATAGAGCTCCTGGTAGCTTGCCGCGGCTTCGCGCCGGGGCTCCACCTCATCCTTCAATTGCAAGGTCTGTTCGGCCGCCGCGGCGGTGTCGGGAAAGATCCCGGTGCCCACGGCCGCCAAGAGCGCCGCGCCAAAGCTCGGGCCTTCATCCACCTTGAGCCGCTTGATCGGGAGGTTGAGCACATCCGCCACCATCTGGGTCCACAGCTCCGAGCGCGCCCCGCCGCCCGAGAGATAAACCTCGCGGATCTCGCTCCCCACTTCCTTCATGATCTCCACCGAGTCTTTCAGCCCGAAGGTCACGCCCTCCATCAGCGCGCGGGTCAGGTGGCCCAGGCCGTGCTTGAGGCTGAGGCCGGAAAAGGCGCCGCGGGCGTCCGCGTCGAAATGGGGCGTGCGCTCGCCGGTCAGGTAAGGCAGGAAAAAAAGGCCTTCGGCGCCGACCGGCGTCCCGGCCGCGAGCGCGGTCAGCTGATCGTAACCGAGCTTAGAATCGAGCGCCCGCAGGGTGTTGCAGAGCCACTGCATCGAGCCGCCGGCCGCGAGCATCACGCCCATGGTGTGCCACCGACCGGGGCTGGCATGACAAAAGGAATGGAGCCGGGCTTGCGGGTCAATCAGCGGCCGGTCCGAGGCGGAAAAGACCACGCCCGAGGTGCCGATGGTGATCAGGATCGGGCCGGCTTTGACGATGCCGTTCCCGATCGCGCCCGCGGCCTGGTCGCCGCCGCCGCCGACCACCGGCGTGCCCGCCCGCAGCCCGGTTTCCTGGGCCGCGGCTTCGCTCACCCGGCCGGTGATCTCGGTGGATTCGTAACAGCGCGGCAGGATGCCCGGGTCGAGGTCCAGGAGTTTCAGCAGCTCCTCGGACCAGCGCCGCTTGACCACGTCGAACAGGAGCATGCCCGAGGCGTCCGAGACCTCGGTCGCGAATTCGCCGGTCAGCTGGAAGCGGAGGTAGTCCTTGCTCAGGAGCAGGTGTTTGAGCTTTCGGTAGTTTTCCGGCTCGTGGTTTCTGAGCCACAGGATTTTCGGCGCGGTGAAGCCGGTCAGCGCCCGGTTGGCGGTGAGCGCGACCAGGCGGTCGAAGCCCACGGTCTCGGTGATCTCGTCGCACTCGGCCTGGGTGCGCTGGTCGCACCACAAGAGCGCCGGCCGGATGACCCGAAGGGTTTTGTCGAGAAAGACCGAGGAGTGCATCTGGCCGGTGAGCCCGATGCCCTGGACCTCCCGGCCCCCGCCGCCGCCGCTCTGGAGCAGCTCGCGGATAGCCTGGACCGAGGCCTGCCACCAGCTCTCCGGGTGCTGCTCGGCCCAGCCCGGCCGGGGCGTGTTCAGGCCATACTCCACGAAGGCGCTGGCCTTGACCGCTCCGGCCGCGCTGACCAGGAGCGCCTTGACCCCGGAGGTGCCCACGTCTATTCCAACCAGGCAGCTCATCTTGGTATTCGATAGGCTCCTTTCTATGCCGGACATAGCAGAAAGTCACAGCTTGTCACAGCTTCGGTTCATAGTATTTGGTCGGATCGGTTCGACTGGTGCTGACCTCTCGGACAAACCCTTCTTTCACCAACAGACGGAGATCCCGTTGCAAAGTGCGGCGGTTTTGTTGGAGAGAGGTTTCCAGCTCGCTCACCGTGGCCCGACCCCGGTCCAGCACCAGAGCGAGGACGGCCACGGGCCGGTCCTTTAGCCCTGCTTTTCGGGCTCGGGAAAGGATCCGGTCGCGCTGGATGACCCCCTCTCCTCGTTTCTGGACTTCCCGCATCTGGAAAGCGAGTCCTGCAACGAAATATTCCAACCATCCGGTCAAATCCATCTCCTGGTCCCGGACCCGCGGCAACGCCTGATAATAAGCCGGACGATTGCGGTCGTAATATTCGCTGATGGAAAAGAGCTGCTTGAAATCGTAACCGCCCCGGTAAAGGCAGAGGGTGGAAAGCAAGCGAGCGGTCCGGCCGTTCCCGTCCAGAAAGGGATGGATGTGGACTAATTGGAATTGGGCGAGGCCGGCCTGGAGCGCCGTGTGGATGTCTGTCTCCGCGTTCAGCCAGGCTACAAGGTCGGTCATCATCCGGGGCACCTCGTAACCGGGGGGCGGGGTATAGACTACTTCTCCGGTTTGAGCGTGGACCACATAATTTTGGATTTTGCGATATTCCCCAGGCGCGGCGGAATCGCCGCGAACGCCGCGAACCAACCGCTTATGGATCTCCCGGATCAGCCCTTCGGTAATCGGATCGCCGCTGTTTAAATAGTGGGCCACCAGATCAAAAGCTTCCCGATAGTTCAGGAGTTCCTGGGAATCTTCCGGGTCAGCCTCGGGGACCGGCAGCCCCTGGAGCAGCTTCTCGGACTGGGCCAGGGTCAGCTTGGTCCCTTCAATATGAGTGGTGTGGTGCGCCTCCAAGACCAATGCCCGCTTTTGCATTTCCGCCAGCCATTCCGGAGAAAGCCGGGCGGCTTCCCAAAAACCCCTCGCCCGCTCGATCTTGGCAAGGCCCGAGGTGATCGGATGGGTAATGCGGAAATGAGGAGAGAAGGTCATGGATCTTGAGCCTTCGTTAGTTTATCCATCCCGATTAAAAAAACCATCGTCTCACTTCCCCGTCGTTCCCGCCGGGGCCGGTTCCCATGAAACCACAATCACGCACGCCTCTTGACCCTGGCGCATCTCCGAGCGGAATTCCGCTTTCGGATCTTGGCCGCCGTTGAGTTCCACCAGCTTCTCCAGGGTCCCAGCCTGGATCTCCCGGAACAGGTCCCAGGCCGGCACTCCCTCCACCGGGAAAAAACCCACCTCGGCCCGGCCGGAACCGCTTTTTTCCAGGCGGACCTCGATCTCGTCTATGTAGCGGCGCACGATCATGGCATAGGCCGAGAGCGCGGCCACCGGGTCCTGCTTGAGCAGGAACTTTTGGGTGGCCGGGTCAAAGGAGTCGGTGGCCCGGGCCCGGCCGTGCAGGCGGACCGCGGCGTAGTTGTTCTGGCTCCGCATCTCGAAAATGCCCCGGCCGATGTGGGCCATGGTGTCGGCCGGATACCACTGGCTGGGGACGATCAGGCTGCGCGTGATCTCCCAATCCGAAGCGGTCAGGTAGCGGTTCCACTCCAGGTCCGGATTATCTTTGACAAGCTGGACGTAGTCTTTGAGGAAGATTCCTTTGATCTGCATCCTGGCCTCGTTCAAACAGCTTACACAAAAATGGAGTTGTTGCAAACCGGCGCCGGCTCAAGAAGCAAGAGGAAAGGCGAGTTGGCTAGGGAGAAGCGGATGAATTCTCTTGGGCGATTTCTTGGAGCACCGCAAAGCCGGGCTTCTTCCGGCCCTCGGGCGTGACCACGCCCCAGTAGCCTTCCACCGTCTTCACCACGTCCAGGAAATGGGCGTTGATGTAACGGGCATGCGGGATTCCCCAGAGCAGGAGCCGCAGCGCTCTTCCTTCTTCCCACCAGGGCACGACCCTCTCCAGCGCCCGCAGGTCCTTCTCGGTGATGGCGGTCGGAGTCCGGTCGTCGCGGAGCACCGAGAACTTGAGGTAGCCCATGGCCCCGGCCTCCCGCGCCGCCTGAAAAGACTCCCGGATAAACTCGGCCTGGCGCTCCTCGGAAAAGCCTCGCACCGCCGGGCCGGTCGGGTAGTCCACCTCCGCGATAAA
>MGQK01000012.1:0-76 GCA_001797815.1 Deltaproteobacteria bacterium RBG_13_61_14 | reverse complement strand
CGGTCAAGCCGGCCTGGTTCAGCTCGTTCTCCATCTGCCAGAACTTGATGACGATATCCTCGGCGTCCAGGCAGCC
>MGQK01000011.1:26433-37101 GCA_001797815.1 Deltaproteobacteria bacterium RBG_13_61_14 | reverse complement strand
GGGGACTGGTCCCCCGGATCACCCTAAGCGAGGAGGAGCCGGTCGGGATGGTGCGGGTCATCAAACAATCACTTTGAAAAGATTGAAGATAAAGGCCCTGAGAACTACACGCTAACCCACAAAATCTAAAAGAGGAGCCCCTTTTAAAACCTTTGATTTTACGAGTTATGTCGTAGTATTGAATACTTGCAGATTTTTTGATTGATTCCAGTCATTTTAAACACTTATGGGAATCAATGCTTCTATGGACCACCATTCATGTCGCACACCCTTCCAGACCAGGTCAGTTGACTTCAGCCCTCTGATTCTCTAATCTGGAAACGATGTTCGAGTCATTTCTCCTCAAGATGCGCCGCTCGCCCGAGCCGGTGAAGGCGGCGGTGGCCGCGGATCTCCGAGAGATTCCCCAAGCCGACGCCGAGACTTACCGGGTCATCCCCATCACCGGCGGGGCCAGCAACCGGGGTTATTGCCGGATCGTGTTTTCCCCGGACGGCGACCGCGGCCTGAAAAGCCTGATCCTGATGGTGCTGGCCGACCCGGACCCGCACAAAGGGATCGAGGAAGTGGCGAGCTATGCGGATCAGATCCAGGAGCTGCCTTTTGTCAACGTGCAGAAGCACCTGGCCGCGGCGGGGGTCGCCGTTCCCGAGCTTTATTACTACAACCGCGAGCACGGCCTGCTTTACCTGGAGGATTTCGGCGACGTGCTGCTCCGGAACGTGGTCCAGGATCAGCCGGAGGCCGAGCAAAGAAAATGGATGGAGGCCGCGATTGACGAGCTGGTGAAACTGCAAATCGCCGGCACCCGCCGGCCGAACCCCAGGTTCCTGGGCTTCGTGATGCGCTTCGACCACGAGCTCCTGTTCTGGGAGCTCAACCACTTCACCGACTACGCGATCCGGGACCGTTTTCCCGGCGCGCTGATTCCCGAGGACGAGAACACCATCAACCGCTCTTTCGAGAACATCACCCGCCGGCTCCTGGAGTCGCCCTATTGGCTGCAGCACCGCGACTGGCACATGGACAACCTCATGATCCGGGACGGCCGGATCAAGGTGATTGATTTCCAGGACGCGCTGATGGGCCCGTTCACTTACGACCTCGCCTGCCTGCTCTACGACCGCGACACCTCCGCCATCCTGGGCGATGGGCTGATCGAGCGCCTGGTCGCCTATTACGCCGATCGTTTCCAATCGGCTTCCGGGGGAGCGCTTGACCTCAAGCGCTATCGGGAAACCTTTGACCTGTGCGTGCTCCACCGGATGTTCAAGGTGGTGGGCCGGTTCCACTACATCCACTCGGTGAAAAAGCGGCCGGAGTTCCTGGTCTTCCTGCCGCCGATGCACCGGGCGCTGAGGAAATACCTCTCATCTCATCAAGAGCTTTCAGAATTGCATCATATCATTGCCAAGTATGTGAAAGAGTTGGAAGGAGTGCCTTCATGAACGAAAAAAAACCGTCATCCGGCGGCCCCCAAGATTTTTCGGTTCTGGTGCGGGAATGCGCGGACTACGACCCGCAGAAGATCAAAGCGATTGTGGCCGAGGGCATGGCCGCGCTCGGCTACGAGCCCAAGGGCAAGGTGGCGCTCAAGCCCAACGTGGTCTGCGCCTTTGACCCCCGGCTGATTGCCCAGCGCGCCTTCACCCATCTCGACGTGGTGGAGGGGACCCTGCGCGCGGCGGCGGAGCGGCCGGAGGTCTCGCGGCTCTCGGTGACCGAGACCTCGGCGGTGGGGAACCCCAGCCGCTTCAGCTTCCGCTGGTCCGGCTACACCGAGCGGATCAGCCGGCTCAAGCCCCAGCTAACTAAACCGCTCGATCTGGTGGGCATGGACGAGGACCGCCGGGTCTCCTGCTGGGTGGGCGGGTCGGTGCACCACCAGGTCCGTCTCAGCCGCGCCTTTGCCGAGGCCGACACCAGGATTTATCTCCCCAAGCTCAAGTGCCACTGCGTCTGCAAGATGACGGGCACGGTCAAGCTCAACATCGGCATCCTCAACTTCGACGAGCGCTCCATTCACCACGACTACCTGCTCGACGAAAAGATGGTGGACCTGCTCAGCGTGGGCTGGCCCGATTTCGTGGTCATGGACGCCATCACCATCGGCGTGGGCAACGAGGGCGTGCCCATCCCCCGCCAGCTCGGTCTGATCCTCATGGGCCGGAACGCGGTCGCGGTGGACCTGGCGGCGGCGCGGCTCCTCGGGCTCAAGGGCGAGACCGAGGTGCCTTACCTGGCCGCGGCCATCCGCCGGGGCTTTCGGCCGGCGCGGCTGGAAGAGGTGACCTTGCTGGGCGACGCCAGGACGGTTGCCGACCTGGACCGCTTCTCGAAACGCATCCAGCCGTTTGACGAGGAGTTCTACCGCTGGCAGGACGTGAACACGGATCTCAAGCGCCTGGGCTCGCCGCTCCGGCTTTATCAGGGGCCTTACTCGGATGGATCAGAGGCCAAGTGCGAATACGGGTGCATCATGGGCTTGAAGATGTACCTGGGGTTCATGGAGTCCTACGCCGGGGCCGAGGCCTTTAGCCGGGGCCGGCCGGGCGCGTTCGTGATCGGGAAGGTGAAGGAGCCGGTGGACGCGAAGGGAGGCAATGCCTACCTGATCGGGAGCTGCAGCCGGGCCCGGGTGGAGAACGCGCGCAAGGTGATCAAGATTGACAAATGTTTCACCACCGCGGCGGACATGTTCCTGGTCTTCGGCAACCGCACCGGCATCCACTCGCCTTTCTTCGACCCGGTCTTTTTGCGCCAGTATGTGCCGGCCCTGCTCGCCGGGTCCCTGAAGAAGCTCTGCAACGGCCGCTACCTGGACGACGCCGGCGATTTCATCACCCAGCAACTGATGCGGAAACTCTAACCGCGCGGGGGGCTGGGTCCAAATTTCAAAGTAAAAAAGGTTTGACAACAACAAAAACAGTGTTAAAATAAAAGTTCATGTTTTTAGGGGTAAAGAGCAATGAAAACTTATAGCGCCAAGACGGGAGAGGTGAAGCGGGTGTGGTTCGTGGTGGACGCCGGCGACCAGGTTCTGGGTCGGCTGGCCACCCGGATTGCCACGGTGCTGCGGGGCAAGCACAAGGCCCGCTTCACGCCGCACGTGGACGCCGGTGATTTCGTGGTGGTGGTCAATGCCGAGAAAGTGAAGCTGACCGGCGCCAAGGAAGAGAAAAAGATGTATTACCGGCACAGCGGCCACCCCGGGGGGTTCCGGGCCATGCCGGCCAAGGCGATGCGAGCCAAGAAGCCGGGGCAGATGATCCGGCAGGCGGTCTGGGGCATGCTCCCCAAAAACGCGCTCAGCCGGCACCTGCTCAACAAGCTCAAGATCTACACCGGGCCGGACCATCCCCACCAGGCCCAGCAACCCAAGCCGCTGGCTTGGGATTAAGGAGAGAACATGCCCGAGCCAGAACAAGTCTTTTTTGCCACCGGCCGGCGCAAGAACGCGGTGGCCCGCGTCCGGATGAAGCCGGGCAGCGGCCAGATCGTGGTCAACGACCGGCCGCTCGAAGAATACTTCGGCCGCAAAACCTCCCAGATGGTGATCCGGCAGCCGCTGGAACTCACCCAGACCCTGGGCCAATACGATATCTTTGTCAACGTGGACGGCGGGGGCTTAAGCGGCCAGGCCGGAGCCATCCGCCACGGCATTACCCGGACCTTGATGGTGATCAACCCGGCGCTCAGGCCGGCGCTGAAAAAGGCCGGCTTTGTCACCCGCGACCAGCGCGCCAAAGAGCGCAAGAAATACGGCCAGCGCGGCGCCCGGGCCCGGTTCCAGTATTCCAAGCGCTAAACTCTCGGATGCAAGCGTGCGCCAGGGAAGGCTTCGCGCCTTCCCTTTTTATTTCTGCGGGCAAAAAGTTTGTGATAGGATAATGCTATGACTGAAGTCGCCATCGTCGGCGCCACCGGCTACACCGGCATGGAGCTGGTCCGCATCCTCTCCCGCCATCCCCAGGCCAAGCTGGCCGTGCTGACCTCCCGCCAGCAGGCGGGCAAGCTCTATTCCCAGGTCTTTCCCGGACTCCTGCAAGCGGTGGACCTGCCCATCACCAACCCGGACTTTCGCGCCATCGCGAAAAAGGCCGAGCTGGCTTTCCTGTGCCTGCCCCATTCCGAGAGCCAGGACGCCGCGGCCGCGCTTTTGAAGCTGGGCCTCAAGGTCATTGACCTCTCCGCCGACTTCCGGCTCAAGTCGGCCGCGGTTTACAAAAAATGGTATGGCCCGCACCGCTACCCGGCCTTGCTCAAAGAGGCGGTGTATGGGCTGCCCGAGCTTTACCGCCAAAAGATTGCCAAGGCCCGGCTGGTCGCCAACCCCGGCTGTTACCCGACCTCGGTCATCCTGGGGCTTTTGCCCCTGGCCGCCAAGGGGGTGATGGAGCCGGAGGTGATCGCGGATTCCAAATCGGGCGTGTCCGGCGCCGGCCGCTCGCCCCAGCCGAGCCTGCACTTTTGCGAGATCGCCGAGAACCTGCGCGCCTATAACATCTACGGCCACCGGCACACGCCGGAGATGGAGCAGGAGCTTTCCGCCGCGGCCCGGGCCCGGGTGCGGGTGACCTTTGTGCCGCACCTGGTGCCGATGAACCGCGGCATCCTGAGCACGCTCTACGTCAAGCTCAAGAAGAAGCTCTCGCTCGATAACCTGTTCGACATCTTTCGCGAGAGCTACCAGGACGAGCCTTTCCTCCGGCTGCTCCCCCCCGGCACCCTGCCCGAAGTGGCCCAGGTGCGGGGCACCAACCTGACCCAGATCGGGCTTTCGCTCGCTCCCTCCGGCCGGGAGGCCGTGATCACGTCCGCCCTCGATAACCTGGTCAAAGGCGCCGCCGGCGCCGCGGTGCAGAACTTTAACTTGATGCAGGGCTTGCCCGAGAGCAGCGCCCTGGAAAGTTTGCCGCTCGTGCCCTGATCCCATGGCGCAGAATTCGGAACTGAAGAGAGCCTTCCAGGCTTTTCGCCGGGAGATCGAGTATTGCTCGTATTGCCCCAAGCTCTGCCGCTTCGCCTGCCCGGTGGCCCAGATCGAGCATTCGGAGACCGTGACCCCCACCGGCAAGATGACTTTACTCCGGCTGGTGCGCGACCGGGTCTTGCCCTTTGACGCCGATTCGGCCGACGTCTTCTACCGCTGCACCGGGTGCCTGATCTCGCGCACCTATTGCGAGCACCGGATCGAAGTGATGCCGGTCTTGGAGGCGGCCCGGGCCGAGGCGGTGGCAAGGGGCGTGGCGCCGGCCCGGGCGATGCAGGCGCTCGAGACCTGGCAGAAACAGGGGAACCCTTTTGGCGAGGACCTTTCCGCCATTGTCCGCAATCACGTGCCGGAGAAATACCTGGACGGCTCCGCGGAAGTGCTCCTCTTCCCCGGCTGCACCGCGCTCCATTACCACCCGGCCAACCTGGAGGCCATCGTGCGGGTGCTGGAAGCCCTCCACGTGGATTTCCGGGTGTTGCACCAGGGCCGGATCTGCTGCGGCAACCCCATCCATACCCTGGGCCACCGGGAGACTTTTGCGACCCACAGCCGCGAGCTCATGGCCCGGCTCGCGGGGTGGAAGACCATCGTTTCCCCCTGCCCGACCTGCGTCTATTACCTCAAAGAGGTCTATGCCCGGACGGGCCTCAAGCCGGCCGGAGAGGTTTTACACATTTCCGAATATGTGGCGGCCCGGCTCAGTGAGCTTAGCGTCCGCGAGCCGGTGGAAAAGAAGATCATTTACCACGATCCTTGCCACCTCGGCCGCTACCTGGGGGTTTACGATCCGCCCCGGCTCATCCTGGAGAAAGCGACCGGGCAACAGCCTCTGGAATTCTACGAGCACCGGGAAGCCGGCACCTGCTGCGGGGGCGGGGGCGGGGTTCCCCTCACCCACCCGCAGACCGCGCGGGCCATCGGCCAAAACAAGATGCAGGACTTCGCCCGCAGCGGGGCGGAGCTTCTGGCCACGGCCTGCCCCATGTGCCAACGCATGCTCGACCGCAGCGGGCGGGAACAGGGCGCGGTGGTGGAAGACGTGATCGCCCTCTTGGCGCAGAGCCTGGGCCCGCAGGGATGAATCTTACCACCGAGACACAGAGAGCACAGAGAAGGATCATTTCCTTTTTCTTTGTTTTGGCGCTCGTTCTGTGCCTGTCACCACACTCCCTGGATTCTCAAACACCGCCGGTTGCCGCAAGTGAGGTTCCTCCTTTGCCGGTGGTCAAGGTGCATCCGCCGGCCGAGCCGATCCGGGCCGTCCAGCTCTTGACCCTGGCCGCGGCAAATTACCCGGAGCTGGAACGGCGCTTCCAGGCCTTTCGCGCCGCGGGAGTCAACACGGTGGTCTTGCGGGTCTTCCATAACCCGGGCGACCGGCTGCTGGAAGTGGCCCAGGCCCGGTCCGACCGGGGGGTCTATTTCCAGAACTCGCAACTGCCGGTGGTGGACGACGTGCTGCGGCCGATCGTGGAGCTGGCCCACCGCCATGGTCTCCGGCTCTTTGCCTGGATGACCACCCGCTATGCGGACTACGGCGTGGAGGACAACGTTGAGCTGCGCTGCATGGCCTATGATTTTGCCCTAGGCCGGCCGGCGCCGGCGCGGGGCCAGAGCGTGCTTCTGCCCGAGGTGCAGACGCGGCTGGTCCGGGTCTTTGAGGAGCTGGCCCGCTATCCGATTGACGGCGTGCTCTTGCAGGACGACCTGATGCTCCGCCACCATGAGGACTTTAACCCCCGGGTGCAGAACCTCTACCGCCTGACCACCGGCCGGGCCATGGACCCCCAGGGCTTCTACCGGGGCGTCCACCCAAGGGGCAACGGGAAATACCGGGTGGACCATTACTCCCCGGAGTTCTGGCAGTGGTCGCGCTGGAAGCGGGACCGCCTGTTGGATCTGGCCGAGCGGCTGCGGGAGGCCGTGCACCGAGGCCGGCCGGGCATCCCGGTGGGACTCAACCTTTACTACGAGACCGCGCTCCAGCCCGAAGACGCGCTGGCGTGGTTCTCGCAGGACCTGGAAGCCGCGGCCGGCCGCGATTTTGAGTTCCTCTGCCTGATGCTCTACCACCGCCAGATGCAGAAAGAGATGAGTTTGACTCCCCGCCGGTTATTTGCTGTAATGAATTCAGGAACCGAGCGGCTCCTGGCCGCGGCCGGAGAGCCGGGCCGGGCCGTGCTCAAGTTCCAGACCGTGGACTGGGAGACCGGCGAAAGCATCCCGTCGGCCGAGCTCCAGCGTTACCTGGGCCTGGCGGCCCGATATCCCGGGGTGAGCCTGGCCCTGGTGCCGGCCGGAGCGAGCCTGGACCTGGAAATGGTATCCGCGGTGTATTCTCATTAGACGATCAGGAGGCATGACTAAGATGGACCGTTTCACCCTTCGCCAAGGGATAGCTCTGGCGGTCCTGTCAACAGGGGTCCTTCTTCCCGGCGGGTGCGATCAGCCGGCTCGTTCCCGGCCGACTCAGCCCGTTCAACTCACCATGATTTACACCACGTCCAATCAGGGAGAGGTCAAAGACTGCGGCTGTCCCCACCACCCCCTGGGCGGAATGGCCCGGCGGGCGAAATATGTGGCAGACCTCCAGGCCGGCGGAAAAACTCTGGTGCAAGTGGACGCGGGCGACGGCTTCTTTGCTTATACCAACGCGAATGCCATGGCCCCGCCTCACGACCAGGAAAAAGCCAAGGTGATCGCCCGGTCGCTCCAGCGCATGGGCGTGGATGCCCTCAACGTCGGACAGCTTGACCTGGCCGGAGGCCTGGATTTTTTGCAGAAGCAGCTCGGTTCGACCCCTTCCCTGCCTCTGTTGTCCTCCAACCTCTTTGACAAGCAAAAGCAAGAGTTCGCCTTCCCCCGCCAGAAAGTGATCGAGCGCAACGGGCTCAGGATCGGCTTCTTCGGCCTGATCCAGGAGCCGCCGATATTTCTCGCCGATAAGCTGGAAGCGCGAGACCCGGTCGCGGCCGCGCGGGAGGTGGTGTCCGAGCTGCGGGGCAAGAGCGACTTGGTCATCGGCCTGGTCAGCCTGGAATTCAACTCGGCCGCGCAACTGGCGCAGCAGGTGCCCGGGATTGACGTGCTGGTCAGCAGCCGCGGCGGCCGCACCACCCCCCAGCCGTTCCTGGCCGAGAGCACCCTGGTGGTCCAGGCCGGCAACCGGGGCAAATATCTGGGCCGGATGGATATCACCATGCAGCCGGGCGGCCACAATCCCCAGGCTTTCAAGGAGCGAGAGCAAGTGAACCGCGAGCTGGAGCGGCTGCTGGCCCAGCGCCGGATTCTCGAAGGCCCGCAGCTCCAGACCGACCCCCAGGTCAAAGCCAAATCCGATGAGCTGGCAAAACAGACGACCGAGCTGACCAAAAAGCTGGAAGCCCTGGCCGGCGGCTTTGAAAACAAGAACTCCATGGTGGACGTGGAGCTCTCGATGCCGGAAGATCCCCAGGTCGCCCAGTGGGTGACCGAGCTGTTGGGGCCGTCCCAGCCGCCCCAGCCGCCGGCGTCCCCGCCCGCGACCCCGTAGCTCGTGGTCAGGGAGAGGCGGAAAAGAATCTGCGCATCGGGTTCGAGAAGCCGATGGTTGATCCAAAAGTTGTAAGGCTCATCCAACGCTACTTGGACATTCTGGTCGAGCATGGGATCCAAGCTGAAAAAGCCATCCTCTTCGGCAGCTAGGCCCGGGGCACCGCCCGGCCGGACAGCGATATTGATATCCTGGTCTTGGCCGAGGAGTTTGACCGGGACCGCTGGGGAAAAGAAGATGATCTTTGGCGCCTGACCCTTAAAGCGGGTTTCCGCCTCCAACCCATCCCGGTGGGGCCCAAGCAGTTCCGGGAAGATGACGTCTCCACCATCATCGAAATGGCCCGCCGCGAAGGCGTCGAGATCAAGCGCAAACCCAAGCGGCCGAAGGCAAAAGCCGGGCATTAATAGTGGACAGTGCACGGTGCACAGTGCACAGTGAATGCCCTTGAACTTGAACGGGAACGGATACAGCCGTGACCGTTCGGCTGAGATCTCGGCCGAAGCCGCGCAGCGGTCGCGGAGTGATCGGTGCCGGGCGCTGACTTATGCTCTCATTGGTAATACCAGGAAGCGTTGTTGAGAGCGGGGTCCGCAAAATCTCATTTCAAAAAAATCTATTAGGGAGGGAAAAGTGACCATGAAAGAACTGAAATGGCTTGATCAGTATTCCGGAGAATCGGTGGAGGAACTGATTGCTCTGGAGGGTAAATATCGGATTGATTCCCTGGTGCTGGCCTTTGAGCAAGCGCTTGATCAGAAAGAAGCGCGAGCAGGCGCGAATCAAATTACGGCTGAGGAGCGGGTCATCCAAGCTATTGAAGCGCTGGAGCGCGAAGTGAACAACGGTGGTTACTCGCAGTTCTTTCTTAATAGTTCCAGGGAATATGCCCCGATCATTGTGGAGGCGCTTACCAGAATCTCCTGCCCCAAGACCGCGGAAATCACCCGGAGAGCCATTGCCGCCTTGGGGATCAGCGGCTCATTCACGGAAGCGGCGATTGCAGAGGTGATGGAAGCAGAGAGTTCCGAACGGGAAGAAAAATTGGAACAATGCGATAATGAATATTTTCAGTCCGGCGAAAGCATTGAGACCGGCCTTTTCCAATTCATCAAGACCAATAGGGACAAGATTAATCTGGGGATATCCAGGTCAAAGCCTGATCGTTAACTGTCCCCTTTTAAAGATGGCTGCCTATTGAGGATCGCAAAATAGGTTGACTATTTTTGTGGTGCAAGCTTCCAGCTTGCCCTCCGATCATTCCGCAGGCTGGAAGCCTGCACCACAATTCTGCATCCCCAGGAGCCAAGCCGCTGGCCGTCAACTTATTATGCGATCCTCAATAATACTGACTTATGACTTAAGCGGGCCACAGGTTTCAAACCTGTGGCCCTTAGTATTCGGTAATTTGATAGATCCAGATGGTGTGCCCGATTTTTGCAATGGGCTGGAACTTATCCAGCCATTGGTAGCAATCCGGGGGCCGGTCTTCGAGCGGTCTTAGTTTTTCCACGATGTGTAAGGCGTAAATCCCGGGCCCAGCCGGCCGGCCGCAGGGGATGCGCTGATAATTGACCCCGTAAGCCCGGGGATCGGCTGAGCCGTAAGGCGTGTAAAAGACTTCCTCCACCCCGTTTGCCTTCATCCATTGGCCCAGGCCGGCCACGTCCTGGCCCCAATCCTCGCCCACCACCGAGATCTTCAAGCCGGCCTCCGGTCCGCCGGCCAGCTCGTTAAAATACACCAGGTAATCGGGATAAACGGCCAGCGAGCTCAAGCCATACCAGGCGAGGAGTCCGAGCACCAGCCAGCGGAGCGCGCGCCGGCCGGCGGCGAACAGCCACAGGCGGGCGAGGTAAACATAGAGCAGGGGCAGGATGGGGAGCAGGTGGCGGATGCCGATGTTCTTTTCATTGAGGACCATGAAGAAGACCAGGAGCCCGAGGATGAGCGCGAGCAAGGTGATTTCAGCCAGCCGATCGGCTTGAATATGATTGCGGGTGAGGCTTTCGGCCGTGAGCTCAGCCGAACGGGCACCCGCAACCCCAGGGGCACCCGCAACCCGACGATGATAGACGATGCGCAGCGCCAAGAGCGCGAGCACGGCCAGGGGCAGCTTGATCAAGGCCAGGACCGGGTA
>MGQK01000011.1:0-26406 GCA_001797815.1 Deltaproteobacteria bacterium RBG_13_61_14 | reverse complement strand
CCGGCCCAGGAAGTAGAGGGGGTGCAGGTGCTGGCCGGTGTCGTTGATGGTTCGGGCCAGGCCGTAATAGTAAGTGGGCGGAGGAATCGGGACTTTGGACAACGCCAGGACGGCCAGACGGTGGAGTCCGGAGGTGGCCGGGAGCTCGGGGGAGGCGGGCGGGTGGAGGAGCAGGTCGAAGTTGTGGAGGGAGTGGATCTCGAAGCCGTAGCCGGCCCAGATCATGAAAGCGGCGGCGGCGAACATCACCAGGAAAGCGCCGAGCCCGCGCAAGAATTCGGACCGCCGGGGATCCATGGTGAAAAACGAGCGGAGTTTGTCTTTCCCGTCTCCGGGCAAGGCCAGCCAGAGGATGAGCAGGTCGAGAGGGTAGAGGAAGATGGCGGTGAACTTGCTGAGCTGGGCCAGGCCGAGGAAGAAGCCGGCCAAGAGGAGCCGGGGCCAGGAGGGGGCCGCGAGGTGGCGCCAGAGGAAGAAGGCGGCCAGGAAGATGGTGAGGGAGACTCCCAGGTCGGTGGTGATGAGCGGGGCGTGCGCCAGCAGGTTGGGCGAGAGGGAGTAAAGGAAGAGGGCGAACAGCCCGGCGCCGTTTCCGTAGAGCTGGCGCGTCCAGAGAAAGACCATGCCGGCGAGGAGCACCGAGGCCAAAAGCGTGGGGATGCGGGCCAGGGTGATGAGGCGGAGTGGATCGGGATTGAGCTTCCAGAGGAAGAGCATGGCGAAGCGGTATTTGCGGTCGGCATCGTCCACCGACGGGTTTTGCCAATAGGGGTCGTGATAGGGGATCTTCAGGTCGGGGACAAACAGCAAGGGCAGGGCGTTCCACAGGTTGAAGAGCGGCGGGTGGGAGACATTCAGCCGGAAATCGCCGGAGAAAAGAGCGGAGACGCCGCGGCCGAGGTGGAACGGCTCGTCGGCGGTCACGGCTTTGTGGCGGGCGCTCATGAATCCCAGGCCGAAGTGGAGGGCGAGCAGAAAGGTGACGGCCAGCCCCGCCAGCCAGCGCCGGGTGGAGGAAGAAAGAGCCGAGGCCATAGGCTCATTATGGCGAAGCGGGCCGGAAAATCAAGGAGGACGGGGCACGAGGGACAACGACCGGCAGAGGAAAAGAGGTTTTATTGAATTCTGCATCCGGGCTCCCTCATCCCTCATGCTTTCATCCTTTATGGTATATTAGAGACGCTTTCCCTACCCGGGTCAATCCCTAATACCTGGGAAAATCCCCAGGAGAAAAATCCTTGAAAAATAGGATTGATCTCGGCCATCACCTGGTTGATAATGAGAGAACAATAATGTTACAATTCGCTATAAAAGAAAACTAGAGCCTGCTCTACCGACCCGCATTTCAAGGAAGAGGCAAGATGAAAAAGGCGCCTGTAAAACCCAACCACCGAAAGTCTCCCAACGCCCTCAAGAAATGGGCCCGCCAATTACGCAGCGCCGTCCCCTATCAAGTGCTATGTCTTTACGAGATGCACCGCTGGCCGGGCCCCTTCTCCTTGAAATTCTCCGTGAATAACCCGGAGAGAGAGTCGCGACATTTTGAACGACTGTGCCGCAAGTCGTTCCGCCGCTTCAACGGCCCGGCCGCCAGGTCGCGCAACCTTCGGGGCCAGGTCTTTACTTCCGCGGAATTGCTCCGCCTGCGGCCCCGGGCCAGCGATGATGCCGTGGCCGCGCTCCGCGTCCTGGGTCTGGCTCTGATCGAGCACACGGATTTTAGCTATTATCTGGTGGCCTTTGTTGGGAATAGCGTCCAAATCGGCGGTTTCCTCACGCTCTGCCGGAGAGTCCAGGGCAGCCGCGACTTTAACACCCGGGACAAGCGGAAGGTTCAAAAGCTTCTTCCCGAGTTGGAGAGGATTTTAGAGGACCGGGCGGAGCGTTTGCGGCGGAGCGACCCGGCCGCCTGGCTGGAAGAGCATTTCCGCCTGGGCGGGCTTTCCCGCCGCGAGGTGGAGGTGGCCAAGCTCGCCCTGGAAGGACTGCCCATGAAAGAGATGGCCGAAAAGTTGTGCGTGGACGTCGTCACCGTGCGGGACCATCTCAAGCACATTTATCCCAAGCTGGGCGTCTCCTCCCGGGCGGCCCTGATGGCCCAGATCCTCCGGCTTTTCGGCATTCTGAAATAAAGAAAAGAGCTCCTCACCAGAATTTGCGGCTAAACAGGCGACGTGTTCCAAGATACTAATGGGAGCGCTATTCATTGGACAGTGAGGAACCCCGGCACTGATTGTATGGACACGGCCTGCCGCGCCCCGAATGCGATCAGCACTAGACCGCTTTATTCTTCTGCATTATCCTTCCCGCCGGAGGGCTGCGGGGGCGTCAGGTCTTCGCCGGTCAATTGCTTGTGGATGGCCCGGGCCGCTTTCTTGCCCGCGCCCATGGCCAGGATGACGGTGGCCGCGCCGGTGACGATGTCGCCGCCGGCATAGACCGCGTCTTTGGAAGTCTTGCCGGTCTCCTCGTCGGCCACGATCCCGCCCCACTTGTGGAGTTGAATATCCGGGGTGGTCTTGGGCACCAGAGGGTTGGGGTTGTTGCCAATGGCCACCACCACGGTGTCCACGGCGATTTCGTATTCCGAGCCCTTGATGGGCACCGGCCGGCGCCGGCCGCTCTGGTCCGGCTCGCCCAGTTCCATTTTCTGGCAGATCATGCTTTTGACGTAGCCGCGCTCGTCGCCCTTGATTTCCAGGGGCAGGGTGAGGAGGTGGAACTCGACACCCTCTTCCTCGGCGTGCTCGACCTCGTCCACCCGGGCCGGCATCTCCACCCGCGAGCGGCGGTAGATGATCATGCTCTTGTCCGCGCCCAGGCGGAGCGCGGTGCGGGCCGAGTCCATGGCCACGTTGCCGCCGCCGATGACGGCGACGCGCTTGCCCTTGATGATGGGGGTGTCGTATTGGGGGAAGAGGTAAGCCTTCATCAGGTTGGAGCGGGTGAGGTATTCGTTGGCGGAATAGACGCCGTTGAGGTTCTCGCCCGGGACGTTCATGAACATGGGGAGCCCGGCGCCGGTGCCGATGAAGACCGCGTCAAAGCCGTCGCGCAAAAGCTCATCCACGGTCACGCTCTGGCCGACCACGGCGCTGGTCTGGATCTCCACGCCCTGGGCCTTAAGGTAGTCCACCTCGGCCTGGACAACGGCCTTGGGCAGGCGGAACTCGGGGATGCCGTAAACTAAAACGCCGCCGGTCTTGTGCAGGGCCTCGAAGATGGTGACCTGGTGGCCGAGCTTGATCAGCTCTCCGGCCACGGTCAGCCCGGCCGGGCCGGAGCCGACCACCGCCACCCGCTTGCCGGTCGGGGGCCGCTTGGCCGGGAGGAAGATTTTGCCGGAGTTGCGCTCGAAGTCCGCGGCAAAGCGCTCGAGGTAGCCGATGGAGACCGGCTGGTCCTTCTTGCCGACCAGGCAGAGCTTTTCGCACTGCTCTTCCTGGGGGCAGACCCGGCCGCAGATGGCGGGAAGGGCGTTCTGTTCCTTGATCTTGCGGGCCGCTCCGATGAATTCGCCTTCCTGGATCAGCTTGAGGAAGGCGGGGATGTCAATGTCGACCGGGCAGCCGTCCCGGCACTTGGACTTCTTGCACTGGAGGCAGCGGCTGGCCTCCAGCTTGGCCTGGTCCTCGGTAAAGCCGTAGGGAACTTCGTCAAAGTTCTGGATCCGTGCCCGGGGGTCTTGCTCCGCCATTTTCTGGCGGGGGATCTTTTCCTTTTTGGGTTTTTTGGGTTGCTCGGGTTTTTCGTTCATCGGTCTGCTCCCTTACTTCAGGAGAAAGGTAGGGGCATGGCATGCCATGCCCCTACCCAGATTGGATTTAACTGGCGGCCGGTTGCAGGCGGCAGAGGTGTTCTTCGTATTCCTTGCGCGAGCGCTCTTCCATCTCCCGGTAGGTCTTGAGCCGGGCGCCGAGGTTGTCGAAGTCCACCTGGTGGCCGTCGAACTCGGGCCCGTCCACGCAGGTGAACTTGCGCTGGCCGTCCACCATCACCCGGCAGCCGCCGCACATGCCGGTGCCGTCAATCATGATCGAGTTGAGGCTGACCATGGTCCTGACCCCGTAGGGCCGGGTGGTGTTGGCCACCGCCTTCATCATGGGCAGAGGCCCGATGGCGATGATGTAGTCCACCTTTTCGCCCGAGTCCAGGATCTTTTTCAGCACGTCGGTGACCAGGCCGTGGAAGCCCTTGGAGCCGTCATCGGTGGAGATGTGGAGCACGCTGGAGACCGCCTGCATCTCTTCTTCCAGGATGAGCAGGGACGCCTTCTGGGCGCCGACGATGCTGATCACCTTGTTGCCCGCTTGTTTCAGGGCCTTGGCGATGGGATAGAGCGGGGCGGTGCCGATGCCGCCGCAAACGCAGGCCGCGGTGCCGAAGTTCTCGACGTGGGTGGGCGTGCCCAGGGGCCCGACCAGGTCCAGGATCTCGCCGCCCACGGGCACATCGCGCAGCAGCATGGTGGTCTTGCCCACCACCTGGAAGATGAGGGTGATCGTCCCCTTAACCACGTCGGCGTCGGCCACGGTGAGCGGGATCCGCTCGCCGGTCTCGTTGATCCGGAGCACGATGAACTGCCCGGCCCGGTGCTTCTTCGCGATCTCCGGCGCCTCCACCAGCATCCGAATGACATTCGGAGCCAGTTGTTCCTTGTGCACGACTTTTCGACCCATACTTCCCCCTCCCTGGCTCCAGCCCGGAAGACAAACCGGGCCGGAGAAGAATTCCCCACCGGATTAGGTTAGGCTGTGGGTTGCAGGGTTTGCCGTGACGACGATGTAAGGATTTGTGCCAAACCGAGCACCTGTTTAATTTACTCCGCCCTTTTCAGGCTGTCAATGATTTTTCAGAAAATGAAAAAATCCGGGGAAGAGGATCCCTTTTCGTCCGCCCGGACTGGTCCGGAGTTCTTATCTGCTTATTAGGTTAACACAATCCTGGGTGGCAATCAATGGCTTTGCCTTCTTGGGGGAAAGCGGGTAGAGGCGCGATGGGTCGCGGCCTTCGCCGGCCTTGATGCTAAGCGCGCTCCCTGTCGTCGGAAAGCGAGGGGAGGGCAAGGGGAGGAGTTGCCAGCGGTCGAGGTTCCTACTCAGAAGCGGCGGTTGCGGCCGGCGTCCACTTCACCAGGATTTCGTGTCCGCCGGGGATAGGGCTGATCGTGGTGGAGGGGTTCTGGCCGCCGGCTTGGGCCACGACCTCTTCCAATTGGCCGGCCATCTGGTAAACATAGGCCAGTTTGCGCTCTTCATCGGGTTCATCGGTGTAGTGGATGATCTGGTAGCGGACCCAGTCCGGTCCGTGCTCCCCCACCTTGGTCTCGTTTTCAATATCCATGAATTTTCGGCGGATCAGGGCCAGCTTCTCAAGGCTGCGCAGCGGGTCGCCCGGCTCCAGGATGCTGCTCCGGTAGATCTCGATCCAGTTCTTCATGGTGAAGCGGCCGAACTGACGCGCCACGTTGAGGTCGCCGCCGGCGATCTCCTTGAACACCGCGAAGCCGAGGTTGCGGAAGGTTTCGTAAGGATACCGCTGGGAGGGCAGGATCTTGCTGTGGATGATTTCCCAGTCTTCCGGGGTGAGCCAGCGGTCCCAGTTCTTGTCCGGGTTCGCGCGAATGATCCGGACATAATCCAGGATGGCGGAGCCTTTGAGAACTTTCATCGGTGATTGCCTTTCCTCTCAACCAGGGCCTCGGGAAATTGAATCCGCCAGGGCTGGTTCATAAGCTCATCGTAACGAGGCGGCAGGCCCGTGTCAAGAAAGATGGCCACGGTCCACTGGCTCAAGGGGAAGGAGCTTGCCCGGAGTCCGGCGACGGCGGATGATGTTGCAAACAGCGCATCACCGCCTGGCCCAACAGGCCGCCGATTTCCCGCTCCTCGTCCACCACGATATGGGCGCCGGAGGAGCGGAGGTCTTCGGCATAGACGTGGTAGCGGGCCCGGGCAATGATCGGCACGTGCGGGGCCAAGGCCCGGACCTGGCGGATGATCAGGAGCGCGGTGCGATGGTCGGGCACGGTCACGGCCACCGCCCGGGCCGCGGCCACCTCCAGGCCGGCCAGCACCGGCTCGGATGTTGCGTCGCCGACCTCGGCTAAAATCCTGCGCTGGCGGGCCGTCGCCACGGTGCGGGGGTTTAGTTCCACGAGCAGGGCAAGAATTCCGGCGCGATTTAAGGCCTCCAGCACTCCTTGACCGGCCGGCCCGAAGCCGACGACGATCACGTGTCCGCTCAAACGTCTTTCCCCCAAGGCGAGCTCGTGTTCTCTGATCGCAACTAATCCAAGCCAAACGAGCCTTTTCTCTACCCGGCGAGCCAGGTTCGGGGCCATGGCGACTAGAAAAGGAGTCAGAAACAGGGTGATCACGGTCGAGGAAACAACTAGTCGGAACAGGTCCTGGCTAATGATCTGGCTTGACCAGGCGCTTTGGGCGAGAACAAAGGAAAACTCTCCCACCTGAGCCAGGCAGATGCCGGTGGCCAGGGCGTGGCGGTGGGAATGTCGGAAGAGCCGGACCACCAGCCAGACCAGGAGCGCCTTGCCGGCGATGATGGCAACCACTGCCGCGACCAGGGCCGGCCAATGTTCCCTGGCCCAGGCGAGCTCGGTGAGGGTGCCGATCGAGGTAAAGAACAGGGTGACGAACATGGTGCGCAAAGGCCCCACGTCGGCCCGAATCTGGGTGGCATAGGGCGACTCGCCGAGCAAGAGTCCGGCGGCGAAGGCGCCGAGCGCGGGCGAGAGCTCGAGGGCGTGCGCGGCCCAGGCCGACCCGAGACAGACCGCGATCGCGAGCAGGATGGGCAGCTCGCGGTTCTTGGTGATGGCGGTGGCGGCGAGAAGCCGGGGAAGGAGATAGGAACTTAATAAATACAGTCCCCCCAAAAAGAGCAAGCCCAGCACCGCGACCCGGCCGAGGGCGGCCGTCATCTGGGAGAACGATCCCCCGGTCCCGAGCATGGTCACGAGCAGGACCAGGGGCACCACGGCGATGTCCTGAAGCAGGAGGATGCCCAGCGAATTGCGGCCGTGCACGCTGTCGAGCTCGGCCCGGTCCTGGAGCATGCGCAGGACCGAGGCGGTGGAGCTGAGCGCGATCATGGCGCCGAGGGCCAGGGCCGCCTTCAGGTCCAGGCCCCCGAAAAGGCCGGCCGCGGCCGCGGCTCCGCCGGTGAGGAGGATTTGCAAAGTTCCGCCGGCGGTGGCGACGGCGCCCAGGGCTCGGAGCCGCTTCCAGGAAAACTCGAGGCCGATGGTGAAGAGGAGGAGGGCCACGCCCAGCTCGGCCAGAGCCGAGAGCGCGTCCTTGTTGCTGATCCAGTTGAGCGCGCCGGGCCCGAGCAGGATGCCGGCGAGGAGATACCCGAGGATGGCGCTCTGGCGGAGCCGCTCGAAGACCATGCCCAGCACCAGCGCTGCGGCGAGCAGCGTAACGACGTCGAGTAATATGCTCCAGAATTCCATTCTTAACAGCTTATCAGTTCGACTAAACAGAGGAAAAAGGACTTAAACACAAAGGCACCAAGACACGAAAAGCTAAGAAGTTAAAGGCGTTAAAATTTTTTTTCTTTCTTGGTGCTCTTTGTGTCTTTGTGGTAAAAACCCTTCCCCTATTCTTTCCCGCCGATGATAGCAGGAAGACCGGCGTTAAGGAAGACCTGCTTGGCCCGGAGCATGTCGTCATCCGAGGGCGGCTTTAGCTCCGGGAGCGGGTAGGGCTTGCCGAGCTGGCGGTATTTGGGCCGGCCGAGTTGGTGGAAGGCGAGGAGTTCGACCTGGCAAAGGCCGGGCAGGGTGCGGGCGAAATCGGCGATGGCGCGGAGGTTGGCCGGGCCGTCGGTGTAGCCGGGGACCACCGGCACCCGGATGATGATGGGGAGCCCGGTGCGGGCGATCTCCTGGATGTGCTCGAGGATCGGCGGAAGCGGAACGCCGATGATTTGCCGATGCCGCTCCGGGTCCATGATTTTCAAGTCGAGCAGCACGAGGTCGGTGGATTCGAGCACCCGGCTCAACCGCTCGCCGCCGATCACGCCGCAGGTGTCGAGCGCGGTGTGGACGCCCTCGGCCTTGAGTTTGCGGAAGAACTCGGCCAGGAACTCGGCCCAGACACAAGCCTCGCCACCCGAGGCGGTGATCCCGCCGCCGGACTTTTCGTAAAAGACCCGGTCGCGGAGCGCGCGCCGGACCAACTCTTCCACCGTCACCTCTTCGCCCATCACCTGGCGGGCAATGGCCGGGCAAGCCTCGGCGCACTGGAAACAGAGCACGCAGTTTTCCCGGTCCTCGCCGGCGGGGATGGGCGCTCCGTGGACGCAGACCTTGAGGCACTCTTTGCAGCCGATGCAGCGGCTCTCGTAAAACACCAGCTCACGCTTGGTGAGCAGGCCTTCCGGGTTGTGGCACCAGGGACAGCGAAGCGGACAGCCCTTGAAAAAGACCGTGGTCCTTATCCCCGGCCCGTCCTCAGTCGAGAAGCGCTGGACGTTGGTAATAACCGCGGTTAGAGAATTATCCATATTCGGAATAAGAGGAACATCCGCAGAGAGACTCCGCCGAAGCGCTACGTCCTCCGCGAAGGCGGATTTCGCAGATTACGCAGATTTTATTTTAAGCAAAACTTTAGGGGCGCGGCTGACCTCAGCCATGCATCATCCCGCGCAACCGTTAAAGCCGTTAACTGTGCACTTTCAAGCTCTTCACCGGTCAAGCATTAGATGTTATTTGAAGCTATGCCCCCTATACTCCAAATTCCAGAGGAAGTCCAAATAAAAAAAGGCACTTTATCCATTTCAACGTAATTAAACATTCGATAACCTGCCCTCCTTGCCTTTTTAGATAATTTATAATGCTTTAAGTTTTTTCTAGGGACAAAAGGATAAAAACGAATTTCTTGTTTTGGCTTACTCTCTTCCTCCCATTTGAAGTTCAGAATCAAGGGCGGTGTGATAAATCCCGATTTTAAAACCTTATTGACAATTTCCCAACCGGCACCGAAGACAACATTTTTTGGCCTGCATTTGTTGGTTTTGATTTGAGCTCGAAAATAACAGCCCGTGCATTGGATATCATATAAAGGATAATTTGGAGGTAATACCATTAATTTCTTGCCACAATTAGGGCAACAGACTTTTCTTATGACCTCCCTCTCCCCTTGATCTCCTGAATGCTTAGAACCCATTTCGTAACCTCCTTAATGATAGGACAAAAGGCTAAGGCGCAGTCGCATCACCGATTGAGATCAAGTTTCAGCATCCGTCGGCTTGGGAGGCAATTCGAGGCGGTCCAGGAATTCGAGCAATTTCGGAATTCTCTCGGTCACCACCATCCAGAGACGGTCTTGATTGATTTCCCCGTATTCATGGGCGAGGACGTTGCGTTGGGCGATGATCCCGCGCCAGGGAATTTCCGGATGGGCCTCCTTGAAGGCCGGGGAAACATGCCGGGCCGCTTCACCCACGACCTCGACCGCTCGCTCCACGGCTAGTTGCAGTTTGCGATCTTTCAGATAGTGAGCATAAGCAACATCTTGGGTGATTTGGCCGATCAGGCGGGAGTATTTGACCATGTCCCAGAGGAGCGCGGCATCCCGCTGGTCAGGCTGCATAGAGCACCCGCCGGGAGCTGAGAATGGAATGGCGGCGATAAGGGTTCTGCAGGCTCTCTTTTTCCACCAGGTCCACCTCCCGGCCGAAAATCTCCTTTAACTCGTCGGTCATGTCGGCCCATTCAAAATAGCTCCAGGGCGCATCCGGTTCGAAGCTGACCAGCACGTCCACGTCGCTTTCCGGGTTAAAGTCCTCGCGCAGGACCGAGCCGAAAATAGAGAATTCGCGGACTTTCCACTTGTGGCAGAAGGCGATAATTTTGGCCGGGTCAACTTGAAAGCGAGGACTCATTTCTGATCTCCGATCTCTTGGTTTTGTATTTTACATGGGGGTATCGGCCTTGTCAATTTACGCCGGAGGCATCCGGAGCGGGCTCTTTAGGGGCGCGGGTGACCCCACCCGCGCAACCTCTATCTATTGCCTACTTTCTCAGCAAGCGCCTTCATCGCCCTTTCCACGGTGGGAAAGACCGGGAAGCCGGAATCGCGGATGAGCTTCACGTATTCCAGGCGCTGGGCCTGCTTCACCGACTCGAAAAAGACAAAGGCCGCGGGCTTGCCCGCGGCGCGGAGCCCCTTGAACATCTGCTCCAAAAACCACTTGGTGAAACTGACCGGGTCCAGGGGTCCGAAGCCCTCGATCAGGTGGATGTATTCGATGCTGAGCAGCACGAGCACCGCGTCAATGTTCGGGTCCTGGCCGAGGGGCGCATAGATGGGCACGTGGTCGCCCTGGAAGAAAATGGCCGCGGCCATGTCCAGCGGGTTCTTGACCGAGGTGCCGGGAAAATTGATGAACTTGGCCATGGCCGTCCGGGTCGCGTCGGAAAACTGCGGGACCGAGAAACCATGCTCGGCCGCCACGTCGGTGGCAAAGACGCCGAAGCCGCCGGAGATGGTGAGGACCGCGAGACCCCGGCCCTGGGGCTTTTCCATGCGCTCTTCCGCCTCGATCAAGTCCACCAACTCGTCAATACTGCCTGCGACCCTGGCCCCGGCCTGGCGGAAGGCTGCCTGCCAGATCTCGCGCGAGCCGGCGAGCGCGCCGGTGTGGGAGGCCGCGGCCCGGGTGCCCACCGAGGTGCGGCCGCCCTTGCACACGATCAGGGGTTTTTTCCGGCCGGCCGCGATCATGGCCTGGATAAGCTCAGGGCCGTTTTTGGTGCCTTCGATATACATGACGATGCGGTCGGTCTCGGGATCGTCGGCAAAGTAGCGGATAAAGTCCTGGGCGGTGAGGTCGCACTCGTTGCCGTAGCTCACCACCTTGCCCAGCGGCACGCCGCGCTCCGCGCAGTTCATCAGGGTGGAGAGGGCCATGCCCCCGGACTGGGAAGTCATGGCGGCGCGGCCCCAGGCGGCGGGCATATCGGGCCGGAAGCTCAAGCCGCGGGGCGGGTAGTGCAGGCCCATGCAGTTCGGCCCGATCAGCCGCAGACCGCCTTCGCGGGCGATGGCCGCGATCCGCTCTTCCAGCCGCCGGCCTTCCTCGTGGCCCTCCTCGGAAAAACCGGAGGTGAACATGGCCGCACAGCGCACGCCCTTTTCCACCGCGTCCCGGATCACGCCCTCGATCTCCCGGGCCGGCACGCAGATGATAATGTGGTCGAGCGGCCCCTCGAATTCCTGGAGCCGGCGCACACTGGGCAGGCTTTTCACCTCCGCACCCGGGTTCACGCCCACCAGCGGCCCCTTAAAGCCCTGGTTCTTGAGCGCGATCGCGAACATCTGGCCCATGTTGCCGAGCTTGTCGCTCAGGCCCACGACCGCGATCGCCCGGGGCCGCCAGAGCCGGTCTATTTCCTGGAAATGATCCAAAACCTGGTTTTTTCCAACCTTGCGCAAAGCCAAACTCCTCTTTACCTGGGGATGGACACCAATCTTCCTTCCTTTGTTAGCATAAACTGGATTGGGGCGAGGGTCAAAAAAGGCGCCCCCAGGCTGCCGGCGCGCTCAGGGACCTTGGGCGATCAGATAAAACAGGAGGATGATGCCGGCGACGAAGGCCCAGGCGAAGAGGAAGCCGATGACCGAGGTGCGGGAAGGGGTTTGGATTTCCAGGTTGGTGCGGGGGAAGAGGTTGTCGGACGGAGGGACCACGGCGCCCTTGGGCAGGGTGCAGGGCGCCGTCACTTCCTCGCCCGGCGTCACCTGGGTGCGGGTCAGGGCGTAGAAATTTTCCAGTTTTTCCGGGGCCACCGGCTTGGTGAGCAGGCTAACTAAAACTCCGGCCAGGAGTCCGGCCGCGAGATAAAAGACCATTTGCCAGGGCAGATAGAATTCCGGCCCGGCGCTTTTTTCGATGACCAGGCGCCAAGCTTCGGCAAAAGGCAGCCGCGAGAGCCCGGAGATGAAAAAGGACTGGGTGGAGAGCCACCAGGCGCCGAGCGCGGTCAGGGTGGCGGCCCAGGCGCCGGCCGGGGTGGTCCGCCGCCAGAAGAGGCCGAGCCAGAAGGCGATCCCCATCATGCCGCCGATCTTCCAGAAGATCTCCAGGCCTTTGATCACCCCCGGAATCCACCAGGCAAAGAGCACCGCGCCGACCACCACGGCCAGCGAAGCCACCCGGGCCACCCGCAGGTAGTGATCCTGGGAGCGATCGCGGAGCGCTTTTTTATACAAGTTTTCCGTGAAGAGGCCGGCGGAGGCGATCATGACCGCGTCGGCGCTGCTTTGCACCGAGGCCAGGAGCGCGGCCAGAAAAATCCCGAGCAGGCCGGGCATGATCCGGGGCAGGAACTCGCGGGCCAGCGTTCCCCAGACCTGGTCCGGCATCATCTCCCGGCCGGAGAAATAGACCACCGCGGCCAGCCCGGTCAGGCACCAGGCGATGGTGCAGAAGCGCTTGATCATGTTCCCGCCCATGAAACCCACCCGGCCGTCCATCTCGGTCCGGCCGGCCGCGCAATTGCTCAGGATGTAAGGCTGGGTCACGATCCCGATCAGGCCGTTGAGCGCGA
Organism: Deltaproteobacteria bacterium RBG_13_61_14; assembly: GCA_001797815.1. GTDB lineage: Bacteria > RBG-13-61-14 > RBG-13-61-14 > RBG-13-61-14 > RBG-13-61-14 > RBG-13-61-14. The sequence goes on along the minus strand of MGQK01000011.1, from coordinate 13,826 downwards.
TCATGACGATGTAGAACAGCCCGATCTCGGTGGGCGCGACCAGGGAGAACATGTGCGGGTCCGCGATTTTCTGGTGGATCCCGACCAGGCCGCCCACGGCCGCCAGGACAAAGGGCAGGAGCAGGAAGGAGAAGACCACGGTGAGGATGCCCTGGATAAAATCGGTGATGATCGCGGCGGAAAGGCCGCCGGCGATGCCGTAGGTCACAAACACCACCGTCATCAGCGCGATCGCGGTGTTGGCCGAGAGCAGGCCCCCGGTGCTGGCGGTGATGATGGCGCCCGAGCCTTTGAGCATGACGCCCAGGTCCACGATCAGGTAAACGATGCCGACCAGGGTGTAGAGGTTGGCCACGCTCCGGCTGTAGCGGGCCTCGAACACGTCCGCGGTGGTGATGGCCCGGAACCTCCGCATCACCGGCGCGATCACCCAGTAAAAGGGCGTGCAGAAGAGCCACAGCCACTGGTACCAGATGCCGGAAAGCCCGTTGGTAAAGGTCTTGGACGAGACGCTCACCGCGTCGTCGGCGTGGGTGCCGGTGCCGAAGCTGAAGGTGATCATGAACACCTTGCCGAAGCGGCGGGGCATGACAAAGTCTTCCATGCTTTTCACCCGCCGCGCCGCCCAGAACCCGATCACGGTCATCGCTCCCAGGTAAATCACCAACCCGATCACGTCCAGCCAACTCATGCTTGCCTCCTGCCTCGGCGGAGGAGCGCGGCCGAGTCGCGGTCCAGGTAGACGGCGGCCCCCGGGTGCTCCTGCAGGATGGAAGACGGCGCCAGCGGGCTGACCGGACCCTCGAAGCAGGCCTTGACCGCCTGGGCCTTGCGCGCCTCCGGCACCGAACAGATGATCCGGCGCGATTTCAGGATCTGCCGCACCGACATGGAAATCGCCTGCCGCGGGACTTCCTCCAAACTCCGGAACCACCCCTCCCCGAGCTGCTGCCGCCGGCAGGCCTGGTCCAGGTCCACCACCAGGTAAGGCTCTTCGGTCGCAAAGTCCGCCGGCGGATCGTTGAAGGCGATGTGCCCGTTCTCGCCCACGCCCACAAAGGCCAGGTCAATCGGGTGCTGCCGGATGATCTCGCCCACCCGCCGGCATTCCGCCGCGGGATCGGCCTCGCCATCGAGGAAATGGAACGCCCGGACCTGCACCTGGCGGGCAAAGCGTTCCTTCAGGTATTTGCGAAACGAGGCCGGGTGGGTTTCAGGCAGCCCGATGTATTCGTCCAGGTGGAAGCAGGTGACCCGGCTCCAGTCCACGCCCGGCGCCTTCACCAGCGTGGCCAGCATCTCGAACTGGGAAGCGCCGGTGGCCAAAATGATGTTGGCCTGGCCTCGCTCGCGGATCGCTTGCCGGATCTGTTCGGCCCCATCGGACCCGGCCCGCTTTCCCAATTCTTCTTTACTGTCGCAAATGATTAGCCGCATGGCAACATTCCTTGAACAACTCTAAAAATCATCCCGGTTCGCGGTGAGAATCGTTGGACAGCATATCATTCTTGAAATACGATCACAAACCCCTTAATTTGCAGATGGGGCTTGGGAGGGTTATCAATCCAAAGAGGTTATGGAACCGTTTTTCAAGCTGGCCGGCCGCGGCTTCAGCCCAGGAGTGGAGCCGGTTCCACCGGCCGGAAGGCCGAGAGAATCTCCCGGCGCGCCCGGATGCCGGCTTCCCCTTTTTCCGCCAGACCCATCTGGATCAGGGTCTGGACATCCCGCGCCAGGGTCTTCATCGAACGGGCCGCATACACCTTGGCCAGGAAGGGGCTTAAGTCCGGCAGTTCGGCCAGGGGCACCGGCTGATCCGCGGCGGAAAGGGCCAGGATCAAGCGGCGCTGGCGCTCCGCGGCCGGACCGGTTTGGGTCTGGAAGGTTTGGAGGACGTGCGCTTGCCAGAGGGTATGGGCCTGATCTTGATGGATTCGTTCCAGCAGGGTAGCCAGGCCGTCGCGGAAGCCCTGGGCGGCGTAGAGCAGGAACGGCTCCACCTCTCCGCCCGCGCGGCTGGACTGGTCCAACTGGCGGAAATACCCGCTGCGGGTCAGGTGGTAGTGGACGGTGAGGAGCTGGCCGGCCGGGAGCGGGACGCCGGCGCTCTGCAGGACGAGCAGCTCCAGGAGCCGGGCGGTGCGGCCGTTGCCGTCGGCAAAGGGGTGGATCCAGGCCAGGTAGAGGTGGGTGACCACGGCCTTGATCAGCCCGTAAACGACGGCCATGCCTGGAGGAGCGGTAAAGGTCTTGCGGTTGATCCAGTCGCAGAGGCGCTCGAGCAGGAACTCGCAGTCCGAGGCCGGGGCCGGCCGGTAATGGATCACCTGTTTCTCGTGCTGGCGCACCCGGCCCGGGACCACGCCCTCTTCCAGGCTTAAGCCGGCCAGGATCAGTTCGTTTAGTTTCTTGACCAGATCAGGGTTCAAGGCCAGCTTGCCGGCCCGGATTTCGCCCATATTCTCCAAAATGTAGCGGTGGCCGGCGCAGATGTTGTCCAGTTCCTGGACCAGGTAAGCGCGGGACTGAGGGATTTCCAGTTTATTATCAAGATGTTGGAGGACCTCCGGCTCGGTCAAGGTATTGCCCTCTATCGCAAGGGTAGCCAGGCAACCTTTAGCTTGATACAGGTTCTGGATGTTTTTTGCAATATCAGGAGGCAAAGTTATGCTCGAAATATCTCCACATTTTGATTGACATTCGCCGAGAGTGATCCATAAAGCTGCTGGAGCATTGCGGAGATCAAGAGAGAATTTGATGAACTCATGCGTCTTTTCGTATGTCCGCATTGATGTCTCCAAATTCAACTTAAATTACAATGAGTTAATTTGATAATGGCTAAAATTATGTCCATTTTTAATCTCTAAACAATTATACAGCATGTCTGGGATTATTGTCAAGAACTTTTTTCGTTTTTTTGCCAATTGACAATTTCTATAGATTATTAAAAATTTGCAGGCTAATTTTAGCTTGAAATTCCAATAGATTGGGAATTGATGCGTTTTTGCAACACCTTGAGTAAAAACAATCGGCAGGATAGACCCCTTGAAAATAGGCTCTTTTTCTAATCCCGGATCAGGCACCAGCCTCAGGTTCAGAGCAAGCCTCTCTCTTTCATGATCTGCATCATGGTGGCCGCAATGTTGGCCGGCGGCACCGCCGCCTCCGGCCGGGGCAAAAGCTTGATCGCTTCTTCCGGGCAGGCCGGCACGCACAGCCCGCAGCCGATGCACCGGTGCGCCAGGATGCTCACGCGCTCATCCCCCTCCTCGATGGCGGCCATCTGGCAGCGGTCCAGGCAGGCCCCGCAATTGCTGCAATCCTCGGCGCTCAGCGCCGCCCGATAGCCTGAAGCCACGATCTCGGCCGGCCGCTCGAACTTGCTCAGGTTCCGGATCACCCCGCAGCAGCACGAGCAACAGCAGCAGATCGAGCCGATCTCCTGAGAGTTGGTGGGACTCAGCACCAGCGCCGCTTCCTCCGCCTTCTTCAGGATCTGGAAAACTTCCTCCTTGCTGATGGAGCGGCCCAGCCCGTTTTCCACGTAATAGTCCGCGGCCGGGCCGAACTGGAGGCAGCTCTCCAACGGACGCGAGCAAGGGTGCCCGAGCAGAGCCTGCTCTTTGCGGCAGATGCAAGGGGCAACCGAGAACTTATCATGCTTCTCCACCAGGGCGCGCACCTGGTCGTAAGAGGCCACCGCCGGCGAGACCGGCAAGGACTCCTGGATGGGCACCACCCGGAGCTGCTGGGTCTTGGTCCGGGTGAAGAGCTGCTGGAGCGCGCCTTCCTTCATGTATTCTTCCAAAAGCTCGGCGGTCTCCCGGTCCATCCGGTTCATGCTGAACTCGTAAACCCCGACCGCGAACTGCATGGCCATATACAATACGGTATTACCGGCCCGCATCCGGAAAAGCTGGCCCTTCTTGGCCATGACCTCCAGCTTTGCGGCCGCGGCCTTCTCCTCCAGGCCGAGGGCCTTGGCCGCCTGGGCGAGCGGCATCGGGAACGGGCCCATCTTCATCACCACCTCGGCCTCGTCCGGCTCGAAGAGTTTCTTCAAGAGCTTGATCTCCACCCCGCTCTTGGTGGCCGGATAACCCCCGGGCATGCGGTCCATGAATTCACGGAGCCGGCGATAGACTTCTTCGGACATGATGGTTTCCTTTCTGGTTTCGGGCTCGGCAAAAAGCCGGAGCCCGTTGTCTTGCGCCATGAGGTCAAGAATGCAACGTGCGGCTGGGCTGGGTGGCTGAGTTGATTGACTTAAGTTTAGCACAAGCGCTGCGGAGATGCAAAACACAAAAACTCATGAAGGGTCAGCAGGGCCGGGGCCATTAGTCGCCGCGGTCCAAGGCTGGCCCGCTCATCTCTTGTTCCCTTGGGCGGGTTCCGGCCGAAGATTCGGTTTCGGGTCCGAAAATATGGTAGTCTGGAAGGAGAACTGAAAGGAAGGAGGCGCCGCCATGAATGTCTATATCATCTACACCCATCCCCTGACCGGCTCGTTCAACGCCGCGATCCGGGACCGCCTGATCCAGGGACTGCGAGAGGCCGGGCATGAGGTGGAGCTTTCCGACCTTTATGCGGAAGGTTTCCAGCCGATCTTGACCGGTTCGGAGCTCGAGCAACTGGCCCGGGGCGAGATCCCTCCGGACATTCTCCGCTATCAAGAAAAAATCCGAAGGGCCGAGGCCCTGGTCTTTATCTACCCCATCTGGTGGTTCGGCCAGCCGGCCATGCTCAAGGGCTGGCTGGACCGGGTGCTGAGCAAGGGCTTTGCCTACGACATGACCCCCAACGGCCCGATGCCGCGCCTCAAAATCAAGAAGGCCCTGATCCTCAACACCGCCGGGGGCATGGAGCCCATGTATCAGGGCCTGGGCTTTACCGAGGCCATGAAGAAAGTGATGGACAACGGCACCTTGAATTTCTGCGGGATCCCCCGGGTTTCCCATTTAATCTTCCACAACGTGCTCAACGCGGACGACGCCACCCGGAAGGGCTACCTGGACGAAGTCTATCGCCTGGGCCGAGAATTCTAAAGGGGTCAGGTCCTGACAATTCACAATTAAGCCGTTGTCAGGCCAAGTTCTGAACCTGATCACGCAGGCATTCTTCCCGCAGACAGATGCGGTTTCCAAAATGGCGCTTGACAAAACCTGCCGCGTGTAGTTACATTGTAGTTATGAAGCGTTTGAAGTTTATATGGGACCCCAGGAAGGCGAAGCGCAACATCAAAAAGCACGGCGTGACTTTTGAGGAGGCTCGCTCGGTCTTTTTTGATGAATGCGCGATTGAATTTTTCGACGAACCCCTTTCGGAGGAAGGAGATCGTTTTTTGCCCCTGGGCCTGAGCGCCCACGCCCGTCTCCTTCTGGTGTGCCACTGCTACCGAGAGGATGAAGGAACAATCCGGATCATCTCGGCCCGTAAAGCCACGAAATCTGAATCCAAACACTATCGGAGGCCCTGACATGAAAAAAGAATATGACCTTTCGAAAATGAAATCGCGGCCAAACCCGTATGCCAAAAGGCTCAAGAAGCAAATCACGCTTCGGCTGGACCCGGAGGTTATTGAGTATTTCAAGGAGTTGTCGTCGGAAAAAGGCATCCCCTATCAGTCCTTAATTAACCTGTATCTCCAGGATTGCGCTACTGCCCATCGTGAACTGAAAATGTCCTGGTCACCGTGATCGCTGCTTCACTTCCTCACGCTCAAACTCCAGCTGCCGCTTCAGGGTTTCCACGAACTCCGCGCGGACCCGAAGCGGCAGTGTTTCGGGGTCAGGTCCTGACAATTCACAATTTAAGGAATCGGCGCTCTTCGTCTTTCCGGAGGGGAGCTTGGCGAAGAAGGCAGGGAGGAGATGGAAGGGCAGGTGAAGGGAGGTTTTGAATCTGAGGAGGGAAGAAGGGAATTTCAGGGAAGCAGGGGCAATCAGCCCGAAGGATTTTTTTTTGGCCGGATCAAGCGGAAAAAGGATCACGGAATTTTCCGTTCAACCCTTCTACTGAAGAAATTGTGAATTGTCAGGACCTGACCCCAATACCAGACCCCAATACCATGAGCTTGTAGCCCGGGACCACCGAGTCCTCGTAGCCCGTGTCGTAGGCCAGGTAGTCCCAGAAGAAGCCGAGGATTTTGCCGCTCCAGGCGTCGTAGAGAACGCGGTTGTCGCCCTGCATTTCGAGCTTGTCATACACCCCCGGCTCCGGCTTCCAGACCGCGCGGAGGGTGACCGGGTTCTGCTGGGTCAGGTCGTAGCGGAAGTTCACCCGCCGGCCGTCGGGCATGGTGATCTCCACGTTCCGGTTCCCGTCTTCCTTGAGGTCAATATCGCGGATGCCCATTTTCCAGCCGTAGGAGAACTCGCCCTTGGTCTGGCGCTCAATGGAGGAATAGGTGCGGGTGATGACGATGGGCAGGCCGGCGAGGGGCACGGTCAGGTCTTCGAAGGTGAGGGTGAAGAGGCCGATCTTGAGTTCGCCGGAGACGATGACCTCGCGGAGGACTTGCTTTTCCGGGTTCTCGGAGTCTTTGGCCGAGAGGCGGAGGAGGTAGAAGTCGTTCTTGAGCTGGGTGGGGTCGAACTCGGCGATGCTCTTGTTCACCACCGTCTGGGTCCCGGAGGCGAGAGTGACCCAGGCGGCGGGGTCGTAGGCGCCGTCGGCGAGGAGCGGGGTGTATTCCAGTTTTCAGGAGACGAGGTCGGTGTCGCGGATGGTGGCCATGACCTTGGTGGGCGAAGTGATGGCGGCCTGGTCGGCCGGGGAGTGGATCACGAGCTCGGGAGGACGGTTGACGGTTTCCAGCCGGAAGGTGGTGCTGGCGAAGGCGCCGGAGGTCAGGGTGGTGACCAGGACGGTGCCTTTCAATTGAAGGTGGCAAATTTGATATTTCTTGTTCAATTCTCTGGGCATTTTCCATCCTCTATATCTTTTATATTAATTGACTTTTCAATTAAATTCCCGTCCATATTTATCCATTTTATATAAACATCGCTATCATCTATTTCAGCAATTATATCGGTATTAATATTCGCAACACTCTTATCTATTAAACAACATTTAATTTGTCTTGAGAGATCATTACTAATTTCAATTAACCATGTTTGATCATATCTCCCACCACGATCAGGTAAGATTAATATAATATCATCATTATACCTTAATAATTTATATCTAAATATTTTATCATAGCATAGAGAATTGCCATTGTAATAACAAGGATCTCCACTGAGGCAACCAAAGCTTTGCCTAGCAATAATTTCTCTCTTATTTAAACTAACCTGATATATCGTAGTTATCATTTTTGTTTTATAAATATCTTTATTCTCTATAAATCCTAAGCAATTTAAAATATAAATAAATCCATTATCAGCCCAAAATATAGGTTGGAAATAATCATCACAAAATTCGCCTTCATAAGAATTTACAATAGGTTCCAAAGTTACCCATTTTACCCATTTCCCATTAATATTTTTATATAATATCCTGCTATAAAGATACCAACCTTCTGATCCTGGCCCCATTATCCAAAAAAGGGGATGTAATGAAAAAACATGCTCACTCTGGGCTACAGTCCATTCTTTACCAGGTTCTACATTATTCCTGTAAAAATTATAATATTTTTTACATGAAAATACCCCCATACAATCAAATAATATTGCAATTATTAATATTTTTCTCATCAGAATCCGCCTCTTGAAGCCGTAAATAGCACTGTTCCTAAATCGCCTATATCATAGGTAGACATGGCGAGCATTTTCAAAAGTTTGTGGGTCTTGTTTGACAAGCAACAAGGTTCAAATTCTCTTAGAATATCCTTCACTTCATCTCTCATTTTACCATCTTGTTCTCTCCATTTATCGCAAGTCCCTGCATCACAAGGATCAAAATTATCGCACTTCTTTTGTGTTACATCCTTTGGAGGCCTTGGGTGAAGACAAATATTGATACCTTGGTTTTGGCAACCTTCACATGTTCTGCAATATGGTTTTCCACCATGACTTGGATCCTTATCACAACTATCCGTTTTTTGACAATGAGAAAATGTATCCTGGAATGTATGCAAGCGTTGCCCAAATTTCTTGGCATCACATGTAGAAAGTTGTTCTTTTACTAGGAAAAGAGCTTGTTCATATGGAACAAAATGCCACCCTTGCCAATCTAACCTATGCAATCTATCAACCAGCGCGTCGGCGTCAGCAATATCATTTTCGATTTCCTCGCTACATTTCAATTTCAAATCTTTATTCATAAATTCAAATGTCTTGTCACGGTGAATTTTTGGTCCATAAAAGCCGCTATAATCGAAGGAATTGGCAGGATTATCATTCACATAAATATAACGATTCATGCTTTTTGTTTCAAAAATTGGATCCATATTTGAAAATCTGCCAATAGCAGAATTATAATACCTTGCTCTTAAATAATAACCATTTATCCATTCCTCATATTGTTCACCAGTAAAAAGATAATTATTTAGGGCCATCGGGGTCAGGTCCTGACAATTCACAATTTAACCCTTTTCAGGCCAAGGCCTGAACCCGATCGCGCAAGCGCGGGTCGCTTTGCAGTTTACGGCGGAAGCGGATCAGGCCCTGGGAGACCGCGGAAGCGCCCACGCCCAGGGAACCGGCCGTCTCCCTGACGCTGCCCCCGCAATGTTCCACCAGATGGTAATAGGCGGCGAGGCGGGCCAGGGAGCCGTGGCGGCCTCGACCAGGCTCTTCCACGGCCCGGCCAAAAGCCGCGGAAACCCGTTTCAACTCCGCCGGCAGGTTCAGCGCTCCCCGTGCCGCGCGGCGGAAGGCCGGCACGGTTTCCGCCTGACCGGCGGGCGGGTATTTTTTCGCCCATTCCCTCAGCCGCTCCTGCGCGGCCAGGGTCAGGGCGGTTCTCCATTGCTCCCAGAAGTTCGCGGGCCGGCCGGACAGGCTCAGGCATTCGCGCCGGTAGCCCCGGCGGGCGGCGATTGGGTTTAAGCCATAAGCGTCCAGGACCGCGGCCGGCGAGAGCCAGGGGAAGCGGGAGCGGGCGCGGGTATAATCGCGGAAGCTGGACCATTCGTAATCCGCGGGGTCGTCCACCAGGCCGGCCCGGACGGGGTTGAGATGGAGGTAGATGGATAGGTGGAGCCAATGCGTTTCCTGGGTGACCAGCGCCGCCTGATAGCGGCCCTGGAAAAGGTGGCCGGAGCGGCGGTGGAGGCGGTTGAAGCGGCCGGAGTAGGTGGCGTTGAGCCAGTGGAGAGCGGCGGCGAGGTTGGGTTGCGGCGTTTGCAGGAAAAGATGGTAATGGTTGGTCATCAGGCAGAAGGCGAAGAGGCGGAGATGAAAGCGGTCGCGGCTGCGGCCGAGGAGTTCGAGGAAAGCCTCGCGGTCGGCATTATTTCGGAAGATGGCCTGCCGGTCGTTGCCGCGGGCGGTGACGTGGTAGATCGCGCCCGGGAATTGAATTCTCCAGGGTCGGGACATAGCGACAGTGTAGCAAGAGGGCAAAGCCGTTGTCAACTAAATTGTGAATTGTCAGGACCTGACCCCAAGGAGTCATTCTTCTTCCACTTCCACGCTCCTCGGCAAGGACACGTGCTTGGAGTTGATGAAGGACTCCAATTGCTTGCGGGTGTATTCGTCCATTTCCAGGAAGCGGATGCCCATGCCCAGCTTTTGGCCGGTGGCCTCGGCCTCCTCCGGGCCGACAATGCGGACCACCTCGCCGTGCATGATCATCTCCTCCTGGGTGTCTGGGTGGGTGAGCACCACCACCAGCCGCTCGTGCAAGGGCTTGGGCTTTTCCGTCTGGATGAAGATCCCGCCGTGGCTGATGTTGTGGATGAATTCCTCCACCAGCGCTTCCTTGCTCCCGAAGCGCACCCGGATCCGGGCCTGATACCGGATATGCTGGCGCCGGCCTTCCAGGCTCTGGTCGCCGCTTTTCTTGATCTCCGCCTCAATGAACTTCTCGATCGTCTGCCGGTCTGCTTCCAAGAGCTCCTTGAGCTGAAGCCCCATGCCGGCCGGGTTCTCTTCAGTGACTTCCTTTTCGCTCACCACGTGGATCACCTCGCCCAGGCAGGAAACCTCTTCTCCTCCCTCGGGCAGCAGCAGCACCACTTCCACTATTTCCCGCAAGGAACAAGGCTTACTCGTCTTGATGAACAGGCCGCCCTTGCTGATATTATGGGTATATTCCGCAATAAAGGCCCGCGCGTTCTTGAAACGGACTTTCAAGCGCGCCTTGACGCGGGCATCTTTGCGGCGGCCGGGATCAGGGGGGACCAATCTTTACTCCACACCAGTTTCCATACTAGTTTACCCGATTTGTAAATATTTTCAACTTTTTTTCAAGGGATGGTATCATACCCGGTGAGGTTGACCCCCGTGAATCGCCCAGAGGTGGTGGCTTTAACTGGAGAGGCGCTGGAGCTTACGCTGGACCCGGCTGGAGGAAGTTTCGGATTGGCCCGGCGCGACGGCCGCATCCGCTTTGCCCCTTTGCTGATGCACGCGCGGGTGCGGCGCGACGATGGCCGCGGCCAGCACCTGGTCTCCACCGTTCTCGGCGCTCGCGAGGCGGAGGCGGTCAAGGCCCTGGAAACTCCGCTCGGCTCTTTCCCCGGCCTGCGCGCTCGGGTGCAGGGGAACCTGCCCTTCGCGCTCCGCATGGAACTGGCTTTGCTTCCTGGGCAAGACTCGGGGCTTTGCCGGGTGGTGGTGGAGAACCACGACCAGGGGCCGGCCCGGGTCTTTGAGTTGTCCCCGCTCGCTTACCGGGGCGCGGACCCGGGCCTGGAGATGGGCACCGGCTACGGCAGTTGGTCGTTCTATCGCACCGGCTACCAGTCCTGGAGCCCGGCCGGGACCAAGCGCGTGCTCGACCATGATTACGCGCCCCGCTTCTTCTTTCCCCGGGTGGTCGGCGCCAACCCCCGCACCCGGTATTCCCGGAAGCCGGGGGAAAAGGCCTCGGACTGGATGGCCCAACTGGTCGAGCCGGGTCTGGGTCTGTCCATCCTGCTCGGCTTCATCACCACTGCCCGGCAGACCGGCCGCGTGGAGTTGCAAGTCCGTTACGACCGCTTCCGCCGCTTCGAGGCGATTGCGGATGCCGACGGCGCCCGGGTGGACCCCGGCTCGGAACTGGCCTCGGAATGGCTCCTTTTCTCTCTCTCCGATAATCCGCACCAGGCCCAGGAAAATTACTTTCGCCAATGGGCCAAGGCCATGTCCGCCCGGAGCGCCAAGCCGCTCACCGGCTGGTGTTCGTGGTATTACTATTTCTGGAACATCAGCGAGGACAAGATCCTGGCCAACCTGGCCGAGTGCGAGGCCAAGCTCAAAGGCAAGATCGAGCTGTTCCAGATTGACGACGGCTTTCAGCCTTACATCGGCGAATGGACCCGCTGGAACGAAAAGTTCCCCAGCCCGCCCAAGGCGTTGGTGGACAAGATCCACGCCGCCGGGTTCAAGGCCGGCTTGTGGCTCGCGCCTTTCCTGGTCTCGCGGACAGCTCCTCTTTATCGCCGGCATCCGGACTGGGTGCTCCGCCACGAGCGCGGCCGGCCGGTTTTCGCCAACGCCCACCCGCAGTGGAAAGGCCGCCTCATGTATGCCCTGGACTGCACTCACCCCGGCGTGCAGGCCTGGCTGGCGGACACAATCAAGACCCTGGTCCAGGACTTTGGCTTCGACTTCCTCAAGCTCGACTTCATCTACGCCGCGGCGCTCCCCGGCAAACGACACGACCCCTACATGAGCGGCGGGGCCGCCCTGCGCAAAGGGTTGGAACTCATCCGCCAGGCCGCGGGCGAGAAGACCGCGATCCTGGGCTGCGGCGCGCCGCTCGGCCCGGCCGTCGGGCTGGTGGACGCGAACCGGGTGAGCCAGGACGTGGACATCCGCTGGCGCTGGCCCATGGACGCGGTGATGGGGTTCCCGATCTCGCCGGGCGCGCGTAACTGCCTGCGCAACAACCTCGCCCGGGCCCTCATGCACCAGAAGCTCTGGGTCAATGACCCGGACTGCCTGGTGCTCCGCCACGCGGCCGGGGGCATGAACCTGCACGAGATCCGGAGCCTGGCCACCGTCTTTTACCTGCTCGCCGGCTACCTCTTGATCAGCGAAGACCTCTCCCAGCTTGCCCCCGAGCGCCTGGCCCTCTTCGAGCAGATGCTGCCGCTGCCCGAGCGGCCGGCCCAGGCACTGGACCTTTTTCAGCGCGAATTCCCCGAGCTCTTTTTCCGGCCCGGCCAGCCGACCTCGCTCCTCGCCGTGTTCAACTGGAGCCGCGAGCCGCGCTCGCGCGAGCTGAACCTCTCAAAGCTCGGCATCGAAAAACCCTGCCACGTCTTCGAGTATTGGTCCCAGCAATACTTGGGGCAAATCGAGCGCACCCGCAACCTGGGCGTGGTCCCGGCGCACGGCTGCCGCTTCCTGGCCCTGACTCCGGTGGAAGAGCCGCCCCAGGTAGTGGGTCTTGACTTCCACTTCGGCATGGGCAGCGAGGGCGTGGCCCGGATCAGTGACCGGGAAGGCGGCCGCCTGGTCCTGACCCTGCCGGGCGCGCGCCAGGGCCGGGTCTGGGTGGCCTGGGCCGAGGGCGTGCGGCCGGTGCCGGTCGAGTTCACCGACCACGCCGAAATCCCCCTGCCTCAGCGTTAAGTCATTAAGTCAGTGTCTGACACCGGACCGTTTCACCCTTTCTCATGAAGATCATCTGCTTCCACCCCGGCGCCATCGGCGATATTGTCAACACCTTGCCCGCACTCGACGCGCTCCGCCGGCAAATGCCCCAGGCCCGCCTCACCTGCCTCGGCCAGTTGGAGGCGATGCAGCTTCTGGCCGAGACCGGGATAATTGACACCCCCCTCTCTCTCGAATACCCCGGCCTGCATACCCTCTTCCACCCCGAGCTGGAACCGCCGGAAAGCCTGGTCGCCTTCCTCCAAAGCTTTGACCTCGCCGTCTCCTGGATGCGCGGCGCCATGAACGTCTTCCCGGAGCGCCTGCGCAAGCTCGGCTTAACCACCGTCCTCCACCCCGGCCCCTTCCCGCCCCCGGCCGGCTCCGGTCCGGCCGTCCGCTACTATTTCGAGCCGCTGCGACAACTCGGGCTCAAGCTCGAAACCGAGCATCCGCGCCTCCCCCTTTCCCCGGAGCAGCGCCACACCTGGCTCTCGGCCCATCCGGACCTGCTCGATTCCCCCTACCTCGTCCTCCATCCCGGCAGCGGCTCGCCCCGCAAAAACTGGCCGGCCGAGCGCTTTGCCGGCCTGGCAAAAACTTATGCGCCGCGAATTGAAAAAGCCGTGGTAGTTCCGAAAGGACCGGCGGATGAGGAAGCGGTAGCGAACTTGGTCAAGGCCGCGGAGGGATTCCCGCTCGCTGTGAAAGAAGGCTTAAGTCTCCGGGAATTGGCGGCCATCCTGGCCGGGGCCGCGGCGGTGGTGGGAAACGATTCCGGGGTATCGCACCTGGCCGGAGCAGTCGGCGCTCCCACGGTGGCCATCTTCCGCGCTACCGACCCGGCGATCTGGGGCGTGAACCAGCCCCATGCCCGGAACCTCGGCCCCGGCTTGGTCAATTTAGAAGATGTCCAGGAAGCGATTTCTGGTCTGATACTAATTTGAAGTCGGTCATAACCGCATTGGGCGCCGACCCCTCTGACTCAGGGTCCCACGTTGATCAGAACGCTTGGGTCCGGGGTCAGGTCCAGCGCCTGTGTATGCACTTCCGGATCATAAGGCAGCGCCACCTCCACCAGGATACTTTCGGTGCCATCTACCCGCACCACCAGCTGCGCCACCCCGTCCAGCGCGG
>MGQK01000010.1 GCA_001797815.1 Deltaproteobacteria bacterium RBG_13_61_14 | reverse complement strand
TCTTGCCCTCCCGCAGTTTTCCGGAAACCGGGGGTAGGGGCGCGATTTATCGCGCCCTTGCCGGGACGGGGCGCAATGAATTGCGCCACTACGAAGGCCGAAAATATGCGGTGCAGAAAAAAACTGAGGGAGGGCAAGGGACCAGAGTCGCTTGACAAACTTTCGAGGCAGGGTCAACCTAATAGCAAGCCGTTATCCGGGAAATAGTCATTGCAACCGCTCCAGCAAAAGGATCCCGGCTAATTAAGATAGGGCAGGGCGTCGCGGCAAAGTGCCGGCAAAGGAGGTTGCCCGGTGACCCGGGAATTTCATCTTGCCTTGGTTTTTTCCTTTCTCATTCTCGGGCGGAGTGGGCCTTTTTTCGCGGCTGAAAACCCTTCGTCCAAGCTCAAGGTCGTGGTGAGCATCCTGCCCCAGAAATATTTTGTGGAAAGGATCGGCGGACCGGACGTGGACATGGAAGTCCTGGTTGGGCCGGGACAGTCGCCGCACAGCTATGAGCCGACGCCCAAACAAGTTGCCCGCTTGGCGGAAGCCCAGGTCTATTTTCGGATCGGGGTCCCCTTTGAAGATGCGCTGCTGGCCAAGATCAGCGACGCTTTTAAAGAGCTCAAGGTGGTGGACACCCGCTCGGGGATTCAACTTCTCCCGATGACCGCGCCGGACCAGGATGCCAACCTCCCCCGCGGCGCGCCCGATCCCCACATCTGGTTGGATCCCAAGCTGGTCAAGATCCAGGCGGGCACCATCGCCGTCACCCTGAGCCAGCTCGACCCGGCTCACGCCGCGGAATACGAGAAGAACCTCCAGGCCTTTGCCGCGGACCTCGACCGGGTGAACGCGGAGATCGCGGCCACCCTGGCGCCGCTCAAGGGCCAAAGCTTCATGGTCTATCACCCGGCCTTTGGCTATTTCGGCGCGGCTTACGGGCTGAAGCAGGTGGCGGTGGAGAGCGAAGGCAAAGAGCCGAGCGCCAAGGAGCTCGCGGACCTGATTGATCTGGCCAAGCAGGAACAGGTGAAGGTGATCTTCATCGAGCCGCAATTCTCGAGAAAAAGCGCGGAGGCGGTGGCCGCGGCGGTGGGCGCTACCGTGGTCGCCATGGATCCGTTGGCGCCGGATTACCTTCACAACCTGGAGGCCATGGCCGGCCAGATCCGCCAAGCCCTGACCGAGGGTCAGTTCCATCGGAGCCAATGATGTTCACGAACCGGCTGAATCGAAAACCCAAGACTCCTTCAGAGGCCAAGACCGCGGGGGATTCGTCTCCGGTCGTGTTCATGGAAAACCTGTCCTTTTCCTATGACGGCCCGCCGGTTTTGGAGGACGTTTCGCTGGCTATTTCCAAGGGGGACTTTGTCAGCATCGTGGGTCCGAACGGCGGGGGCAAGTCCACCCTGCTCAAGCTGGTCCTGGGCTTGATCTATCCGGGCCAAGGCACGGTCCGGGTCTTCGGCCTGCCGCCGGCCCTGGCCCGAAACCGGATCGGCTACGTCCCTCAGCATGCTCATCTCGACCTCCAGTTCCCGGTGAGCGTGATGGACGTGGTGCTGATGGGACGACTCGGCCACCGGCGCACCTTCGGGCCTTATCGCAGTTCGGACAAGGACCAGGCCGAAGCGGTCTTGCGCGAGTTGGGGTTGGACCGGGACTATGCCCACCGCCATTTTTCCGCCCTCTCCGGCGGCCAGCGCCAGCGGGTGTTGATCGCCCGGGCCCTGGTCAGCGATCCCGATCTGCTCTTGCTCGACGAGCCCACGGCCAACCTGGACGTGGTCTCGGAACACGAGCTGTATGAGCTCTTGCGCCTGCTCAACCGCCGCCTGAGCATCGTGCTCGTCTCCCATGACCTGTCCTTTGTCTCCAAATACGTCCATTATGTGGTCTATGTCAAGCGGACCGTGCGGATGCGCTCCGCCTCCACCTTAACCCACGAGGCGGCCCACGAGATCCTGGAGAGCGAACACCGCTCCGTGCACCACAACCCCCGCTACCCGGGAAAGGGCACTCCTTGATGGAATTCCTCTCCGACCTCCAAGAGCACGCTTTCCTGCAATACGCCCTGCTCACCGGGCTTTTGGCCAGCATCGCCTGCGGCATGGTCGGGACTTACGTGGTGGCGCGCCGGATCAGCTACCTCGCCGGCGCCATCGCCCATTGCGTGCTGGGCGGCATGGGCGCGGTCCGTTACCTCCAGGTGGTTTACCAGTGGCAGGCGCTGAAGCCGCTGCACGGCGCCCTCTTCGCCGCGCTCCTGGCCGCGCTCATCATCGGCTTGGTCAGCCTGCGCGCCAAGGAACGGGAGGACACCGTGATCGGGGCGCTCTGGGCCGTGGGCATGGCGGTCGGGATCATCTTCATTTCCCGCACCCCCGGCTACGGCCAAGACCTGATGAGCTACCTTTTCGGCAGCATCCTCATGGTCACGCCCGAAGACATCTGGCTGATCGCGGGTCTCGATGCCCTGATTGTGGGCCTGGTGCTCCTGTTCTACAACCAGTTCCTGGCCGTTTGTTTTGACGAGGAGTTTTCCCGCCTGCGCGGTCTGCGGGTGGAGTTCTATTACCTGCTCCTGCTGGGGATCACCGCGCTCACCGTGGTGCTGCTCCTGACCGTGGTGGGCATCGTCATGGTCATCGCGCTCCTCCCCTTGCCCGTGGCCGTGGCCAGCCGCTTCTCCAAGACCCTGTGGCAGATGATGGCGCTCTCCGCCTTGTTCAGCGCCCTCTTCACCACCGCCGGATTGGCCCTCAGCTACAGCCCGGACCTTCCCGCCGGCGCCACCATCATCGTCCTGGCCGGCGCCGTTTACCTCCTGGTCACCATCGGCTTCTTCTTCTCCCGCCGCCTGCGTCCGCCCCAACCGGCTCTGGCCAAGAAGCAATAAAGCTAGTGTCATGTCCCGTAAACGATTTGCATAATCTTCGCCACGAAAAAGGTTGGGATTCGCCAGTAGGGGCGGTTCGCGAACCGCCCCTACCCCCGGTGAAAATAGTTAATGGACTTCTGGGACACGACACTAGGAGCCGGAGCGCGCCTGGATCTCTCTGAGGTAA
The DNA here is from genome assembly GCA_001797815.1 of Deltaproteobacteria bacterium RBG_13_61_14. GTDB lineage: Bacteria > RBG-13-61-14 > RBG-13-61-14 > RBG-13-61-14 > RBG-13-61-14 > RBG-13-61-14. The sequence continues at coordinate 18,883 of MGQK01000010.1, read as the reverse complement.
GACCGGGCCGAATGGACATAGCTCGGGTCCGGGTTCTGGGTCTGCTCCAGGAATTTTTGCAGGTAAGACTGGGCCTCGGCGTCCTCGCCCAGGCGGAAGCAGCACTCGCCGATCTTGAACAGGGGCAGATACAGCGAAGGGTCAATCTCCTGGATGCGGCGGTAATAGGGCAGGGCGCCCTGAAAGTCCCCCTTCTGCATCAGGGCCCGGCCGGCGAACTGGTCATAGACCACGAACTGGGGCCGTTCGGCCAGCAGTTCCTCCATGATGGCCAGGCCGCGGTCGTAATCCTTCTCATTGAGGTAGATGTGATAGAGCGCGATCCGGGAGACCTCGTGAAGGTAAGGCCGATGCCGGCCAGCTTGTTTCACCTCACGGATTCCTTCGGCTCGCTGGTCCGGGAAGAAAAGAGGAATGAAAGAAGCATAAGCGCTCCGGTAGTAAATAAATATGCCTAAGCCCAGGCGCGCTTCCCAGTCGTCCGGGTTGATCTCCAACGCTGCCCGGAGGTAGCGAAGCGCGTTGATCCCCCGATAAAAGCCGAGCCAATACTCATCCCGCCGCAGGTAATAGATTCCCTGGATGCCCCAGCTCGCGCCGACCAGGGTGTAGGACCAGGCGTTTTTCGGGGCGGTCTTGAGGAACCGCCCGATCGCGGCCTGGTTGCGGACCGCGGCCGCACGCATCTCGGCATCGTAGCTGTAATCGTCATTCTCCAGCATCATCACCTGGTATAAGGTCATCAGCCCGGCCGACCCGGACGGGCTGTCCGGATAGTCGCGTTCCAAATTCTCGCAGATCTGTTTGGCCGCCTCATAATTCCGGTCCAGGGCCAAATCATAAGCGCGCAGGATCGCGTCCGAGATTTGCGGCTCGCACTCGCCGGGGAAGATGTCGGTGCGGAGAGATTCTGAAAAGGCGGGAAAAGGAAGGGCCAAGGCTAAAAAAAGCGCGAGGGGAAGCAATCTCATCTTACTAATGGGAGCGCTATTCATTGGACAGTGAGGAACCCCGGCACAGATTGTAGGGGCACGGCATGCCGTGCCCCTACGGGGTTTGCCCGCCGCTGGAAGTGTCCAATATTTCATGCTCCCATTAGTATATCTTTTTTCAGCATTGCTTCGATCTTGCTGACCAGGTCTTCAGCCACGACCAGGAGGTCCGGGGCGAGTTCGAAGGCGGGCTTGCCTTCCAGGTCGGCCTGGATGATTTCCTGGCGGAAGGGGAGGTAGCCGAGGAAGGGGATGTCGAGTTCGCGCTTCAGGAACTCGGCGTCCTGGTCATTTCGCACCTTGCAGCCCACCGCGGCCACCTTCTTGATCCCGATCTCCGCCGCGAGCTTCTTCACCGCGGCCGCGGTTTCCAAACTCCTCCGGCCCGGCTCCACCACCACGATCATCAGGTCCACCGCAAAGGCCGTGGCCCTTCCCAGGTGCTCGATCCCGGCCTCCATGTCCATGATCACCGCGTCCTTGCGCTCGATCAGCAGGTGCTGGATCAGGTTCTTGAGCAGCACCGACTCCGGGCAGACACAGCCCGAGCCGCCGGTCTTGACCGTGCCCATGACCATGAGCCGGATCCCGTCCTGCTCCTTGGCCAGGGCATCGGGCAAGTCGTCCACCTTGGGGTTCATCTTGAAAAAGCCGCCCATGGTCCCGGGCTTGGCCCCGGTGCGCTCCTCGATCAACTCCTTCATCTCCGCAATGGGCGTAATGGAACCCGCATCCTTGAATCCGAGCGCGCCGGCCAGGTTGGCATCCGGGTCCGCGTCCACGCAAAGAACCTTGTAGCCCTTGCCTTTCAAGGCCCGGGCCAGGAAGGCGGCCAGCGTGGTCTTGCCCACCCCGCCTTTGCCGGAAATGGCAATTTTCATCGGAGAAAAATACCTTCTTGTAGCCCGCCCTTCGCGTCAGCGAAGGGTGGGTTCCTTCCCCGCCTTCATCAACTTCACCGCAATCATGTTCGCCAGCACGGTGATGTCCTCGGCCGGGAGGTAATCGGAGATGTTTTGGTCAAAGACCACGTTGACCTGGGGCGGAAATTCCTCGTCGCCTTTCCAGATCACAAAGACATAGGCCACCCGAGGCAAGGCCGGGATCACCACCCCGTAGTCGCCCAGCCCGGGCCGCTCGATGCCGCCCAGCTTGGCCGCGGCCTGGACCAGGGCCTCCAGGTTCTGCCCGTAGGCTTTCAGCAAAAGCTCGGAGGTGCGCTTGATAAAGTTGGGGTAGTAGAGCCGGCCGTCGGGGATGTCGTTGTAGGCGACCAGGTTGCCGCTGGGCGAAGTGCCCCGGGCGTGGATCAGGTAATGCAGGGTGATGATCTTTTCCCAGAGCGGGACGTCTTCCCCGGTCTCGGAATGGATGGCGCCGGAGGGATGCGAGACCACCAGGGGCCGGCCCAAAAAGGAAAGGCGCGCCCGGGTTTCGCCGGCGCCGGTGCTCAGGTCGGCCCCGGCTTTGCGGCATTGTTCCTGGAAATTGAGGCCGGCCAGTTTGGCGATGGCCATCCGATGCGCGGTCTCGTAATTCTCCTGTTGGGGGAGTTCCAGCTTGATCCCCTCATACATACTCACGAGATCCCGATTCGGCGGTTTGATCTTACTCATTGGGTGGCTTTGAACCAAGCAGTCGGATTCGATTCTTAGGAAAGCCCAGGGGAAAAGGCCCGTGGAATTTCATTTCAGCGGTTAGCCAGGCACAGTCCCATTGCTCCGCCAGCCAAAGGTAACAGCGGTCATAGAAGTTCCGATGAAAGCGGTTGGCGAAAGCGATTACCTCTTCAAGGACCGAATCAGACAAAGAATGGAACTTAACGGGAAGTTTAAGAAAATGATGAAACCCCTCTTGAATCTCGGTTTGAGAAAATCGCCGTTTTTGCGAGCGCTGGGCCTTGGTCAGGGCATGAGCCACTTCGTATTTCAGCAATTCAGGCGCATGGAATTCAATATCATGGTTGAGAAAACTTAAAAGGAAGAATCTCGCCAGGTCGGAGTCCTCTTCATCGAGCAAATACCATTTCACAGCGACCGAGCAGTCCAGCACCAAGCGCTCAGTCATTCTCTCCCCGAATTTCGCGGACCAGATCGGTTACTTTAAAAGGAACTTTACCAATCCGGCGCCGGATTTCCATGGCCTCTTCATACAGGGCGCGTGCCTCAGGCGTCAGCCTCGCTTCCAATTCAGCTATTTCTCGTTCCAAACTTGAAGTTTTCGCCGCTTTTTTTCGTTTTTTCAAAGCCATGGTTTTACCCCTTTTCCCCGCTTTCCCCCATCCCCTACGCTTTTTAGGATAACAAAGAAGGCGTCATCCTGCAACTAAGCCCCGCCCCAGGGCCGCGGGTGCCGGGGCCTGGGCAGGGTTCAGGTTCTGGCTTTTATCCTTCCAGCCAAGAGGCCGAATACAGGGTCTCCCCCACCAGCACCTTGGCCGTGCGGTAATACTTGAGCAGCTCCGGGTTGAGCGACTTGGGGTCCACCGCGGCGCCGTCCATCACCTTGTGCACCAGGGCGATTACCTCCTTTTTCCCGCCCTTGGCCAGGGCCAGCAGGTCCTCGTCAAAGGCATCCACGATGGCCGAATAACAGCCGTAGCGCATGAGCATGATGGCGTAGGTCTTGTTGAGCCAGTGGCGCAGCTCGTCGGGCGCGCCGTTGGAGATGTTGGACAGCCCGACCGTGGACTTGCAGCCCGGGACCAGGTCCTGCAGGGTCTGCATGAAGGTGATGCAGGCCTTGACCTGATTGATTTCCACCGAGACCGGGCTGACGATCGGGTCCACCCACAGCCGCTCGTTGGGAACGCCCAGCTCGTTCGCCGCCATCATCAGGTTGACCGCGTGCACGGCCCGCTCGTTCTCGTCGCGGGGCATGCCCTCCTGCCCCCAGAGCACGCCGATGATGTCGGTCTCGAACTCCTTGGCCAGGGGCAGCACCTTCTGCATCCGGTCGGGCTGCAGGGTGACCGAATTGATCAGGGCCTTGCCCTGGTGCACCTTGAGCCCGGCGGCAATGGCGTCGGCATTGGTGGTATCCAGCGAGCAGGGCACTTTGCTGACTTCCTGCACCGTCTGCACCAGCCAGGTCATCAGCTCGGGGCCGTCCTTGCGGGCCGGGCCGATGTTGAGATCCAGGTAATCCACCCCTTGCTCGGACTCGTGCACGGCCAGCTCCTGGATCGGCTTCTTGTCCCGCGCCTTCATGGCCGGCCCGATGGGCTTGGACATGACATTGATATTTTCCGCTATCGTCAACATCCGTTGCCCCTCCTTTGGCGGGCGCGATCAATCGCGCCCCGACCGCTTGATTACGCGGCAAAGCGTTCCTTGAGGTAGTTGGCAATATGGACCGCTTCGCGCGGACCGATCATGATCTCCCAGCCCGGCATTTCCTCTTCCAGCTCGCCCGAGATGCTCGCCACCACACCCGGGATGATCAATTTCTTGTGCTTGATCTTGTCAATGATCCCGCACTTCAAAACATAGGGGCCTATGATGTCCGCCGCGAACTTACCCGCGGCCCAGGAGGTCAGCACCGAAAGGCCCTCGGTGTCCACCACGATCAGCCAGGCCGACAGCCGGGACGATTCCAGCTCGCCGGAGACGATGAAGTAGGTGAGCGAGAAATTGGAGGTGACCAGCACCGGCGAGTTTTCGGTGGGGTTGTTGATCGGGTAGATGCCCTTCTGGGTGGCCATGGGGCGCTGCGGGTCGGTGTAGATGTTCATCCGGGCGACCAGGAGCGGGAAGAGGGTTTCGCCGCGCAAGTCGGACATCACGATGATCCCGCCGTATTTGGCCACGAAGATCGAGGCATACAGCGCCTCGGTCACCGGGTCTTTAGTCATTTCCGCCGGGAACACCACCGTGGGATAACCCAGCGGCCGGTAGGTCTTCTTGATCGCCAGCCGGCGGATCTGGACCTGCTCTTCCAGCGCCTTTTTGATGCCCCGGGTGCCGGTGTCAATCAGCAAGTCCTTGAGGCCCATGCCCGCGAGCTTCTCGGTCAGCGCCACCACGCTCTCCAGGCTGCCCTCGCCCTTGACCACCAGCGGCAGCCCCATCTCTTTGGCCAGGGCGCCCATGGCGTCGGCGTTGGCCTTGGTCGCGGCGTAGAGCAGGGGCTTCTGGTCCTTGATCGAAGCGGCCGCGGCTTTGAGCGCGTCGGCGGAATCCGACATCAGCATCACCGCCGCCCCGGACCCGGCCGCTTTCTGGGCCAGCGCGGTCAGCTTGCCGGCGTCATTGGACTTGACCGCCGCCAGGTTGGCCTTGAGCTTCAAGCCGACCCGGTCATACTGGAGACTCGAGATCGCCTTGAGCCGGGAATCCACCTCGCCCTCGCTCATGGCATCGGTCACCAGCACCGCCACCCCGGGCGGGTTGATAAAGGTCTTCTCGTGCCGGAAGAGCACGGTCTCGCCGCCGATCTTGAAGACGGCCGGCCCGGCGCCCACACTGATCGGCCGCACCGGAGGCGCGGAGGCCGCGCCCAGGGCTTCGGCCGCCTCCGGGCTGACGTGGGGACAGGCCGAAAGCTCGGCCTGGCCCGCGGCCAGCTTCATGGCAAAGGCCATGCAGGTGGGAACGCCGCAGTCCCCGCAGTTGGTTTTGGGGAGTTTCTTGTAGATTTCCAGTCCTGAAAGTGCCATCGTATTCCTCCTTAAAAACTTGGGGGAGCGGCTGACTCCAGCCGCTCGACCTTCGTGTTCTTAGAAGAGCGGGTCCATGGCCAGGACCGGATGTTGTTTCTCGGTGAGGTATTTCATCACTTCCTCTTCGGTAGTCGCCACGGTTTCGTCCGCGATCTTGTCAATCAGATCCGGAACTCCCATTTCCTGGGAGCGCTTTTCGATGCGGTCCCGGATCTCTTCCTTGAGCCGCTTGGGCAGCCACACCATGCGCTTGATCCCGCCCTCGGCCGAAAGGTATTTCCGGCTGGTGATGTAATACTTGGAGTGGCCCACGAAGCCGGGGGTCACGGCGCCGCCGCCCACCGAGCCGGCCAGGGTGGTGAACTTCATGCCCACCGGGGTCATCCCGGTGTAATCGCGGTCCACCGCCATGAAGCCGTTGCACATGGGCAGCACCGCGGCGATGCACTCGAAGCAGCCGCAGCTGGTCATGGGCTGGCGGAGGATGCCGTAGGCGTCGTAATTTTCCACCGCGCCCCGGCTGGCTTTCTTGACGAACTCGTTGACCCCTTTCCACTGGCCGTAAACCGGGTCCAGCACCTCGCCCTTGGGCACCGGCTGGTTGGGGCCGGTCGGGTTGATTTCATTGCTGGCCTTGCAGTCCAGCCAATTGTAGGCCCCGCACAGGCCGGTCCGCTCCGGGGTGACGATGCAGACGTGGTTGGGAGCAAAGCTCTGGCACAGGGTGCAGGAGTAGAATGGGTCCGTATCCTCGTCGGTCATGCCGGCCAGCCGCTCGTCCCGATGCCGGTGAATCTTGCGGGCCTGCTCGGTCAACTCCTTGACCTTGTCCAATTCGGTGTAAATCCGAACCTGGACTTTGTCCACAATGCTCCCAAAATCCTCATGATATTTTGCGTGAAGAATCGAGCCGAAGTGCTTTAAATTAAAGCCTTTTTCCACCGCCTGCTTGGCAATGCGCACCCAGGCGATATCGCGCTGCCCAATGTGCATCACGCCCTGGGCATAGTTGATCAGGTGGTGAATCTGCCGCTCCAGGATCGGCTCAAAGTCTTCCTGCATGTTGCGGCCGGACACTTCCACCATGATCGCCAGCGGCAGTTTGGCCGGCGGCTGAATGTCCTTGAGGTCCGGGCCGAACAGCTCGATCTTGTTATCCTCGACCTCGTTCATGTTCTTCATCCGCACCAGCTCGATCGCCTGGGTGCGGCCGCCGCCGGCTTCGAGGTAGATATCCTCGCCCCGGACCCGCTCGCCCTCAAAAGCCGGGCCGTAGGACACGGGCACCGGCACCTTGTGCACGGTGACTTTCAGGCCGCGGACTTCCACCGCCTTCTGGACAATGTCCTTGTGGGGAATATTGCTGACCACGTGCTCGTAGGTGCAGATGCCGGTAGGCAGCACCTGGGGGATGGGCGAATCGGCGATGACCGGGAAACCCCAGTTGATGGCCCCGGCCGCGTTGGCATACCACTCGTCGGTGACAAACCCGAGCGGCAGGGCGAAAGCGAAGACCCGGTCTTTGTTGTAGATGAGGATCTTGCGGAAGTCGCCCGGCTCGATCCCGCCGAAGCTCATGGCCGCCCGGGTGGCAAAGCCCATGGCGAACACGGTGGCCGAGACGTCCGGTCCGAAACTGACCAGCCGGGTGGGCCAGCCGATCTGGACCCCGGCCTCCTTGAGCTGCTCGGAGAAGCGCCGGCCCTGGTGCTCGGCGGCCATGAACACGTAAAGGTTCTTTTCCTGGAGCTCGAGCGCGATCCGGGCCGCGATCTCCTTGGTCGGCGCCGCGCCCAGCACCGCGGCAAAGCCCGGGGCCGTGCCGTCCACAAACTCGACCCCCCGCTTGCGCAGGATGATGTCATCCGCCGCGCCCAGCCAGAGGTTGTCATCCGTGGGATCTTCGCCCAGGACGTAAAAATCCGGATATTCCAGGTAGCGGATGGCCTCGATGATCTCCTCGGCGAAGAAGGTGGCCATGCCCGCGTCCAGCGCCGGCGCCAGGTAGGGCAGGGCGTTCTTCTCCTTGACCGGCGGGGGCAGGATCTCCCGGCAAACCTGGAGCACCGGCGCCATGTCCTTGATCTTCTCGACCTTGCGGCCGAGGATGCCGTAGATGATGGGCAAATAATACCCGGTATTGGGAAAGCCGACCTCATGGTTCTCGCCGAACTTTTCCCGCGCTTCCTTGAACTTGGCTTCGGCGTGGGCCACAATCTTGTGCGCCCCCCGAATCGCCGCAGATGCAATCAACTTTGACACGACTCAAACCTCCTTATGGTTTCCGGGGGTAATTCCCGCCGTGATCCTTATTCCATTTCCCGGCGCATGGCCATGTCGTAGAGCACTCGCTCCCGGGCCTTGTCAATGCCCAGCGCCTTGCGCTTCTTGTCAATGTGCTCGATCATGAGCTTAGCGCCCTTGACCGGATCCGGCTCAAAGGCCCACTTGCCGCCCACCATCCCTTCCAGTTCGGAGAAGAGATGGTCGCGGACCTGGGGCGCGCCCATAATCGGGAAGGTGACCCCGAACACGGTGAACACGCCGGAGGCCACGAAGTATTGGCCGATGGCGATGGCCTTTTCGCTCATCCACTCGGGCGCGGCTCCGGCCGCGGGCAAGTCGGAGATGTCGTCGCCCAGCCCGCCCTCTTTGACCACCGCGGTGGCGGCGATGAGGATGCGGCTGTTGTCCACGCAGGCGCCCATGTGCAGCACCGGGGGGATGCCCACGGTCTCGCAGACCTCGGCCAATCCGGGCCCGCAGTATTGCTTGGCCGCCTCGGGGGTGAGGAGCCCGGCCTTGCCGCAGGCCATGGCCGCACAGCCGGTGGTGAGCACGATCACGTCGTTCTTCAACAGCTCCTTGATCATGGCGAGATGGGCGCTGTCATGCTCGGTGCGGACATTGTTGCACCCGACCACCCCGGCGATGCCGCGGATGCGGCCGTTGATGATGTTGTCGTTGAGCGGCCGGTAGCTGGCGCGGAAGAGCCCGCCCAGGAGATAGTTGATGGTCTCATGGGAGAAGCCCACGACCATATCGCTCTTTTCCTGGGGGATGCTGACTTTCTTGGGGTCGCGTCGAGGATAATTTTCGATCGCGGTCCGGACAATCTTCTTGGCGGTGTTGATGGCGTCGTGCTCTTCAAACTGGATGTGCTCGGCGCCGATGATCTTGGCCCGGTAGTTGGTGGTGATGAGCTTGGTGTGGTAGCACTTGGATATCTCGGCCAGGTTCTCCATGATGCACTGCACGTCCACCACCATCGCGTCCACCGCGCCGGTGACGATGGCCAACTCCTGCTGCAGGAAGTTGCCGGCAATGGGGATGCCGTGGCGCATCAGGATCTCATTGGCGGTGCAGCAGATCCCGGCCAGGTTGATGCCCTTGGCGCCTTTTTCTTTGGCAAAAGCCAGGAGCTCGGGATCGCGGGAAGCCACGACCACCATCTCCGAGAGCAGAGGCTCGTGGCCGTGCACGATGATGTTGACCTCGTCCGCTTTCAGCACGCCCAGGTTAATTTCACTGGCGATGGGTTGGGGGGTTCCGAACATGATGTCCTGGAGTTCGGTGGAGATCATCGAGCCGCCCCAGCCGTCGGCGAGCGAGGTGCGGGAGCCTTGCAGGATGAGGTTGCGGTAATCCTGATCCACGCCCATGTGGGTGCGGTGCATCATTTCCACCACCTCGCGGTCAATGCCGCGAGGGGTCATGCCCAGCTTGCGCCAGATCTCCTGGCGCTTGAGCGGCGCGCGTTTGACCAGAAGGAGTTCCCCTTCCTGCCGGCCGAACTCGGCCAGGCATTTCTCGCCCACCTCGATGGCGATTTCCTTGACGCTGCGGTCGCCGATGGCGATTCCCAGATCCAAGGCGAGTTGGTAAAGCTTTTGCTCGTCCTTGATCTGGAAGCCGGGGATTTCACCCTTGGCGGCGAGGATAAAGGTATCGGCCACGGCCCGGGCATGGTCGGAATGGGCCGCGGCTCCCGCCGCGATCATGCGGCAGAAGTTGCGGGCGGCGATGGTATTGGCGGTGGCCCCGCATACGCCCCGCTCGGCGCCTTTGCCTTCTTTCAGACTGATCCGGCAAGGCCCCATCGCGCAGAGCCGGCAGCAGACGCCGTTGGCGCCATACTGGCAGATCGCCTTCTGACCTTCCATTGCCCGGTCAAAGGCGGTCTCGGCTCCGTCTTGTTTCGCTTTTTCCAGCAGGGGACCCACGGTGGGATCCGCACTGCGTTTCGGCTCGGTCATTTCCGGATACCTCCTTGTTGAATCAACTTCCGCGCGACGTTCTGGCATAGGCGGTTCGCTGACCGCGGCTATAGCCGGCGGCGCGATTTTTTCTTCAGTGGCCGGCGGGGGAGCCGGCGGAGTCGGAGCCGGCTCTTCTGCCTCGGCCGGGACCGGGGGCCGGCTCTCGGCTGCGGTTTCCAAGGACGGCTCGGGTTTGGGCCGCTTGCGGAGAATGACCCGGGGGGCCACGCTCACTTTCGGCTTGGGTTCGGAGATGAGCTTGGGCTTGTTCTTCTTTCCCTTGGGCCGGCCGCGCTTTTTCAGGATCGGCGCTACGGCCGCGGCCCGGACCTGGTCCAGCGCAAGGCCCAGGCGCTCGGCCACTTGCTCAATCACCGGGTCGGGAAGGTCATATTGGTGCAGGCGCAGGTCCCGGATGATTTCCATCAACCGGTCCGGGTCCCGCCCATGGTGATCCACAATCTCGATAACCAATGCTGAATCCATAATGTCTTTCAACTCCCTATTGAATCTTGCATCCCCTGGCGCTGGCCGGCCCTAAGCGCTCAGCTCCTTGATCAGGGTCTTGATCTTGGCCACCGCTTCGGGGTGGCGCATGACCAGGACATCGGCGCCGGCCAGGAGCAGCAGGGTGGCGGTCATGGCCTCCAGGGTGATGCCCCGGGTCTTGGCCTCGCCCATCTTGGGGTCGTCCTGGGCGGAAAGCTTGGCCTCCTTGGTCTTCCAGACCTCGGGGGCCAGGTTGCAGACCAGGGGCTGCTGCATCTTCTCGTCCTGCTGGACCAGGGCGGCCATCCGGTCGCGCTCCATCACCGAGTAGGTGTATTCGATGCCATAGCCCAGCCCGCCGGTGGTGGGATCCATGAGCAGCTTGTCTTCTTTCACCCCCAGGTTCCCGAGCAGGGTGTTGAGCTGCTTGGCCAGGTTCACGTCAATCGGCGTGCTCGCGAGCACCGTGTGCTTGAAACCGATGGCGCCGGCGCCCAGGGCCTTGTGGTTTTGTTCCTGCACCGGCCCCAGCACCAGGTTCCTGCCCTCGCAGGCCTCGGCCACCTGGCGCAGCACCTCGGCGTCTTTCTCCACGCTGTTGACCCCGAAGACCAGCACCGGCACCGAGACCGCGGCCAGCACCTTCTTGACCGTTTCCACCGCGCTCTTGGCGTCGGCGTTCTTGCCGTTGGGGTCAATGCTGACCAGCTTGAGCGCGATCATCTCCGCGCCATGCTTCTCCACCAGCTTCTTGGCCCAGGCCGGGGGGTCGGTGAGCACGTCCGCGAACGGCTCCTTGCAGGCCTCGGGCCACTGGTCGGTTTCGGCATCCCAGACCTCCCAGGCAATCCGGGGCGGGTTGGGCAGCGCCCCTTCAAAAAGGTAGAAGGGATACGAGTTGGCTCCGCCGACCTTGACGGCCTTGTCCCCGGCGCCGATGGTCACTTCCCGGATCTTTCCGGTATAATCCTGTTTGACGAATTCCACTGCCAAGATCCTATCCTCCTTTTCTTGGTTCCCGGTTCCTGGTTCCTGGTTCACGGTTGACGGAAAAGAGTCCAATCCGAAACCATCAACCGCGAACCAGGAACCGGGAACTGTGAACTGCTTCAGGCCGGGTTCTTGCGCTTCTCCGAACCATAGCCTTCTTTGGCATACCAATAGCGCAGCCCGGTCTCCAGGTACTTAAGCATCTGTTTGCGGTCCTGCAGCTTGTTCCGCCAGAGCCCGGGCGCCTCCGGACCGGGTTTGCCGGGTTCATAGGTTTCCCCCAAAATTTCCACTTTGCTCCCGTCAAACGAGTCCTTGGTCACGGTCGGCCACTTCTCCGCCATCGCCTTTACCTCCTTTCCATGACTTTCGCGACCGGCTCCACTTGCGCAGGAGCTTGGGCGGCCGCCATAATTTCAGCCACTGCCCGAACCGCCGGCGAGTCGCCCGGCAGTTCCAGCAGGGAACGTTCGCTGAGATCGGATTCGACAATATTCGGATCCTGGGGCACGGCGCCCAGGTATTCCACGTCCAGCTTGGCCACCTGGGCTTCGAGCCGGGGATCGAGTTTTTCGGCCCGGCACACCACCAGGAACTTGCGGCCGGGGTTGAGCTTGAGCTCATCAATCAGCTCGAGCAGGCTGAGCACGGTGCGGATGCCCTTGGCCGAAGCGTCGGAGACCATGAAGAGCTGGTCAATCTTGCCCGCGGTGCGTCGGGAAAGGTGCTCCATCCCGGCTTCGTTGTCCACCACCACCGCCTGGTAATTCTCCGAGAGCCGCTCCAGGAAGTCGCGGAGCACGGCATTGGCCGAGCAGTAGCAGCCCGGGCCTTCGGGCCGGCCCATCTCGACCAGGTCCAGGCCTTTGCTCTCGTAGATGGCGGTGTTGAGCTGGAGTTCGAGCCATTGCTGCTTGGGCATCCCCTGGGGGATGGAGAGCTTTTGTTCGAGGAAATCCTGGAGCACCTGGCCCACGCTCTTCTCCGGCCGGGCGCCGAGCATGACCCCGAGGTTGGCGTCCGGGTCCGCGTCCACGGCCAGGAAGGGGCCTTTTTCGGCGCGAAGCAGATGCCGAAGGACGAGGGCGGCCAGGGTGGTTTTGCCGGTGCCGCCTTTGCCGGCCACCGCCAGTATCCGGCTCATGGATGCACCCCTGGAGCTGCGGATTCCCCGCGGTTCTCCTGGATCCGACGGGCGATGCCGGGAAACAGCTTCTGGTCGGTATGGGGCAGGAAAAGCGCGGCCATGTATTGGTCCATAAAAATGGGGTTGTCGCTCAATTCCACGTTGGTCATCAGGCGAGCGGCGTGCTCGGCGTCGTCGAGAAGAGCGTTGGAGAGACTCACCAGCCGAGCGCCGAGCAAGGAGCCGTTGCCGATGAACTTGAAACGATTGCGGTCCAGGTCGGGCAGCAGCCCGATGGTGATGGCGTTCTCGATGTCCAGGTAGTTGCCGAAAGCGCCGGCGATCAACACTTCCTGGACGGCCTCGAAATTCAGGCCCACGTGCTGGAGTAAGGTGTGGTAGCCGGCATACATGGCCGCCTTGGCCCGGAGCAGGTTGTCCAGGTCCAGGTCGGTCAAGGTGATGTCCTGCCCGCTCGCGGTCTGGCCGGCCGGGGCGATCACCACTTCCGGACCGTCCTCCCCCTCCCGGACCAGGGGCGAGCCGCAGTGCAGATTCACCTTGCCGTTCGGGTCTATCACCCCGGCCCGCAGCAACTCGGCCGCGGTGTTGATCATCCCGGACCCGCACAAGCCCAGGGCCGGATGGTGGCCGATGGTGGCCACCCGGGCCTCGCCGGTCCGGCGGTCCAGGGTAAAACGCTCGATGGCGCCCGGGCCGGCGTGCATCCCGTGCTTGATGCCGCCGCCTTCAAAGGCCGGGCCGGCCGAGCAGGAGGCGGTGAGCATCCAGTCGCGGTTGCCGAGCACGATCTCGCCGTTGGTGCCGATGTCAATGTAAAGGGTCAGGGGCGAGCGCTTGTAGATGCCGGCGGCGAGCACGCCGGCGACGATGTCGCCGCCCACGTAGCTGGCCACGCTGGGGAAGGTGTAGAGGTGGGCCCAGGGACCGACTTTGATGCCGAGGTCCTTGGCCCGGACCGGCGGCGCCTGGTTCATGGCCGGGGTATAAGGCTGCATGCGGAGCCAGCGGGGGTTCAGCCCCAGGAGCAGGTGGGTCATGGTGGTGTTGCCGGCCGCGCTCAAGTGGCTGATGTTGTCGAGCTGGATCTTCGATTTTTTCACCGCTTCGGCCAGCACGTGGTTGATGGTCTCAACCACCAGCCGCTGCAAGGTGGCGAGCCCGTCGGGCCGGCTCCCGGCATAGACGATCCGGCTGATCACGTCGGCCCCGTGCCGGACCTGGGCGTTGTATTGGGTTTGAGTGGCCAAAGGCTTTTTCTTGTTCAAATCCAGGATCTGGCCGGAGATGGTGGTGGTGCCGATGTCCACCGCGAAAGAGTAATGCCGCGACCGCGTATCGCCCGGCTCCACCCGGATCAGCTTGGGCCGCCGCCGGGGGGATTGCGAGCCTTCCTCCCCTTTGACCTCCGCCACCGTTGCCGTCACCCGGAAATGGTCCTGGCGAAGGAGTTCGGGAAGGTTCGGGAGGATCGGAAAATCCACCGAGACCTTGCGCAGGCCATGATGTTTGCGCAGTTCGCGCAAGAGCCGGTCGAGGTCGCTGATGTTGTCCTTGAGCGTGGGGATCGGCAGCTCCACGAAATACTTTTTCAAGGGCGGATCAAACTGCCAGCCCGGGTTGAGCCGGGCGATTTGCGCGTCGGTCAGGTATTGGCCGGAGGGAGCGATCCGCTGGTAAATTACCTCCCGCTCGAGCCGGGAATCCTCGGGGATGAAAATGGCAACGTCCGCGGAGAGGGTCGCCAGGCAGGCCTGGCGCCAACCCTGTTCGTATTCCTCGTTGGATTGCCGCGGGCCTTGCTCGGCCTCGATCCCGCCTTCCCGGATTTGGACCCGGCACTGGCCGCAGATCCCTTCGCCCCCGCAGGAATTGTCGAGCGCGATCTGGACCTGGCTGAGGGCATCCAGCAAATTCATGCCCGCGGCGACTTCGATGGTGATATTATCTGGCAGTATTTTCAGTTTCATGTTCCGATCAGGCTGCTTTCCTCAGACATAATCCTCGCATGGTCCTCGGTCGCGATAAAAATCGTCCCTTTCCTTATTTCTTCAAGGTGAGACGAGCCGCCTTAATCGTGTTCTTCATGAGCATAGTAATGGTCATGGGCCCGACCCCGCCCGGGACCGGGGTGATCTTGCCCGCCACTTCCTTGGCCGTCTCGAAATCCACGTCGCCGCAGAGCCCGCTCTCCAGGCGGTTGACGCCCACGTCAATCACAGTAGCCCCGGGCTTGATCATGTCGCCGGTGACCGCCTTGGGCTTGCCCGCGGCCACGATCAGGATGTCGGCGCGCTTGGTGTGGCTTTTCATATCCTTGGTCCGGGTATGGCAGATAGTGACGGTGGCGTCAGCGCCTTTCTGCTTCTGGCACAGGATCATGGCAATGGGCTTGCCCACGATGTTGGACCGGCCCACCACCACCACCTCGGCGCCCTTGGTCTCGGTGCCGGAGCGGATGAGCAGTTCCTGGATGCCGGCCGGGGTGCAGGGCAGGAATTCGGCCTCCCCGATCATGAGCTTGCCCACGTTCACCGGATGAAACCCGTCCACATCCTTGTCCGGCCGGACCGCGTAAAGCACCTTGGTCTCGTTGATGTGCTTGGGCAGGGGCAGTTGGACCAGGATGCCGTGGACGGCGGCGTCATGATTCAGTTGTTCCACCAGCTGGATCAGGTCCGCCTCGGGAAAATCCGCGGGCTTGCGGAACTCCAGGGACTTGACCCCGATCTTCTGGCAAGCGATGCCCTTGTTCTTGACATAGACCTGGCTGGCCGGGTCCTCGCCCACCAGGATCACTGCCAGGCAGGGCTGGACCCCGTGCTTTTCCTTGAGCTCGCTCACCTCGCTGACAAATTCATTTTGCATTTGCTCGGCGACGGCTTTACCACTGATCAGTTCTGCTGACATAATACTACTCCTTCTTTTGAAATGAGTTTGACGGCGATACCGGGGCCGCTGGAATCTCGGCCAAGCCGCTTTTCCCAGGGCAGATGAAAAACCGGGTTTTGGCATTTGGGTGATTCATTAGAAAAAGCCCACTCATTTGATGGCAAAGCGAATACTGCTTTGAAAAATCCCGGAAACAATGTTTTTGGAAATTCTCCTGCCCACCCCCAGGTCGCTCTCAATTATCTATCCCCTACCGTGCAATTTGTTAAAAAAATAACAATATTCAATCGTTCCCCTATTTCTTGATCCCGGCTCTTCAAAGGTTAATAATAGTTTGACGAGGGGTCTATCAGAACCTATTTGAAAGCCATATTTATTCTTGCTAATTTTTACTATAAAAAACATCTAACCGCTTGTCAAGCATTATTTTTTTAATTAGATCATTTCTAATGTTACTTTTACTTTTATTTAATTTTCTTATTTTTTCCAGGACTCCAGCCAGGAAACCGCATGGTCCAGAGCCTCGGGCGAATGTTTCAATCGGTGCCCGCCCTCAATTATCAATAACTCCTTGGGTTTATTAGCTTTTTTAAATAACAGGGTGGCATGTTCGACTGGCACGACCTCATCCGATTTGCCATGGACTATTAAAATCGGCCGCGGAGCCAACTTTTCCACCCAATTAATCGGGCTTACCTCATAAAATTCTTTTTCCCAGGCTGACACCGACTCCGGAAAAAGGGGATCCCGGATCAGTCCGATTTCCCGGAACCTTTGCAGCCATTCCAATAGCTCCGTGTCCAGAAAGGTGAACTCAGCCGGCGAGCTCAACGCCGCCACGGCCCGGATCCTTTCATCATGCGCCGCGGTATAAATGGCGGTGGCGGCTCCGCCGGAAAAACCCAGGACCGCGAGCCGGGAAGGGTCAGCCTGGAGCTGATCCAGGGCAAAGCCCACCACGCCGGCCAGGTCCCGGGTCCAGCCCAAGATCTGGAAGTTGCCCCCGCTTTCGCCGGTGCCCCGGAAATTGAAAAGGATGGCGAGCCAGCCCAGGCCGGCAAAACGCCGGGCCAGTTGGGGGTAGCTCTCGTCGCGGTCAGAGGTCTTGTCCCGGGGGATTCCGTGCAGGATGATCACGCACGGCTTCGGGCCGGCGCCTGACCCGGAAAAACATCGGCCGCGAAGGGTAAGGTTGTCTACCGATACGGTGAAGGATTTTTCTTCCATGAAAAGGCGCTGACTTCCGGAACCGCAGTTTGCAGGCCGGAGCGGAATGTTGACATCACACTATTAGGGTAGCATAATTAAGCTGAGAGGCAAGAAAAAATCATGACACAGGCGTTTAGTTTCAGCACGGCCGGCCGGGATTTCCTGGCGGCCTTTGTGGCCACCATGATCGGCGACGCGGCTTTAGCTCCGGACAAGCCCTCGCCGGAAGCGGTGGCCCGGGAAATCGAGCACTTGATCGGCCGGCTGCCGGCCTTACATCGCGCCGGCTTCGGTCTGGTCCTCCGGGCCATTGAGATGGGTCCGCTCGTCTTCGGCTACCGCCGCGCGTTTGGCCGGCTGAAGCCGGAGGAGCGGCTGGAGTATCTCCGGCGTTTGGAGGAAAGCGAGAATTATGTCCAACGGGCCTTGAGCTTGATGCTCAAAACTGCGGTCTTCCTCACCTATTTCTCTAATCCGGCGGTGGAGGCCGCGATTGGTTACGACCACCACTGCCTGCTTCAATCGCCGCCGCGCTGATGATTCCGGGTTGTTGGTGATCCGAATTCGGGAAGAATTATTTGGCTCTTCTTGGAAATTTGTGTGTGAGTTTGGGCGTTAGACCACAAAGATTATCTATCTTTTCAATGGGTTCCGTAACTTGAGGCCGGTGTCCGAACCAGCCCCAGGCTGTTCTGCTTAATCTGGGGGACCAGCCCCCGGTTCGACTGCCTTCGACAGGCTCACCCTCGACGGTGAGCTCGGGTCGAAACTGAGGCCCCGAGCTTGTCGAGGGGAGCTCACCGAAGTCCAAGCCCGGCCCCCGGCAGGGCCAGGTTTTGACCCACCAATTATCGAGACGAACTAATTATTTTTTCCAGAATTCCGGGAGGAAAAGGACCAGGACCGTGAAGATTTCCAGCCGGCCCAGGACCATGCAGAAGGAAAGGAAGATTTTTCCCGGAGCGGGGATGTGTCCGTAGTGTTGGACAGCCCCCACCCCTCCGAGTCCAGGCCCCACGTTCCCCAGCGTGGCAATCACACTGGAAGCCGCGGTGATCGGATCCAGGCCCAGGCCGGCCATGAACACGGTGCCGAAAATAAAAACGGCGACGAACAGGATGAAGAAACCGAACACCGCGTGGCGGCTTTCTTCCGGAAGCACGGATTTGCCCAGTTTGGCGGTTCGAACCCGGCGGGGAAAAAAGAAGTGCTGGAGCTCGATCCAGGCCATTTTGGCCAGGGCCACGATTCGCACCACTTTGATGGAGCCGGCGGTGCTGCCGGCCGAGCCGCCGACGAACATCAGCAGGATCAGGAGGATCCGGGCAAAGGAGGGCCACTGGTCGAAATCCGCGGTGTAATAGCCGGTGGTGGTCATGATCGAGACGGCCTGGAACAGGGAATGCCGCAGAGAAGTGGCCGGGGAGGGGTAGTCGCGGTGCGCGGTCAGGCTGAGGGTCAGCAGGATCACGGCGCCGAGCAGGAAAGCGAGGTAAGCCCTAAATTCCGGCTCCTTCCAGAACTGTCGAATCTTGCCCCGCACGGCGCTGGCGTAAAGAGAAAAGTTAACCCCTACCGCCAACATGAAGAAGACGATCACCCCTTCGACGGCGAGACTGTTGAAGTGGGCGATGCTGGCGTTTTTGGTGGAGAAGCCTCCGGTGGCCAAGGTGGTGAAGGTATGGTTGAGGGCGTCAAAAAAAGTCATTCCGCCCAGCATTAAGAACGCGCATTCGAGGACCGTGAAACCCAAGTAAATTTTCCACAACAGGGAAGCGGACTCCCGGATGCGGGGCCGGGTCCCGTCCTTGATCACCCCGGGGATTTCGACCCGGTAAAGGTGCTTGGCCTCCACGCCCAGCGCCGGGAGCACCGCCACAAACAGGACCACAATGCCGACACCTCCCAGCCACTGGGTGAAGGATCGCCATAAGAGCAGGCCCTCGGGAACCGATTCGATCTCACTGAGCACCGTGGCGCCGGTGGTGGTGAAACCGGACATGGCTTCAAAGTAACAATTGATGTAGCCTCCGGGAAAACGATGGGACAGGAAAAAGGGCAGGGCCCCCACCGCCGCGGCCAGGATCCAGCCCAAGGAAACCACCGCCAGCGCTTCCCGGCGGAAAAATTCTTGCTCGGTCCTCCGGCCCCAAAAAGCCAGAGCGGCGCCCAGGATGATTCCCAAAAGAATCGAATCGGCAAAAATCCGGACGATGGCCCATTCCCCCCGGTAGGCGCTCCAGGC
>MGQK01000009.1:64618-65835 GCA_001797815.1 Deltaproteobacteria bacterium RBG_13_61_14 | reverse complement strand
TGGAGGTGGCGCTGCCTTATGATCCGGAAGTGCATACGCAGGCGCTGGCCCTGACCCCGGACCCAAGCGTGCAGATCAACGTGGAGTAACCCTGATCCGACTGGATCAGAATTTAGCCAGGCCAACCCACCTCAAAGGCGGGGGGGCGGGCTCTTGTCTTCTCTTTTCCAGCGACCCTGCCTCCGGCAACGAGCTTTTAGCGCTTCTTGGTGGATAAGAGCCGTTGCAATTGACAATTGGAAAATATCTGATATCATAATGACCCTTAAGCTATCGGGGCTCGAATCCCCCTCGCGCAGGAGTGAATCCATGATTTCAGGACTGATCGGCAAAAAAATCGGAATGACCAGTGTCTTCGGCCCGGAGGGAGAGCCGATCCCGGTCACGGTAGTTCAGGTCGGCCCCTGCCGGGTCATGCAGGTGAAAAGCCGGGAGCGCGAGGGCTACCCGTCGGTGCAGTTGGGTTTTGAAGACAAGCGGCCGCAGAAGGTGAAGAAGCCGGAAGTGGGCCACGCCCAAAAGGCGAACACTCCGCCGAAGCAGATCCTGCGGGAGTTTGCGGTGGCGGCCGCTGACCCGGACAGCTACACCCTGGGCCAGGAGCTTCGGGTAGAGCAGGTCTTCTCGGCGGGCGACTGGGTGGACGTGACCGGCACCTCCATCGGCAAAGGCTTCCAGGGCGTGATGAAGCGCTATCACTTCAAGGGCGCGGACGCCAGCCACGGCTCGCACGAGACCTTCCGCGGCGGCGGCTCCATCGGCGCGGCCACCACCCCGGGCCGCGTGCTCAAGGGCAAGAAGATGGCCGGCCGCATGGGCAATGAAAAAGTGACCACCCTCAACCTGAAGGTGGTGCAGGTGCGGCCGGAAGATAACCTGCTCTTGATCGAGGGCTCGGTGCCCGGTCATCGGAACAACTACCTCCTGGTCCGCAAAGCGGTCAAGAAATTGCGCAAAAAGGCCCAGGCCGCCTGATCCCGGCGCCCGTTCGCAGCCGGGTCGGGATCCTCTCAAGCCTCTGTTCCCGGGAGATGTGGTGCGATGAAGGTCCTGACTTATTTCACGCGCGGTCCCTGGCTGGCGGTCCTGCTGGTGCTCCTGCTCGGGAATTGTTCCAAGAAAAAAGAAGCGGTGGAGCCAACCGCTCCGGCGGCCGGTCCGGTCTGTCCGGTGGCAAAGGTCACGGTGGTCCCGGACCGCGTCTCCAACCCCGAATT
>MGQK01000009.1:64437-64597 GCA_001797815.1 Deltaproteobacteria bacterium RBG_13_61_14 | reverse complement strand
AGTGAAGTTGGTCGCCCAGACGAACGACCGGGACGGCCGGCCGGTGGATGCCGAGGTGGTCTGGCGTTTCAAAGACGACAAGAGCGAAGGCCCGGGGACAGAGGCCGGCCACGGCCACACCCTGACCCCGACCGGCCCGCGCTCGGCCGTGTTCCGGGCC
>MGQK01000009.1:63020-64359 GCA_001797815.1 Deltaproteobacteria bacterium RBG_13_61_14 | reverse complement strand
GCCGATCCAGCCCCTGCGCAAGCTCTACCGGCCCTTGGACGATCAACCCGCAGCCGGCATGCCCGCTCACTTCCGCGCCCGCATGCCCGTCTTCCTCGAACGCGGCCACTTCCGCGCCTCCTTCGAGCTGCGGCAAGGCGACCGGGTGCTGTGTGCTTCCGAGCCCGTCTCCTTCGCCACCCGGTAGCGGTTTCTGCCCGGGTCCCCGGCTTTCCTTGGACCCTTTCCCGCCCGTTGGCCCAGTGGACCTGCTTGACAACCCCTTGATCCCGGGTTAAAGTTTTTTAAATTATAAACCGCCATGAAAAAATCCGTGCTGATCATAGACGACAACGATCAAATGCGCGCGGAAGTCCGCCGGCACCTGACCGAGAGCAACCTCTTCGATGAATACTACGAGGCCACCGACGGGGTCGAGGGATTCAAGATCCTGCTCAACAAGGACGTGGACCTGATCCTCTGCGACGTGGTCATGCCCGGGATTGACGGGTTCAAGTTCCTGAGCATGAAAAAGGCGCGGCCGGAGTTCAACGACATCCCGGTGATCATGCTCACCGGCGAAGAGGACGTCCGGCTCAAGATCAAGGGGCTGGAGCAGGGGGCCAGCGACTACATCACCAAGCCCTTCGATTCGGGCGAGCTGGTGGCGCGGGTGCGGGTGCATTACAAGATCAAGGCGCTGCAGGAGGAGTTGCGGGCGACCAACCGGCGCTTGGAGGAACTCTCCAATACCGACGGCTTGACCAAGCTTTACAACCGCCGCTATTTCATGGAGCTACTTGATCTCGAGTTCCAGCGGGCCCAGCGCTACGAGTCCAGGCTCGCCTTTGTCATGATGGACATTGACCATTTCAAGGAATTCAACGACAGCTACGGCCACCTCCTCGGCGACCGCATCCTGGCCGAGATCTCCCAGATCCTGACCGAGAACCTGCGGGTCAATGACATCATCGGCCGCTACGGGGGCGAGGAGTTCGGCCTGATGATGCCGGAGACCGACTTGAAAGGGGCGCTGGTGGTGGCCGAGCGCTACCGCAAGCGGATCGAGGAATTCACCATGGTCGAGGGCGACAAGCAGCTCAAGATCACGATCAGCCTGGGGGTGGCGTGTTACCCGCACCCGCAGATTCACACGATGGATGATTTAATCCGCCTGGCCGATAATGCCTTGTATGAGGCGAAAAAATACGGACGCAATCGCGTGGAGGTGACCGGATAATGGCACGGAAACAAAAGACGGTGTTCGAGGGTTCGATGGTGGCTTTGATCACTCCCTTTCGCAAAGGCAAAGTGGATGAGAAGGCGCTGCGCCGCATGGTCCAGTTCCAGATCAAGAACG
>MGQK01000009.1:60493-63012 GCA_001797815.1 Deltaproteobacteria bacterium RBG_13_61_14 | reverse complement strand
GCCCTGGTCCCCTGCGGCACCACCGGCGAGTCCTCGACCCTCTCTCATCCCGAGCACCGGCGGGTGATTGAGCTCGTGATCGAGGCCGCGGAAGGCAAGGTGCCGATCATCGCCGGGACCGGGTCCAATTCCACCGAGGAGGCGATTTCGCTCACCAAGCACGCCCAAAAATACGGAGCCGACGCCGCCCTCCTCATTACCCCTTACTACAACCGGCCGACCCAGGAAGGGCTCTTTCGCCATTTCCAGGCGGTGGCCAAGGCGGTGAACCTGCCCATCGTGGTCTATAACGTGCCGTCCCGCACCGGGGTCAACCTGGAGCCGGCCACTATGGCCCGCTTGAGCAAGATCCCCAACGTGGTCGCGCTCAAGGACGCGGCCAGTAACCTCCGCCAGACTGCGGACACCATCGAAATGTGCGAGGGCCGGATCTCCCTGCTTTCCGGCGACGACTTCCTGCTCCTGCCCATGCTCGCCATCGGCGCCCGCGGCGGCATCGCGGTCATTGCCAACGTCGTGCCCGACCTGATGGCCGAGATCTGGGACGCCTGGCTGGCCGGCAACTGGGAGCGGACCAAGGCCATTCACTACCGGATCCATCCCCTCAACCGCTGCATGTATCTGGAGACCAACCCCATCCCGGTCAAGTGGGCCGCCTATAAAATGGGCCTGTGCTCCCGGGAGATCCGCCTGCCCCTGACTCCCCTGGCCCAAAAGTTCCAGCCCCAACTGGAGCAGGAAATGACCAACCTCGGCCTCATATCCTGACGTGAACGTGAACGGAATGGCAGGTCGCAGGTCGTAGGTGGTAGGTCGGGAGAAGAAAAGAAGAGGAGCATCCGCAGATTTCGCAGATTACGCAGATTCTTGTAGCCCACCCTTCGAGTCCGCGAGAAGGGTGGGGAAGGTAGTCGCGACCGCTCTTCGGTCGCGGAAAAACTCATTGAAATAATCGAGAAACTGGTCAAAATTATCCGGGGGAATTAAGTATGGTGTCCCCAGAATTAAAAATACAAAAGAGCGCACGGCACGCCAAAATAACCGGCAATTTCGGAGAAGCTGTCATTCTCTATTGGCTCTCCAAGTATGGCTTCGAATGCGCTCTCGTTGATCATACCGGAATAGATATCATTGCACGCAATCCGTACACCCAAGAGAGAATGGGAATCTCGGTAAAGAGTCGCAGCCGAAATAGGGGGAAAGAAGAGGAACATGTAAGCATTGCGAACGACAATTTCGAAAAAGCTGAAGGTGCATGCTCTGCTTTTGGTTGTATTCCTTACTTTGCCATCGTTGTTGATGCGGGAGATACAATCCAAGGGTTCTTACTCCCCATGAAACACCTTCTTGAGCTTTTTCCGAGAGGAAAAACCGCGTCAGGATGGAAGATGCGAAAATCAGATCTTGAGAAATACCGCCAGGATTCAGAAATCAGGCGTTTTGTATTCACAACAAAAACCTTCAACTGGTGGGAGCAAGCATAGTTCGAGCCTCCAGGGAGAAAATCAAATGATTAAGGTAATTGTCACCGGCGCGGCCGGGAGGATGGGCCAACGGCTGGTGGCCGCGGTTGCTGCGGAGCAAGAGATGAAACTGGTCGGCGCGACCGAGCGGCCGGGGCATCCGGCGCTCGGCAAAGACGCTGGGCTTATGGCTGGCGTTGGGGAGCTGAAAGTCCTGATCCAGGAAGATCTCAGCGCCTTGCTGAATTCCACTAAGGCCGAGGTGGTGATTGATTTCACCGCGCCGCCGGCCACGCTCAAGCACGTCGAGGCCTGCGCCAAAGCCAAAGTCGCCATGGTCATCGGCACCACCGGGTTCCAACCGGAAGAGCGATCCCGGCTCACGGAGCTCGCCCGGCCCATCCCGGTCCTGCTCGCGCCCAACATGAGCGTGGGCGTCAACCTCATGTTCCACCTCTGCCGGATCGCGGCTGAAGTTCTGGGCGAAGGCTTTGACATCGAGGTGGTCGAGGCGCACCACCGGCTGAAAAAGGACGCGCCCTCGGGCACCGCGGTGCGGCTGGGCGAAATCCTGGCTGAAGCGCGCGGTTGGAAATTCAAGGAAGTGGAGCGCACGCATCGAGAGGGGATGATCGGAGAGCGGCCGGGCCGGGAAATCGGGATGCAGACGGTCCGCGCCGGCGACATCGTGGGCGAACACACGGTCTTGTTTGCCGGGACCGGCGAGCGGCTGGAGCTCATCCACCGGGCCACCAGCCGCGACACCTTTGCCCGGGGTGCGGTGCGCGCCGGCCGCTGGGTGGTGAAGCAGGCGGCTGGGCTGTATTCCATGCAGGATCTGCTGGGCTTGACCTAACTGGGGGTCAGGTCTTCACATTTCACATTTTAAGCCGCCTGCCGGAGGGCAGGATCCAGTTCCTCCCGCTCCGGCGACTCTTTCAACACCTGACCCAGCTCGTCCACCAACTCCAGCAGGTCTTCTTGGCTCAGCCCGAAAGCGATTTCCCGCTTGCGGCCCTGGGCCTGGTCAAAGGCAAAGCGGCGGAGCACGATCCG
>MGQK01000009.1:43309-60438 GCA_001797815.1 Deltaproteobacteria bacterium RBG_13_61_14 | reverse complement strand
ACGCGGACTCCACCTCCACGCACACCCGCAGGCCGTCGCCCAGGGCGATCAAGTTTTTTACCATCGCCGTCATGTTTGGTCCTTTGACTCTCTTATCGGTTTTTGGGCGCTGAACTTGAGTGAGGTTTAAGCAATTTCCGCGGCGAGGCCGGGCGCGCCCTGCCCGGGTGTCCTGGGCAGATGGGGCGCAACCGGAAATCAGGCCTTGATCATCCAGGACCACTGCCGGGGATTGAAGACCAGCCCCGCATAGAGCGCGCACTCGTAGCTGCAGTGGCAGCGGCGGCGCACGATCCCGGCGCGGATCTTTTGGGCGCGGGGCGAGCGGAGGATTTCGGTGATGCGATAATCGTTCTCCCGGAGATTGCCCAGGCTCAGATCCGCAAGACCTTGCTCGCGAAGCCCCTCCGGATCGAGCGTGTGCAGCACCTCGCACGGCCGCACCGTGCCGTCCGCTTCCACCACCAGGAGCTCTTGCCCGGCCCGGCAGGGCACCACCATCCGGTTTTCGTGGACCGTCTGGATCAAGACCTCCCGCATCCGGCCGGCCAGGCGGTGGTGCAAATAGCTCAGGAGCGATCCCGAAGCCGGGCCGCGTTCCCGCAGCCACCGCGCCGCCTCCTGGTAGCGGGCGAGCGGCGCCTGCGCCGCGTCCGGCTCGCGCGTCCGGCCGCGGGCGAGTTCCACCTGCAGGCGGTCCCAGGGAAAGGCTTGCTCAAGATGGACGAGGGTTTCGAGGATGCGGTCGTGGTTCTGCTTCATCAGCACCACGGTCGCGCCCAGGCGCAGGTTGGGATATTTCCGCCGCAGCGCCATCAGCCCCTGGGCGGTCTGCATCGCGGCCGCGAACGCGCCCGGCACCTGCCGGATGCGATCGTGCTCGTCCCCGATCGCGTCCACCGAGAGATTGAGGTTCAGCGGCAGGCCGGGAAAACGGCGCAGGATTTCCGAGGTGAAGGAGACCACGCGCTCGGTCAGGATCGCGTTGCTGGGGATGCTCACCTGCCGCGCTCCGGCCCGCCGGACAAACGCCTCCACCACCTCCACCAGGTCATCCCGCAAGAAAGGCTCGCCGCCGGAAAGGGTGAGCTGGATCAGACCCGGCCAGTGCCCGGCAATTTTTTGCAGCTCCGAGAGCGCCAGGTCGCCTTCGCCGTTTCGCTCCAGGGTCTCCCAGTTGAAGCACATCCGGCAGCGCGCGTTGCAGCGCGAGGTGACGAAGAGCACCAGGTAATGGGGCCGGGCCGGCGGGAGCGGCGCCGCGGCCAGGGCCAGGTAAAGAGGAATCCGACTCATCCGCGGGAACCCCTCAGCCTCCGATCCGGGACATGGCCCGCTCGACCGAGGCGAAATGGGCCGCGTGCTGCTGCGGCTTGGCCGCGAGCGCCTGGTTAAGGAGCGCCTGGATCTCTTCTTGCGAGGCGCCGGCGCGGAGCGGCCCCTTCAAGTCCAGCTCGGTTTCCGAGGCCAGACAGGCGCGGAGCTTTCCTTCGGGCGTGAGCCGCATCCGGCCGCAGCTCTCGCAGAACGGCTCGCTGAGCGGGCTGATGAACCCCACCCGGCCGCCGTTCCCGGGGACCGCATAGACCCGGGCCGGGCCGGACCAGGCGTTCTCCCGGGGGATGGGCCGGAGCGGCCCGAATTCTTGCTCGATCTTCGCCTGCACTTCGCTTTCTCTCACCGGGAGCCCGCAGCCCTCATGCGCCGCGGCCTTGGCCGGGAAAGGCATGCGCTCGATAAAGCGGACTTCGATCCGCCGCGCCGCGGCCAGGCGGACAAAGTCCAGGACTTCGTCGTCGTTCTGTCCCCGGAGCAAGACCACGTTGATCTTCAAGGGCGCCAGGCCCGCGGCCAGCGCCGCCTCCATCCCGGCCCAGACCTGCTCCAGCCGGTCCTGCCCGGTAATCTGCTCGAACCTCTCCGGCCGCAGCGTGTCCAGGCTCACCGTCACCCGCTTCAGGCCCGCGGCCTTGAGGCCCTTCGCCTTCCCGGCCAGGAGCACGCCATTGGTGGTGAGCGCCAGGTCCTCGAGTCCGGACAGGGCCGCGAGCATGGCCACCAGGTCTTCAACCCCCTGGCGCACCAGCGGCTCGCCCCCGGTGATCCGGAGCTTCTTCACCCCCAGCCCGACCGCGGCCGCGGCCACCCGCGCGATTTCTTCAAAGGTCAAGATCTCTTCCGGCCGCATCCAGGACACGCCCTCGGGTCCCATGCAGTATTGGCAGCGCAAGTTGCAGCGGTCGGTCACCGAGACGCGCAGCGAATGGAAACTAGGCATGCCGCTCCGCCTGCTCGATGCGGTCGCCCACCCGCACGCTTCCGCCGATTGCCACCTCGCAGAAAATCCCTTCCCGCGGCATCACGCAATCCCCGGCGCGGTCAGAGATCGCGCAGCGGGTGTGGCACTCCTTCCCGATTTTCGACACCCGCAGGCGCAAGCCGTTCCCCAGCTTTAGCTCATCGCCGAGGCGGAGCGCCAGGAGGTCAATGCCCGCGGTGGTCAGGTTCTCGGCGAACACCCCCGGCTTAAGCTTCACCTTTTCCCCCGGATTTTTCTCCATCCGGCGCTTCTGTTTCTCTATGCTCTCCTGCATGAGCAGGCTCACCTGCCTATTCCCCGCCGCGGCATGGGCGTCGCCGGCAATTCCCAGCCCGGCGACCAGCTCCGCCTTGGCCACCGGCTGCTTGATCGTGCCCTTTTTCCGGCTCAGGTTGATGGAGACGATCTTACCCACGCCGCGACCTCGTTTTCCGGCCGGGGCCGCGGACCCAGGTCCCGGAGCGGCCGCCGGATTTTTTCTCCAGTTGCAGATCTGTAATGACCATGCCCCGGTCAATCGCCTTGGCCATGTCGTAAATCGCGAGCGCCGCCACCGCGGCCGCGGTTAAAGCTTCCATCTCCACCCCGGTCCGGGCCGAGACTTTCGCCCGCGCCGTGATCCGCACCTCGCTCCGGCCGAAGGCGAAATCCACCTCCACCTGATCGAGCGGCAGCGGATGGCACAGCGGGATCAACTCCGCGGTCCGCTTCGCCGCCAGGATCCCGGCCACCCGGGCCACGGCCAGGGCGTCGCCCTTGGCGAGCGCGTTCGTCTTCAGCGCGCGCACCGTGGCCGGCTGCATCTGGACCCGCGCCGAGGCGACCGCCTCCCGCCGGGTGACCGGCTTCTTGCCCACGTCCTTCATGCGCGCCTGGCCGCGTCGGTCCAGGTGGCTGAGCTTCTTCAAGCGAGGTGCCATACCTCTACCTCCGTTCCGGCCGGCCGGCCGGTGATATCAGCGGGCACGTCCACTAAAACGTTGGCCTCCAGCATGGACCGGAGCACGCCCGAATGCTGGTCGCGGAGCACGGTCACCAGCGGCTCAAGGTCCTGGAAAGCGAGGACCCCCCGCAGGAAGTGGCGCCGGCCGGTCTTGACTTTGACGTCCGCGGCGAGCCGGGCCCGGCCCCGGAGCAGGCCGACCTGGCGCTTGCCCTGCATGGCATCCAGGAGCGGTTGCACGAAGAGGCCGAAGGTCACCAGGCACGAGACCGGGTTGCCGGGCAGGCCGAACACCACCTGCCGGCCGCGCCTGCCCACGAAGATGGGCATGCCCGGCTTGATCGCGACTTTCCAGAAGATCTGCTTCACGCCCCGGCCCAGGAGGATGTCCTGGACCAGGTCGTAATCGCCGACCGAGACGCCGCCCGAGAGCACCACCAGGTCAAAGCCCTGCGCGCGCCGGAGCCGGGCGAGGAGTTGGCTTTTGGTGTCGCGGGCGATGCCGAGGAACCGGACTTCTGCGCCCGCGGCCCGGGCCATGCCGAAGAGGGAGTAGCCGTTGGCGTCGCGGATCTGGCCCGGCTTCATGGTCTTCCCCGGCTCCACGATCTCGTCGCCGGTCGAGATCACCGCCACCCGGGGCCGGCGCGAGACCTTGACCTTGTTCTTCCCCACCGCGGCGAGCATGCCCATCTCGGCCGGACCGATGACCGCGCCGGCGGCGACCACCACCTGGCCCGCCTCCACGTCCTCCCCGGCCAGGACCAGGTTTTCGCCGGGCGGGACCGGCTTCAGCACCTTGACCGCTTGGCCCTCGGCCTTGGTAAACTCGACCATCACCACCGCGTCCGCGCCTCTCGGAAGAGCCGCGCCGGTCATGATCCGGACCGCCTGGCCCGGGCCGACCGGCTTTTTCGCGCGCCGGCCGGCCGGCACATCTTCCAGCACTTGCAGCACCGCCGGCCGCTCCTCGCTCGCCGTCGCCACGTCCTCCGCCCGCACCGCGTAGCCGTCCATGGCCGAGCGGTCAAAGGGCGGGATCGGATGCCGGGCCTGGAGGTCCTCCCGCAACACCCGGCCCAGAGCGCCCAGCACCGGCACCGACTCACTCGGCAGCGGCCGCGCCTGCTCCAGGACCAGTTGCAATGCCTCATCAAATGGAATCATGGTTTGGCCTCCAAGATCTTGACTGCGGCGGGAGTGAAGCTCACGACTACCCGGTCGCCGAGTCGAATTCCCTGCCGCTGAAATTCTTGATCCGGCAGCACCACGCGAAAGCTGACCGGGCCGTCCACCCGGAGCCGCACCCGGCCATTATGGCATTCCATCCGGGTGATTTCACCTTCAAAACAATTGCACTCGCTTGCTCCAGGCCCGCCGGCCGGCCGCAAGGCGATGGCCTCCGGCGGCACCGAGCAGGTGACCCGGCCGGAGACCCCGGGACCGATCCTGATCCGCCACCCGCCCCGGACCGTGATCCAGGGCTCCGCGCCCTCGCCCTCCACCGCGCCGGAAAAGATGTTCTCGTGTCCGAACTCGGCCACTTTGCCTGCCACCAGGGTCACCACGCGGGAGGTGAGGCGGAAGGCCTGGCCCAGGTTATGGGTGGAGAAGATCACGGTGGCGCCGAGCCGGTGGTTGATCTCGCTGATCAGGGCTTCGAGCCGGCTGATCCGGCCGGCGTCCACGTTGGCGAAAGGCTCGTCCAGGAGCAGCACCTCGGGTTGGACGGCCAGGGCCCGGGCGATCGCCACCCGCTGGGCTTCGCCGCCGGAAAGCGCGATTACGAAGCGGTCCTGGAACCCGCCCAGGTCCACCAGCTCGAGCGCCTCGGCCACCCGCGGCGGCCAAATGGCCTGAGGCTCGCCCCGCACGCGAAGCCCGAAGGCCACGTTCTGAAACACGGTGCCGCGGAACAGGAACGGCGTCTGGTGGACCAGGGTGATCCGGCGGCGGAGCTCGAGCCAGCGCGGACCGGAGAAGGCGGCCGGCTCGCCCCTGAACTCGAGCGCGCCCGCGAAGGGCGGATCGAGCAGGGCCAGGATGCGGAAGAGGGTGGTCTTGCCCGCGCCGTTGGGCCCGACCAGAGCGCTCACCTCGCCGGTGGGAAATTCCAGCTCCGGCACCTCGAGCAAGGTGCGGCCGGGGATCTCTTGCCGGATCTGGCGGAGACGGAAGGCGGGGTTCGGGTTCATGGTCTGGCCCGCAAGAAAGCGTGGACAAAGAGGTTGACCGAGAGGGCGACCGCGAGGAGGATGACGCCCAGGATCAGGCCGATTTGGAACTCGCCCTTGGAGGTCTCGAGCGCGATGGCGGTGGTGATGGTGCGGGTGTAGCCCCGGATGTTGCCGCCGATCATGATGGCCGCGCCCACCTCGGAGATGACCCGGCCGAAGCCGGCCACCACCGCGGCCAAAAGCCCGTAGCGCGCCTCCCGCAGCACCATCAGGCCGGCCTGCCAGCCGTCGGCCCCCAGGGTGAGCGCCGTGGGCCGGACCCGCTCGTCCACCCCCTTGGTCGCGGCATAGGTTAGCGCAGTAATGACCGGGGTGGCCAGGATCCACTGGCCCAGGGTCATGCCGGCGGGCGTATACAGAAGTTTAAGCGAACCCAGCGGGCCGGAATGCGAAAGCAGACCGTAAACCAGGAGCCCGACCACCACCGTGGGCAGGGAGAAGAGGGTGTTGAGGATCACGACCACGACCCGCTTGCCCGGGAACTCGCGGACCGCGATCCAGAAGCCCAGCGGCACCGAGGCCAGCGCGGCCAAGGTGGTGGCCGCGAGCGAGACGCGGAGCGAGACCCAGATGATGCCGAGCAGTTCCATCCTGACCTTCACTTCGGGGCCGGCTGGGGCACGGCGGCGGGCCGGAACAGCGCCTGGCCGTGCTTTTGGAATGTCTCGATCCTGGCCTGGGTCTCGGGCGAAGTGAGCCAGGCAATGAAGAGCATGGCGTCCAGGTAATTGACGTGCGGGTGGCGGCCGGGATTGACCGCAATCACGCTGTAAGGGTTATCGAGCATCGGGTCGTGCTCGAAGAGGATCAAGAGGTTGAGCTTGTCCATCACCGCGAGATAAGTGCCCCGGTCGGTCAGGGTGTAAGCCTGCTTTTCATTGGCCATGAAGAGCGCCGCCTCCATGCCCTGCCCCGCCTCCAGGTAATTCTTCTCCGGCTGGCCCTGGACCAAGGCCCAGAGCGCCTTTTCTTTCTGGTGGGTGCCGGAGTAGTCGCCCCGGGAGACAAAGACCGCGCCGCTCTGCTTGACCTGGCTCATGGCTTTAGCCGCGTCGGAGGAGCCTTTGACCCGGGCCGGGTCCGCAGGCGGGCCTACGATCACGAATTCGTTCTTCATCACCGCCCGGCGGTTGACTCCGAACCCGGCCCGGACAAAGGCCGCTTCCAGCTCGGGCGCGTGGACCAGGACCAGGTCGGCGTCCCCGTTCTCCGCCAGCTTGAGCGCCTTGCCGGTCCCCACGGCGATCACGTCCACCTTGAGGTCGAAGCGTTTTTCAAAGTCCGGGAGCAGGTAGGCGAGGAGCCCGGAGTTCTCCGTGCTGGTGGTGGTGGCTAATTTTAGCCGGCCGGGTTCCTTGGCCCAAGCGGAAGCTGTCAATAAACTGATCAGGCCCCAGCCGACCGAGTGAAGATAAAAATTCTTGAGGGAAAAAATCTTCGGTCTCCTTTCCAAGTCCGGGAGGCCGGGCCGTTTCCCGCCCGACCCTATCGGCCCGCGTCCCTGGGATGCCCTTTAGGATCGCAGGCTCGGAGAACAAATTTATTTTACCATAGTCAGGAGCCAAGGCAAGTTTGCTTCTTTGCCCGATTTTGCTAACCTGAAATCAACGATGAAGGTCTTATTGATCCGTCCCAACTCGATTATTATCGCCACGCCGGTGCCGCTGGGATTGGCCTATATCGCTCAATACCTGCGGGAGAGGCGGGGCGATGAGGTGACCATCCTGGACGCCCGGAACCGCCGGCTGGAACTCGAGGCGGTGGCGCGTCGGGCGGCGGAGTTGAAGCCCGACGTGATCGGGATCGGCGCGTTAAGCTTCGAGCAGCGCGAAGTCCATCACCTGGCCAAGCTCTTGCGCCAGGCGGCGCCCCAGGCCAAGATCCTGCTGGGCGGCCCCTATGCTTCCGCCAACCGCGAGGCCGTGCTGAGCGATCCCAACATAGATGTGGTGGTGGTGGGCGAGGGAGAAGAGACCACCCGGGAGTTGCTGGATGCCTTCGAGGGCAAAGCGGAGCTTCCTGGGGTGCGGGGCCTTATCCTCCGGGAGGACGGGGCGACGCGTTTCACCGGGAATCGGCCCGCGCTCGAAGATCTTGATCGGCTGTCCCCCGCCTGGGACCTGGTGGACCCGAAGAGCTATTTCAAGCGCTGGGGCCGCAACTCGGAGAACATCGTCAAGACCTCGCATAAGACCCTGGCGGTCTTCACCTCGCGCGGGTGCCCCTACGGCTGCATTTTCTGCCACAACCTATTCGGCCGCAAGTTCCGGACCCGGAGCGCGGAGAACGTGCTCGAAGAGATCACGATGCTTAAGGAGCGCTACGGCGTCAAAGAGCTGGAGATCGTGGACGACGCTTTTAACCTGGACCTCAAGCGGGCCAAGGCGATCGCGCGGGGGCTGATCGAGCGGAAGCTCAAGCTGAAGATCGCGCTCCCCAACGGCCTCCGGGGCGACCGGGTGGACGGCGAGCTGCTGGACCTGTTCCAGGCCGCGGGGTTTTACCGGATCGCGTTCGCGGTGGAGTCGGGCAGCCCGCGCATCCAGGAAATTATCCACAAGCGGATAGACCTGGAGAAAGTGAACCGGGCCATCACCGAGACGGCGAAGCGGGGCATGGTGGCGACCGGCTATTTCATCCTGGGTTTCCCGACCGAGACCGAGGCGGAGATGAAGCTGACCGCGGACTTCGCGGCTCATTCGGATTTGCACGTGGCCAGCTTCTTCTACCTCAACCCCTTCCCCGGCACCGAGGTGGCCCGGAGCTCGGGCCGGGACCTGACCGACACCACCTTCCTCGACTACTTCTCGATCAGCGTCAACCTGAGCGCCGTGCCGGACGCGACCCTCCACCGCATGTGCAAGCAGGCCTACCGCCGCTTCTACCTGGACCCCCGGCGCATCGCCCGCATCCTCCAGGTAGTGCCGAAAAACTTCCGCACCGCCATCAATGCCTTTCTCACCCTGCGGCTGCTGTTCCAGGACGCGGTGAATCAGTAAGAAATAAACCCACCCTTCGGACGAAGGGTGGGCTACATGAAAAAAAGAAGGTCCGATTCCTTGAATCAGAGAATCAATTTTTGTATCAAATGAGGCAGGACTTTGAAATTCATTGGTTCGTCTCCTCGTAACAAATTTTCCCCGCGACCGAAGCGCGGTCGCGGCTACCTCTCTTTTTGCCAACCGCGAACCGTGAACTTCTTCCACGAACCGTCAACTTTTCCGATAGAGCAAGAGCCGGTAGGACTTGAACTTGGCGAAGTTCTCGGCGTTTCTCTGGCCGCTGAAATACTTGAAATTCAGTTTGTCAATTTTATTTTGGAATTGCCACTGGACTAACTTGGAGAGTCGGGGGTAATTCTGATTCAGGAAGTAAAAGATCAGGTCGCGGATCGGAATCCCGGCGCGGGTTAAAACTTCATCCACCAGGGCCAGGTTGGGCGCGGTCTCCGGGGTGATGTCCAGATCCTGGACGGCCGCAAACGGGTATGAGGAGATCAGGCGGTAAAACTTGGAAAGGCGGTGGCCGCCGCCCAGCGCGCTTTTGCCCTTGGCGTCGGTCTTGAAGAAGTCGCAGATCAAGAGGTGGCCGCCCTCGGGGAGCAAGGTCTGGGTCTTTTGGAAGGACGGCTCCATTTTCACGTATTGCCAGCTCTCGCTGAACAGGACCAGGTCGTAAGGTTTTTCCGTTTCCACTTCTTCATAAGTGCACTCGAAAATCCGACAGGCGTCGCCCAGTTTCTGGCGGGCGCGCTCGGTGAGGAGCGGACTGGGAGAAACGCAGTCCACGCGATAGCCGAGGCCCAGGAGCTTTCTGGCCAGGTGGCCGGTGCCGCAGCCGACATCGAGGATGGTCTTGGTCCCGGCCGGGATGTGAGAGATCAGGAAATTCGAGTAATTGGCCTGGGCCTGGGCCATGTTGGCGCCGCTGACCGGGAGGTCCGGCGGCCAGTAGCCGTAATGCAAGTCCTCGGTGTCGAGGAAATACTGGCCCAGGATCATGCCGATCACCAGGCCGACTTCTTTGGAATCCACTTTCCGGGGCGGGCTCATGATTTTACTCCGCAAGAGTTCACAATTGACAGTTCACAGTTCATTGCAAAAAATTCTTTCCGCCAACCGTGAACCACCAACCGCCAACTAGAACTTGGCCTTGATAATCGTCCGCTTCAGGTGCGAAATGGCGGACGTGGGGTTGAGGGTCTTGGGACAGGCCTCGGCGCAGTTGAAGATGGTGTGGCAGCGCCAGAGCCCGTGGCGGTGGTCAATCGCGGCCAGGCGCTCGTCCGCGCCTTGGTCGCGGGAGTCCTGGACAAAGCGGTCGGCCTTGAGCAGGGCGTGGGGGCCAAGGAAATTTTTGTCGGCCCAGAAGGAGGGGCAGGAGGACGTGCAGCAGGCGCAGAGGATGCACTCGTAGAGCCCGTCGAGCTTCTTGCGGTCTTCGAGTGACTGCAGGCGCTCGGCGTCGGTGGGCGGCGGCTGGTCGGTGATGAGATAAGGCTTGATTGCGTAAAGCGCCTGGTAGATCGGCTCCAGGTCCACGGCCAGGTCCTTGATCACCTTAAGGCCGCGCAGCGGCTCGACCGCGAACTCGGCGGGCAGGGTCTGGAGCTGGGTCTCGCAGGCGAGGGCGTTGAGCCCGGCGATGGTCATGGCGCAGGAGCCGCAGATGCCGTGCCGGCAGGAGCGGCGGAAGGTGAGGGTGCCGTCCTGAAACCACTTGATCTGGTGCAGGGCATCGAGCACGGTCCAGCCTTCCTGCCCCTCGACCGAGTAGGTCTCCGGGTGAGGCTCCTGGTCCTGCTCCGGGTTGAAACGGAGGATGGTGATCCGATAGGTCGTCATCGGTTATTTTTCCTCTCCGCAAACCCACCCTTCGCGGACGAAGGGCGGGCTACAAGAAGGTAAGGGCACGGCACGCCGTGCCCCTACCCTTAATAGAGCCGCGCCTTGGGCGCAAACCGAGTAATGGTCACCGGCTTGTGGTCAAAGCGGACTTTTTCCTGGTCCAGCCAGGCGAGCGTGTGCTTGAGCCAGTGGTCATCGTCGCGCCGGGGAAAGTCGCGCCGGGCATGGGCCCCGCGGCTCTCGGCGCGGGCGAGCGCGCCCTCGGCGATGACCAGAGTGAAGTCGAGCATGTGGCCGAACTCGAGCGCGCTTTCCAGCTCGGTGTTCATGATCTTCCCGTGGTCCGCGAGCCCGATCTTGTGAAAGCGCTCGCGCAGCTCCCGGATTTTTGCAATCGCCGGCCGGAGCGCCTTTTCCTCCCGGAACACCCCGACCTGGCTGGTCATGGTCTCCTGTAATTCCGCGCGCAGGGCCGCCACCTTCTCCTGGCCCTGGGCCGTGCGGAGTTTTTCCACCTCCGCAATCGCCGGCTCGGCGGCATCCACATAGAGGTCGGCCAAGGGCAGACCCGCGCGCAGGTCCTGGACCAGGCTCTTGCCCGCGCGCCGGCCATAGAGCACGGCTTCGAGGAGCGAGTTGGTGCCGAGCCGGTTGGCGCCGTGGATGGAGACGCAGGCGCACTCGCCCGCGGCATAGAGGCCGATCACCGGCTTGGATTTGCCATCGCCGAGGACGTGGCAGTCCAGGTCGGTGGGGATGCCGCCCATGGAATAGTGGGCGGTGGGCAAAATCGGGATCGGCTCTTTCACCGGGTCCACGCCCGCGAACTTGATGCACAACTCGGTAATCTGGGGCAGCCGCTCGTGGATCTTGGCCGCGCCCAGGTGGCGGATATCAAGATGCACGCAGGTCTTGCCGGAGATGCCGCGGCCGGCCAGGATCTCGGTCTCGATCGCCCGGGAGATCACGTCGCGCGGGGCCAGTTCCATCTGGTCTTTGGCATAGCGCTCCATGAAGCGCTCACCCTTGCTGTTGAAGAGGACGCCGCCCTCGCTGCGGGCGCCTTCGGTGACCAGGATGCCGTGCGGATAAAGCCCGGTCGGGTGGAACTGGACAAACTCCAAGTCCTCCAGGGGCAGCCCGGCGCGGAGCGCCAGGGAAAGACCGTCGCCGGTATTGGCCCAGGCGTTGGTGGTGATTTTGTAGGAACGGGCATACCCGCCGGTGCCGAAGAGCACGGCCCGGGCGTGAAAGAGGTGGATCTCGCCGGTCAGGAGCTCCAGGGCCACCACCCCGCGGCAGATGCCGTCGCGTAAGATCAGGGAAAGGACCACGAACTCGGCATAGACCCGCACCCGGTGCTTGACCGACTGCTCCCACAGGGTGTGGAGCAGGGCGTGGCCGGTGCGGTCGGCCGCGAACGCCGCGCGCAGCGCCGGCTCGCCCCGGCCGAAGTCCTTGACGTGTCCGCCGAAGGTGCGCTGGGCCAGCCGGCCGTTGGCCATGCGGCTGAAGGGACAGCCCATGTGCTCCATTTCCCGGATCACCTGGGGCGCTTCCTTGACCAGGATCTCGATGGCGTCCTGGTCGCCCAGGTAGTCGGAGCCTTTGACCGTGTCGAACATGTGCCATTCCCAGTGGTCTTCGTCCGCGTTGGCCAGGGCGGCGGCGATCCCGCCCTGGGCGGCGCCGGAGTGGGAGCGGGTGGGGAAGAGCTTGGTGACCACGCCCACGTCAAACTCGGCCGCGGCCTCGATGGCGCCGCGCAAGGCGGCCAGGCCGGCGCCGACCACCACCACGTCGTGGCGATGCACCTGGTGGGGCTTGATGCCCATTGGCTCGTGCAACTTTTCCGCTTCGGTTTGATCCCAGACCATGATTGCCTCCGGCAATAGTTCACGGTTCATGGTTTGCGGTCCAAAACTTCCATTTCTTTCCGTCAACCGTCAACCGCCAACCGTCAACTTTTCTAAAATTCCGGCAGCAGGGTGACCAGGCCGACCACCAGCAGGCCCAGGCCGCCCAGGCTGACCGCCAGGAAGACCAGCATCCGCATCCAGGCCTGGTGCAGGTAATCGCCGCTGACGATCCAGACTCCATAAAGGCCGTGCCCGAGGGCGAGGATGAGGAAGGACAGGTCAATGACCTTCCAGAGCGGCATGTTGATGCGGCTGGTGACGTGCTGGAAGCTCAGGTCGCCGAAGAAGTGCATGACCAGGAAGTGCAGGAGCAGGAGCACCACCAGGGCCAGGCCGCTGATGCGCTGGAAGAACCACCAGAAGGATTCACCCGAACGGACTGCTTGATCCCGCCGCATGGCTTCTCCCTCCTTATCGGCCGGCGCCGAACAGGCCGACGCCCACGGCCAGAAAGGCGATCAAACCCGCCAGGGCCGCGGCCCAGAACCACTTTTTCTGGGCGGGGAGCTTATCCGCCAGCCCCAGGTCCACCGCCACGATCCGGAGCCCGTTGAGGCCGTGGTAGATAATGGCGGCGAAGAGCGCCCACTCCGACAATTTGAAAATGGGTTGAGCAAGAAACTCCATGGCGGCGTTGAAGTCTTTCGGCCCGTGGCGGAGGTAATGCATCACCCAGATATGCAGCGGCAAATAGGCAATGAGGGCGAGCCCGCTGATCCGGTGAAAGGCATAAGCCGCGGAACCGACCTGCCAGCGATAATGTTTGATCACCTTCATCCGAAGTCCTCCTCGGCAAGCACGGGCAGCGTAGATAATCGAGATGAGGTTGTCAAGAAGGGTGCGACCTCGGAGCAAAAGCCGCTAGTGCTCTGTCAAGGCAAATTTGCGGAATGGGAATGTAGGGGCACGGCTTGCCCTGCCCAGGATCAGGGCGGGGCAAGCCCCGCCCCTACCAAGAATTTATTCCACATTTATCGTTTGACAGAGCACTAGATGTTCTTCAGCGTCACCGCCTCGAGAATCACCGCCACGTCCTCGCAATAGTCGGTGGCCCGCTCCATGTTCTCGAAGATCTCCTTGAGCTTGATCAGCAGGATCGGGTCCTGGGGGTCGTCAAAAATGGCGGCCAGGGCCTGGCGCAGCAAGCGGTCGCCCTGGTTTTCGAAATCATTGACCTTGATGCAAGCCTCTTGAATCGCGCCCGAGTTCTTCATCTGATTGAGCAATCCGATCCCGGTCACCAGCACCTCAATCGCCTGGATCAGGGTATCCACCAGGGCATGGCCTTCCGGGGGAATGTTTTGCAGCTTGAACAAACGGATGCGCAGCGCGGTGGCGTTGACCATGTCCAGGATATCGTCAATGCTTTGGGTGAGCTTGTGAATGTCCTCCCGGTCAAAAGGGGTGATGAAGGTCGTGTTGAGCTTGGCTTGCACCCGGTGGGTGATGGCATCGCCCTCGTTCTCCACTTCCTTGATCCGGTCCACCAACTTATCTTTGGCGACCGGGTCCTGGACCAGCTCCCGCAAGAGCCGGGCCCCTTCCAGGGTTTTCTGGATCTGGGCCTCAAGCATCCGGAAGAACTCTTCCTCGCGCGGGAGCAATCTCTGCAAGAAACCGCGGCCGACTCGGCCCGAGCTTGGTTCAGCCATGAGGCATCCTTTCGCCTTCAAATTTTGCCAAGAAGATACTCCACACCTCTGCTCTTGTCAAATGCTCGGGAGCTCTCCCCCGACCCCCACCCTTCACCAACTATCCGCTCTGCCCGGAAACGCCGTCCCCCCGAGGGTGAAGAAAAATCCCTTTAGCTTTTTGAAGCTTCTTCCGATAGGGGTAACAAAGGATCTTCAAATCTGCCAGGGAAGGCCCGTGAGGTTGAACATGGCAAAGCCGATAGTCCTAGTGGTGGAGGGAGATGCGGCCCTGGGTCGTCTCTTGCAACGGATTTTCGAGCGCGAAGATTTTCAGGTGGAACAGTGCGCACAGGCCGCAGAGGCCAAGGCGCGGCTGGAGCAGGGCGGGGTGGACCTGGTGCTCGCGGATTTTGAACTCTCCGACCAGAACGGGGCGCTGCTCCTGGCCGAAGTCCAAGACCGCTATCCCCTGGTCAAACGCGTTTTGATGGCCGCCAGCCCGGATGCCCCGGCCGTGCGGGAAGCGGTGAGCCGGGGAGCCGCCGAGGCCCTGGTGCTCAAGCCCTGGAACCATGCCGAACTGTTAGGCACCGTGCGGAGCCTCTTGGCCAAGACCTGAACCCGCCGGCTTTAAAGCCCTCCCTTTGACACCTGCCGCTGGACGCCTCTTGAAGTGGACACGCTTTCTCTTTCTTCCCCTTGCCAACCTGCCCTGAAGATGATATCTAACCTCCAGGGAGAGAACCATTGAAGCGCGCCGTGATGGGTTGGGCCGTCGTTTGGCTCCTGGCCGCCGGCGCCTGGGCCCGGGTGCCGGAGGGCGATCTGCTCCAGAGGGTCCAGCCCGGGCCGGAGGGCAAGATTGACCTGCTCACCGTCTTCGCCCACCCGGACGACGAAACTTTTTACGAGGCTGGCACCCTCCTCAAACTCACAGCCGATCCCCGCGTCCGCCTCCACATCCTCTGCCTGACCCTGGGCGACAGGGATGCGGCCAAGGACAAGCTCGGCATCTCGGCTGAGCGGCTGGGCCGGATCCGGGTCCAGGAGTTGGAAGCGGCCGCGGCCGTGCTGGGGGCGGAGGAGGTGATCGAGCTCGGCTACCATGACCAGGGCCTCGCCGCCGCCGACCCGGCGACCCTGGTGGGGCAGGTGCGGGAGGTGATGGAGCGGACCGGCGCCGAGGTCGTGATCACCCACGACCCTTACGGCATCACCGGCCATCCCGACCACCTCGCCGCCTCCCGGGCGGCGAGGGAGGCCTTCGGGCAAAGCGCCGGCCAGCGGCTTTACTACGTGACCCTGCCCCCCCTGCGCTACTCCTGCAACCGCTTGTTCAGCACCTTCCCCGGAGAAGCGGAGCGGGCCCGGCCCACGCTGCGAGTGCAGATCCGCGGGGAAAAGCGGCTGAAAAAGGCCGCGCTCTACGCCCATTCCAGCCAGAAGCACTTCTCCTTCTGGAACGGCCTGGCCATGAAAGAAGACCTGCTTTACAATTACGAATATTTTACCCTGGCGGAATCGAAATGACTTTCGGGATGCAAGTTCCTGGGGTTGGCTTTAAAACTGGTTTCATAACTTCGCATGAAACATAATATTCAATCCTGGCAATCTGGTAGGGGCGCAATTGATTGCGCCCTCCCCGAAGGGCGTGATGAATCACGCCCCTACGATTCGGGTTATGAAACCAGTTCCAGGGGCGCGGGTTCCTTGGGTTGACTTTCGGGGCGCGGGTGACCTCACCCGCGCCACCATGGCCGGCGCGATTACCGGCTAACGCTGGCTTGCCCGCGCAGGTAGCGGGCGCGCAGCGCTTTCTTGTCGGTCTTGAGGGCGATGCCCCGGGGCATCGCCTCCAGCAAAATGATCTGCCGGGGCACCTTGTATTCGGCCAGGTGCTGGCGGCACCACTCGCCCAATTCCTCGCAGGTGAGCTTGGCGCCCGGCCGCAGGCAGATGAAGGCCACCGGCACCTGGCCCTTTTTCTCGTCCGGCACTCCGACCAGGGCCGCTTCTTCCACCAGCGGGTGGGCGGCGATCTTTTCCTCCACCTCCTTGCAAAACACCGAGTAGCCGCCGTGCTTGATCACGTCCTTCTTGCGGTCCACCAGGTAATACTCGCGGTATTTCCCTTGGCGGACCATGTCGCCGGTGTGGAACCACCCGTCGTCGGTGAAGACCTTCTCGCCCGCCTCGCCCCGGTTCTTCCAGTAACCGGGCATGACGTGGTCGCCCTTGACCAGAAGCTCGCCCACCTGGCCCCGCTCGATCTCGCGGTCCTTGCTGTCCACCACCTTGAGCTGGACCCCGGGCAGTTTCCAGCCGATGCAGCCGGGCCCGAGCGCGAAGCTCTTCGAGTGGAGGCACATGGTGGAGATGGGCGAGGTCTCCGCCTGGCCGTAGCCTTCGAGGAAGAGGGCGGGGTAAGAACGGCCGAAGAAGGTGGCTTGTCCGAGTTCTATGAATTTCTTGCGGAGGTCGGCCGGCATTTCATCGGAGCCGGAGACCCAGAGCACGACTGACTTGAGGTTGTATTTTTCCGCGCCGGCGGCGAGCATCATGGAATACATGGCCGGAACGCCGATGAAAGTGGTGACCTGGTGGCGCTGGATGGCTTCGAGGACGCGGACCGGGTGGAACCGTTCCAGCAGCACCAAGGGCTGGCCCAGGGTGAGGTTGAACAGGAAGAGGGCATAGCCCATGATGTGCGAGAGGGGCTGGACCATCAGGGCCTTGCGCTCGATTTCTTTGGGCAGCAGACCGAGGATCAAGGCGGGCATGCGCACGTTGTTCTTGACCAGGTTCTTGGAGGTCATCTTGGCGCCCTTGGGGAAGCCGGTGGTGCCGGAGGTGTAGAAGATCCCGACCAGGTCCTCGGGCTGCATCTCCACCGGGGCGAGCTCGGGCGAGGCCTCGGCCATCAGGGTCTTGAGGCAGAAGGCGCCTTCCGGGGTGTTGGCGGGGTCGTCGAGGAATCCCACCAGGGGGTTGCCGGCCAGGTCGTCGGTGGAACGGTAATCCTGGAAAAATGTCGCTTGGTCGGTAAGGAGGAGTTTGACCTGGGCGTCTTCGAGGATAAAGTTGACTTCGCCGGCCTTGAGCAGGTTGTTGAGGGGGATGGCCACCGCGCCGATCTTCATGGCCGCGTAGCTGGCGAGCGGCAATTCCACCAGGTTGCGGGTGTAGATCGCGACCCGGTCGCCGCGCTTGATGTCCAGCTTGATGAGCG
>MGQK01000009.1:33543-43239 GCA_001797815.1 Deltaproteobacteria bacterium RBG_13_61_14 | reverse complement strand
CGCGTCTATCCTCACCTTTATCTTTTACTCTCTCTGGCGCGGAAACGCAAGGAAAATAATATCCTATTTTTTGAGGATGGCAAGGATCAGGGCCGGGGCGGCGGAAGAGAGTAACCGCGCCGCAGGTCGGCAGCCTCTGCGTTGCGGCCGCTGGCCTTTAGCAGCCGGGCCAGGGCCAGGCGTGCGGGTCGGAAAGCGGGCGCGTGGGCGAGCGCCGAACGGTAGCGTTCCTCCGCCTGGGCCAGGCGGCCGCTCCGCTCTTCGAGCACGCCCAGGTTGAACTCCGCTTCCGGGTAGCCGGGCCGGCTCTTAAGGGCCTGCTCGTAATGGCGGCCGGCTTCAGCGACCTGGCCCTGGCCGGCCAGCGCGTTGCCCAGGATGAAGTGGGCCAGGGCGGCGTCCGGCGCTTGCCGGAGCACCGAGCGCATCAGGGAGGCGTCGTCGCGCCAGTCGGGGACGCGGGTCCAGGTGAAAGCGGCATAGAGCGCGATCAGGGGCGCGAGCCAGGCGGCGGGCGCGAGCGTGAAGCGGGAGAAGGGCAGAGGACGAGCCGCTTGCTGCAGGAGGGCGCCGAGCGCGAGGAGGAAGAAGAAGCTGGGGATGAGGAGGAAGCGCAGCGCGAAGATGACGCCGATGGGCAGCAGCCCGGAGACGGGCAAGAGTGCGATCAGGCCCGAGCCGAAAGCGAGGGCGAGGAGCCGCTGCCGGCGGCGGGCGAAAAGGATGGCGCCGAGCGCGGTCGCCGGCGCGAGGCCGATCAGGAGCGCGAGGCGCACACCCTGGGGCAAGGGGAAGGTTTGGCCGGCCTGCTCGCGGGTGGCGGTGACCAGGTAATGGAAGCCGCCGGGAATAAGCGAGAACCAGATGCCCAGACCCAGGTTGCGGATCACGTTGAGGGAGTAAGCGAGCGGGGTGGTATAGACGTTCTCCGGCGCGGTGTGGGGCGCGGCCAGGGCGTGGAGGACGGCAAAAAGGACCGCGGCGAGGGCGTAAGGCAGCAGGCGGAGCAGGGCGCGGCGGTTGAAGCCGTGCTCGAGGAGCTGGTGCAGGGCGACCACCGCCACCAGGGAAATGGACATTTCTTTGCCGAAGAGGGAAAGGACGAAGAGCGCGACCGAGGCGGCCCAGAGTCCGGCGCGGTTGGAGGCGTCGGCCCGGAGGTAGAGGAGGAGCGCGGCGAACATGAAGAGGGCGCAGACGAGGTCGGTGCGGCCGGAGACCCAGGCCACGTTCTCGGTATGGGCCGGGAGCGCGGCAAAGGCCAGGCCGAGCCCGAGCGCCAGGGAGGGGCTTTGGAGCAGGCGGCGAAAGAGGAGGAAGGCGAGGCCGCAGGTGAGAGCGTAGAGGATGAGGTTGGTGAGGTGGAAGCCGAGGGGGCTGGGGCCGTAGAGGAGTTGGTCGAGCAAAAAGCTGGTGGTGGTGAGGGGCCGGTAATACTGGGAGCGGGGCTGGTCCGGCCCGGTCTGCCAGAAGTCGCTCGTCCACAGGCGAGCGAAGTCGGAGGCGCCGGTCCGGCCGGCGTGCATTTCAACCAGGTTGTGGTCGTCCCAGATCAAGCCGGCGCGGAGCGTGCCCAGGTAGAGGACCGCCGCGAAGAGCATGACCGCAAGGAGCGGCCAGAGGCGCGGCTGGGGGATCGGCTCCGGCTTCGCCGGGGTGCGACGCGGGTGCTTGCGCTTGGCCATGGCCAAGATCATTTTAAAGGAAGCGGGGAGGATAATCCAGAGAGAAGCTCCGAGGCGCTGGACTGATATCCCGATAAGTTTCGTCCTAAAGCCTAAAGTCTAATGCCTAAAGCCTTTAAGTTGGGGCAGCGAAGAAAAAATTTCGCGCCCAACCGTGAAGCTTTTTCGCCAGGCCTTGAAGCGCGTTCCTGCCGGGGCGGGCCGGTTCTTGACACCGGAGGATAGCTTGTATAGTCTCAGTCTAAGTGATGGAGATCATTCCTTGATCCGGAACGGGCCGCAGCGGCATCCACGCCGGGAAGAGGACGGGCAGGCTTAACCGCGCCTTTTCCATTCATTTCTGGAATCGGGGGCGGGTCCAATGCCGGGCCGGGGTTGGCGATGGCGGGCGGCGGGCAAAGACGGATACCGCGTTTCGCCTTTGCCCGGGAGTGAAGCAAAGGGAGGGGAAATGGACACGGGCTTGCAGGGCCTCCGCGCCCTGGTGACCGGCGCCGGCCGGGGCATCGGCCGGGCGATTGCCCTGCGGCTGGCCGAGGGCGGATGCCGGGTGGCGGCGGCCGACATCCAGGAAGAGCCGCTGGCCGAGACCGCCGCCCTGATCCGAGACCTGGGCCGCGACGCTTTTGCCATCCGGGCCGATGTCACCGTGCCGGCGGAGGTGGAGCGCATGGTGGCAGAGACGGTCCGGGCCTTCGGCGGCCTGGAGGTGCTGGTCAACAACGCGGGCGTGAGCAGCGCGGCGTTCATCGAGAGCGTGACCGACGCCGAGATCGAGCGGGTGTTCAGCGTCAACCTGAAGGGCGTGCTGCGGGTGACCCGGGCCGCGGTGCCGCACCTGAAGCAGAGCGGCCGCGGCCGGATCATCAACCTCTCCTCGGTGGAGGGCATCCGCGGCTCGGGCCTGCTTCCGGTTTACAGCGCGACCAAGGCGGGCGTGCTCGGCCTCACCCGGGCCAACGCGGTCGAGCTGGCGCGCTTCGGCATCACGGTGAACGCGGTCTGCCCCGGGCCGATCCAGACCGAGATGCTAAAGCCCCTGCTCTCGGACGAAAAGTTCCGGGAAAAGATGCTCAAGGGCGTGCCCATGCGCCGGCTGGGAGTGCCGGAAGACGTGGCCGGCGCCGTGGCCTTTTTCGCCTCGGCCGAAGCCTCTTTCATTACCGGCAACGTGCTGGTGATTGACGGGGGGATGACGGTCAAGGCGCTGTGAGCCCTCCCGGGCGCGGCCCTGGGGCCAGGCCCGGCTCCAGACCGGGCCGCGCGAGATGGGAGCGGGACTCTTGGGCCTGGGTTTGAGCCGGAATCCAATCGCCGCCGGCGATTTTCTTGATATCAATGTGTTGCCGCCGGAAGGCGAAGCGATCGGGCCGATCTCGGGCCGGAAATTTTCATCCGCATCTGAATATCATTTTGCGGAAGGAACGATCATGATTCCCCTTTGGGTGGTCGAGCTGATCAAGAAGGGCTTCCCCCACCGGTTCACCCTGGCCCGGCTGACCCGGGTGCCGGGGCTGGGGCGGCTGATGGATCACGCCTTGTTCGAGGGCGATGACCTGATCGTGCTCGCCAAGGACCAGGTGATCCCGATCGAGCAGTCGGTGGAGCGGCCGGAGGAAACGGTGGTCCCTTCCCGGGTGGTGGAGCATTTCATCCGCCAGGCCAACTACCTCTGGATCATGGACGCCTGCATCTGCCGGGAGGCCATGCACTGCCAAGA
The DNA here is from genome assembly GCA_001797815.1 of Deltaproteobacteria bacterium RBG_13_61_14. Taxonomy (GTDB): domain Bacteria; phylum RBG-13-61-14; class RBG-13-61-14; order RBG-13-61-14; family RBG-13-61-14; genus RBG-13-61-14. The sequence continues at coordinate 39,834 of MGQK01000009.1, read as the reverse complement.
TTATCCCCGGGACCTGGGCTGTCTTTTCCTGGGCGAAGCGGCGATGGGGATCAATCCCAAACTCGGCCGGCGCGTGAGCCAGGCGGAGGCGCTGGCGCACGCGCGGAAATGCCGGGAGGCCGGGCTGGTCCACCTGATCGGCCGCAACAAGCTGGACACCGTCTGGCTGGGCGTGGGCCCGGGCCACAAGCTGATGACCATTTGCAACTGCTGCCCCTGCTGCTGCCTGTGGCGGGCGCTGCCGCACCTTTCGCCCGGGATCAGCGCCAGGATCACCCGGATGCCCGGGGTGACGGTGGCGGTGACCGAGCGCTGCACCGGCTGCGGGATCTGCGCCGACCAGGTCTGCTTTGCCGACGCCATCCGCCTGGACGGCGACCGGGCCGTGATCAGCGAGGCCTGCCGGGGCTGCGGCCGCTGCGTGGACGTCTGTCCGGAGCAGGCCATCAAGATGACCGTGGATCCGGGCCGGTTCGTCCAAGGGGCGATTGCCCGCCTGACGCCGCGGGTGGAACTTTCGTGAACCATTGACTTTCCCGGGCGATCCTGCTAGGAGTTACGCCCGATCCGGCTCTCGAACATGGGTCCTTATCTTAAACGGGTGGCGCAGTCTCTGGCCAACCGCATCATCCCGCCTGGCGGAGACATTCCTTACTCGGTCGCCGATACCCACTGCCTCGCCTTCCTGGAGAACTACCTCCGCGAGCTTCCCGCCGGCGCCGGCCTGGGGCTGAAAGCGATGCTGGTCGCCTTGGACTTGTCCCCGCTCCTCTTCATCGGCCGGCCGCGCCGGTTCGTCAACCTGCCCGAGCCCGACCAGGACCGCTACCTCGACGATTGGCAGGAAAGCCGCATCTACTGGCGGCGGATGGTGGTGGTCCTGCTCAAGACCCTCTTCGGCATGGGTTATTATTCAGATCCGAAAGTGCTCGCGCACCTGGGCTGGTTCGAGAAGTGCGGAGGCAAGCCGGCGTGATCCACGACTTCGCTTCTGTCTCCGGCCCGGTCAGGCTCGACGTGGACGCGGTGGTGGTCGGCTCGGGCGCGGGCGGGGCCGCGGCCGCCTATCGGTTGCAGCGCGCCGGCAAGGCGGTGGCGCTGCTGGAGGAAGGGGCCTATTACCAGCCCTCGGATTTCCACACCGACTCCTGGGCGGCCATGCGCCAGCTCTACCGCGACCAGGGCCTGCGCGCCATGGTCGGCACCATGATCATCCCCACCATGCAGGCCAAGTGCGTGGGCGGAACCACCCTGGTCAACTCGGCCATCTGTTTCCGGATTCCGGACGAGGTGCTGGAAGAATGGGTGGCGCAGGAGGGGCTGCAAGACCTGTCCCCGGATATCCTCCGGCCCCTCTTTGAAGAGATCGAGGAGTTCCTCAACATCTCTCCGGATGACGAGCAATACCTGGGCCAAAACAACCTGCTCATGCGCCGGGCCTGCCAGGCCAAAGGCTGGGAAGGACAAGTCATCCGCCGCAACTCCCGCGGCTGCAAGGGCTGCGGGCTGTGCATGTCCGGCTGTATCGAGGGCGCCAAGCTCTCGACCGACCGCACCTTTGTCCCCGCCTTCCTCGAACTCGGGGGCGAGCTTTACACCGACTGCCGGATCGAGGGAATTTTAGTCGAGTCGGGCAAAGCCGTGGGCGTGGCCGGATGGGTCCTGGACCGGAAGACCGAGCAGCCCAAGCACCGGCTGGAAGCGCGGGCCAGGGCCGTGATCCTCGCTTGCGGAACTATGGGCACGCCGGTGCTCCTGCAGAAGAACCGCCTGGCCAATTCCTCGGGCCTGGTGGGCAAGAACCTCTGCAACCACACCGGCACCGGCATGCTCGGGTTTTTTGAGGAGGTGGTGAACGCCTGGGACGGGGTCAGCCAGGGCTATTGCTGCGACCAGTTCCGCAAAGACGGATTCATGATTGAAAGCTTCTGGGCCCCGCCCGACGTGATCGGCATCCGCGCGCCCGGGTTCGGGCTTTACCACAAGAACCTGATGGCGAAGTTGAAACACATCGCCGGCTGGGGCGCGATGATCCGGGCCACTTCCACCGGCACGGTGACCGCGCGGCGAAAGGGATGGAGCCCCGCGATCAAATACTCCATGAGCCAGCGCGACGCGAGCCTGATGCAGAAGGCGATGAAAGCCACCGCAGACCTGCTCTTTGCCGGCGGCGCGAGAAAGGTGACGCCCGGAATTTACGGTCTGCCTAAGGAGTTGAACGACCCAAGCGAGACCCGTCTGATCGCGGAGGCCAACCTCCGGCCGACGGCCTTCAACCCCATCGGCAACCACCCCATGGGCACCTGCCGGATGTCGGAGCGGCCGGGACGGGGCGTGGTCAACTCCCACGGCGAGAGCCACGACCTCCCAAACCTGTTCATCGCCGACGCCTCGGTCTTCCCCAACGCGCCCGGGGTCAACCCCCAGGTCACCATCATGGCGCTCGCCGCCCATTTCGCGGACTATATTCAGACGCGGATCTAGTCAGATCAAAGCCCGGACAAATTCCTCGGCGCGGAAGGTCTGCAAGTCCTCGATCTGCTCGCCCACGCCGATCAAACGGATGGGGATTCCGAACTCGCGGGAGATGGCGATCACGATGCCGCCCTTGGCCGTGCCGTCGAGCTTGGTCAGGCAGAGCCCGGTGATGCCAATCGCCTCGTGAAAGGTCTTGGCCTGCGCGAGCGCGTTCTGGCCGGTGGTGGCGTCGAGCACCAGCAGCACCTCATCCGGCGCGCCCGGCTGCTCCCGGGCCACGATCCGCTTCACCTTCTTCAACTCCTCCATCAGGTTGACCCGGGTGTGCAGCCGGCCGGCGGTATCAATGATCACCACTTCCACCCCGCGGCTCTGCGCCGCCTTGATCGCATCAAAGGCCACGGCCGACGGGTCGGCGCCTTCCTGGTGCTTGATCACCTCGACGCCGGCGCGCTGGCCCCAGATCTCGAGCTGCTGGATGGCGGCGGCACGGAAGGTATCGGCCGCGGCCAGGAGCACGGAGCGGCCTTGCTGGCGCAGGCGGAGCGCGATCTTGCCGATGGTGGTGGTCTTGCCGGTGCCGTTGACGCCGAGCGCGAGCAGCACCCAGGGCCGGTCCAGCCGGGGCACTTCCAGCGGCTTTTCCACCGGCTGCAGGATCTCGAGGATGGCCCGGCGCAGGTAAGCCTTGAGGTCCTCGGCGCTCTCCAGCCCCTCTCGCTTGACCGCGGCGCCAAGGCCGGTCATGAGCTCGACCGCGGTTTTCACTCCCAGGTCGGAAGTGACCAGCGCTTCTTCCAACTCCTCGAGCAAGGCCGCGTCCACTTGGCGGCCCTTGGGCAAAAGCCGATCCAGCCGGCCGGCCAACTGGTCGCGGGTCTTGCTCAGCCCTTGGCGCAGCCGCGAGAAAAAACTTGCTTCCGAGGCCAACCCTGCCCTCTCTTCAGAATTATTCAGCGCCGGGTTTCGGGGCGGGGTTGGAGGCGGCGGGGGAATCCGAGGGGCGGACCGAGGGTTTCAATTCGCGCCAGAGCTTCCTGGCAGCCAAGACCGCCAGGATGGCAGCCAGGACCAGGGCCGCGAAATAGAGAGGCAAGCCGAAAAGCTTCGCTTCGAGTAACGCTTCCAACCATTCCCAAGGGTGCATGCATTTAAACCTGCTTTCCCAGGATCGCGCGGGAAAAATTCTCGCGCCCTTGCGCCCTTGAAATTATATCAGATTACGGCGGATAAGAAAGGTTAAGCCGAAAGCGCCGTCGCCGCCGCCCGGCGCTGACGCCCAAGCCGCCAAGCCCTGGCCCGACCGACCGCGGCCAGTGGGAAAAGCCGATGGCGGCGCCGGCGAAAGCCGGTCCCGTTTCAAGATATCACGCCGAGAGCGAAGGAATCAATTCCGTTTCGCCGCTTCAACCGGACCCTTATGGGGGGGCTGGGGGCGATGGACGGGAGGGTTCAGGCTGGCGCAGGGGACGGGCATAGCCCAACGCCTCCAGGGCTTTTTTCGTTTGATAGTCAACCGCAAGGGGTCCCGCGCTTTCGGTCTCCGGGTGGGCCGCCCGAAAGAGGTTGATGAGGTGCTGTAACTGTCGGTAGATCCCTCGATCTTGTTCAACTAAATTAACCCCTTCTTCCGGGTCGGTTGCGATCTGGTAAAGTTCATCCGCTTCTTGGGAGTCCCAAATCAGTTTATAGGGCCATTGCAGGACCGCCTTTTGATTTCGCTCCATCCGGCGGGTATCGAACCCTTGCGGGCATCTGCCTTTGAGTTTGGCGATGGCGGGCAGAGGGGGCGAAGCCTCGGCGTAGAGCGGAACCGATCCCTCGGGCGGGGCCGCGAGCACCGCGGGCATTTGCTGGTGGATTAAATCGAGAATGAGGGAGGGCAATCGGACCAGGGACACCGGGTGGGCAATGCGACCGGGGCTGAGCAGTTTGGGATAATAAATCACCAGCGGAACCCGGAGCAAGGGCTCGTGCAGGAAGAAGTCATGGCCGAAGTAGTCGCGCTCGCCCAGGCTCTCGCCATGATCGCTGAGCACAATAATGATCGTTTGGTCGAGCAACCCCGCCTTTTCCAATTGAACATAGAGCCGACCCAATTGCTGGTCCAGGTAAGAAATGGCTCCGTCATGCCAGGCCTGGATCTCGGAGCTCGCGCCCGCGCCACGCTTCGGGTTACAGTTGTAATAGTCCCAATCCAGGGGGGTGCGGGCGAAATTTTTTTTCGCGGCCTTGGGGTCCGGAAAAAATTGAAGCGCGACGTCCACCGTCGGATAAGGAATATGAGTCTCCACATAGTTGATAAAAAGGAAAAAAGGAGCCCGGGTTTGGGCCAAGCGCTTAACCCAGTGGCTCAAGATCTGCTGGGTTCGCTCCGCGCCCGAGTCTTGAAGGTATTGAGGGTGAAAGCTCAAGGTCCAAAGCCACTCCATCAATTCTCCCGCGGTAGAGCCCAACCGCGAACTCTCGACAAAACGGTGGAACCCCTGATCGAAGCCGGTAAAGGGCGAAAGCGCCGCATTGTTCGAAATGGCCAGGGTGGCGTAACCGTTTTCCTTGAAGGTCTCGGCCAAGGTGGTAAACTCGCCCGAGAGGCGAAGGTTGACCCAACTGCAATGATGCTCGGAGGGATAGAGACCGGTGAAAAAACTGGCGTGGGAAGGAATCGTCCAGGGCGAGGAAGCGTAAGCGCGATCAAACACCACCGCCTCGGCCGCGAGTCGCTCGAGAAAAGGGGTCGTGGGCCGAGGGTAACCATACAAGGACAGGTGGTCGGCCCGTGCCGTATCCCAGACGATCATGATGACATTGGGCGACGCGGAACCGCCCCCGGGCCCTGAAGCGGGCTGGCTCCCGGCGGCGCCGGAGGGCGGGGCCGCGGCTGGTCCCCGGGCGAGAAGAATCTCGCCCCATTGCAAGGCCGGGATCGAAATCATCAAGATTCCCAAGGCCAAAAATCCAGCCAGGGCAACCCTCTCGACACCAGCCAGCCAGGCTCGGTTGCGGCGGACCCGACTCAGCAGCACGCCCAGCGCCAATCCGATTCCCAAAATGACCGCCACCCCTGCCAGGGCCAGTCCAAAATTTTTCAGTGTCAAGTTGACGAAATTCATCAGACAGACCCGGAGGAAATTGATGACCAGATGAATGGCCAGCCCCAGAAAAAAACCGGTTTCCAGCCCCTGCCATCGTTTCATGCCCCAGAGCGTGCCCTTCATGATAACAAGCAAAACCCCTAAGGCTGAAATGGAAACGAAGAAAGCATTCCCTGATCTGAGCCAGGGCACCACAAAGAAGAACAACTGCTGAAAGAAGGTGAAAGACGCGAAACTGAGCAGGAAAGACCCACTGGCTCCGAAATAGACTCCCCCGGCGGTGGAACCCCATCCTCTTTTCTTCAGGAGCAGCCCCAGGGGGGACAGAAGCAGACTGGCCAGGAGCGCCACGGACAAATAGGCGATGAGGTTCAACCGGATCTGTTTCGAATAAATGGAGTCGAGCAGCCAAACGGGGCGGACGATTAATTCGAGTTCACCGCCCGGTTTGATCAACGCCCAGAAGAGGGGCACGCTCAAAATTTCAGTCAGCGCCAGAAGTTGGGCAAAACCCAAGATGAAGAGGATAATCCTCACCAGGGAAAGGTCAGTTGATTTTGATGGCTCGCCCATGGAGACGGCGTTTGCCCTGCCCACGGTCAGGCGAGAAGGCAGGACATAACCACCTTGAGATCCTTCAAAAAAAGAATACCCGGATTACAATTTCATGTCAAGCCTCGACCGCCGCTCCACCGCTCCGGTTTAACTCCGGCAGTGT
>MGQK01000009.1:21384-33391 GCA_001797815.1 Deltaproteobacteria bacterium RBG_13_61_14 | reverse complement strand
GGCCCAGATCTTGCGCGGGGGCAGGGGCAAGGCCGGCGGCATCCGGTTTGCGGACACGCCGGAGCAGGCCGGGTCGGAAGCGGAGACCTTGATGGCCGCCCAGATCCACGGGATGAAGCTGCACTCGATCCTGGCCGAGGAGAAGCTCATGATTGCGCGGGAGTATTACCTGGGCCTCACTATTGACGAGATCGAGAAGCAGAACCTCCTGATCCTCACTTCCGCCGGCGGGGTGGAGGTGGAGACCGCGGCACTCTCGGACAGCAGCGACCTGGCGCGGATGCCGATTGACTCGATGAGCGGGCTCCTGCCTTTCCAGGCCAAGGAGATGGCGGCCCGGGTGGGCTTCAAGGGCAAGGAGCTTTCTGCGGCGGCCGACGTGATCGAGCGGGTCTGGAAGTGCTACCGCAATTATGACGCCCAGCTCCTGGAGATCAACCCCCTGGTGGTTACGGCCAAGGGCGAGGTGATCGCCGGCGACTGCCGGATGGAGCTGGACGACGACGCCCTCTTCCGCCAGGAGCAGAAGCTCCAGGCGCTCAAGATCGAGCCGCGGGAGGACAAGGGCCGGCCGGCGACCCGGCTGGAGAAAGCGGGGGCGGAGGTGGACAAGATTGACCACCGCGGGGTGGCCGGCCGGGTGGTGGAGTTCGACGGCGACATCGGGTTGATTATCGGCGGCGGGGGCGCCAGCCTGACCGTGATGGACGCGATCCTGCGGGCCGGGGGCCGGCCGGCCAACTACTGCGAGATCGGGGGCAACCCCACGGTGAAGAAGATCCAGAAGCTGACCGAGGTGATCGCGGGCAAGAAGGGGCTCACGTGCCTGGGCGTGATCACCAACGTGCTCAGCAACACCCGGGTGGACCTGGTGGCCCGGGGCGTGATCAAGGGCCTGGCCAACGCCGGGGTGGACCTGAAGCAATTCCCGGTGGTGTTCCGGGTGCCGGGGAGCTGGGAGGACGACGGCTTTCAGATTTTGCAGAAGTATGGCATCAAGTATTTCACCCGGGAGAGCACCATGGACGAGGCGGCGGAGTATCTGGTGAAACTACGAAACGAAATTGCGGAGAAGAAATAATCCGCAGATAGCCAAGTGGGAGAAGAAGAGGAGAGAAGGAGGCTAAGCCATGAAGATTCGATGGAACGGGCATGCTAGTTTTACCATCACCGCCCAGGACGGCACGGTGATCGTGACCGATCCTTACGAGCCGGGCTGCTTCGGCGGGGGCATCAAGTACGACCCGGTGGACGACCGGGCCGACGTCGCGGTGGTCTCGCACGATCACGCGGACCACAACTACACCAAGGGCTTGAAGGGCAGCCCCCGGGTGGTGAAGGCCTCGGCCGCGGCCAAGGGGATCCAGTTCACCGGCGTCCCGGTCCACCACGACGAGAGCCAGGGCAAGGAGCGCGGTCCCAACACGATGTTTGCCTTCACGGTGGACGGGGTGCGGATCTTGTTCGTGGGCGACCTTGGGCACCAGCTTTTGGCCGAGGACCTGAAGAAGCTCGGAACGGTGGACCTGCTGCTCGCGCCGGTGGGCGGCTTCTTCACCATTGACGCGGCCGGAGCGAGCCAGCTGGTCCTGGCGGTGAAGCCGCGGGTGATGATCCCCATGCACTTCAAGACCGAGAAGTGCGGCTTCCCCATCGCGCCGGTGGACGACTTCTTGAAGCGCATGACCGCGGTCAAGAAGCTGACCTCCGCCGAAGTCGAGATCACGCCGGAGAAACTCCCGGCCAAGGGGCCCGAGGTCTGGGTGCTCGAACACGCGAAATGAAATGAGGTTGACAGACCAGAATGTCTGTCCCCCAGTTTGATGCCTTTGACCAGCACTTCGCTTGACGGCCGCTGGCGCTATTCGCCTGATCCGAACGGCGCGGGCGAGGCCCGGGGCTTTTTCCAGGAGAGCCTGGACGATTCCTCCTGGCCGGAGATGGAACTCCCGGCCAACTGGTATCTGCGCGGGCTCGACTATTCCGGCAAGGTGTGGTTCCGCCGGCGCTTTGCCCGCGACCTCGCCCCGCCTCATGAGCGGGTGTTCCTCCGCTTCGAAGCCGTGGATTACCGCGCCCGGGTCTGGCTCAACGGCCATTTCCTCGGCAGCCACACCGGCTACTTTGCGCCGTTTGAGTTTGAGGCGACCGAGCGGCTGCGGCCGGGCGAGAACCTGATCGCGGTGGAGGTGGACGCGCCGCTCGATCCCGGCTTCCCTTTTAACAAAACCATCTTCAAGGGCGGGCTCCAGCACTGGGACATGCGGCCCGGCGGCTGGAGCCGGCGCGGCCAGGAGCGCGGTTCCGGCGGGATTTGGGGATCGGTCTCGCTCCACGCCGCCGGCCCGGCCCGGATCAGCCGGATGGTCGCGGCTCCGAGGGAGCGCGGGGGCGCGTGGCGAGTGGACCTGGAGGTCGAGGTCCATTTCCGCGGCGGAGAGGCCTCGGAGGCCGAGCTGGTCTGCCGGCTGGAGCCGGCCACCTTCTCCGGTCCTTCCTTTTTGTTGCTCTCCCAAAAGATCTCGTTGCAACCGGGCGCGAACCGGATCAGCCTGGCCGGGGAAGTCCAGGACCCGAAGCTCTGGTGGACCTATGACCTGGGCCAGCCGAACCTTTATTCGCTTTTGCTTGAGGTGAAGATCCAGGGGGAGGTTTCGGACCAAGGCCGAGACCGGATCGGCTTCCGCACCATTGCCTGGAAGGACGATGGCATCTACTTGAACGGCCGGCGGGTCTATCTGCGCGGGTCCTGCTATCTCTCGAGCCTGTGGCTCTCGGAGATGGGCGAGGAGCGGCTGGGGCAGGATCTTTCGCTGGTCAAGGCCGCGAACTTGAACAGCCTCCGCATCCCCTACCACGTGGAACCGAAGCGGTTCTACGAGTTGTGCGACGAGCAGGGCATTTTGCTGTGGCAGGACTTTGCTCTTCTCTGGGACTACGATACCTCGGCGGCCTCCCGGGCCGAGGCCGGCCGGCAGATCCAGGAGATGGTGCGCCTGCTCCACAACCACCCCAGCATCTATCTCTGGTGCTGCCACTGCGAACCGTTCCGGCCCGGCAACCGCCGGCTGGATCAGCTTCTCAAGCAGGCGGTGGCCGAGGTCGAGCGCAGCGGCCGGCGGATCAAAAAATCTTCCTCGGTGGTGGAGCACCCCTTCTTCGGCTGGTATATGGGGACCCGCCTCGGGTTCGCGGCTTTGCCCGGCCGGCCTTTTCCGACCGAGTTCGGCGCCCAGTCGCTCCCCTCTCCCGGGGCCGCGCTCTGGAAAGAGCTGGGGGACCAAAGCTGGCCGGCCAGCCCGGACTGGGACTACCACAACTTCCAGGGTCTCCTTTTCCAGATCGGGAAGCCCTTCCGGTCGCTCGAAGAAATGATCGAGAGCAGCCAGCGCTACCAGGCCGAACTGCTCAGCTTCGCCATCCAGGCCTTCCGCCGGGGCAAGGGCCGGACCTTCGGCTATTGCCTCTTCACCTTTGTGGACGCCTGGCCCTCGATCTCGTGGTCCATCGTGGACTACGAGCGCCGGCCCAAGCTCGCCCACGCGGCCGTGGCATTGGCCTCGCAGCCGAAAAAGCTCAGCCTCGATCTCTGGCGCCGGCCGCGGCGCTCCGGCTTCCTGGCCCCGCTTTACTGGAACCCTTGCTTTGACCAGGGCGGGGAATTCTTCTGCCGAGTCTGGGTGATCAACGACTGCCACGACCGCTTGGAGAATGGCCGCATCGCCTGGCAGGCGAGTTCGAACGACGGCCGCGAACTTTTTCATGGAGAGGAGGAGATCGCGGTCGAGCCGGACAGCTCCCGGCCGGTGCTGGAGCTCATGCCGCCTTTAGCTTCCGACACCATGCCCGGAAACTATTGCCTGAAAGTGGGCCTGTTTCAGGGCGAAGAGCTGCTGGACACGGAAGAGCTTGATTTTTTCATTACCCCGCCTGGGGGCCGATCGAGGAACGCCTGGGTGCAGATGGGCCGAGCGCTCCAGGCCGAGAGATCCCACCTGGCCTTTGCACTTTCGACTTTCCCGCGCTATATTTTAAACGCGATGTTGGGTAGGTACCGTTGACAGCGAATCGCAATTCCGGTTCAATTGAGGGCATGGTGACCAAGCCCGCCCGACCCCGCTGGCGAATGCTGCGCTGGGACCCGACCCGGCCGCGGGTCTGGGCCGAGGGCCTGCGCCTGTCCTATTGGGTCCTGCGGCGGACGGTGCAGGTGTTCCGCGAAAACCGGGTCCAGTATCAGGCGAACGCGCTGGCCTATCGCAGCCTGATCTCGCTGGTGCCGGCCCTGGCTTTTTTCTTTTCGTTCCTCACCCTGTTGAAGGGGAGCGCCGATGTAGACCTGGAAGCGAGCGTGCGGGAATACTTGTTCCGCTACCTGATGCCCGAGTCGCAACTGGCCGAGCTGATCCTGAACCAGCTCAATACCTTCATTGACCGGGCCAAGACCGGGACCTACATCGGGTTCGTGCTCCTGCTCATCACCTCGATTTTCCTGCTCAACGCCATCGAGCAGTCCATCAATCAGATCTGGAAGGTGGACCAGGCGCGCTCGCTGGTGCAGCGGTTTATCATCTTCACCGCGATCATGATCTGGGGCCCGATCCTGATCGGGCTGTCCCTCTTTCTCACCGCCAAGGTCCAGATCCACACCCTGATCGCGAGCCTGAGCGGGGTCCCGTTCGCGGCCGTGACCCCCATCACCAGCCAGCTCAGCCAGGTCTTGCTCTGGCTGCATGGCCTGCTCGCTTACCTGGTGCCTTTCTTGCTGATCTGGTTCTCGCTGACGATCTTCTACATCACGGTCCCCAATACCCGGGTGCAGACCCGGCCGGCCCTGTTCTCGGCCGCGATCGCCGGCCTGGGCTGGGAAACCACCAAGTGGGGCTTTGGCTACTGGGCCGGCTCCATGGCGCTCTCCCGCGAAAAAATTTATGCCTCCCTGGCCGTCTTCCTGGTGTTCCTGATCTGGATGTATCTGATCTGGATCATCGTCCTCTTCGGAGTCCAGCTCAACTATATTATCCAGAACTTCCGGCACGTGTTGCGGGTGGACCCCCGGGAATCCCGGCCCTTGACCGATGCCTATTTGGCCTGCCGGGTCATGGAGCGGATCGCCTTTCACTACGAGCGGGGGGAGGACCTGCCTTGCCTGAACGACCTGGCCGGCCGCTTCGGGGTGGCCATCCCCCGCTTGCGCGGGGTGATCAGCGCCCTCGTGAATCAAAAGATCCTGGTCCGGATCAGCGGCCCGGAAGGGAGAAATATCCCCCAGGAGATCTACCAACCCAACCGGGAACTAAACCAGATCACCCTGGCCCAGGTGATCGAGGCCGTGGGCGGCAACATTTACCAGGCCGTGGAGTTGAAAGGTCATCATCGTTTCCAGCCCCCTCTGCCCGAAGCGCCCAGTCAAGTGGATGAAATCTTTCAGCAGGTCCGGGAGAGCAACCATGACCTTCTGGGCCAGACCAGCTTGAAACAGATTGTGCAGGCTGCTTAAGGACCAGCCCGCCCTCTGCACCTGGCTCCGGGTCAGGGTGCGAGCCTCTCGGGAATGAGGTGAAGCGGTGGGTCTCCCTATTCCTCGGAATGGGTATGGTTTCCTAGACTCAGCGCCCGCAGCGCCAGAGCCGCATGCTCCGGCAAATCCATCACCGGCACTTCGTCGCCGCATAATTTTCGGATCCGATCCACCCAGGCGGAATTCCCCACCAGGCCCACCACCAGAGGTTTGCGCTTTCCCGAAGCCTGCCACAGCTTCGCGATCTCGCCCATCCACAGACCGGCGGTAAACCCGATCGGCTCCATCGCTCGCACCACCGAGAACGGGACCACCGGGATGGCGATGACCCCGTCCACCCCCGGGTCGCTGAGCACCGCTTCCAGGGCCACGCGGAACTGGCCCGAAGGACCCACGTCCAGCGGGTTCTTGACGTTCATCCAGGAGGGCGCCTGCCGCCGCACCTTGGCCACCGTCTCTTCCGCGAGGGCGGCCGCGACCAGGCCCAGGTCCAGGCAGGCGTCAATCACCAGCGCGCCGAGCGAGCCCGAGGACGTGACAATCGCCACCCGGTTGCCTCTCATGGGCGGCTGGGTGGAAAGCGCCTTGGCCAGATCGAAAAGCTCGTGCACACCGCGCGCCCGGATCGCGCCTCCCTGCCGGAATACCGCCTCGTAAACCGCGTCCTCCCCGCTCAGGCTCCCGGTGTGCGAAACCGTGGCGGCCTGGCCCGCCGGGGTGCGCCCGCTCTTCAGGACCAGCACCGGCTTCCGCGCGGTCACCCGCCTCAAGGTGGCGAGCAAGCGCGGCCCGTCCTGCGCGCCTTCCAGGTAGATCACGATCACCCGGGTGGCCGGGTCTGCGGCCAGGTAATCCAGCAGGTCGCACTCGTTCACGTCCAGGCGGTTGCCGATGGTGATAGCCTTGCTGATGCGCAGGTGCTCCTCCGGCAGCCAGTCCAAGAGGATGTTCCCGAACACCCCGCTCTGGGCGATGATCCCCAGGTGCCCCGGGATCAGGCATTCCTCCATCACCTCGGTGGACGTGAAGCGGTTCTGGGTGTTGACCACCCCCACGCAGTTCGGCCCGATCACCCGCAGGCCCAGGTCCTTTGCCAGTTTGCGGCAACGCGCTTCCAGGGCCGCGCCCTCGGGCCCGGTTTCACTGAACCCGGCATTTTCCAGGATCAGGTGCCGCGGGCCTTTCTTCGCGCAGTCTTCCAGCACCTCCGGGGTGGCCGAGGCCGGCACGATCACGATGCCGAGCTCCACCGGCTCCGGGAGCTCGCTGGCCCGGCTATAGACCGGCCGGCCGTGCAGGTTGCCCGGAGTCGGTGTGACCAGGAAAAGCTTGTCGCCGAAGCCGTGGCGTTCGAGGAAGAGCGGGATGCCGAAGCCGAAGCCGGGGTTGCGCCGGGCGCCGATCACGGCGATGGAGCGGGGCTCGAAAAACGGCCGTAAGTCTGAAGCGCTACTCATGATTGCTCTTTCCACGAAAAATTATAGTTAATCCGGGGAAATAAACAAGAAAGAGTTTCACGCCAAGGCGCTAAGTCGCTAAAGTAAAGAACAAGAGGAAGGAGCTTGACACCAAGAACCTCAAGACGCCAAGGGGTAACTTCTTGGCGACTTGTTCCGGCTTTGCGGCGAGGCCAGGGAAGGAGAAGCGAAAGGAAGCTGGCACTGGTCTCCAAGATCCGGGGGCTTAAACTTTCGCGCCTTGGCGTCTTGGCGTGAGACTCTTCCTCTCTTCTTGGCTTCCGGCTCGGCCGGGTTAGGGGAATACCATACCTAATTTTTTTCTTGAATTTTACTTCGGAAATTGAGTAGGTTATTGCCATGCCGAGACTGGCCCCAGGCTGCCTCTTCATCTCACCCAACCCGGCAGCCGCCGCCAGTTTAAGGCGCCAACCTGCTCCTAAAAAGCCTGGGCCGAAACCTCTCAAGGGGAATTAAGTATGGTGTCCCCCTAATTAATCCGTACTCTTGCGGCTTTGTCCGGCGAAAAACTCATAGCGGGCCAGGTCTTTTTCCGAGATGGGCGCCACGGTGATCGGAAGGTCGAAATACATTATCTCCTTCTTCTCAGTCGTGAACCGCGGCCAGTCAAGCAGGCCGGGCTCGTTTGGATCTCCGGTTTTGGCGAAATTGGTGTAGTAAGCCATCATCAGTTCGGCCAAGTCAACGGCGTCGGCCCGGTCGCTTTCCGCCTGAACCTTTTTTGCGATTTTGGAATGGATATCCCGGTTTCCGAAAACAAAGGGGATGTCCAGGCCGTGGAAAGCTCCGTACTTGGAGTGGTCCCACTCAAACCGGTAGAAATAGACCGGGGTGTGCTGGGAAAGCGCCTCGGCGTCGGCGAATCCCGGGCCGGTGAAATAATCGGTGATCATGGCCAGGAAAAGATCGGACGAACGCTTGTAGTCGGAGTAGGAATAAAGCGCCCGCGCCTCCTCGGCGGCTTCGCCGTTCATTTTGCGGATCAATTTGTTGACCATGAACCTGGGCAGGTATTTGAAATAGGGGGCCGCGATGGTGAAAAATTTCATTTCATCGCGCGTGTATCCGAGCATCACCGGCACCCGGTTGTAGGACCCCTGTTCGAGGCACTCGATGGGCTGACAGGTGATGACGTAGCCGTCCACCTTCGGCGAAAAGCCGGCCGCCATGCCGCTGAAGGACGGAATCTTCCCGAGGGCGCTGCGAGGCGGGAAGGCGTCCGCGGGTTTTTCCCGCAGGCAAGGGAGGAGGTCCTTTCCCTCGCAGCCGAGCTGCTTGACCAGCTCCCGTCCCCTCTCGTATCCTTTTTCCTTTTTCCCGATCACGTTCATGGCGCCGCTCATGGGGATGGCGTGCTGAAAAAGCCCCTGGGTCAGCGGCGAAATGAGGAGCATGGTCACGGACCCCCCGCCCGCGGACTGCCCGAAGATGGTGACGTTGCCGGGGTCTCCCTGAAAGGCGGCGATGTTTTGCTGGACCCATTTCAGCGCCTGGATCTGGTCAAGGATGCCGTAATTGCCGGCGCTGCCGTTGGGGTCTTCCTGGACCAGTTCCGGCAGAGAAAGAAAGCCGAGCGCGCCCAGGCGATAGTTGAGAGTCACCACCACCACGTCTTTTTGCCCGGAGAGAACCGCCCCATGATAAAGGTCAATGGATCCCGAACCATTGATAAAACCGCCGCCGTGGATCCAGACCATTACCGGGTAACGGCCCGGCTTTTGCGGGCTCCAGATGTTGAGCGTCAGGCAATCTTCATTGCACGATTGGATTTCCCCTCCGGCCAGCAGGCTGGGCTCTTGGGGGCAGGCCGGCCCAAATTCGTAAGCGTCCAAAACACCCGGATGAGGATTGGGCGGCTGGGTGGCCCGGAAACGAAGGTCGCCCACCGGGGTCGCGGCATACGGGATTCCTTTCCATGCGCAAACCTGGTTCTCCGGGTCTGCCTTGCCACGGATCAGACCCTGCTGGCTGGAAACCGGCCTCACGCAAGGATCATCCGCCGGCCACGCCAGGCGGCCAAAGGTTGAAAAAGATAGTGCCGCCAACAAAGAAGCCGTGAGCAATTTTTTCATTTTCCCCTCCTCAAAGAGTTTTATCTCCTGATCGGTTTCGCCCGCTGCTTGTTTGAAGGTTATCCTGGCACTAAACCGCGCCTTTTGTCAAATCGGGAATTCGGGGGACACCATACTTAATTCGGTTGGCCGGCGCCTCATTCAGGATGGAGTAGTGCCCAGTGTATAGTAACGAGCCTCTTGCCTCATGCCTCATGCCTTTTTCGGATACGTTCACGGGCACGTTCACGGGATTTTTTCACCTTGACACCTCGTCTTCAGCGGAAATAATTGACACCGTTCTGGAAGATGCGGAGTCCGTCGCCCGCCTCAGGCATGGGCTTGCCCTCGCGGCGGAGATGGTCCTTGAGCCGGGTCCAGCGGGGGTGGTTGGTGAAGTGGAGGAAGCGCTCGGGGTGGGGCATCATGCCGTAGATCCGGCCGGAGGGGTCGCAGATGCCGGCGATGTCGCGGAGCGAGCCGTTGGGGTTGAGCGGGTAGCGGCCCCCGGCCGGCTCAAAGTCTTCGTCCGCGTAGCGGAACCCGACCTGGTCGTTCCGCTCGATCGCGGCCACCACTTCTTCCCCGGCGAAAAACCTGCCCTCGCCATGCGCCACCGGCAAATAGATCCGGTCCGCCCCTTTGGTCCACACGCACTTGTCGCTCACTCGCCGGAGATATACCCAGCGGTCCTCGTAGCGGTTGGAGTCGTTGTTGGTCACGGTCAGGCGCTGGCTGCGGTAGTCGCCGTCCGCGTCGGCCAAAAGCCCGAACTTGGCCATCACCTGGAAGCCGTTGCAGATGCCCAGGATCAACTTGCCGTCGCCGATGAAGCGGAGGATTTGCTCGCCGAGGTTGGCCTTGGCCCGGAGCGCCAGCACCTTGCCCGAGGCCACGTCATCCCCGAAGCTGAACCCGCCCGGGAAAACCAGGATCTGGTAATCGGATAGCCGCTTCACTCCCGCGATCAGGTCGTTGATGTGCACCCGCTCGGCCAAGCCTCCGGCCTGGTTGAAAGCGAACTCGCTCTCCTCGTCACAGTTGATCCCGTAACCCGTCAGCACCAACACCCGCGGCTTGACCAAGTCTTTATTCCTTCTTGTAGCCCACCCTTCTCCGGAAGGGTGGGGTTTACCAATCCAACGTCTTTTTGTAGGCCGCTTTCAACTCCAGCACTTTCGCTTCCACCACCGGCCCTTCCGGCCCCTCCAGTATGAGCACTTTTTCCTTGGTCACGCGGCCGATCAGGGCGAACGGCTCGCCGCTCATCATCGCTTCGAACCGCTTGCGCTGGGCCGGCGCCACCGTCACCAGGAAGCGGCTCTGGCTCTCCGAGAAGAGCAGTTTATCCAGCCGGAGCTTGGGCGAAGCCGGGACCGCATCCAGATCCACGGTCAGGCCCAGCTCGCCCGCCATCGCGATCTTGGCAAACCCGACCGCCAGCCCGCCCAAGCCCAGGCTCTGGCACGAGACCAGAATTTCTTCCTGGATCGCCCGGTGCACCTTGCGATAGCGCGCGAGGGCGGCCGGGATATCCACCTGCGGCACATTCTTTCCCAGAACCCGCTCCTTGCCCTTGCTCTCGCCCAGCCAGGCGTAATACTCGGACCCGCCGCACTCGTCGCGAGTCTCGCCGATCGCATAGACCAGGTCGCCCGGCGCCTTGGCGTCCAGAGTTATGCACTTCCGCACATCTTCCACCAGACCCAGGCTGGAGATGAGGAGCGTGGGCGGAACCGAGATCTTGATCGGCCGGCCGCTCGCATCGAACCCCTTGAAGTCGTTGAACATGCTGTCCTTGCCCGAGATCAAGGGCGCGCCGTAGCCGAGCACCGCCCGGGAGCAGGCCTCGGCCGTGCGTTTGAGTTGGCCCAGGCGAAAAGGCTCGTCCGAGGAGCACCAGCAGAAGTTGTCCAGGAGCGCGATCCGCTCCGGGTTGGCGCCCACGGCGACGACGTTGCGGATGGCGGTGTCAATGCCGCAAAAGGCCATGGCCGCGGGGTCGAGGTCGCCGAACCAGGGCAGGATGCCGTGGGAAAGCGCCACGCCCGCGAGCGAGGAGAGGAGCGGCCGGGTCACCACCGCGTCGGAGTGGACGTCGTTTTTCACCCCGATCAAGGGTTTGATCACCGATCCGGCCAAGACCTCGTGGTCGTATTGCCGGACCACGTATTCCTTGCTGCATAAGTTGAGCCGGCCGAGCACGGCGTTCAGCACCGCCGTGTAATTCTTGCGCGGCCGGAGGGCCGGCTCGCGGCTTGGGGGCGGCTGAAAGTCGGAGTGGAGCCGGCGCTGGGGCAGGCCGTCGTGGAGGAAGGTCAGATCCACGTCCATGATCGTTTTTCCGTGCAGGGTGACCCGGCAGCGCTGGTCGTCGGTGAAGCGGCCGATGACCGTGGCCTCCACGTCGCGGCTTTTGATCAGGTCCAGGAACTTCGGCGCGTTCGCCGGCGGCACCGCATAGGTCATCCGCTCCTGCGACTCGCTGATCCAGACCTCATAGGGCAGAAGCCCGGCATATTTGATCGGCACCTGGGAGAGCTCGACCTCGCAGCCGCCGCTCTCCCGCGCCATCTCGCCCACCGAGCAGGAAAGCCCGCCGGCGCCGTTGTCGGTGACGCTGCGGTAAAGACCCAGGTCGCGGGCCTCGAGCTGGACGTCGTGCATCTTCTTCTGGGTGATGGGGTCGCCGATCTGGACCGCGCCGGCCGGGCTGCCTTGGTGCAGGCTCTCCGAGGAAAAGGTGGCGCCGTGGATGCCGTCCTTCCCGACGCGGCCGCCGGCCATCACGATCAGGTCGCCGGGCCGGGCCTGCTTTTCGTGGGAGGGCTGGCCGTGCACGACCCGCGGCATCAGTCCCACCGTGCCCACGAACACCAGGGGCTTGCCCATGTAGCGGTCGTCGAAGATGAGGAAGCCCTGGGGCGTGGGAATGCCGGACTTGTTGCCGCCGTGCT
>MGQK01000009.1:10177-21361 GCA_001797815.1 Deltaproteobacteria bacterium RBG_13_61_14 | reverse complement strand
CGCCGTAGGGATCGAGGGCCGAGGGGCTGTTGTGGGTCTCCACCTTGTAGCAAAGATTATAGTCCTCGGTAAAACGGATCACGCCCGAGTTGTCGGTGAACACCGAAACGCAAAAGTCTTTATCCCCCAGGCGCCGGCGGACCTCCTGGGTGGCGGCCTTGATGTAGGTGCGGTAGAGCGAGTCCACCTCATCCAGTTGGGCCGCGAAGATGGTGTGCTTGCAGTGCTCGGACCAGGTCTGGGCCAGGCTCTCCAACTCCACGTCCGTGGGCCGGCGGCCCTCGCGCCGGAAGTAGTCGCGGATCACCTGGAGAGCATCCAGGTCCAGCGCCAGCGGACCGCGGCGGATTTCGGCGCCGTCGGCGCCAATGTGATCCAGCACGCCCGCCTTGCCCAGCTTGAGCAACTCCTCCTCCGACACCTCCAGGTCCACCTCGTCCACCCGCTCGCTCTTCGCCAGGCTGACCTTGGGCACCGGCACGTCCATGCCCTCGGCGTCGCGGAACTCGGAAGAGCTCTTGCTGAAGGCCCGCTGGATGAGGGGGTTGTGGAGCCAGCCGGCGACGCAGTTCACTTGCTCGCGGCTGAGCCGGCCTGAAAGCAAGAACTGGCGGGAGGAATAGACCGCCTCGCCCTCGGCAAACTTCACCTTGAGCAGATCTTCGATCGCCTGCCGGCTGGTGCGGCCCACGTTGTCGGTGACCCCGGGCAGGAACCCGACCTCGATGGCCCAGTCAAAGCGCTCGGCCACCGGCGCCGCCACGGTCGAGAGCTGGGTGAGCGGGTCGGTGAAGATCTCCTTGCGGCAGCGCTCGAGCTCCGCGGCCGCGAGCGCCTTGTCCAGGGTGTAAACCTCCACGATGCGAACCGCCTCCAGGGGAATGCCCAGGTCGGTCTGGATCCGCTGGCGCAGGGCCTGGCCGGCCGGGTCGGGGAGATGGTCCTGATACCTGACTTCGATCCGGGTCGGCATGGCCGTTCTCTTCTAATCCTGGTTCCGCTTAAACCCGATTTGTTTTAGGGAGGGCGGAGAAGGACGCATCAGCTCCCGAATCGCGTCGAACACCACCCGGAACTGGACGTCGTATTTTTTCTCCAGGGCCTCCAACTGGCGGGCCAGGCCGCGATGCGAGGCCAGCATTTGGCGCAGTTTCACAAAGGCCCGCATGATGGCTACGTTGACCAGGGCCGCGCGCCGGCTCTTCAGCACGCTGGAGAGCATGGCCACCCCTTGCTCGGTGAAGGCATAGTGCAAGTAGCGCCGGCCACCCCAGTCTGAACTTGAGGTGCCAAAATGGCACCTCAAGTTTTCCGCCTCTTCGGGAGTAAGTTGAAACATGAAGTCCTCGGGAAAGCGTTCCAGGTTTCTTTTGACCGCCCGGTTCAAAGCCTTGGTTTCAACCCCGTAAAGATCCGCTAACTCATTGTCCAGCATCACCTTGTGACCGCGAATCAGGTAAATGCACCGTTCGATCCTCTCCCTCGGGATAAGTTGGCTCGCCGCTTGATCCGTTTGCATCTCCAGGTCTTTCGTTTAAGGCGCCAAAACGGCGCCTCCCGTTTCCGCCTAAAAATCCGCGGTGATGCGCGAGGGCAGCGCCTTGAGGTGGCAGGTGTCGTTGAGCAGAAGGACGATGGCCCGGGGCGGGGCGTAGTCGAAGAGGTTGAGGCAGGCAATGTCTTGTTTCACGTCCCAGAACTTGGCTAGCGGGAGCCCGAGCAATTTCAGCACGATCACCTTGCACACCACCCGGTGCGAAGCCACCACCACCGTTTGGCCCGGGTGGAGGGCGGCCAGATCTTTCAACTGGACCAAGGCCCGGCGGGCCACCCCAGCCAGGCTTTCGCCGTGGGGGAAGGTCACGGTCTCCGGCCGCTGCCGCCAGGCTTTATACAATTTAGGATAGGCTTTTTGCACCGCGGCCTCGGGCCTCCCCGACCACTCCCCGTAGTCAATGTCAATCAGCCCCGGCGCCGGCCGGATCCGCTTGTGCTTCCAGCGGGCCAGCGGCTCCAGCGTCTGCCGCGCCCGCTTGAGCGGGGAAGCGTAAATGAAGTCCACCGGCTCGTCCTGGAGCGCCTCGCCCACGGCCAGGGCCTCGGCGCGGCCGGCATCGGAGAGCGGCCGGTCGGCCAGTCCGCGAAACACTTTCTCCTTGTTCCAGTCGGTCTGGCCGTGGCGCACCAGATAAATCCGGCAAGATTTTTTCATCGCGTTCTCACCTTAGCAACCCGGTCGGGCCTTGTCAACGGAGAGAAGGTATGTCGTATGTCGTATGTAGGGTCAAAGCCTCATGCCTCATGCCTGTCAGAAGAGGTGTCAAGGTGTGAGGGTGTCAGGGTGTCAAGGTCTGAAGCCTCATGCCTCATGGCTCAGAACCTCTTTCGGACACGTTCACGTTCACGTGCACGTTCACGGGTCAAGATCTTGGATTTCGGCCTGCCCGCTCCGAGCTAGCCCTCCCAATCCTCTTCCACGTCGGCCTTCTTTCCCTTCTCGAACTCCTTGATCCTGGTGATACGAAGCCGGGTGCCGCAAAAGCTGCAAAACACCGCATCGCCGACATGGTCTTCTTCTTCCAAAGGAATGTTCGCGCTGCAAATCGGACAGGTGGTCTCTTTGGCCATGGCTAACCCCCTTTTGGCGCTCACATGGTCTTGTGTTTTTGCTATTGCCAACCGCAAGATGTTGTGTTAAACTATCTCAAATTTAATGGGACTATCATATCCTAAAACCGTGCGATTTGGCAAGGCACCATCATGAAGCTGGCCGCAGTCCTGACCACCATTTCCCTGGCCGCGGCCCGGCCGGGCGTCTTTCAACTGGTCTGGCAGGCCGGGCCGATGGTGAAGTTCGTCATGCTGCTCCTGCTCTTTTTCTCCGTTTTTTCCTGGGCCATCATCGGGACCAAGTATTTCCAGGTCCGCCGCGCCAAGCGGGAGAGCGAAAAATTTCTGGACGCCTTCTGGGCCGGGGACAGCCTCGAGCAAGTTTACACCGCGACCAAGCGCCTGCACGCCACTCCCCTGGTCTACGTGTTCCAGGCGGGTTACCAGGAGCTGAACCGGATCCGGGAGCAGAGGAAAAAGTCCGGCCCCAACCCCGGCGCCGCGGACCTGCCCAAGGTGGAATTGCTCGGGGTGGAGAATGTAGCTCGGGCGCTGCGGCAAGCCACCACCTCGGAAGTCAACCGCCTGACCCGGTTCCTGCCGTTCCTCGCCACCCCCGGCTCGACCGCGCCTTTCATCGGGCTGTTCGGCACGGTCTGGGGCATCATGACCAGCTTCCAGGATCTGGCCACCCAGCACTCGGCCGGGCTTGACGTGGTCGCGCCCGGCATTTCCGAGGCCCTGATCGCGACCGCGGCCGGGCTGGCCGCGGCCATCCCCGCGGTGGTGGCCTACAACTTTTACCTGTCCCGCATCCGGGTGCTCTCGAGCGAGCTGGATAACTTCTCCGCCGAGTTCCTCAACATTGTCGAGCGCCACTTCATGAAGAAGATTTAAAGGGGAACAGGTTTTAAACCTGTTTCACTTATCAGGAACTGGAAAAGGCGAGCAGGAGTCGAAAGATGGAGATAGGCGGCAAAGACGGAATTCCGATGTCCGAGATCAACGTCACCCCCCTGGTGGACGTGATGTTGGTCCTGCTCATTATTTTCATGGTGACCGCGCCCAGGCTGGAACAGGGAGTGAAAGTGGACTTGCCCCAGGTGACCGCGGCGGCGCTGCCGCAGGTGAGCGAGGAGCTGGTGATCTCGGTCACCCGCGACCGTCGGGTGTATCTCAATCGCTACGCGGTGCCGCTTTCCGAACTCGAGCCCAAGCTCGAGCAAATCCTGGCCCGGCGCGCGAACAAGGACGTCTATCTCCGGGCCGACAAGGACGTGGCCTACGGCTTCGTGGTCCAGGTCATGGCCGAGGTCAAAAAAGCCGGCATCGTCTCTTTGGGCATGGTCACCGAGCCGGAGCGAGTTCAACCATGAGCGGTTACCCCCTGATCACGCATCACCGCGACCGCGATGCCTCGATCCGCTTCCTGCGCATGGCCACGGTTTCCCTGCTCATCCACGGCCTGGTCATCTTTTCCGCCACCCTGGCCAGCCGCCGGAGCAGCGCCCATTCCTTCCGGGAAAGCTCGATCCTGGTCACCTTCCGCGAAGCCCCGAAAACTCCGCCGGGGCCTCCGGCCGCGGCCGTGGAGCGGGTGCCCCCACCCGTTGTAGGGGAGCGGGTGCCCTCACCCGCTCATTCGCCATCGCCGGCTAAAAGCAACAAAAAGGTAATCCCCAAAGATCCGACCAAGTCCGAGATCAAGACCGGCGGCAAGAGCGGCACGGAAAAGCCGGTGCAACTGACCAAGGCCGAGCATGCCTCCATGGACGCGGCGCTGGACGCCTTGCGCCGGCGGGTGGCGGGCTCGGAGCAGGGCGCCGAGGCAGCCGAGTGGAATGCGGCCATGGCCGAGATCGGCGGGAGCCTGCAAAGTCGCGCCTATCACCAGCAGGCCGGCCAGGTGCTGGCCGATGCCTGGACGCCGCCGATCGGCGTTGCCGGGAACCTCTCGGTCCGCGTCCTGGTCAAGTTAAGAGGCGATGGAACGATCCTGGGCTGGACCCTGATCCAGAGCTCGGGCGACGCGGCCCTGGATGCCTCGGTGGAGCGCCTTTTCCAGAAAGTCACCAAACTCGATCCCATCCCCTGGGCCAATCCGGGCGAGACCTTGGACCTGCCGATTGAGTTCCGGCCCGGGTCCGGAGAAAACTGATGCGGAAGATCCTGCTCGGGCTGATCTTGCTCCTGGCCGCCGCGGCGCTGGCCCAGGAACCGCCCGGCTTTGAAGGCGATTTCCTGGTCATCACCAAGACCCCTCAGCGCTTCCCGGTGGCGGTTCCGAATTTTCTGGTCAACTCGACCAGCGCCGACGACCAGGCGGTCGGCCAGCGGCTGACCGAGCTGCTCCGCCAGAACTTCCAGTCCTCGGGCGTGCTCCAGATATTGGATCCCAAGAGCTATTTGACCCCGCTCTCCTCCGGCCCGGAAGACTTCAGCGCCTGGACCCTGATCGGCGCCGAGGCGCTGGTCCGCGGCTACCTCACCCGCACGCCCGAAGGCCGGGTCCAGATCGAGCTCAAGCTCTACGACCTGGCCAAGCAGGAGATGGTCCTGGGCAAGCGCTTCACCGGCTCGGAAGCGGCCCTGCGCCAGATGGTGCACCGCTTCAGCGACGACGTGCTGGAATGGCTGACCGGCCGGCGCGGCAGCTTCGAGACCCAGATCGCCTTGGTCTCGGACCAGAGCGGCCGCAAGGAAATCCAGGTGATCGACAGCGACGGCGGCAATCCCCGCCCGGTCACCAACAACCACACCCTCAACCTGGCCCCGGAATGGTGGCCCAACTCCAGCCGCCTGCTTTACACCAGCTACAAGGCCAAGAACCCGGACCTCTACGTGCTCGATACCTTTGAAGGCAAAGAGTGGCGGATCTCCAACCGCCCCGGGCTCAACGTGGGCGCCGCCTTCCAGCCCGACGGCAAACGCATCGCGCTCGTGCTCACCCCCCGGGAAGGCAACAGCGATATCTTCCTGATCAATCCCGACGGGTCCGGCCTCACCCAGGTCACCTCCAGTTGGGCGATTGACGTTGCGCCCGCCTGGTCGCCGGACGGAAAGTTCCTGGCTTTTGTCTCCGACCGGGGGGGCACGCCCCAGATCTACATGCTCGACCTCTCCCGCGGCGCCGAGAGCGAGAACAACCGCCCGGTGCGGCTGACCTGGGAGGGCGACTACAACAGCTCGCCGGCCTGGTCGCCGGACGGGCAGCGGATCGCGTTCGCCGGCCGGCGGGGCGGCCGGTTTGACCTGATGGTGATCGAGCTGGGCAAAGGCCCGGGCGGCTCAGTCCGGGCGCTGACCGAGACGCCGTTCAATGAGGAAGACCCGGCCTGGTCGCCGGACAGCCGCTCGCTGGCCTTTGCCTCCGACCGGTATGGGAATTACGATATCTTCTCGATCAGTGTTTACGGGGGCACGGCCCGCCGGCTGACGGAGTGGCCGTCGAATGAGACGGCGCCGGCCTGGTCGAGCAGTCTGAAACGGTAAGCGGTCACCGGTTGGAAACCGGTGGCACGGATCAAGGAGGGAAAAGTCATGCGCGCGAAAGTAAGCTGGTGGCTGATGGGATTGGCGGTGGCGGGATTGCTCTTGGGCTGCGGGGGCAAGGCCAAGAAGGCGATCACCGAGGCCGAAACCGCGGTGGAAGAGGCGAAGCAGGCGGAAGCGCCGCAGTATGCGCCGGATGAGTTCAAGAGCGCGGAGGACAACCTGGTCCTGGCCAGGGACCAGTTGGAGAAACGCAAGTTCAAGGACTCGCGGGCCTCGGCCATCACCGCCCGCGACCAGGCCTACCTGGCCCGCGACCGGGCGCTCGAGCGGAAAAAGACCGCGGAGGCAGCCAAGCAAGAGACCAAGGCTTTGGAATACAACGTTCCCAGCCTCTACGGGGAGGAAGAGCTGGCCGGGGCCGGCAAGACCGCGACCGAGGTGAGCATGGAGGAGCAGGCCAAGGCCGCGCTCCAGGACGTCATTTTTGACTTTGATTCCGCGACCCTCTCGGACGAAGGGCGCTCGATCCTGGCCGGCAACGCCCAGTGGCTGAAGAACAACGCGGGGCTCAAGATGCTGATCGAGGGCCACTGCGACGAGCGCGGCGCCGAGGAATACAACCTGGCTCTGGGCCAGCGCCGGGCCGAGGCGGTCAAGAAATACCTGATGAGCCTGGGCATTGAGGAGAGCCGGCTGAAGACCATCAGCTACGGCGAGTCCTTGCCGCTCGACCCGGGTCACACCGAGGAGGCCTGGGCCAAGAACCGTAGGGTTCACTTCGCGGTGAGCCAGTAAAGGTGGCAGGGTGTCCACAAACCCACCCTCGCGCAAACGCGAGGGTGGGCTACAAACGGAAATCATGAAGATGTAGCCCACCCTTCGGCCTTGCGAAGGGTGGGTGGCCTGACACCTGACACATGCGGGATTGATGATGATGCGGGAAAAATTTACGAGTATGGTTTTGCTTTTGGGCCTGGCCTTTGCTCCCCCCGCGCTGGCCGCGCGCTCCGACGAGATCGAGGCCGAGCTGCGCTCGCTGCGCACGCAGATGCAGTTGTTGGAGAACCGGGAGGAGAGTTACCGGCAAGAAGTGCTGGAACTGAAGAAGGTAGTGGATCGGGTGAGCCAGCAGGCGGCCGGGGGCCAGGCGGACATCAAGGCCGGGTTGGATGAGATCCGCCGGCGGGTGGAGACCCTGGAGCAGAAGCAGCAGGAGATCGGCCAGGGGCAGGAAGAGATCGCGGCGCGCTTGCAAAATCTGGAAGACAAGCTGGAGACCGAACTCTCCGAGATCAAGACCCGGCTCGACTACCTGGACGGAGGCAGGGCCGAACCCACGCCTGGAACTGCACCCGCGCCGGCTCCAGCCAACGTCAAGGACTACCGGGAGGTCTATCAACTGGCCCTGGAACAGTTCCGCGCCAAGAGCTACGACGCGGCCCGAGCCCAGTTCGAGGCCTTCCTCAAAGCCTACCCCAACACCGAGCTCTCGGACAATGCCCAGTTCGGGATCGGCGAATGCTACTACGCGCTGGCCCAATACGACAAGGCGGTGCTCGAATACGACAAGGTGCGCAAGAACTTTCCCAACGGCAACAAGGTGCCCAACGCGCTCTGGAAAATGGCGCTGGCCTTCGATCGCCTCGGCAACCGCGACGTGGCCAAAGGCTTCCTCAAAGAGCTCACCGAAAAATATCCCGCCTCCGCCGAAGCCGACTTGGCCAAAAAGAAACTGGCGGCGTGGAAGTAAATGGGCGCGGGTGGGGGCACCCGCGCCACTCTCCGAAGCGAAGGCGAAGGGGGGGAAGGGGGGGGTCAGGTCTTCACATTTCACATTTGGGGAAAATTAGCGGCGCAGGAGGTGAGCGGTGAAGCCGTCGGTGCCGTGCCGATGGGGCCAGGTGCGGAGCACGTTCTGAGTAACTACCCGCCGGGCCGGGGCCGGCAGCAAGTCCGCGGCATCCGCCAGCGCAAATTCCTCTGATTCCAGGAGTTCCTTAACTACTTCTTCATTTTCCTCTCGGCCGTAGGTGCAGGTCGCGTAAACCAGCAAGCCGCCGGGCCGGAGGCACCTGGATACATTGACCAATATCTTTTTCTGCAGCTCAGCCAGGGCCGCGAAGTCTTCCGGCCGCCGCCGCCATTTCAGTTCCGGGTGCCGGCGCAGGGTGCCAAGCGCGCTGCACGGCGCGTCCACCAAAATCCGGTCGAAGGGACCGAGTTCTTTCGCCCCGGTCCAGTCCGCCGGCTCGACCCGGATCGGGCCGAGCCCGAGCCGGCGCGCTTCTTCGGCCAGCAAACCCAGCCGGCGGGCATTCCGGTCCGTGGCCTTCACCTCGCCCCGGCCGGCCAGGGCCTGGGCGATCTGCAGGCTCTTGGTGCCGGGCGCGGCGCAGGCGTCGAGCACCCGCTCGCCCGGCGCGGCGGCGAGCAGCATCCCGACCAGTTGGCTGGCCTCATCCTGGACCGCGAAGAGTCCCTCGGCCCAGCCGGGCAGGTCGCGGGGAGCCGCATGCTGAAGGACTTTGATCCCGAGCGGCGAAAGCGAAGTGGCCTCCGCAGCGATGCCGGTTTGGCGGAACTTTTCCAGCAGTTCCTCTCGCGCCGAGCGCAGGGTATTGACCCGCAGCGTCAGCCCGGGCCTTGAGTTATTGGCCCGGCAGAGCGCCTCGGCCTCGGCTGCTCCCAGCTCCCGGACCCAGCGGGCCACCATCCAGGCCGGGTGCGACTCGGTCACCGCAATCCTTTCGGTCGGGTCGGTCTCCGGATCGGGCAAGGTGAGCCGGTCCTTTTGGCGGGAAAGCGAGCGGAGCACGGCGTTGACATAGGGCCGGGCATGGAGCGGCGCCAGCTTGACCGCCTCGTTGACCGCGGCCGCGGCCGGAATTTTTTCGAGCATCAGGAGCTGGTAAGCGCCGAGGCGGAGCAGGCGGCGGGTGGTCCGGTCGAGCTTGGCCACCGGCCGGTCGGTGACTTGGCCGAGGAAATGGTCCAGGCGCGCCTGCCAGCGGAGCACACCCAGGGTGAGCTCATAAAGCAGTCGCCGGTCCGGAGAAGAAAGGTCTTCGCGTTCCAGGGTCCGATCCAGCAGGATCTCGGCAAAGGCGTCTTCTTCCTCCACCCGCCCGAGCAGGCGCAGGGCCAGGTCGCGGGCCGAAGGCCGGGCCGGCGGCGGCGTCTTTTTCCGGGGCCGGGTCAATCCGCGACCTCGAGCACAAAACCCTTGAGGTAATGGGTCTCGGGCACGGAAAGCAGGAGGGGATGGTCCGGGGCCTGGGTGTGGGATTCGAGCACGCGCACCTGTCGGCGGGCCTCGGCCGCGGCTTCCCGCAAGAGGTCGAGGAAGGCTTCGGTGGAGAGGTTGTAGGAGCAGGAGTAAGTGGCGAGGTGGCCGCCGGGACGGAGGAGCGCGAGGGCCCGGCGGTTAAGCTCGCGGTAGCCCTTGCTCGCACGGGCCAGATCCTTGCGGCTTTTGGCAAAAGGCGGGGGATCGAGGACGATGAATTCGAACTTCTCGCCTTGCGCTTCCAACGCGGCCAGCGCCTCGAAGGCGTTGGCGCGCTCCGGGGCCACATTTTTGATGTCATTCAAATCACAATTTTCTTGCAGGCGGGCGAGGGCCGGGCCGGAGCTGTCCACCGCCTTCACCTCGTCGCAAGCGCGGGCGAGGTGCAGCGCGAAATGGCCCTGGTAGCAGAAGGCATCGAGCGCCCGGCCGCGGGCAAAGCGGGAGATGCCGAGGCGGTTCATCTGCTGGTCCAGGTAAGCCCCGGTCTTCTGGCCTTCCCAGAGGTCGGCCAGGTAGCGAACCGGGCCTTCCGCCACCGCCACCTCCCGCTGGGGCTCGCCCAGGAGCATGGTCTTTTCCTGGTCCAGCCCTTCCATTTCCCGGACGGCCAGGTCATGGCGCAGGGTGATGCTCCGGGGAGAGAACAATTCCTGGAAAAGGTCGAGCAGCAGCGGCCGCAGGCGTTCCGCTCCCGGGATCAGGAACTGCACGACCAGGTGGCCGGCGTAGTGATCAACGATCAGGCCGGGGAAGAGGTCGCCCTCGGCCGAGACCAGACGGCAGGCCGTCGCGGGAGAAAAGAGGTTGCCGCGGCGGTCGCGGCAGGCTTGCAGCCGGCCGCGGAAGAAGTCGCGGTCGAGGATCGCTTCTTCCCAACGGATGATCCGGAGCGCGATTTTGCTCTTTTGGCTGTAAAAGGCCTGGGCTAAAAAGGAGCCGACCGATGACTCGATGCGGACGACCTCGCCGTTTTGAGCGGCCTCGGCCCCGGCCAGGATATCATCCCGAAAGATCCAGAGGTGGCCGCCCCGGAACCAACGGAGGCCCTTGGGAGAAAGTTTGATCGCGGCGGGCATGGGCAACTACCGGCCTGATTTTCTCCGCTTCTGTAGTGCCGCCACCACTTCTTCATGAATCCGGCCGTTGGACCCGAAAAAAATCTTCTCGTAGATGCTGATCGGCCGGCCCTGGAGGTCGGAGACTTTGCCGCCGGCTTCCTCCAAAATCAGGGCGCCGGCGGCCACGTCCCAGGGGTTGAGGTGGTGCTCCCAGAAGCCGTCGTAGCGGCCGCAGGCGGTGTAGCAGATATCAAGCGCGGCGCAGCCGTCGCGGCGGATGGCCTGGGGATAAGGCAGGAGCTTGATAAAGGCGTCCAGGCTCTGGCGCAGGCGCTCGCCCCGGTCGTAGGAAAAACCGGTGCAGAGCAGGGACTCTTCCAGCCGCGCGACCCGGCTCACCCGGATGCGCCGGCCGTTCAAGAACGCGCCTCGGCCCCGGATGGCAGTGAAGAGCTCCCGGTGCAGAGGATCGAGGACCACGCCGACCTCGATCCGGCCTTTGACCACCAGTCCGATGGAAACGCAGAAGAGGGGGTAGGTGTGGGCGTAGTTGGTGGTGCCGTCGAGCGGGTCAATCACCCAGAGGAAGTCGGAGGGCGCGGCCTGTTCCTGGCCGCGTTCCTCGGCGAGGAAGGCATGGTCCGGGAATTGGCGCCGGATCATCCCGATCACCGCTTCTTCGCAGAGCAGGTCCACCTGGGTGACCAGGTTGGCCACGCCCTTGAGCCGAAA
>MGQK01000009.1:4497-10161 GCA_001797815.1 Deltaproteobacteria bacterium RBG_13_61_14 | reverse complement strand
AGGCGCCGGCGCTGGATTTGGCCGGCCTTTCGGGTCGCCTCGACCGCGGCCTTGAGGAAGCGGCCGCGGTTCATTCAGTCCTCCGCTCCCGCGGGCTCGGCCGCGGCCAGGGACGGAGCCGCGGCGACGGCAACGCCCCCGGTCCGGTAAAAGCCCTTGAGGAAGGGATAGAGAAACACCAGGCCGGCCGCCAACCGGAACAGGGCGTAGAAGGTTGACCAGAGCAGACTCTGGGCCAGGATCACTTCCTCCGCGGCGTAACCCTTGAAAAAGAGGATGGCCAGGGCCTGCGGCCCTCCGTAGCCCCCGACCGAGACTGGCTGGAAGGCCATGCCCATGATCAAGGGCGCGGCGATGAGAAACACGGCCAGCGGCACGCGGATGTCAAAAGCCACCAGGCAAAGATACATCGAGATCAGGTTGCCGAAGCACCACGGCAGCCGCATCAGAAACATCTTCCCGAATTGGCTCCAGGTGGCCACCCGGAAAGATTGGAAAGCCACGATGTCCCGGAATTTCGGCCAGAGCCGGTCCTTGAGAGCGGTGCGCCAATAGGTGAACCATAAAATATAGAACACCAGGTTCCAGGCGGCGAAAGCGTAGAAAAACCAGTGCAGGGATTCCAGGCCGGTTCCGGAGGCGATCAGGACGGCAGCGGCCAGGCTGATTGCGCCCTGCAGCAAGTCTATAAAAACGACGAAAGCATCCGAGGCGAAAACCAGGGCCAGGCGCATTTTGTAAACCCGGACCAGATAAACCAGCATGACCACCGCGGCTAGGGGCGCCAGCAAGACCTGGACTGGATACGTCCCGACCCGGGCCACGCCGATCTGCCAGGCGGTGGGATGCCGGTCCGCGAACCACCGATAACTGGTCCCGAAGGTCCATATTTCACTCCAGACCTGGACCCCCACCAGGCCGGCCATGGCCGGGATGAGAATCCAGAGGTTGGCCCGCTGCATCTCCGTCCAGACCTTGCCGAAGTCCACGCTCCTGAAAATCCAAGAAAAAATCGCGACGGTGATCACCCAGGGCAGGATTTGCTTGACCAGCGAAGGCCGCTTCGGCTCCTCCTCCGGCGGGAGAGGGATCACATTTTCCGCTTGAATTGGTGGCGCGGTATTCATGGTGGGAGCATTATAGCAACATTTTCGAGCGGGTAAAGATGATCGGAAAAATTCGGCCGCGGGATTGAAACCGGCATGCACTTGTTATAAACTAAAAAGACGGGATACTTTCCCTTACCGGCCTCAAGTAAGGAGCGGAAATCATGTCCACGGCGATTGCAGGAATCAAGCCCGCGGCTTCGGAAACGAGCCGGCGGGACGAGATTTTTTCGGCCACCCTGGAAAACTTTCCCCGCATCGCCCGCCTGCGGGAGGCCGTGCTCCAGGCGCAACCCGCGGTGGCCCTGGAGCGCTCGAAGCTGCTGACCGACTATTTCGAGAAGAACGGCTTCAACGCCGAACGGCCGCTTCGCCGGCAGGCGGAATCGCTGCGCTACGTCCTCGCTCACCTGCAGCCGGTGGTTTTCCCGGAGGAGTTGATCGTCGGCTCGGCCACCGAGCACCGCTTGGGCTGCATGATGTATCCGGAGTTCCAGGCTTCGCTGATCTGGCCGGAACTGGTGAAGCTGCCCCTTCGGAAACGGCACCCGGTGGGGGTCAGCCGGGAGGCGATCGAAGAATACAGCTTCCGTATCTTTCCCTATTTCCGGGACAAGAACATTCACGAGTGGGCGAAAAAGCGGTTCGGGTACGCCGACTCGATCAAGCTCATGGAGCGGATGGTTTTTTATTTGATCGCTTTACCCAACGGCGTCTCCCACCTGGTTCCCAACTATCCGGCGGCCATCCAATTCGGCTTCAACCGGATCCTGGAGCTGGCGCGGCAAAAAGCCCAGGAAGTTTCCAGCGCCGGCCCGGAAGCGGATACCAGACAGGAATTTTATCAAGCCGTGGTTACAGTCAGTGAGGGCGTGATCGCCTTCGCCCGGAACTATGCCGCGAAATGCCGGGAACTGGCGGACCGGGAAAAAGACCCCGAGCGCAAGGCGGAGCTCGCCGAGTTGGGCCGCATCCTCGAACGGGTCCCGGCCGAACCCGCGGAAACCTTCTGGGAAGCCTTGCAGTCACTGTGGATCACCCACGTGGCGGTGATGATGGAGAATTCCGACCTGGCCATGAGCTTTGGCCGCATGGACCAATACCTGTGGCCTTTTTACCGGCGCGACCTGGAGGCGGGCCGGCTGGACCCGGGGAAGGCGCTGGAACTGGTCATGGCCTTTTACGTCAAGAGCAACGACCATACCCCGCTGGTGCCGGCCGCGGGGGAGGCGCTGTTCAGCGGCTCGGGCACCAATCAGTCCATTACCCTGAGCGGGATGGATGGCCGGGGCCGCGACGCCACCAACGACTTAAGCTACCTCATGGTCCAGGCCCTCAACTTGCTCAAGCTCCGCGAGCCCAACGTGGACGCCCGCTTCCATCGGGATTCACCCAAAGAATGGTACCAACGGGTCCTCGAAGTCGTCCGCTCTACCGGCGCCGCGCCCGCGCTTTACAACGACGAGGCCATCGTCCCGGCGCTCACGGCCAAGGGCGTCAGCCTGGAAGACGCGCGGGATTATGGGGTGATCGGATGCGTGGAAACCGCGGTCCAGGGAAAAGCTTATCCCATGACCGGTTCCATCCTCCTCAACCTGGCCGCGGTGCTGGAACTCACCTTGGCCGGGGGAGTGCACCACCTGTCCGGATTGCAGGTGGGACCCAGGACGCCCAAGCTCGGCGAGATGGAATCCTTCGCGCGGTTCCTGGAGGCCTTTCACGCGCAGCTTCAGTTCATGGTGGACTCGAGCGTGGAGGCGGAGATCCTTTATGATCAGGCTCATGAGGAGTTGCACCCGATTCCGCTCCTGAGCGCGCTGATCGAAGGCCCGATGGAAACAGGCAAGGATTTGACCAGCGGCGGCGCCCGCTACAACTCCAGCGGGGTCTGGGTGGTGGGCCTGGCCGACGTGGTGGACTCGCTGGCCGCGCTGAAGAAGCTGGTCTTTGAGGAGAAGCGGGTGAGCCCGGCGGAGATGGAGGCCGCGCTCAAGGCTGATTTTGTGGGTTATGACCAGGTGCGGGCCATGTGCCTCCATCGGGCTCCCCAATACGGCAATGACGATCCCGGGGCCGACGAAATCGCCGTCCGCCTGGTCGAAGAAATTGACCGGAATTTCAACCGCCGCCCCAATTACCGCGGCGGGCCGTATTGCGTGGGCTATTGGAGTATTACCTTCCACACCGGCTACGGCCGCATCGTGGGCGCCCTGCCCAACGGCCGGAGAAAGGGCCAGGCCCTGGCCAGCGGCGCTACTCCGGTCAGCGGGGCCGCGCGCCAGGGGCCGAGCGCTTCCCTGAGCTCCACCGCCAAGCTGCCGCCCGGGCCTCTGGCCAACTGCATTGCCAACAACCACAAGATTCCGGCCAGCCTGCTCCAGGAGCCGGGAAAGATGGAGGTCATGGAACAACTGGTCCGGGGCTATTTCCGCAAGCGGGGCATGCAGCTCCAGTTCGTGATCGCGGACAAGGAAATGCTGATCGAGGCCATGAACGACCCGGAGAAGGCCAAGGACCTCCTGGTCCGGGTCAGCGGCTACACCGCTTATTTCGGCGACCTCAACCCGGCCATGCAGCAGGAAATCATTAACCGGACCGAGGATATTATTTAGGCATTAGGCGTTAGGCTTCTGACTCGGATTCCGGCCCGTGGTCTTTATTCAAAAATGCAACAGAGTGTCTCCGGCGATTCGTTGAAAGAAAAACTGCGCTGGGGGGCCATCGGCCTCGGCCTCAAAGTCCTGGCCTCGGTCCTGAGGTGGGCATCCAAACGGGACGCCATGCTGGGGCGGGCGATCCGGGAATACCAGGGGACCTACCGTTTTGAGAGCGGTGACGGCGAGTATGCCCGGCACCTGGTGTTCGCCGGCGGCAGAGTGTTCGCACGGAAACAGAAGCCGGAAGAAGTTCATTTCACCTTTACCTTGCACCAGCCCGACGCCCTGGGGTTCAGCTCCCGGCCCGACCAGTTGCTGGAAATCTTGATCGGCAATAAGATCGGTCAGACCGGAAACCTCTATTACGTCTACCAATTCGGGTTTATCATGAGCCTCTTGGAGCGATACTTCACGAGCCGGCGGCGTCAACCCAAGGGTGCGGTAAACAACGCTTGAGCCTGGTCGTTGCCGTGTCAGGTGGCAAGCGGCAAGTGTCAGGTCATATTTTCACTTGACACGTGACACCTGACACTTGACACATTACCGGATAAAATTCATGCCCCCTGCCTTAGTCTGCGATATCCAGCGCTTTTCCGTCCATGACGGTCCCGGGATCCGGACCACGGTCTTTTGCAAAGGCTGTCCGCTCCGCTGCCGCTGGTGCCAGAACCCGGAAGCCCTCCGCTTCGAGAACGAGCTGATCTTCTCCTCGGAACGCTGCATCGCCTGCGGCGAGTGCGCCAAAGCCTGCCCCATCCAGGCGATCCGCCACGATCACGGTCCGCACATCAATTGGGAGAAATGCGACGCCTGTTTTGTCTGCACCGAGGCCTGCCCGGCCCGGGCCCTGGAGCCGGCGGCCCGGGAATTTTCGCCGGCAGCGCTGGTGAAAGAACTGGTCAAAGACCGGGAGTTTTACGAGCCGGAGGGCGGCGTCACCCTGAGCGGCGGCGAGCCGCTGGCGCGACCGGACTTTCTCCAGGAACTGGTGCCGCTGATCAAGCATGAAAATCTGCACCTCGCGGTCGAGACCTGCGGCCATTTCAATTGGGAATCGCTCCAGCCGGTCCTTAAGCAGACAGACCTTGTGCTTTTCGATCTCAAGGCGCTGAGCGAAGACCTGCACCGGAAACTGACCGGCCAGAGCAACCTTGTAATTCTGGAGAATCTGCGGCGGATCATCGCCAAGGGCATACCCCGCCACCTCCGCATGCCGGTGATCCCGGGCTTAAATGATTCGGAAGACGAGCTGAAACGGATTGCAAAATTCCTGATTGAATTGGGCGAGACCGAAATCGTGCTCCTGCCTTATCACCGCCTGGGCGAGAGCAAGCTCGAAAAGCTGAATAGCGAACTGAAACCCCTGGGCATCCCCTCGATGTCCGAGAAAGAATTGCAGGCAAAGTCGGAAGTCTTCATCAAGGCGGGATTGCGAGTGAGAAAACCGTAATCCGGGCAGCCTGCCGCCGGCAGTCGGGGCAAGAAAAAAAGCTGTCTCTGGTGGTCTGTTGTCGGCCGCCTACTTTTTCGTCTCTTCGGTCCCATCCGTATCCAAGATCACTTCCCAACTCTCGGGGTTCGGAAGGTGATGCCGGAAGCGGCGGAGCTCGCGCAAAAGCGGCTCGGTGTCCTGCTCCCGCCACAAGAGCCGGATCGCCTCCACCTTCGCGGCCCAGGGACCGGACAGGCCCTTGACCAGCCCTTCGAACACGTCTTCCGCAAAATCGCGGATCGCGTAGTCCTCCGGGAAGAGGTCGAGCAGGCCCAGGCTGAAGCGGGCGGCGCCGGCGCGGGCCAAGGTGGCGGTGAAGTCGGCGATGATCTTCACGATGCGCTGGCCGGAAAGCTCATCGAAAGAGCCGCAGGGGCGGAGGAGCAGGGAGGGAAAGGCTTTGCCCGGG
>MGQK01000009.1:1104-4481 GCA_001797815.1 Deltaproteobacteria bacterium RBG_13_61_14 | reverse complement strand
AGTCGGACTCGCGCCAGGGGTGGTCTTCGAGCCATTGGGAGAGCAGCCCCGAGCGCCGCCAGTCCACCCGGCCGGCCACCCGGCGGGGCGGCCGCTGGTCGGTGAAGATAGGGAGGGCGAGCGGGTCGGTGTAGCGGCGGTCGGCCGGGCCGGGGTAGAGGAGCAGCGTCAGAGCCATCGGAATCAAGAAAGGAGAATCCACCGATTACGCAGATTTCGCAGATTGAAGAAAGAGGAAGAAGATGATCCACGAAGGGACCCGAAGGGACACGAAAAGAAAAACCTTTTCAAGCTTTCTTCGATTCTTGCCCTTCGTGTCATTTCGTGTCTTTTCGTGGATGATTCTTTTTTTATTTCCAGCAGATTCCGCAGATTGAAGAAAGGGGAAGATGGTTCACCAAGGAACCCGAAGGGACACGAAAAGAAAAACCTTTTCAAGCTTTCTTCGATTCTTGCCCTTGGTGTCATTTCGTGTCTTTTCGTGGACAAATCTTTTTTCTTCCCATCTGCGTAATCTGAAAAATCTGCGGATAATCCTATCGGTTTAAGGTTTTCCGGATATGGTCGAGGATGCCGTTGATAAAGGCGCCGGACTCGGAGGACCCGAATTTTTTGCCGATCTCGATAGCCTCGTCAATGGTGACCTTGACCGGGATGTCGGGGTGGGCCAGAAACTCATAGACCGCGATGCGGAGCACGTTGCGGTCCACCCGGCTCATCCGGTGGATGCGCCAGTGGTCCGAGTGGCCGTCAATCAGCCGGTCCAGCTCTTCCCGGCGGGTGATCACTCCCTCGACCAGGTCGTGCGCGAACTGGAGCAACTCCTCGGACAGGCGCTGCTCTTCCCAAAAGCGCTTCACTTGCTCGGAGGCGTCAGCGCCGTGGAATTCGGCCTGATACAGGGCCTGCAAGGCCAACTCCCGCGATTTCCGGCGTTTGCCCATGGCAAAGAGCGAAGGGCAACAGGTTTGAAACCTGTTACCCTTAAATTTGCTTCAGCACCCGGGCCATCTCGATCGCGGCCAGGGCCGCGTCCGCGCCCTTGTTGCCGGATTTGGAGCCGGCCCGCTCGATGGCCTGCTCCAGGTTGTCGGTGGTGATCACGCCCAGGGTGACCGGCACCCCCGTGGCCAGGGCCACCTGGGCGACGCCCTTGGTCACTTCCGCGGCCACGTATTCGAAATGGGGCGTGCCCCCGCGGATGACCGCGCCCACGCAAACCACCGCGTCGTATTCCTTGGACGCGGCCAGTTTCTGCGCCGCCAGCGGGATCTCGAACGAGCCCGGCACCCGCACCACGGTAATGTCGTTCTCGTTGGCCCCGTGCCGCTTGAGCGCGTCCAGGCAGCCCTCCAGCAGCCGCTGGCAGATAAAGTCGTTGAACCGGCTCACCACCACCGCGAACTTGAGTCCCTTCGCCTCCAGTTTCCCTTCGATCACCTTGCTCATGTCCCCTCCTTCTCTTCTCTCGCGCTCAAACCAACAGGATGAAAATTGGAAAACGCTCGCATTGCCTTTTCCAGGCTCGGAGATTTCCTACGTGCACTGCGAACATCCCAATGCTTTACAACAAATTCGGCTAATTTCCCATTATAGTCTTTTCCGACCCTGCTGGAAGTATCTGGCACCGGCACCAAGGCATCTATAATGTCGCGCCGGAGGGAATGATGACGGACAAGATTGATCAGAGCCTGTTTCGGATCCGGGATATCGTCGGGTTGTAGGGGTATGACATTCTTGGAAACTCCAAGAAAGCGAGACAGATTCACCTGATCGGCTAACAGCCAAGATTCCAGCTCCCGGACGGCCACCCGAAGAATCAAGTTAGGATGACGTTGGGGTAAAAGTTTTTCAACCAGCTTGGGAGCGCATTTCTCTTCCTGGTTCAAATCCATTTGAACAATCCAGCATTGGTGCTTTGCGGATTGATTAAAGCTTTGAATTTTATCTTTCAAGTAATTCTTGCCCTTTTTCCCATGACATCCCAGCACTTGGTAGGGCCTGCCACTTTCTTGAATCGCCTTGGTCAATACTTCTTCATCGAGCAAGCCTTCTACGGCCAAATGGACAAAAAGTTGATTCACCGGAACAAACTCAACTGCTTCGATTTGGGCGGCTCAGTATATGGTAAAGCTGCCTCGTTAACCGTGAGACCACTTTCCAACAACGCCCGGATAGCATGATGAGAAGATGCTGGTTTCACCTCTGTCCCTCCGGCTTGAGGGATCAAGAGTAATGTTTCCTCCCCTCCAATTCCTGGGTCTGACAACAATTCCGGGCTGTGGGTGCTGATTATCACTTGTCGCACCTGGCGTTTCCGCGTTCTCTCCAGCCGATAGATCAAGGGAGCTAAATGGCGAACAATCGCGGGATGTAAAGAAAGCTCCGGCTCTTCCAGCAGAAGCGGTCCCTCGCCTTCAAAGAGAGACCAAAGCAGGCCGATCAATCGAAGCGTGCCATCGGAAAACTCCGCTTCATTTTGTTCGGCGCCGCGGGGCCGCCAATGTTGATATTTTCCGGATAAATGCGGCGCGCCTCGGTCATCACGCTTCCATTCCAAATTCTTCAAATGCGGGACCGCGGATTTAAGCGCCGAGCCGATTTTATTAAGCCGGGATCGCCGCATTTTCTCCGGGGTTTGGCCCAGTCTCTCCAAGAAGTCGCTTCCAAAGGGGTCATCGGGAATCGGGGAAGGAGAAAAATATCCAGGCTTTCGAATTAACTGGGGCACCAAATGGAAATAGAAGATGGTGGTAAAGAAATCCGCTATTTCCCTGAAGTTTTTATTTTCATTAATTTGTTCAAGAGCTGTTTGAGAAAGGCGGGCAGGATCGTCTTCATCCTCCGGTTGCGGCCTTTCCAGGATGACGGTATCCTCTTTCCAGACCTTTTCTTTTTTCAGGACCGGATTTCTATTCTTATCTCGGTTGAAAGAGATCTGGTAACGCCAATTGGGAAGGGTTTGCCGGTCATCAGTGGATAAGGCCACTTCGATCCCGATGTCCGTGCGCCGCCTCGCCGCCAGGCATCTGATTTTCGAGATGCCGCCGCGGTCGCTGACTGCCTTCTGAAAACCTCCCCCCGGGATGACCAATTCCCTTAAAAAGCGGATCGCCTCGAGAAAGTTCGATTTCCCCGAAGCGTTAGGCCCAATAAGAAACACGCGTGGGGTCAGATGAACCTCAACCTTGGTGAAGTTCCGCCAGTTCTCCAGTTTTAATTCACTGATCCACATGGTCTTGAAGGTTTCCGTTCAATCCTTGAGATTGAGCAAATGCCCCATCTTTTCTTTCTTGGTCTTCAGGTATTTGAGGTTGCTGCGGGTGGGCGCGATCTCGATGGGCACCCGCTCGGTCACGGTCAGCCCGTAGCCCTCC
>MGQK01000009.1:810-1069 GCA_001797815.1 Deltaproteobacteria bacterium RBG_13_61_14 | reverse complement strand
CCGCATCCGGTGCACGCCCAGGTCGGCCAGGATCTGGGCGCCCAGCCCGTAGTCGCGCAGGTCCGGCTTGAAGCCCAGGGCCTTGTTCGCTTCCACCGTGTCCATCCCCTGGTCCTGGAGCTGGTAGGCCTTGAGCTTGTTCAAAAGCCCGATGCCCCGGCCCTCCTGGCGCATATACACGAGCACGCCCTTGCCCTCGACCGCGATCATCTCCATGGCCAGCTGGAGCTGCTCCCCGCAGTCGCAGCGCTCGCTGCCC
>MGQK01000009.1:364-466 GCA_001797815.1 Deltaproteobacteria bacterium RBG_13_61_14 | reverse complement strand
GTCCACCGAGCCCTCGGTCTGCCCGGTCCGCTGCAGGACCCCCCCGGGGGCCGAGCGCAGGGGGAAGACGTGCCCGGGGCTGACGATGTCGTCCGCGGACGC
>MGQK01000009.1:0-98 GCA_001797815.1 Deltaproteobacteria bacterium RBG_13_61_14 | reverse complement strand
GGTCCTCGTCGTCGACCAGGACGACGATCTCGCCGGCCGCGATGCGACGGACGGCGTCCTCGACCTTCTCGATGGGTCCCATGCTCATCTCGCGAACC
>MGQK01000008.1:6821-7792 GCA_001797815.1 Deltaproteobacteria bacterium RBG_13_61_14 | reverse complement strand
TATGAGTAAGACGGCGGATCCAGAAAAAATCCAATGCCCGCTCTGCGGCATCCGCTTCGTGCCCTTGGCCGCGGCCTGCCCGGGGTGTCCCTTGGCCGGCAATTGCCCGCGGGTGTGCTGTCCCAACTGCCGTTATTCCTTCCCGCCCGAATCCAGGCTGGTGAACTGGCTGCGGGGCCACTTCCGGCGCCGGGCGGGAGGCGCGACCGAGGAGAAACAAACATGACCATGGAAGAGCGCCACCTGGAAGAGCTGCTGGAAAAACTCTGGGTGCTGCGGGAAGCGGGGACCTTTGAGGAAAGCGCGCTCGATCCCCGCGAATTCCCGGAAAGCTGGCTGGCCGAGGCCGAGGCCCGTTCTTTAATCCGCCGGCAAGGGGGCCGGGCCGAGCTGACTGATTCCGGCGAAGCCATAGCCGAAGGGGTCGTCCGCCGGCACCGGCTGGCCGAGTTGCTTTTCTCCCAGGTCCTGGAGGTGCCGGAGAGCGACGGCGAAGCCCAGGCCTGCGAGTTCGAGCACGTGCTCAGCCCCGCGGTCACCGATCGGATCTGCGCCTTCCTCGGTCACCCGGTGGCCTGCCCCCACGGCAAGCCCATCCCTCCCGGTAAGTGCTGCCGCGACTTCCGCAGCCGGGTGCAGCCTCTGGTCAGCCGGCTCTCGCGGGCGCCGGTGGGCGCCGAGGGCGTGGTGGTGATGATCTCGCCCAAGTATCACTCGCGGCTCGACCGCTTGCAGTCGCTGGGCATCACCCCTGGCGTGCGGCTGCGGCTCCACCAGAAAAAGCCGGCGGTGGTGGTGCAGGTGGACGAGACCACCGTGGCGCTCGACCCGACCATCGCCGAAGAAATTTTTCTCCGCATCGAGCAACTCTGAGCCAATACTAGGGACAGGCCCCGGTATTCCCAAGAATAGGGTTCTCACCCGTTATGCTCGGCCGTCAAGAATACCGGAATACCGGGGGCTGTCCCTAG
>MGQK01000008.1:6560-6806 GCA_001797815.1 Deltaproteobacteria bacterium RBG_13_61_14 | reverse complement strand
GTTAATGATCCCGCCGGTCTCGGGGTGGAGCCCCATGATGCAATAATGACAGCGGTGCTTGTCCACCCGCACGTAGGTCATCTGGACCCCGTCCAGCTCCAGGCTCTCCTCGAACTCCTCCTGCAAGGCCCGGCTCGGGCAAATGGCAATACATTTCTGGCAGTGGTCGCAGAGATTCTGTTCCCGCCGCATCGGGTCGGCCGGTAACTCCGCGGTGGTCAGGATCGAGACCCAGCGGTTGCGGGT
>MGQK01000008.1:0-6536 GCA_001797815.1 Deltaproteobacteria bacterium RBG_13_61_14 | reverse complement strand
ACCGGAGTAGCCGAACTCGCCCAGCCCGGCGGCGACCGCGGCGTGACGGTGGGAAAGCTCGCCGGACTGGCGGCGGTAGTCCATGTCCTTGGGATAGACCGTGGGCACAAAGGGCAGGGCCAGGAAGCCCGCCTCTTCCAAGGCCTTGGCCACCCGGAAAGCGGCATGGCCCATCTCCTTGTTGATCACGGCGTAGCCGTAATACTGGTAGGGGAACACGGTGCGTTCCCAGTAGAGCGCCGCGGCCTCGGGGAAGTGGCAGCCCAGGACGATGACCGATTTCACTTCGGGCAGATAATCCGCGGGCCGGAATCCGGGAGGCGCGCCGGCCAGCCGTTCGGCCGGGGCCACCCCGAAGAGGTCCATGCCCGAAGAGCGGGCCAGCGCGTTCAGGTTATCTTTCAGTTGCTGGGACATAACTTTCTATACTAGGGACAGCCACCGGTATTCCAAAGAATCGAGTTATCACCCGTTATGCTCGGTCGCCACGAATACCGGTGGCTGTCCCTAGTATTATTTAGTATTAAGTATTAAGCGTCCGCATCTTTGGACACGGAAACTACTTTGACCTGGAAGTGGAGGGCCTGGCCGGCCAGGGGGTGATTGAAGTCGAGGATGACTTCCGCGTCGGTCACGCTCGCGATCATCACCATGCGCTCGCCGGCCTCCTCGCCCTTGAGCATATAGACCAACCCCTCTTCCAGGGTGATCCCGGGCGGGATTTCGTGGCGGGGGACGGTCAAGATCGCTTCCGGGTTGCGCTCCCCATAGGCCTGATCCGGGCTAAGGTCGAACTCGACCTCTTCCGCTTCCTGGAGACCCAGCACCGCGTCTTCCAGGGCCGGTAAAATCTGGCCCTCCCCGCAGACGAACTGGAGCGGACGCGCCTCCTCGTTGCTCTCGACGATCTCTCCGTTGGGCAGGGAGAGGACATAAGAAATTTCGACCTGGCATCCGGGGGCAATTCGCATCATCGGCTCCTTTGGGTTAGGGGTAAGTGTAAGGTTGCGGGCAGAAAGGGTCCAAACGCAGGGAGGACTCGCGAGGCCAAGTCCGGGTCCGGTGTTTGAAGAGTCCCTTATACCCCTCCGCTATTTTTCTATTTTTAATCTAGCGGCTACAAGTTTGAAAGTCAAGATAAGCCCGGATTCCCCGATAATCGGCCTGAAAAGAAACATTGACTTGACTCCCTCCCCCTCTTATAATCCCACCCAATTATGAGCCTCTCCTGGCTGGCCAGCCGTCGGCTCTGGGGTGCTGCCATCGGAGTGGGCCTCTTCCTCGCGCTCCTGCTCTTGCCGGCGCTCTCCGGCCTCAACCCTGCCGCGCAGCGGACCGCGGCCGTGGCCGCCTTGATGGCGGCTTTCTGGATTGGGGAGGTCATTCCCATCTACGCCACCGCCCTCTTCCCCATCGTCCTCTTCCCCCTCCTCGGCATCCTCGACACCAAGGCCGTCACCGCCCCTTATGCCGACCGGGTGGTGTTCCTGATGATGGGCGGCTTTATCATCGCCGAGGCCATGAAAAAGTGGTGGCTGCACCGCCGGATCGCGCTCCACATCATCCGCCGGATCGGCGGCTCGCCCCACCGGCTCATCCTCGGCTTCATGACCGCGACCGCACTCCTCTCCATGTGGATCTCCAACACCGCCACCACCGTGATGATGCTCCCCATCGCCCTCTCCGTGATCTGGCGGGCCCAGGGCGTGGCCAAGCCCGAAGACGCCCGCTCCGACGCCTTCGCGGTCGCGCTCCTCCTCGGCATCGCCTATGCCTCCTCCTGCGGCGGCCTCGCCACCCTGGTGGGCACGCCGCCCAACGCCATCTTCGCCGGCCAGGTCAAGGCCCTCTTTCCCCACGCGCCCGAAGTCTTCTTCAGCGAGTGGATCAAGCTCGGCTTGCCCCTCAGCCTGGTCATGCTGCTCTTGGCCTGGCTCTTCCTCACCCGGATCATGTTCCGGGGCGTAGGCGTTGGAATCCGCCTGGAGCGCGACCTGATCCGGGAGGAGCTGAGCAAGCTCGGGCCCATGAGCCGGGGCGAGGCTTCCGTGCTCATCGTCTTCGCCGTCACCGCCCTGCTCTGGATCACCCGCGAACTCTGGTCGCGCTGCCTTCCCGCCGGGGTGAAGGTGGACGACTCCACCATCGCCGTCGCGGCCGCGCTCTCGCTGTTCCTGATCCCGGTGAACCTCAAGCAGGGCGAGTTCGCCCTGGACTGGGAGAGCGCGGTGCGGATTCCCTGGGGCGTGCTCATCCTGTTCGGCGGCGGCTTCGCGCTGGCGGCCGGGCTCGAGCAGAGCGGCTTCGCGGAATGGACCGGCAAGAACCTGGCGGTGTTGTCCGGGGTGCCGCCGATCGTAATGCTGGCCGCGGTCTGCCTGATGATGACCTTCCTCACCGAGGTCACCAGCAACACCGCCATCACCACCATCATGATGCCGGTCATGGCTTTCAGCGCCGAGGCCCTTCAGGTCCATCCCTTCCTGCTCATGGTCCCGGCCGCGCTCTCCGCCTCCTGCGCCTTCATGCTTCCCGCGGCCACCCCGCCCAACGCCATCGTCTTCGGCTCCGGCCTTATCCGCCTGCCGCAGATGGCCAAGACCGGTTTCTTCTTCAACCTGATCGGGGCGGTAGTCATCTCGCTCTTTGTCTATTTCCTGGCCGACTGGGCCTTTGAGGCGGACCTTTTCTCCTTCCCGGCCTGGGCCGCGGCGCCGGGCTCCGGGTCTTGATCTAAACTTCTCCTCGCGCTAGATTCTTGAGCGTTCCTTTTTTCTAAAGATTCCTCTGGGAGGCGATGATGGGAGCATGGGAAGTCCTGGTCACCCGCCAGATACCTGAGGCAGGGTTGGACCTGATCCGGAAGGAGTGCTCGGTGCGGTTATGGGAAGAGGACCGGCCGATCCCCAAGGAGAAGCTGTTGGCGCTGGCGGCCGGCAAGGACGGGATCGTGTGCCTGCTCTCCGACCCGATGGGCGGGGACGTGATCGCGGCCGCGGGGCCCAAGCTCAAGGTCATTGCCACCATGGCCGTGGGCTTTGACAACATTGATCTGGACGAGGCGACCCG
Source organism: Deltaproteobacteria bacterium RBG_13_61_14 (assembly GCA_001797815.1). GTDB lineage: Bacteria > RBG-13-61-14 > RBG-13-61-14 > RBG-13-61-14 > RBG-13-61-14 > RBG-13-61-14. The sequence continues at coordinate 3,467 of MGQK01000008.1, read as the reverse complement.
CCGAGGCATCGTGGTGGGCAACACCCCGGGCGTGCTAACCGAGGCCACCGCGGACCTGACTTTAGCCTTGATCCTGTCCCTGGGCCGGCGGATCGTGGAAGGCGACCGGCTGGTGCGGAGCGGCCGCTGGACCGGGTGGGCGCCGACCCAGCTCGTGGGCGCGGACTTCAACGGCAAGACCCTGGGCATCGTGGGCCTGGGCCGGATCGGGAAGGCGGTGGCCCGCCGGGCCAAGGGCTTCGGCCTGAACGTGATCTACCACAACCGCCGGCGCCTGGCCGAGCCGGAAGAGGCCGCGATCCCGGTGCGGTTCGTCTCGCTCGAGGAACTGGTGCGCGAGAGCGACTTCCTCTCGCTCCACTGCCCGCTCAACCAGGAAAGCTATCACCTGATCGGCAAAGAACAACTCGAGCAAATGAAGCCGAGGGCCTACCTCATCAACGTGGCGCGCGGGCCGGTGGTGGACGAGGCCGCCCTGGTGGAAGCGCTGCGGAAGAAGCAGATCGCGGGCGCGGCCTTGGACGTGTATGAGCAGGAGCCGAAGCTCAGCCCGGGCCTGGCCGAGATTGCGAACGTGGTGCTGGCCCCGCATTTGGGGAGCGCCTCGATTGAGACCCGGAACCGGATGGCGGTGATGACCGCAGAGAACCTTTTGGCCGGGCTGAAGGGCGGGCTGCCGCCCTGGTGCGTGAACCCCCAGGCTCGCCAGAAAAAGTAGGAACAATTCGGAACAACTCCTCTTCCCCGGGTTTCCCTCCCGCGGCCGGGGCGACGGCGGATAATCTTTGCTTTTCGGCCCTGGCCGTTGCGGCCTTCCCTTTTTCGCAGGATTTGTTACAATGGCTCGACTCGAAAGGCGAGGGACGAATGCTGACCGAAGAAATTTACGCGCTGAACCTGACCCTCCTGGGCATGGGCACGGTCTTTTTCTGCCTTGCACTCCTGTATGTCTTTTTCGCGGGCACCGGCCGGGCCTCGTCCCGCTACAGCGAGAGCCTGGCCGGGAAGAAGCCGGCCTCCCAGCCGGTCCCGGCGGCCGCGGCCGCGGCGAGCGAGGAATTCGAGGTCCCGGAGGAGGTGGTGGCCGCGATCGCGCTGGCCCTGGCCCAGGCCCGCCCGGCTGCCCACGCCGGGGCCGCGGCTGCGGTTACAGCGGAGGTCCGGGTCTCGGCGGCGGTGAACTGGCGGGAGCAAGGCCGCCTGCTCCAGCACCGGCGCAGCAGTCATTGGGAGCAGAGGTAATAAGAGGTCGCGCGGATGAGCAGTTTTGAATACGTGATCGGGGGAGTGGCCTACCGGGTGGTGATTAAGGAGCTTGGCAGCCGGGAGGCCCTGGTCGAAGTCAACGGCACGGATTACCGGGTGGAGATTTCTTCCGCCAACCCGGGCGCCCTCGGCCCGGTCCGGCCGGCCGCGGTCAGCGCCGCGATGCCGGTTGCGCCCAAAGCCGCGGCCGCGGCTCCGGCCGCCGGCTCGGTGGTGCGGGTGCAGACCACCCCGGTGGAAGACAGCGGCCCTTCCGGCCGGCATATTCACTCGCCCTTGCCGGGCCTGGTGTTGGAGGTGCGGGTGAAGCCGGGCGACAGCTTTTCCGCGGGCGACGTGCTGGTGGTGATCGAGGCGATGAAGATGGAGAACAACATCGTGGCGCCTCATGACGGCCGGGTGGCGGAGGTCCGGGTCAAGCCCCACGACGAGATTCAGGAAGGCGACGTGCTGATCGTGGTGGCGGGCTGAGGTCGGGAGATGAAATTCCATCTTCCGGACATCATCGGTCTCGTCCACCTGACCCCCGGCCACTTCATCATGTTCGCGGTGGCCTTTGTTTTCTTCTACATCGCGATCAAGAAGCATTACGAGCCGCTGCTCCTGGTCCCCATCGGCTTCGGCATCCTCATCGCCAACGTGCCGCCGATCATCATCCACGGCGAGCCTTTTTACTTCACCGACGTCAACAACCCCAACAGCGCGTTCTACTACATCTATTACGGCATCCTCAAGGGCATTTACCCGCCCCTGATCTTCCTGGGCATCGGCGCCATGACCGACTTCACCCCGCTCATCTCCAATCCCCGCCTGGTTCTGCTCGGGGCCGCGGCCCAGTTCGGCATCTTCATGGCCTTCGGGGCCGCCCTGCTCCTCGGCTTCGACCTCAAGCAGGCTGGCTCCATCGGCATCATCGGCGGCGCCGACGGGCCCACTTCCATCTTCCTGGCCTCGGTGCTGTCGCCCGAACTGCTCGCGCCCATCGCCATCGCCGGCTACTCCTACATCGCGCTGGTCCCGGTGATCCAGCCGCCGATCATGCGCCTGCTCACCACCCGCCGGGAGCGCTTGATCCGGATGAAACCGCCCCGCCCGGTCTCGCGCATGGAAAAACTCCTGTTCCCGGTCGCCGTCTTCCTGGTCTCCACCCTGGTCGCGCCCGGCTCGGCCGTGCTCCTGGGCATGCTCTGCTTCGGCAACTTCCTCAAAGAGTCCGGCGTCACCGAACGCCTGGCCAAAACCGCCCGCACCTCCTTCACCGACATCATGACCTTCCTGATCGGGCTCAGCGTGGGCTCTTCGGCCTCGGTCCAGACCTTCCTCACCGCCCGCTCCCTGAAAATCTTCTTCCTCGGCGCCTTCAGCTTCGTCATCGCCACCGCCGCGGGCGTGCTTTTCGCCAAGCTCATGAACCTGGTGATCAAGGACAAGATCAACCCGCTGATCGGCGCCGCCGGGGTTTCCGCGGTGCCGGACTCGGCGCGGGTGGCGCAGATGGTCGGCAACGAGGAAGACCCGCACAACTACCTGCTCTTGCACGCCATGGGCCCCAACGTCGCCGGCGTGATCGGCTCGGCCATCGCCGCGGGCGTGATGTGGGCCGTGCTCGGCTGAGAAACTTTTGGACAGACCGAGAGACACTCGTCATGCTTTTCCCGCGAGTTTGTCTTAGTCTGGTAATTGGCCTTACCCTTTCTTCGCCGGCCCGGGCCGGCGCCAAAGCCTCGCTCCCGTCCTTCCTCTTTGGCACCTGCGACTCGAACCCGGCCGCCTTGCCCTACCTCACGGAGCTGGGCATCCACTGGGCGCGCGTGGATATCCCCTGGAAGGCGGTGACGCCGGAGGTGCAGAACCCGGAGCTCACGCTGGCCGAGGTGTTAGAGCACCCGGAGCGGGTGGACGCTTTGATCCGCGAGACCGATTGGTCGTGGGTGGACGGCCGGATGCGGGAGCTTTTGGATCGCGGGGTGCAGCCGATCCCGGTCATCGGGCACGGTTACCGCAGCCAGCATGCCCTGATCCAGGGCGAGTTGGCCACGCCCGACCGGCTCGGCCGCGAGCAATACCTGGGCCAGATGTATCTCTACAGCCGGGCGGTGGTCGAGCGCTACGACGGCGACGGCTACCTGGATGCCGAGGGCATTGTCATCAAGTTCTGGCAGATGGAGAACGAGCTGAACCAGGCCGGCTTGACCGCGGCC
>MGQK01000007.1:38650-51251 GCA_001797815.1 Deltaproteobacteria bacterium RBG_13_61_14 | reverse complement strand
GAATACGTAATGATATTTATGAAGTAGCCCACTTAGGCTCGGGGCTGCTCTTTTACCATCTCCCCTGCCCGCTCTGCCAACCCATCTTACCGCCCTGGCCCCCGGAGGGTATCAGGGTTGCCACGGATGGTTGTGATGGCTTTCTTCACCAATGCAACACCTTGAAAAGATAGAGAATTATGTTTAGTCAAGGCTTCAACTCACCCACAGATTCTCAGGACGAGCCAGATCTTTTTGGCGGTATCCCGCGACCGAGGAGCGGCTTCGGTCGAGAGCTCCCTTCGGTCTGCCTTCGGCCGTGAGCTCAGGCCGAACGGAGCCTCAGGGTCGAAGACAGCCGAACGGTCGCGGCTGCCTTGCTTCTCCCGACATACTACATACGATATACGACATACTTTTTTTCTCGTTCACGTTCAAGGGGAAGAGCTTGGGTTGCGGCTGGGCCGCGCTGGGCCGGAGATTACGGAGTCACGATCGAGAACACGGTGTATTCCGCGGCCGTCCAAATCAAGGACTCCGGCGCCACTCGGAGGGTAATTTTTTCCTTGCCCCGGGTGGCGGAGGGATCGAGGATCAGGTCGTCCTCGGCGAAGATCTTCCATTTGTTATTGCCGGTGTTGAACCAGATCCCGGCCAGTTTTCCGTCCACTTCAATCCGGGCGCGCTGATCGGGGACGCTCTGGTCGAGCACCCGGCGGAGCATGACCGCGTCGGCCTGCGGGTCAATCTTCACCGTGAACTCGTGCGGCCGGTCGTGCTCGGCCACGGTAAAGCTTACCCGGTCGGGTGAATCCTTCGGCGGCCGGCGGCGGTTGCCGCCCCACCACGTCCAATAAAACATCCACGCGATGGGTGACATCCATTTCGGCCGCTTGAGCGTCCCGATGTCCATGCCGTTGAACTCGCCGTCGAAAAAGCCGTCCCGCATCCGCGTCCGCACCGGCGCGGCCGAAAAGCCATGCGCTCGGAGGCTTTCGGGATCGGCCATGCTCAAATAGTCGGTCTGCGTCAGGCTGGGATCGGACAGGTGGTAGTAAAAAATCAGGCTGCGGTAGTTGCCCGGCACCTCGTTGAACCCGCCGTGCTGGATGGAAAACCTTGCGCTCCCTCGGAAGGGAAAATAATCGGTCACGTGGAACCGATACATGGTGATGTCCGCGGGACTGCCGCCCACTTGGCTCTTCATCCGGAAGGTGGGTGCGCCGTAGAGCGGCAGCGCAAAGGCCTCCTCGCAGAAATACCAGGAACCCCCGAAATAAGTCTCGGTGGCATCGCCGATGATCAGCGGCGACCGGCCGCCGTCGGTGTAACAACGCTCGTCGCCTTCGAGGCAGCACTCGGCCGTGTCCTCCACCGCGAGCACGGTGCCGGCGATGTGCCCCCGGCCCTGGATCTCGGCCATCACATAGTCGCGGCCCGGGGTGAGCTGATGCGACTCGCGGAACTGGGTGCGCAGATAGCCCGCGCTTTTACCCAGCCCCGGCGTTACCGTCTCGTCCGATTCGATCCACACCTCCGCAATCGTCGCCGCTGCCGTCCCCCGGTTCTCGATGACCAGCCGCGCCCGCCGGGAAAAAGGCATGGGCAGGCGCAGGAAAAACAGGCCTTCCTTGTCTTGACCGACCACCACGCCCCGCATCTCGGCATGCAGGTTGATAGCCATCGGCTTGGGGGCCCAGCGGTTCTCCACTGCGTAGAACAGCGAGAGCGGGCCGTTGAGCGACGGCTCCCGATCGTCGTCCCACCAGGCTTTCAGCATCAGGCTTTTTACGGCTGCGTCGTCTTCCGGCAGCCGCATCCGGAGGCACTTGATGGTGCCGCCCTGATCGGAGGCGAAAATCTCGCGGCTCTCGCCCGGCTGTAGAACCAGGTCCTGAAGCTGGTGCACGATTTGGCCCGCCGGCCGGCAGGCGGTCTCGTAATCCAGCGCCGCGCGGGCCGCGGAGAGGTCCGTCTCCCGGCTCCAGGCCGGCACTTGGGTGCCGCGCGGATAGGTATGGTAATAAAAATGCAAGCCCCAGCAGAAAGTTTGGCCGCCGGTCACAAAAACCTTGAGACTTTCCGGATAGGGCATGGGCACGTAGGTGACGGTGGAGCCGGTGGATTGCTCCGGGGTATAGGCCAGCGGAAAGGTAAAAGGCTCCGGCCCGACGAAGCGGTTGACCGGGACGTCAATCTGCGGCTCGCTCTCGCCGTTGAAAAAGAACTGGACCCGGCCGATCCGCTTCACGTGCGCCTTCTCGATCCATTTCGGCCGCTGCTTGAAGTGATTGAGCCAGGCTTCGGCGTAAAGAAACACGCAGCCCGGGCCGATCGCGTCCAGATACACCGCGCCGCGTTTGCCCACCTTGCGGATATGCTCGGCTTTGTTGGTGAAGCCGTTGTCGTTGCCGCCCTTTTTGTCGTAGCAGGACGATTTCCGGCAGATCACGAGGTCGTGGAGGACCGGAAATTGCTCCATGAAGTCAAAGCCGCGGAAAATGTCATCATCCATGGCAGACCTCCTTCAAAAAGGGTGGAACCGAAAGGAGCGCTTCTTTGTCAACCAATTGTGCGATTATCAATAGGTCGCTCACCCCAAGACCTTTTTTCACTTTGTTATTGCCTGATCCGGATCTAGATCTCTCCAGACAAGGCCCGCGAAAAACGACCGATTCTCAGTCGATCTTCCAGTCCAGGGGTTCCATCGCCTGGGCGTGAACCGGAAAAACGATAAACTCGCCCTCTCGTTGGAAAGTCACTCTCCTGCCGCCGACCTCGACCTGATTGCCTTCACTCCTCACTCGGAACCAGACGTCACCGTCTCCGAGAGGTCGGAGGCTTCCTCCAAGCGCGTTGCCTTTCCGGTAGAGATGAATCAGCTCCGTCTCGATTTTGAAGTCCCCGAGCCCCAGGAGCGGAGCGATCACGTATCCGTCGGCGGCCGGCTGAATGCCCGCGAGCTTGAGCAGGGCGAACCACGGGCAAGCGTGGGCATGGCTGCACATGACCGGAAAGTCGCTCATCCACCCGAAGTAAGGGAACAGGTCCCAGGTCTCGCCCGGCCTTTTCGCGGTCGGGCCGTTGTAGGCGTCGGGTCCGCTCCACATGCCGATCCAGGTTTCCGGATAGGCTTCGGCGTGGCGGTGGAAGGTGAGCCGCTCGAACTGTTCCACCGCGTATGGGGGATTGACCTTGGCATAGGCCCAGATCAGCGGCGCGTTCAGAGAATACCAGACGCCGGCCCACGCGCCCCCGCCTGACATGAGCTGTAAATGCTCGGGCAGGGGCCAGAGGCTGATCGCGCCAAGGGGAGACTGGGCGGAAAGCTCGGTCCACAGGGTCTCGGTCAAGGCTCGCTCCATTTCTGGTTCCAGGTTCGCGCCGAGGATGGCCCAGGGCTGAAGGTCAAGGTAGAGGTGATCCTGGCCGACCATCCGGCCGTCGCCCAGGCCGGCGCGATTGAACCACCGGCCGTTCCATTGTTTGAGCAGGGCCTCCCGCAGCTTGTCCGCCTGATCGCGGACCTCCTCGGCCCATCCAGTCTCTCCGGCCCGCTCCAGCATCCCCGCGAAGTAAGGCAGGACGTAAGTAGCCAACGCGGTGTTGAGCACCGACTCTCCCTTTTCCTCGACCAGGGCCAGGTCTAAGCCCGGTTCTCCCGTCTGCAGGCCCACCAGAAAGCCATCGTTCCAGTCGGAGTTCCGGAGCTTGAGCAACCCGTGCTCGCCGATGCCCACGTCGCGGAAAAGGTGCTCCCATCCGCGCCTCAGGTGTTCCAGCACCGTGCCGCTCTCGCCCCGGTCCCGCGGGTAAAAAGGCAGCTCCTCTTCGAGGAAAGCGAAGTCCCTGGTGGCCTGCACATACTCGGTCGCCGCCAGCATGAGGTAGAGGTTGGTGTCCGAGGGGAAGGGGGTGGCCCCCGCGGTGCGCCGGCCCACGCCCTTGATGCCATAGGGGATGAACCCCCTTTGGTCCATCTCGCTGAGCGTGTATCGCAACACCTCTTTGGCCAGCGGCGGGTGGAGGTAGATCATGGGCAGCATATGCTGCAAGGGATCGCGGGCCGCGATGTTCATGCCCAGGACATACTGGTAAGAACAGCTTTGCGAGATGATGCACGCATTGAAGTATTCGTCGTACGTAGCCAGGGCTTTCAGGTAGTAGGCGTTCCAGCGCATCTCCCGGGAAACCCATTCATTAAGGACAGATACGCGGGGCAGGGCCTGGGACCAGGCCGAGAGACTCTCCCGGACCGGATCCAGGCGGCGATACTTGGCCTGGAGAGCTTCGAGCGTCGTTGCGTCTCCATACCCCGCGAGGAAAGTCAGGGTCTTGGCCTGTCGCGGTTCGAGCCTGATGCTCTGTTTTATCACCAGGCAGGCATTGGCCTGGTTGGCTCTGGCTTCCTCGATGAGTCCCCCTTCCGTGCGCAGGCGAGGGTCGCCTTTCCGGTCGAAGAAGACCGCCCGGCGGGTCTCGAACCCGCTGATCGGCCCGTCGAGGGAGACGAGGAACATGGGCTCGGGGTAATAATCAACCTTCGCTATCTCGTTCTTCGCTACCGGCGGAGAGGGGTGATAGATCCGGGCCAAGATCGCATCGCCCCTGTGCTCGGTATCGAGTAGGAAACCCTTCAGGTTCTTGCTCGCTCCGCCTTCCAGCATTTTCGCTGCCACCCTGGAGAGAAAGGTGGGATGGTCCGCCTTTGCGGCCAGGCGATTGAGCAGGATCATTACCTTGCTTATGAATTGGAGAGAACTCCTGGTCCGGCCCGATTCCCCGCTGACCTCATCCATCGTGAACTGAAGCATGTTCACGTCCCAGAACTCGAACCATTCGAGGTCGCGGCCGCGGTCCGAAAGGTTTTCGATCGTAACTCGCGAGACCAGGCAGGGATCATCTCCAAAGGGCGCCAGGACGGTCTGCTCGATTTTCAAATCGGCAGTTTCGAGGCTCTTGGTGTAATATCCGGCGCCGAAAATCCTCTTGAATTCCGAACCGGGAGGTCGTTGCTCATACCAGGTGCTGAGCACGGTCTCCCCGTCCTTGAGGAAACCGTAGCCGCCGCTTAGCCTTCTTTTTCGGGGTTGGTAATAGTTGTACCACTTTGCGCCCCGCTCTCCTGAATAAATCACTACGTTTCCGTGGTTCATGGCCAGCGCGACAATCCGGTCGTTGCCCAGCAGGTGCCAGTGCTCGTTGGCCATCCCTCGTGAGGTGGGGTATAGCGCGGCAGGATCGTTGCACTGATCCATGGTGTAGTTATAGACGGGAAGTCCATATTCGTCTTCGGACCAGTATCCAAATCTGCTACTCGGTGTATCCACTGCTGCCGGCTCCACTAAAAATCATGATCGTCTCCGTCTACTGCCCCGCCTTCTTGTAATAAAAGGCCAGGCTTTCCATCCGGCAATCCACCTGATCGAACTCGCCGTGGGTCATGGTCATCCGGATCCTTTCTTGCCAGGGGTAGGGGTCGGCCTCGTGGAAGCGGTATTGGCTCACCACTCCGGTCAGGTAGGACTTAACCGGGCAGCCGTGATAAAGAGCGGCGAAAGGGCCGTTGATGTAATACCAGCCCGATAAAAAATAGTCTTCCACCCCGGTGCATTCGATGGACTGGGGTCCGGGGGGAGAGCCCACGGGTTTTTCGATCCGGGCCGGCAGCGGCTCCCTCACCTCGGCGTCCACGTAAACCTTGAGGTTGCCTTCCAGGTAGGGAAAAAGGAAGTAAGGGGTCTTGAACCGGGACCGGATCGGGTGGTTGGGGTAGAAGGTAAGCGTCATGCCCACGAAATGGCCCGGTCCGGAGTCCTCCTCCAAAATCAAGTGCGGATGGTTGGGTATCGTGGCGCCGTCCACGTCCTCCGAGCCGCGGAAATCGGATGCCCGGTATTGGGCATGGAGGCAGCCGGTTTCCGGGCCGAGCTCCGGGACCTGGTGAAAGGTGATCGCGCCGAAGAAGAGGGCAATGGACTGCGAGGGATGCCGGTTCTCCATCACCACCCGGCACGATTTCCGGAAGGGCATGGGCAAAAAGCAATAGTAACCGCCGGAGGTCATGCCCACGAACTTGCTGGAGAAACTCACGTACTTGGAAGTGCCGTTGCCGAAGAAGTGGCCGATGGGCGCGGAGACCGCGGGCGTCTCGGCGCCATCGTAGTAGATGTTGATCCACAGATACCGGTGCGCGGGAACGCGGGAGCGATAAACAGCCTCCAGCAGCCGGCCGGCCACGGTGATCCAGAGCGCGGTTACGCACCCGGGCCCTTGCATTTCTGGAAAGGCCCAGCTCGAACCCGGCCGGATGGTCCTGAAGTCCCGGTGTCCGATCTGCTGGAAGCGGCGGTAGGCCCCCAGCTTGGCCGACTCGTGCGTGTGGGTGGAGACCTGCCGGGCCTTGACGCCCTCCCGAAGATTCGCGATGGAGGTGATCGGACTGATCAGACTGGAAAGGGTGCCATCCATGAGTTCCTCCTAAGTCCTTCGATTCATAAGTTCGATGACGAACTTATTTACTCAGGACTTAGTGCCGTTCGGCCCGAGCTCACGGCCGAGGGCTGAGTAAGCAAATAAGCCTTTGCGAGAAAATAAATACGTCATTGTATTTGCGAATCGAAGCACTAAGTAAAGAAGAGGGGCAGGGCAGACGCCACTGCCGCCTGATCCGCGCGCGACCACCCGCTCTTTTCGGGAATGGAGATCAATACTCCCTCCCGAATTTTTCCTTATTCCACTTCCGGCCCTCCTCGATCATGGCCAGGTAGTTTCGCAGCGGGATATAGTTTGCCACCGAGTTGCCGGTCCCCAGCACGTATCGTCCCTTGCTGGCACAGGCATCTAATATCTCCCTGGTTCGTCGCCGCACCTCATGCTCACCGCCCTTGGCCATGATGTCCATGTCAACACCGCCGATAATCCCGATCTGATCGCCCCACTTCGCGTGCGCCTGCTCTACCGGCAGGATCTTGTCCTCGTAACTGTGCTTGGCGTCCACCCCCATGGCCACGATATCATCCATGACCGCGTACATGTTGCCGCAGGAGTGAAGCACGAACACCCCGCCCGCCTTATGGGTGAGGTCCACGATCTGCTTGGTGCGGGGCAGGAACTTCTCGCGCAGCACCGAGGGCGAGACAAAGGTGCCGGAGAAAAATCCCAGGTCGTCGCCCATGAAGACGCCGCCGACGTTAGGCTCGGTCATAATATCTTTGACCACCTCGCCGATCAGGCCCGTGACCTTATCCATCACCGCGTCCACCAGGTCGGGCTGGTCCCCCAGGGCGTAGGAAAACGGCACCAGCCCCATCAGCCAGGTGGTCCACTCGAACACCCCGCCCGGAATGACCATCACTTTCATCCCCTCGGGCACCCGCTTGGCCATCACCCGGGACATGGCATTAATCGCTTTGATATTCTTGGGCCAGGGGTATCGCTCGAAGTCGTCCCAGCTCATGATCGGCCCGCGGTTGTCGTTGAGCCAGCCTCTTTTGCCGTCCTGGACTTCAGAGGACGTGTTATTCACGATCTGGAAAGCGAAACCCTTAAACGGGAGGATGCTGTAGGACCAGGCATAGTCCCAGCCGGTGAGGGAGCAAAAGCGGATGATCTGGCCCACGTATTTATAACCCCACCACAGATCCCGAAAAGATATGTGAATATCCGGGGCCTCGGCCAAAGCGGCCCAGTCAATCACCGGCTCGCGGAGGAAATGGCTTACGGTTTCGAAGTCTGCAAAAATGTCGCCCACCGTCACCGGCCCCGGCTCGCCGGTGGTGATCGCCCTCCGGAACCGCTCGAAGTCCGGCCGGCGCTCGCCCGGCGCCTTCATCTTGAGCACCGCTCTCCAAAAATCCATTTCCCTCTCCTGGTTCAGGCTTCTGGTCTCGCGGCCGAAGCCCTTCCTGATCCCCGCGGCTAACGGTGCGGGGCGGCAGATTCCATGAAGTTCCCGAGCCCGGTGCCCTGGAGCACCCGGGTGGTCCCTTCCACGTGCAATTCGATCCTGAATTCAGCCAAGAAAAGGTAGGCCCAGGTCTCCCGGAAAAACATTTCCGCTAGCTTTCTCAGGAAACCCGGAAGGTAGGTCATCAACTCCGCCTTTTGCTGAATGCGCCGGACCTTGATCTCGCCCCGGAGCCAGTCCTCCCCGTGCACCGCTTCCACCCGATAGCGCGAGGGGCAGGGAGGGCCGCCCCCCGGAACCGGCTTGGGGTCCAGATCCTCTAACCGAAAGTCGTGGGAAGAAAACAAAATCCGGCCGCGCCCGGCCACCATCAGCGCTTTCACCCAGGCGTCCCCCAACTCCGCCCAGGAAACCACGGAGCCCAGGATGACCGCCTGGTCCGAATACAGCCAGAAGGCCTTGCCCCGGTTCACCATCCGGGATGGCGGAAGGACCTGCCAGTCGTGGCTCATGGTGACCCAGCCCCGAAGTGGCCGGGCCTGGCCTCCATAGGACAGGGTCCCGCTCACCTCCGCCCAAGGGATCGGATCGTTGTACCGGCCGAAGTCGCCGCTTCGCAGGAAATAGAGGATGCCGTCGCCCATCTGGAAGCTCGGGGCGAGAATCTTGAAAATGAAATCGGCCTGGATTTTCTCGCCGTGGATGACGAGATGATATTGCCCGTCCTCCAGCCGGATAGAGTGCCCCCCGGCGCTGATTCCGAAATCCTGCTCGGCGATCTGGAACTGGGAAGGCTGAAAATAGTTCAGTTCAAAATTTTCCTTGCCCGACGGATCGGAAATGATCGCGATCACGTTGAGGTTGCCCCGGTTGACTCCCAGGTTGTGGAGTTGGAAGTTGACGAGGAGGACGATGCCCTCCTTTTCGAACCAGAGAACGTGATTCCAGGACTCGGAGTAGAAAAACGACTCCATCGGGTGGGCCTGGAACATGTTCAGGTCGGTTTGCTCAAAGCCCTCCACCCGGCCGTTCTGATGGCCCTGGAAAATCCTGACGTCGGCCGGCCCGGCCGAGGCGGCGGCGATGAGCAGGACCGTGGTCCAAGCCAGGGTTTTCCAGCCCGCGGTTCCTGGGTCCGACATCTCAATCTTCCTCCCGGCCCTTGATTTTGAGGCCGAGGTTCTTGAAGAACCGCCGGAACCCCTCTTCCATGTCCGGGCGGTGCTTGCTCATCAGCGATTGGACCCGGCCCCGGTTGCCGGCGCAGACGGCCTTGACCAGGGACCGATTGATCGTGTGATACAGGGGCAGCGGATAGGGCAGATCCCGGACCAAACCCTGCGCCAGGAGTTTGCGGGAGAGCTTGACCTGAGAGTTGAAGGCCATCTGCAGGATCAGGTGGTCCCCGATCCGGAGCAGCTCGCGATACAAGCGGAACTCGTTCTCATAGAATTGCTCGAGCCCGACCTCTTCGGTCTGCGCGGAAAGGAGCTTGAGCAGCCGGGGCTCGTCCTCGGGCTTGGCCTTTTTCGCCGCGGCGAGCAGGATTTGTTCGTAGAGCCAGGCGCTGTTGGCAAGGATCGTTTCAAACACCGGGGGGCTCATCACCGCCTCGGGGCAGGAGAGGAACAGCTCGGGCAGGACCTCAATCCCCACGCTGGTCCGGAAATCCAGGACCGTGTTGCCCCGGCCCTGCACGATCTCGATCCATCCTTCCTGGGCGAGGACGGCCAGGGCCTTCCTCAGGGTGATCCGGGAGATACCGAACCTCTCGGCCAGCTCCCGCTCCGAGGGAAGCTGGTCCCCCGGCTGAAACCCGCCGGTGAGAATCTCTCTCCGGAGCACCGCCACGATTTGTTCGGGCAGGGAAATCCGCTTGACCGCTCGCGCGCCGGTGCTCATGGCTCTCTCCTCTCAAGCATGCTCCTCGTTCCATTTCCGGGTTTCATCCAGCATGGCGAAATAGTTCTCGATCTTGCAAAAGTTGGTCACCGAGTTGCCCGAGCCCATGCAAAAGCCTCCTCCAGGCGCGCAGGCCTCCAGGGTCTGGCGGGTCCTTTTCCGGACCTGCGCCTCTGTGCCCCGCGCCAGGAGATCCACGTCGAGCCCGCCGAGGATGGAGATCCGGTCGCCATACTTCCGGTAAACCTGCTCCACCGGCTCGATGTTGTCCTGAAAAGAGTGCCGGCCGTCAATGCCCACCGTCTCGATCAAGTCCTCCATGATCGCGTCAATCTGGCCGCAGGAGTGGAACAAAAAGGGTTTCCCGTGCCGATGGCAAGCGTCGGCCATGCGCTTGTAGCGGGGGATGAGGCAGCGCCGGATCCAGTCCGGGGACATCATGGTGCCGCGGTTGAAGCCCAGGTCGTCCCCGTAAATCACGGCGCCCACGGCCGGGTGGGCCGCGCACTTCTCCACCGCGGCCTCGTTGTAGAGGCAGAGTTTTTCCAGGATCGCTTCCACAAATTCGGGGTCTTCCACGCTCTTGACCGCCATTTGCTGGATGCCCAGGAGGCTTCTCAGGTCTTCGAAAATGCCGAGGATCACTGCGATCATCTTCATTTGGGGCGGGATTTTCCGGGCGGTGTGATCCAGGGGAAGCACGTTGACGCCCGGCAGCGGCGGCCAGGGGAGCGCCTCGAATTCTTCCCGCGAGGAGACGATGCCCTGGCCCTCCTCCTGCCAGACCCGGACCAGACCTTGCTGCTGCGGGTTTTCGCAAACGTGCCGGGGCGTGCGGGGAATCGGAACGATGGGCGCCATGGTCACGTAGTCGTAGCCCATCCGGGTGTAAAAGGCGATAACCATCTCCATGAGCTTGAACCCGAGCTGCAACTGCTCCAGGGTCGGGTTCGGCCCGATGTTGATGATCTCGGACACCCGCTCGGTCGGGAAGTCGAAATCCAGAATCTCGCAGGCGATCTCGGCGTCCACTGACCCCTCGAAGATCGGCACCGGTCCGTCCTTGGTCTGGCGCATGAGCACCTTTTCCATATGCTCGAAATCGGCCTCGTGCTTGAAAGGACTTTCTATTTTCACGACCTGCTCCTGCACACTATAGTTACCATTCGTCGAGATTCTACCGCCTCGGCTGGCCTGGTTCTGAATTTGAATTTTCCTGCTATCATTGCGGCCAAGGTCAAGAATCTTTCATTTTGTCTGCTGATAAGCTTAGTATACCAATTTCTCCTCGATGTCAACTAAAAAATTCACTGCCTAAAAAAAGAGCGGGCTAACGCATTATTAGGATACGGAAACTCAACAGGGAAGCCGGCTCGGTGATCTAATATCCAAAATGCTTCCCTCCACGCTTGGAGGAGATGAGAGGGATTATCATGGAAAACCTGACCTCGACCCCGGGCCGCAACCGGGCGCGGGCCTGGTCATTTTTGTTCGCCGCCCTTTGCTGGAGCCTGTCCGCGCGCGCCGGGGCGGCGATCCAGGAGGACGTTCGGCGGACCTATCGGGTGGTGGTGCAAGAAGAAGGCGGGAATTGGATGGACCTCAGCCGCGAAATATCGGGCGTGGTCCGTTCCGAGGTCCACCTCTATCCTTCCGAGTGGGAAGGTATGCCCGTTATCCGCTACGACAAGGAAGACAATTTGCGCGACGGGGCCGGCGTGAGTTGGACCTTTATCCTGGACGCGGAGCGGCTCTCGCTGCTGCGCTTGGAAAAGCGGGTAACCGACCGTTCCGGCCGGGCCGCCAGCGAGGCCTGGTACGATTTCCGGGAGCCGGCCTTCGATCCGGCGGGCGACCTCTGTTACATGTACACCATCCCGGCCTGGCTGACGGGCAAGGATCTCCGGGTCGGCGACCGCTACGACTTCAACCTGCTGCTCTCGCCGGACGGGACCCCCATCCACATGTTCGCAAAAGTGGCGGGCATGGAAACCACCACCGTCCCTGCCGGGACCTTCGAGTGCTTCCGGGTCATCCTGGAGCCGGATCTGAAGAAGATCCTGGGCCGGTGGCGTTGGGTTTCCCCCATCATCAGCCCCTGGGTGCCGGACTACGACTTCTGGATGGACCAGGCCCCGCCCCACTTCCAGGTGCGCTTCCAGGGCAGGTTCGGACCGGTCGGCGCCGCGCCCTTGCAAGCCTACGAGTTGCTCGGGACCGAGCCTTCAACCAAACCACCCCAGCGGCCGGAAAGCGGAAATAAATCAAAAGTGAAACCTTAGGAAAGCCGGCAGGCGACCGATCCTTTTTCACTTGACGCGCCCTGCCCCGGTTTTCTATGATGGGGCATAGTTCCGAGGTCTTCATCTCAAGGAAAGGTTGATGGCGGAAAAACAAAGTTACCTGCAACGCCCCTGGCGCCGGCAAGCAGAACGACGGGGCATCCCCGCCACGCTGGAGCCCTACCCGGTCATCCCCCTGTTCCAGTTCCTGGACGAGGCGGTCCGCGATTTTCCCAAGCGTCCGGCCCTGACCTTCCTCGGCCGGCAGATGACCTACGCCGAGCTCGGCCGGGAGGCGGACTCTTTGGCCGCGGCCCTGGCCGACCTGGGGGTGAAGAAAGGCGACCGGGTCGGCACCATCCTGGTCAACAGCCCCCAGTTCCTCATCGCCGATTATGCGATTTTGAAAGCAGGCGCGGCCAACGTCCCCTGCTCTCCCCTGCACACCGCCGCGGACCTGGAATACGAGCTGGGCGCGGCCGGGGTGGAGACTATCATCTGCATGGACAGCTCCCTGGACGTGGTCCGC
>MGQK01000007.1:38468-38613 GCA_001797815.1 Deltaproteobacteria bacterium RBG_13_61_14 | reverse complement strand
TGACCCATTACAACCTCACCACCAACGTCAAGCAGACCTGGGGCCTCCTGGGCCGAACCGAGCTCGGGTCTTATTTGCTCAAGGGCAACTGCGCCGTGCTCCTCGGCCTCCCCTTCTTCCACCAATACGGCCACTATGCCATGCA
>MGQK01000007.1:19366-38070 GCA_001797815.1 Deltaproteobacteria bacterium RBG_13_61_14 | reverse complement strand
CCCCAGGTGATGAAGGGCTACTGGCCCGAACCCGGGGCCGGCTTGAAAGACGGCTGGCTGCCCAC
Organism: Deltaproteobacteria bacterium RBG_13_61_14; assembly: GCA_001797815.1. Lineage (GTDB taxonomy): Bacteria > RBG-13-61-14 > RBG-13-61-14 > RBG-13-61-14 > RBG-13-61-14 > RBG-13-61-14. The sequence continues at coordinate 38,005 of MGQK01000007.1, read as the reverse complement.
CGGCGACATCGCCCGCATGGATGAGGACGGCTACTTTTACATCGTGGACCGGATCAAGGACATGATCAACATCTCCGGCAACAAGGTCTATTCCCGGGTGGTGGACGACGTGCTCTACCAGCACCCGGCCGTGCGCATGGCCGCGGCCATCGGGCTGCCCGACCCGGAGCGACCGGGCAGCGAGCGGGTCAAGGCTTTCTTAAGCATCGCTCCCGGCCGCGACCCGGACCAGGTGCGCGACGAGGTGCAGAAGCTCTGCCGCGAAAAACTGCCGGCCTACGCGGTGCCCAAGGCCATCGAGTTCCGCGACGAGTTTCCCCTGACCGTCACCGAAAAGATCTTCAAGCGCAAGCTCCGCGAGCAGGAGATCGAAAAAATGAAAGCCCAGGGCCTGCTGCCCTCGGGCGGCTGAGGGGCGCGCCGGCATGGACGAAACCAAAACGGGTTCGGCCCAAGCCTTTCAGGCCAAGCTGCAGGAAGTGGTGGACGCCATCGGCGTGAAAACGCTCCCGGTGGACCTTGACTTGCTCAAGGAATACTGTCGCTTGACCGGGCACGACTTTGCGCACTGCCAGGCCCGGGACCTCTTGCCCACCGGCTTCTTGATGACTTTTACCAGCCCGATTTTCTCCGAGATGTTCCTCGCGTTTTTCGTCAAACTCCCCAAGCTCATCAAAGGCGTGATCCACACCGCTTCGCAAGTCGAGTTCTTCGGCCCGTTGCGCCTGGGCGCGGGACCCTATCGGGAGAAACTGGCCATCCGCAACCTGGAGGAGAAAAGCGGCAAGAAGGGGAACTATTGGGCCGTGGATTTCGAAGTGAGCCTGATGGATCCAGAGGACCGGAAAATTGTCTCGGACGTCCATCAGTTTTTTCTGCGGGTATGAGGAGGACCGAGTCAAAGCATGGGCTTCGATAACCGCCTTCGCTTTGAAGATATCCAGGAAGGAGACCGGCTGCCGGAAGCCCGCCTCCGGATGGACCGGGAAACCTATTTAGCCTACAACCGCCTGGTCCGGGAGATCAACCCCCTGCATTTCGACCAGGCCTATGCCCGGCGCTTGGGCTTCCGCGAGATCGTGGTCGCGGGCGTTTATACTTTTTCTTTCATCCCGAAAATGGTGGAAGATTGGGTCGGGGACTCCGGCGCCGTCGGCCGCATTGAGATTCAGTATCGCAATCCGATTTATCTCGGAGACGCCATCGTGCAGAAAGCCTCGGTCCGGAAGAAGAGCGCCGACCAAGATAACAAATGGATCGAGTGCGAGGTGATGGTGGAAGACGAGGAAGGGAATCCGCTGACGAGGGCGGTGGTGACGGTCGAGTTTTCATGAGGCGATCGAGGCCGCGCCCCTCACTTTTCCCGGTATAGCGCGACAGGAAGGCAACTCTTGATCTTCATCCCGGCCCAACATACCGAAAATGGCCAATGATCTTGTAAGCGAAAAGCACGTCCTCCAAGCGCGGCCCGGCCCCGATATTATGCACAACCATATAGCGCTTCCCGTCCGCGGAGCGCTGGTCCACCACCAGCCCGAGGTGGCTGATCCCGCCGCCTAAATCCCAGGCCACGATCTCCCCCGGCGCGTAGTCCGCCGGGTTGGAGGTGATCGCCAAGACCTCGCCCTTCCGCTTGAAAAAAACCATCAGGTTGGGCACCCGCCGGTGGTCAATGTTGGGGTCAGGCCGGGTCAAGCCCCAGAGCGGCGGGTAAAGCCGGAAATGGGAGAGCATGTCCTTATGCACTTCCTTCTGCAGGTCCACCCCCACTTTCCGAAAAGCCCGGATCAACACGTCGCTGCACACCCCGCGATCTGCCGGCACGTCGCCGCCCGGGTAGGGGATCGAGAGGTAGCTCGGATCGTAGCTGACCGGGCGGGTCGTCTGCTCGATTGCCGCGGCCGCGAGCCGGGCCAGGAAGGGGTCCCGTTCGCCGGGAGCCGGCGGGGCGCTTGGTTCTTGCGCAGCGGCCGGATAGCTGGAATTCCAGAGGCAAAGGAAAAGAGGCCGGCGGAAGCCGGCAAGCCAGCCGGCCGCGGCCAGGAAGAACCCCAGCCCGAGGATCAGGCCAACCCGGGCCGGTGAGCGGACTTTCCCTTCTTTCATTTTTGCGATTGGCATCATGCGATTGCGATTGTGCGATGGGGGTCGGGTCTTTACATTTTACATTCGTACTGACCAAGGCGCCTTAAGTTTAAAGTAAAGGGCCTGTTGCCCAAATCATATTTCCGTTTCCCCTCGTTTTTCCATCATCGTAAAATCGCGGGGTTACCTGGCAGGGGCGACCGGCCGGTCGCCCCTACTTCGGGATCAAAACTGTTTGGGCAACAAGCCCTAAAGTTCTGACCCCAATGCTCCAGCTTTCATTTTTACAAGCGGAGTTCGATCTGCTGCTTGGTTTCCAGGAGCTTGGCGGCGAATTGGCCGGCCGCGGACTTGGCCAGGCGCTCGAACAGGGGGAGCGACTTTTCCGTGCCGATCTTGGCCAAGGTCTCGAGGGCCGCGAGCTTGACCGGCTCGCTCTCGCCCGTGTCTTTCTTGAGCCGGGAAAGGAGTTTTTGCTTCCAGCCAGCCTCCGCCCCCAGCAGGCCGAGGATCACGGTTTCCACGTCCTCCCCTTCTCCCACGGCCACGTTGCCGATCAGCGCCAGCACCTTCAGCGCCTGGATCTTGACCAGATCTTCCTCGCTCTCCCCCTCTTCCGGCCGGAGCCGGCGGACCACCTGGCCGGCCAAATCCGCGGGCGGGGCCGGCAGCAGGGCCAGGCAGCCCAAGGCCCGGCGCCGGACCCGGGGGTCGGGATCATCCAGAGCCGCGGCCAGCTTGGGAAGCGCGGTGGGCCCGACCAGGCGGAAGAGCGCGGTCAAGGCTTCTTCCCGCAACTGCGGCTGCGAGTGCCGCAGGAACCGCTCAAACCGGGCCAGGTCCTCTTTCACTCCCGTCTGCTTCTCCTCCTCGGAGTCGCCCCCCGGCTGCAACGCGAGCTGGCCGAGAATAAAGATCGCGTTGCGCTGCAAGGCCCAGGGCTGGGCCGGGTCGTCCGCCACCGCCCGGATATACTTGCGGGATCGGCCCCCGATCCGGATCAGCGCATCAATCGCCCCCTTGCGCACCCCGCGGTCCCCGCTCTCCGCCAAAACTTGCACCAGCACCTCAATCCCGCTCTCGCCGAGCATCCCCACCACCTCGTCCAGGCCGGCCCGGGTCTCCTTTTTCTCGGTGAGGAACTTGTCCTTGAGGTTGGCGTATTGTCCGTGCCACACGTATTCGATCTCGTCCTTGATCTCGCCCCGCAGCTTCTCCCGTTGTTCGGGCTCCCGTTGCTGGGCCTGGGTCAGGGCCTGGCAAAGGAAGTAGAGGTTGGGATAATCGCGGTTATCGAGCAACTCCGGCAAAATCCGCCGCCAGTAGCGGAGAAAAAGCTGGTGGTCTTCCGGCGTGCGCGCCTCGGCAAACTTGCCGGTGTAGTAACTGGGGTTCTGGGAGAAGGCCTGGGCCAGCCGGACGGTGTTGATCCGGTCCTGCACCACCTGGGGCAGCTCTTCGAATTTCAGGATATCCTGGAAATACAGGTTCTCCAGAAACGCTTCCCCGCCCTCCACCTTCTCCTCGATGACCCGGACCGAGATGTATTTTAAAATACGTTTGATCCCGTTCTGCCGGTCCCGGAGCAACTCCGAATCCGGCTTGCTCCCGAGCTCCGCCTTGAGCGCTTTCATCTCCGCAAAAACAAACTCGGAAGTGGGGAGCAAAATGGTCATGGGAAAATGCTGGATCAGGGTCTGCTCCAGTTCCTCGGCCTGCATCCCCTTCATGTGCCGGGCGATCAGGTAGCAGTTGATCACCATGTCCTTGAGCATATGCGGCTCGCGCAGCGGCCGCAAAATATCCTGGATGATCCGGGCCTTGAGCCGGTTGAGCTCGGCCGGGGAGAGGTTCTGGAACATGGGCACTGTGCGCAGGTCCTTGGCCAGCCGCTGGATCGCCATCTCCACCCGCCAGGGCAGTTTCAGCCCCAGCTTGATCATGTCGTCCTGGAACACGGTGGAAATGTCCTGGATGTTGTTCCGCACCAGTGCCTCGGTCAGCAGGTGGCCGACCTCGCTCGAACTCTCCCGGTCCACCGCCTGGTCGCTCATGATGTCCACGAAGGTCTCGAAGTGCTCGGCCGAGATCCCGCCCTTGATCGTGAAACTGACCAGGCCCTTGCGCTCGAAATACTCGCGCAGCTTGGGCAAGAACATCTCCGCGGTGCCGGCGCTGAACAGCGAGCGCAGGCTGACCGGCTCATCCAGCACCCCGCTGACCAGGATATCGGAGGCCTCGGTGGTGAAGCGGGAGATCAGCCCGATCTCCGGCTCATCCTTCAGGGCCGAGCCCAGGGCGGCATACAGACCCTGCTTGGCCTTCTTGCTCTCCGGGTGCTCGGGCGCGTAATAGCCGGAGCGGAGCATGGCCTTGACCAGCACTCCCACAAACTGCGAGACGGGTTCCAGCCGCTTTTTATCCGCCTCCGAAAACGTCTTGCGCACCCGCTCGGCCGGCGCGGTCGGCGCTTTGATCTCCTGCCGCAAGGGCCGGGCCACAATCTCTTCCGTTCCCACCGCTTGGCGGAGAAAATCAATGGCCTCGCCTTTCAGCAGCTCGGGCGAGGTCCCCTTGGCTGCGGGAGCCTCCTGGACACGCGGGGGTGCGGGCGGCGGGGGCGCGAGTTTCGGAGAAGGTTCTTCTGAAACGGGGACTGCCTTGACCGCCGGCTGGGCCACGCTCGGCGCCGGGGCCGGGGAGGGCGGCGGAGCCGCCGCCGTTTGCAAGGGAGTTTCTGGAGCGGCCGGGCTTAAGGTGATCTTCGGACCTTCCGATCCCGGTTCCGCCAGCGCCGGAGGCGGTTGCTCTTCGGAAGCCGGCGTGAATTTGATTTTGGGTGCCTCCGGGCTCCGAGGGGGAGGCGGAGCGGGCGAAGGCGGCTCCGGTTTCGCCGGCGGGGCCGCCGCGGCTTTGGGCTTGGCCGCGGCCGGCGGGAGCCCGAGCAGGGTGCGGTAAATTTCGATCCGGCTGAGCTTCTCCTTCAGTTCCTCCAGCTTGAGCTGGTCCTCCCGCAGGACTTGCACCGCCATGCCCGCCTTTTGGCCAAGCGTCGCAGCTTCGGCGGTGTCCTGAATTTTCACCACCTCTCCGAGAAAGGAAAAGCCCTCTTCCAGCTCAGGCAAGGTGAGGACCAGCTCCAGGATATCGTGGAGGGAAGAGGGTTGGGTGGTTTTGACATAAAGACCACCGTGGCGCAGGTTGTTCTCGTATTCCCGGCAGAACGACTCCACCGAGGGGTATTTGATGCGAAGCTTCTTGACGGCGTGGGCCACGATCCCTCCGGCGCCGGCGCCCGCGGGAGCGCGCGGAGGATACCTTGACGCTTCCTGGCCAAGGCACCGGTTGCCCCTGGCCTGGGTATCCCTTTCCAGGCTAACTTGAACCGCTTTCCATAACTATTGTAATCGAAATGGACTCAACCGGTCAAACGGGCCCGACCCTGCTCCGCGGAAAGGCCGGTCACTCGGACTACCTTGCGGTGAGACTTTTCGCCGGAGACAAGTTCCACCCGGTTGGCCGACACCTCCAGGACCCGGGCGAGAAACTTGAGCAGCCGGCGGTTGGCCTGGCCGGCCACCGGCGCCGCGGTCAGGCGGACTTTCAGAAACCCCTCCGGCGTCGGCCCGACCACCTCGTCCTGGCGCGCCCGCGGCTGCACCTTAAGCCGCAGCCGCAAGTGGTCGCCCCGGTCTTCCAGCCAGGCCGCTTCCGACCCGGGGGCCACCTTCTATTTCTCCCGGGGCTTGGCCGCGAGCCGCTTCACCTTCTCTTCCTGCTCGGCCGTTTCCGCTTCTTCCTCCCGGCCCATGTCCAACAGCTTCAGGTGGGTGACCAGGGTGGCCCGCAAATCCTCTTCCAGCAAGAGCCGCTCGCGTTTCAGCTCCTGGATCTTTTCCTCCAGCTCCACCACCCGCGCCTGCGCCCGCTCCTGAATCCGCTCCGCCTCCAGCTCCGCCTCGGACAAGATCACCTGCGCCTCTTTCACCACGTTGTTCTTCATGTCCTGCGCGATCTTCTGCGCCATCATCATCGTCTCTTTCAGCGTCTGCTCCCGGTCGCGGTATTCCGAAAGCTGCGACTTGAGCCGGGAAAGCTCCTCGGTCAGGTAGTGGTTCTCCTTGATCTTCTCCTCCAGCTCCGCGGCCACCATCTCCAGAAAGATGGACACTTCCTCCCCGTCGCACCCCCACAGCCGGTTGCGAAACTTGTGGTTCTGGATATCCAACGGCGTGATCTTCATCGCGCTCCTCCTCCCGCGGCCTCCTCCCAGCCGCCTACCCTCTCGGCTTCCCCAACTCCTGCGCCCGCAGCGTGGCCTTCTCCACCGCCTCGATCAGCGCGCTTCTCACCCGCGCCCGCTCCAGCACCGCCAGCCCGGCAATGGTGGTGCCCCCGGGCGAAGTCACCATGTCCTTGAGCTTGGCCGGGTGTTCCCCGGTCTCCAGCACCATCGCCGCGGCACCCGCCACCGTGCGCGCCGCCAGCGTGAGCGCCGCCTCCCGCGTTAGCCCCATCTTCACCCCGCCGTCGGCCAGGGCCTCGATCACGAGATACACGTAGGCCGGACCGCTGCCGGAGAGACCGGTCACCGCGTCCAGCAGCGACTCGTTGGCAAACTCCAGGGCCGGGCCCAGGGCGGAAAGGATCTCCCGGGCCAGGGCCTTTTCGGCCGGCCGCACCTTGGGCCCGGCGTAAAAACCGGACACGCCTTTGCCGATCAGGGCCGGCGTGTTGGGCATGGCGCGGACGATCCGGGCGTCAGGCCCGAGGTATCCGGCGATCAGGCTGATCGGGATTCCGGCCGCGATGGAGAGCACCAGGGGGCTTTTTTTGGCAAGCGGCCCGATCTCCCGGAGCACGGGTTCCATCACCTGCGGCTTCACCGCCAGCACCGCCACGTCGCAGGACCGGAAAAGCTCGCCGTTGCTTTTCGCGGCGCGGATCCGATAGGCCTTCTGCAGGGTCTGGAGCTTGTTGCGGTCCACGTCAAACGACAGGACCCGGCTGCCCGGCACCCCGCTCTTGACCAGGCCCCGGATCATGGCCCCGGCCATGTTGCCGGCCCCCACAAAACCCACGGTCTGTTGCTTGCGCATCATCTTGCTCCGAATATCGCCGTGCCTACCCGCACCATGGTCGCCCCTTCCTCGATCGCCACTTGAAAGTCGTGCGACAGGCCCATGGACAGCTCCCGCAACTCGGCTCGCCCAAGAAGCCGCGCCTGCTCTTGATCGCGCAGCTCCCGCAGCCGCCGGTAAAAGGGCCGGCTCGGCTCGCCCTCCGGGAAATAGGGCGGCATGGTCATCAGACCCCGGAGCTTCAGGTGCGGGCGCAAAAGCGCCGCCTCGATCACCTCCGGCAGTCCGGCCTCGGTCATGCCCGACTTGCTCTCTTCCCCGCCCAGGTTCACCTCCAGCAGGATCTCCTGGACCAGGCCCTTCCCGGCCGCCCGCTTCTCCAGCTCCTCAAGCAGCTTCACGCTGTCCACCGAGTGGATCAGCGCCGCTTCGCCGGCCAGGTGCTTGACCTTGTTGGTCTGCAAGTGCCCGATGAAGTGCCAGCGCACCCGCGGGTCCGACACCTCCGCCATCTTCTCGCGCAGCTCCTGCGCGTAATTCTCCCCGAAATCAACCTGCCCGGCTCTAATCGCCGCCTGGATTTCCTCTACCGGCTTGGTCTTGGACACCGCGACCAGGGTCACCTCTCCGGGATCGCGTCCCGCTCTCCGCGCCGCTTCCGCCATGCCCTGGCGGACCGCAGCCAGCCGCTCGGCAATCCCCTCAGCCATGACCGGGCCGAGGCTCGATGATCCCGAGGCGCAAGAGGTCGCTCACCAGCTCGGCCATGGGCAGGCCCACCACGTTGGTGTAAGAACCCGCGATCGCCTCCACCAGCGCCGCGCCCATCCCCTGCGCCGCGTAGGCCCCGGCCTTGTCATACGGCTCGTCCGTGTCCAGGTAGGCCTCGATCTCCGCGGGGATCAAGGCCCGGATCTGAACCTCCGAGCGGACCGCCTTCTCCACCCGCTTGCCTTCCACCGGCCAAAACAGGCAATAGCCGCTGATTACCTGGTGCCCCCGGCCCGCGAGCTTCTGCAAAAACCGGCGCGCCTGCTCCCGGTCCCGGGGCTTGCCCAGAATCTCGCCCTCCAGGATCACGATGGTGTCCACCCCCAGATACCAGCGGCCCGCGTCCGCGCCCGGACGACGGGCCACATTCTCCGCCTTTTCCCGGGCAAAGCCGAGGGCGCTCCTGGCCGGGTCGCCCGGGGCATGGTTGGTCTCGGCAATGGCGCTGGGGATGATCTCAAACTCGATCCCCGCGAGGCCCAAGAGCTCCCGCCGGCGGGGAGAAGCCGAAGCCAGCACCAGCGGCATCTTATTGCGATACATGGAAGTTATTGACAGTATAACCTATTTGGAAAGGCATGGCAAGGCGGGAGCCGACCAGTAGTCGGTACTGCCTACTTTCCGAGTATCCGCAGATTACCCAGCGCGGCCGAGCCGCAACCAAAGAGGAATTGGAAACCGCAGATGGACGCAGATAAACGCAAATGAAGAGGAAGAAAGGATTTATCCACGAAAAGGCACGAATGAGCGCGAAGGTAAGAGAATTTTATACGGCTTGGTTTCTTCGTGTCCCTTCGTGTTCCTTGGTGGATAGATATCTTTTTTGTTTTTCTATCCGCGTTAATCCGCGGTTAAAATTATCTTTCCAAATAAAAAGATGTTGCCAGATTGCAATGCAGATTCTATTCCCGTTTCCGTGAACGTGAACGTGCACGAAATCGGTTGACGGTTGGCGGAAAGGCGGCTCTCTCCAATTCCGACAGAGGCGGGACAGCCCATAAGAAAAAACCTCTCATTCCTCGTAAAGTTTAAAGTAAAGTTCTGACCCCAATCCGCTTGACAAGCTTAATGGAATGGTGCATTCTGGATCAAAATCTTAAGAACTGTGCCATATAGATAGTTCCTTTTATCAGGCCTGCAAGCCTGGAGTTGAAGACAAAAGCCAGCCTAAAGAGAGGCGTGAGTGTTTGCACTTCTTAAATCGAGTTTGGCACGAGGAGCTTCTATGAAGATCCCTGGGAGGTAGGTTTACCTTGCCGGGGATTTTTTGTGCGCGATGGATTTGCGCGGCTGAGGCTTCGGCCGTGAGCTCAGTCGAACGGTCAGCCACGCCCCTAATGTGTCCATTTGATCGGGGGGAGTGAAGATGAATAAGGAAAAGAAGAGTAGCAAGAGCAAAGTGAGCTGGGCGATAGTCCTGATCGTGGTGCTCTTGGTGTTGGTTGGAGGGGGATGGTGGTTGTGGGGAAAAGATTATCTCAAGGGAGCGGGAGCGGAAGGCGAGGTGGTGAAGAAGGGGGATCAGCCGGGCAAAGTTGCGGGAGCAATGCCGGCGCCGGGGGGAGATGAGGAGAGGTTGGCGAAGATGGAAAAGGGAGAAGTGGAAGGCACAGAAGCGGCCCTGGCTCAGGAAAGCGCCAAGAAACCTCCAAAGATGATTGAATACAAGAAAAGGCTGATCAAAGATTTTGGTCCGTGGAATTCGGGGGAGGATTCATTGCATTACCAATCAAATTGCAGAGGCCCTGAGGATTTAGATTGTGGATCTCCTATTGGCCCTCGTGGTTTATTGGTAAACAAGGAGGGGCATATCCTTATTTTTGATCTGAGCGTGGATGGCGGTGGTTTAAAGGTTTATGATTCTACTGGTAGATTACTTAACAAACGGTATGATTCGGATAGGCCACTTGGAATTGATGGAAAAGGTAATATCTATTGTTTGAACAGAATCCTTGATTCATCATTACAGGCCATTAAATCAGATTATTTGCCTCGTTCTTTTAATGAACAAACAGATCATTTCGTGTCAGAAGACGGTAAATTATATTTTTTATCAAGGGATCGTCTTAATCATGCTGATAAACAGACTTATTTTTATGAATGCGATCCATTCTCCACAGAAACCAGAGTAGATGAATTAATAGCCAAGTATAATCCTGGCTGGCCTCCCAGATTAGTTATACCCTGCGATAAAATAGATGAAAATAAGGCACCTTATTTTCTAAGCTTGATTAAAACAAGAGAAGAAAATAAAGGTTTCTTTTCGCGTGAGGATATTAAAAATAAAATTGATTATGACCCGTCCCTAACAATAAAACTTGGTTTATTAATTGCAGTTGATATTAATAATAATATATACTGTGAATTTCGTGAAGTTCGTTATTCTGAACCACAAGTAGATAATTACAAAATGGGAATATTTAATAATGCTCGCGAGTTGATCGGATATATCTCTCTTTGTAAAGATTCAGTGGATCTGATTGACCCTAAGGGTAGACGATCTAGATATATTTATGTTGATTATTATTCAGGAAACGTTTATCAAATTTGCACCAGCGAGGCGGGTGCATCTCTTGTGGTTTGGGAAGCAGAAAGGGAGGAATGAAAATGAAGCGAACCATATTAATTGCGATTCTATTAATTTTTTTTCGAGTGCAGATTGCACATACTCAAACCATTGAGGACGCAGATTGTTATGCATTTCATCCTTTCGTTTGCGGAACAAGAAACTCAGACATTAGTGATTACTGGGGTATGGACGGCTTCTATTACTTCGATAATTCGGTAGGAAGGTTTGAGTATGGGGAATGGTTGATTAGGAGGCCAAAATAAATATAGATGTGACTTTGTGGCGACATGGGATTATACCGGCACGCCTTACAAATGGACTGGATTCGATACACCAGAGCGGGTAAATAAGAAGATAACGGAAGGACTCGGCTTAGGGGCACACTCATGGCATCAGACACCCGGTGAAAATATTAATTGGGCGACTGGAATAGACTGCTCAGGTTTTGTTACAAGAATGTGGTTTCCAGATCGTGATGATGATTGGGAAAAACTTGGATCGTGCGGTTCGAAAGATGAGTGTATGAAAGATATTCCGAAAGAGAAAAGGTGGAAAGGTCTTACTGATTATAGTTATCGTGTTCCTGGTTGGGATGCCGCATTTAATGATGCCCTCAATAAGCCAGAGGATTGGGGTCAGAGCCTGACTATTCACTATTTTTGAGTTCAAACTTAGGGGTTCGCGGCCACCCCAGCCTCTAAGGTCACCCGCGCCCTGAAAGTCTTCAGTTGACAAAGAATCTTAGTGCCCTTCGTGTCCTTCGTGGATAATCTTCTCTCTTGAATCTGCGTAATCTGACTTCGGCGAGCTCAGTCGAGCCGCGAAATCTGCGGAGCTTCTTTCTTCATTCCGATCCGGGGTCTCAAGCCTCTTGCTTCATGCCTCAAGCCTTTTTCCGTTCAAGTTCAGGTTCAAGTTCAAGGTTAAAAAAATCTGCGCAATCGGCGTAATCGGTGGATGATCATCCTTCTCTTTTCTTACTTTGTGTCCCTTAGTGTCTCTTCGTGGATGTTTCTTTCTTGACCTGGCTACCGATTACTGCCTGCTGAGATTCCGTTCACGTTCACGGCAACGGTCACGGAAACGGGAAGAGAATCTGCGCAATCGGCGTAATCGGTGGATAGCCCCTAAAAAGAAAGAGTGGGGAAGCCTGGCAGCTTCCCCACTTGAAGGCCCTCCCTGGCGGAGGGTGATTATCGGGCAACCTCGGTTTCCGCTTCCATCGTTCCTCCCGCGGCGGCAGCAAGGGTCCATAGGGTTGGGTGGTGAGCTAATCGGCACCAACCGCCGCGGACAGGCCAATTTTATTCCTCCTTAAATGTCTTGAAGAGGCCGCCCGATAATTTCAAAGATCACGAATCTTGTGCCTGAATGTAGCACATTGATTTTATTTGTCAAGAAAAAAATACAATATCTGGTATTTTTTTTAAGAATGGCCACAACCCATTGATATTAAACAATAAATTTTTCTAAATTTAGTGATGTGAATTACAAGAAGATTGAATTCCGGGCCGGATTTTCAAAAATCCAAGATCTTATTGGATATATTTGAAAATTGGCCGGGGGACGAAAAAGTGGCTATTCCCAACTAAGGGGCCAGGGGCAAGCCGACCGCTCAGGCCAAGACTCAATACCGTTCATTAACATTTCACGCCAAGCCGCCAAGACGCAAAAAACCAAGCTTAAGGTCTAAGCCACCACCCAAGTCTTTGCGGCTTTGCTTCTTGGCGGCTAATCCCCGGCAAGCAGGGGGCCCATGTCGCCCCGACCAAACCCAAGCCGCCGCGCTCGGCTTGCTCGCGGCAAGCAAGAACTCTTCTTTTCCCTTTCGCGTCTTTGCGTCTGGGCGTGAGACCTCTTCCTGGGCTTAAATGAACCGCATTAGGCCAGGACGACGCCAAGCAGGAGGATCAAAAGGAAGGGGGAGACGAGCCAGGGCAGAGAGAGAGCGGGCAGGCCGAGCCCGGCCGGGTTGAGGGCGCCGAAGGCCAGGAGGTTGCCGGCGAGCAGGCCGCCGAGGATGCCGATGATCAGCAGGACCAGTCCTACCCGGGAAAGGCGGGACCTTGGCGCCGGCTCGAGCAGGTCGGTGGCGAGGAGCCCGAAGTTCTTGATCATGGGGTAAAGGATCGCCACCAGGAACGGCGAGATCAAGAGCGCCATCAGGGCGTTGTTGATCAGGATGATGTTGACCAGGGCCTTGAAGGGGGCGAGCCCCAGGAGGTCCACGCCCCAGGCGATGACCAGGGCGCAGGCGCCGGCGCCGAGGAGGAAGGCGAGCAGGAGCTTGGCCCAGCCGGTTACTGAGAGAGGCTGCGGCTCCTGGTCCGAGAGCGCCCGCCAGGCGCGATAGGGGATGTAGCCGTAGAGGAAGTTGCCGAGGAAGCCGAAGATCGAGCCGGGCCCGAGCATGCCGAAGAAGTCGCCGATCAGGTTGCCGAAGGCCGATCCCCAGGCCCCGGCCGGGCCGAACAGGATCGAGCACAGGGGCGGGAGCGCCGCGGCCGGCCGGATCTCGGTCAGGCCCGGGATCACGGGGATGGCCTTGAACGGGATCAGGACCGCGGCATAGACCGCGGCCGAGACCGCGCTGAGCACCACCATCCGGGTGTTCGACCACATCCGGACCAGATCTTGCATCGCGCTTCCGGCTTTCAGGACGATGAGCGAAGCCGGGCCAAGAACTTCCCCACCGGCCCGGGCTGGGGATGCTCTTCCAGCCAGCGCAAATAGTCCTGCCAGATCTGGCGGGTCGAATGCTCGGGCACAAAGCCCAGCTCTCGCCGGGCCTTTTCGCCGTCGGCCACCCATTGCCAGCGGAAAAAGTCGAGCGCCGAGCTCGGCGCCTCCAGGACCTTCAGACGCAAGACCCAGCTCAGGTCAATCAGGGGATAGGCCAGCCAGGCCGGGAAATTGATGCGCACGCCCCGGCCCTTGATCTGCCAGGCTTCCTCCAAAGTGATCGTGCCCTCGCCCACGATGTTGAAAATCCCCCGCGCCTTTTGCTCAAAGGCCAGCGCCACCGCCCGGGTCACGTCGTCCTCATGCACGAACTGGAGCTCGGGGTTACAGCCGTCAATGACGATGTTGATCGGCTGGACCATGCCCCGGGAGATGAAGTTGTCGAGGTTCGGGCCCATCACGATGCAGGGCCGGAAGATGGTGACCGCGACCTCCGGGTGGCGGCGGGCGAAATCCTGGAGCAGGAGGTCCATCTCCCGCTTGTCCTGGGCATACTGGAAAGTCGGGGCCGACCGCAGCGGCATCTCCTCCTTCAAGCGGGGCGGGTTGTCGGGCAGAGAGCCGTAAGCCGAGGTCGAGCTGGTGGCGAGCACCTGCTCGGCCTGGCACAGCCGCGCCGCTTCCAGCACGTTGCGGGTGCCGCCGAGGTTCACCGCATGCATCTCCTCCCGGTCGTGGATGGGGTTGAGCACAAACGCCAGGTGAATGACGCGCTTCACCCCCTCCTTCTGGAAGAGCCGAGGAAGCTCCGGGTCGCGCACGTCACGCCGGAAAAAGTCGAGCTTGGCCGAGGGCACCGCCGGCTTTTTCAAATCCAGGCCGATGATCCGCGAGCATAGCCGGTGCTCCTCCAAAAGCCGGATCACCCGGCCGCCAATGTAGCCGCCGGCGCCGGTTATCGCCACCACCGACATGGCCCTGCAATCTAGCATCGCCTCCCCTGGGGGTCAAGCTTGCGCGGGACCGGAGACCCGGTTAGGATAGTGCCGGAAACAGGGAGGAGAGCGAATGGAAAAATCACTGGTGATCATCGGCGCCGGGATCGCGGGACTCGCGGCCGGCTGCTACGGCCGGATGAACGGCTACTCCACCACGATCTTCGAGCTGCACGACAAGCCGGGCGGGCTCTGCACCTCCTGGCAGCGCAGGGGCTACACCTTCGACGGGTGCCTGCACTGGCTGGTGGGCAGCGCGCCGGGCAACGACTTTTACCGGATCTGGCAGGAGCTGGGCGCGGTGCAGGGCCGGAAGATGGTGGACCACGAGGAGTTCGTGCGGATCGAAGGCGCGGCCGGCAAGACCCTGATCGTTTACACCGACATTGACCGGCTGGAGCGGCACTTACTCGAGCTGGCCCCGGCGGACCGCAAAACCATCCTGGAGTTCAGCCGGGCCGTGCGCCGCTTCGCCCGCCTGTCCATGCGGCTGGATAAGCCCAGCGAGCTTTACACCTGGCGGGACACCCTGGACATGCTCCGGCGGGTCCGGCCCTATGCCTATTCCCTTTGGAAATACGGCAAGACCTCGGTGCAGGAATTCGCGCAAAAGTTCACCGACCCGTTCCTGCGCGAGACCTTCCCGCTGGTCTTCGAGCTCCCGGACTTCCCGATGCTGGCGATGCTCATGACTCTGGCCTGGATGCACGAAAAGTCCTCCGGCTACCCCGTCGGCGGCTCGCTCGAATTCAGCCGCGCCATCGAGCGCCGCTACCTCACGCTGGCCGGCGAGCTCCGCTACCGGGCGCGGGTGGAGAAGATCCTGGTGGAAGACCATCGCGCGGTCGGGGTGCGCCTGGCCGACGGGAGCGAGCACCGGGGCGACTTCGTCATCTCCGCGGCCGACGGCCACGCCACGCTCTTCCAGATGCTCCAGGGGAAATACGGGGACGAAAAAGTGCGGGGCTACTACCGGAAGCTTCCCATCTTTGATCCGATCATCCAGGTAACGGCCGGGGTGGGGGTGGACCTTTCCGCCGCGCCCCATGCAGTTATGTATCCGCTGCCCGAGCCGGTCACCATCGCCGGCCGGGAGCAGAAGCGGATCGGGGTGATGCACTACGGGTTCGACCCGACCTTGGCGCCTCCGGGCAAGTCCGTCCTCAAGGTCATGTTCCCCGCGGACTACGACTACTGGAAAAAGCTGGGCGAGAACCGGGAGCTTTATGAGGACGAAAAAGAAAAGATCTCGGACCAGGTGGTGGGTCTGCTGGAACAGCGGTTCCCCCAGATCCGGGGCAAAGTGGAGGTGGTGGACGTGGCCACGCCCTTGACCTACGAGCGCTACACCGGCAACTGGCGCGGCTCCATGGAAGGCTGGATGATCACCACCCGCTCCCTGTTCCTGCAGATGAAGAAGACCCTGGCCGGGCTGGAAAACTTTTACCAGATCGGGCAATGGGTCCAGCCGGGCGGGGGCGTGCCCCCGGCGGCGCTGTCCGGCCGGGAGGTGATCCAAATCATCTGCCACCGGGAGGGGAAATCTTTTCAGACCAGCCTTCCCGCCGCCTGAAGGAGACAAGGAAAAAATGCCGGAGCGGCGCCATGACCTGGACTGGCTGCGGATCTTCGCGGTCCTGCTCCTGATCTATTTCCATTCCGCCCGCATCTTCGACTTTGACCCGTTCTACGTGAAGAACCAGGTCACCAGCTTTGGCCTGGCCGCCTTCATCGTCTTCGTCAACCAGTGGCACATGCAACTCTTTATCCTAATCGCCGGCGCCTCCACCTTCTACGCGCTCGGTTTCCGCAGCGGGGCCCACTATGCCAAGGAAAGGTTCCTGCGCCTGTTCGTGCCCTTTGTCTTCGGCACCGCAGTGATCGTGCCGCCCCAATGTTATTACACCTTGCTCCGCAACCCGGCTTACCAGGATTCCTACCTCCAGTTCCTTCCCCATTTTTTCGACATTGACCCGGCCACCGCCGGCGGCTACCGGGGCACCTTCGAATGGGGCCACCTGTGGTTCATCCTCTACCTCTTCACCTTCTCCCTGCTCGCGCTTCCCCTGTTCCTCTTCCTCCGCCGCGAAACCGGCCGGCAAGCGACCGCCCGCTTGGCCGCCTGGACCGCAAAAGGGAGGAGACTCCTCTGCTGGGCCTTGCCCCTGGTCTTGATCGAGGGAGCGCTCCGGCCCGGCTGGCCCGGCAGGCAGCAGAACCTTTACAACGACTGGGCAAATTTCGTATCCTACCTCACCTATTTCATCTACGGCTACATCCTCAGCTCGGACCCGCGCTTCGGCCGGGCCGTGGACCGGAGCTGGAAAACCGCCCTGGCCCTCGCCCTCGCCCTGTTCGCGGTCCTGTTCTGGGCGATGGCCACGGACCATGACCCGCCCCGGGGCTACACCCCCGGCTTTATCCTGTTCATGCTCGTCCTCGGCTTCCACTCGTGGTTCTGGCTCGTGGCCATCCTGGGCGCAGGCCGGAAATACCTCAACTTCTACCACCGCGCGTTGGCCTACGCCAACCCCGCGGCTTACCCCTTCTACATCCTCCACCAGACCGTGATCGTGGTGATCGGGTTCTACGTGGTGAAATGGAGCGCGGGAGTGCCCCTGAAATACCTGGTCATCACCACCGCCGCGCTGGTCGCCACGATCTTGATTTACGACCTGGCGGTCCGGCGCGCGAACGTGACCCGGGCCTTGTTCGGAATGAAACCGCTCGGAGGAAAAAGCTAAAAGAAGCGAGGGTTATTCGCAGTTGTCCCAGCAGGTCTGGGTGGAGCCGTCGGTGCACTGGTAGGTGACCTGGTGGCAGGAGCAATCGCCGTGCTTTTCCTTTTTCTGGGACCGGGCGATGGGCTTGCCCGGGCAGGGCGGGCAGGTGTTTTCCAGGAAACAACTGTAACCGGCCGGCGCCGGCTGGGAGCGGGCTGAAGCCAAGCGGGGTGTGGGCTCCCGGCTCCCGGCCCGGCCGAGGGTCCAGCCGGCTGCGGCCAGCGCCAAGACCAGGGCGACGGCGAGGAATAAGTTTCGGGCCACTTTCATCTTCTCTTCTTCTACCTAGCATACTCCAAAGCCGATCAAATCTCAAATCCTAACCCGGCCGAGCCGGAACCAAAGAAAAGGGGGAAGATTTCACGCAAAGGCGCCAAGACGCTAAGGGTTAGAGCTATTGGGGGAGAGAGAATGGTTCAGATTTTAATCTTTCCTCTCATCCCAAGGTCGCGGCGCTCTCGGCCGAGGGCGGGCCGAACGGCCAAGAAACAAAGTCGCAAAGGAACAACTCTTGGCGGCTTCAGGTTCTTGGCGTCGGCTTCTTCTTGATTTTTCCTCACCTTCGCGACTTTGCGCCTTGGCGTGAAACCTCTTCTTTCATTCCGGCATAAAATCATGACCACTTTGGCTACAATTTCAGCCGTAAGGGACTAAAGGGGGTCACGCTTGACATTTGCACAAGTGGAAACAGGCGCTCGCTGATTTATCCTTGCTCCCTTCGTGCCTTGGTGCCTGAGCAGGTATTGGGGTCAGAAGACTGGCCCACCCCCAATTTTCCGGGAACCGAGGGTAGGGGCGCGATTTATCGCGCCCTTGCAGGGATGTGGGCGCAATGAATTGCGCCCCTACGCCGGCCGAAAATACGCGGCGCGGTTAAAAAATGGGGGTGGGCAAGGGTCAGAAGACCCTTGACAAAATCATTCATTTTTATTAAATACTATACCCGGGTTGACGAGACACAGGGGCGGTTTCGGATTCGTCAACAGCGGTTTAAGCTCATCCGCTTCGATCTTCCAGGGCGCGCTCATGCCCCGGCCGGGAGACTCCTCCCGCCCGGAACCGGCGGGCCGTCCTCCAGAACCGGGGCTGGGCAAGAGGAAGGAAGGGAAATGATCCATGGTCAAGGGTAGTTTGATGCTCGATTACGTCCGGCTGATCCGGGCCAACCGCGACCGGAACTGGGACCGCTGGCTTAAGCCCGCGGACTGGGAGATCATCAACGGCAAGGTGCTGGCCTCGCAAAAATTCCCCTACGAATCGTTCCGCCGGATCGCCTTCGCGGTCTTCAAGGAGATCGCCCAGTCCAACCTGGAGACGGCGCGCGGCTTCGGCCGCTTTACCATCCGCGGCCTGATCCAGGTTTACCAGGCGAGCATCCTGGTGCCGGGCGACCCGATGACGAGCGTGCGCAAACTGTCCCAGTTGAGAAAGCTGCTGATCGAGGAGGGGGGCGAGACGCGGGTGGAAGCGCGGGGTCCGAAGGGTCTTCGCTACGAGGTGGGGCTGCCGGAAGGGGAGACGCACGACGAGGCCCTGCAGGCTTACACTTACCAGATCGCCGGGCAGTTGGAGGAGTTGATCGAGCGGGCCGGGGGCAAGCAGGCCCGGACCAGCGTCGAGAAGACCCTGGTGGGTTACGAAATTCTGGCGCAGTGGGAGTGAAAAGGGTCAGA
>MGQK01000007.1:0-19345 GCA_001797815.1 Deltaproteobacteria bacterium RBG_13_61_14 | reverse complement strand
TCGCGACTTTGCGCCTTGGCGTGAAACCTCTTCTTTCATTCCGGCATAAAATCATGACCACTTTGGCTACAATTTCAGCCGTAAGGGACTAATGCGACCCCCATGCTGTAATATATGTGCGAATGTTGCAGTTTGGGGAGGAGAGAGCGGCGGATAAATATAAACCCGAAAAATGCAATTAGGATTTAACCACCAAGACACAAAGGCTCTAAGTCAGAATGATTTCTTGGCAATTCGGCTGAAATTTTTTCGCAATCCAAGTTGACCCCTCGCGCCCGTAATTAGTGGCCTCAACCCGTTTATTCTTGGTGTCTTTGTGCCTTGGTGGTTAAAAATCTTTTTTCCAACTGCACGATTCGGAATAAAAGGCGCCTGAGACCAGGCGCCGGAAAAAGCCGGCGGAAAGGGCAGGAATCGAACCTGCCACGGACCGTTTTATCGGCCCGCCTCCGGGTTTGAAGCCCGGCAGGGACACCAGTCCCGATCCTTTCCTCTTGGTTCACGGTTGACGGTTCCTGGTTCCTGGTTTGAGGAAGGAAAAAAACCGCCAACCGTTTTCCGTCAACTCCAAGCATTTTACCAGAGCGGACCGGTCTTGCAAGCGCTAGCGCCAAGGCTGCCTTGCCCGCAGATTCTCCCTGACTACTTCCTACTTCTTTTGTCAGTTTTCTATGCACTATTCACATGTGCACTGTCCACTTTTCTATCGTCAAAGGTCAAGAACTGGAAGCTTTTCCCCCATTTTCACTCCCAATATCTGGAGTGCCAAACTCCTCAATCATCCGTATGATGGATTTCATAGCTGGATCGGTGAACGCAGAGTAGTTAAAAGCTCTTGAGCCAGCACTTGGTCCAGATACATCTGTAAGTATCAAGCCATATTCCTCATTCTTCAATTGGCGCAAAGGTCCAGATAGCGCAGTGCTTGGCACTACCTCCCCCATTTGCTTTGATACAAGTGCTACCAACTGCTCCATCGTCACGTAATCGTCATCACAGAGGGCCATAGCATGTAGTATTTTTTGTCGATATCTCTTTTCCCCTGTTGTCTCAATCGCTAGACGATACTGATGTATCATTCGTTGCGCCTTAGATGAAGCATAAGTTCTTAGTGCCTCGTTTAGAAGTTCAGATGTTAAAGTATCTAGACCTCTCTCACGGCATTTTTCAGCCATTTCGAGGCAAATATATTGCGCCACAAATGGAGAACCGACGCTGGCCCTAATAATACGTATACCTATTTCTTCAGGCACTTTGATGTCGAGCCTTTTCATACCCTCAAAGACAATTCTACGTGATTCCGATTCAGTTATTGGAAGAACGTGCACTTCTTGAAGAAGACGGTCAACCCCGGGGTCTCTAATCACAATTTTGCTAGCGTCAGTTTCTGTTCCTATAATGCCAATCTTGAATTTCTTATGGTTGCGATTAGCATAAGCCTTTAAAAATGCCGATAAATCACGGCGTAGGATATCGGATGCGCGATGCATTTCATCTATTAATAGCATGAGTCCGGCATCCTCACATAGATCTAAGATTCTGCTATCCGTCGGCGACTTAACCAGAACTTCCCTTTTGGTTCCAAGAAGCTTTTTTCGTTTACGAGAAAGTTTCCCGCCGATCTTTGCTTTAAGATATCCCAGTATTCCGCCCTGTAGCTCGAAGCCTGTCTCTGCACCAGATTCACATATGGTTTGTATCTGTCTTTCAACGGTCACCTCATATCCCAGAATCTCGAGCAGTCGGGTTAGAATATCAGCAAGTGACTTACCATGTACGCTTTCTATGTATACAAGTTTTTTGTTTTTCTCCGCCCCCTTAGTGCAGTATCGAGAAAGACTACTTTTACCCACGCCGTAGGAACCAAATACGAGAGGAACGAAGGATCTTTTTAAAGCAGTCTGGAAGCTCTCCTGTGGAGCCCCTCTATCTGTATAAATGTTATGTTCTTCAATCGGAAATTTTCCCGGCACAAACACTTCACTCGGTTTCATTTGCTTTGTCATTGCTTTTGTTTCCTTTTTTGCTTATGCCATTATGGTCTCCAAGCAGGCTTAGCTCAAGTAGTGCAATTCCAATCTACGAATAGTAAAATGTGGACAGCCAAGCATTTTTCCAGACCAAATATTTCGACATTTTCACCATATTTCTCATCCATGAGCATAACAAAATTCTTTAAAACATACAAGCCCCCGTCAACTTTTTTTACGGAGCCTTCGGAGGTCGCCGTCGCGGACGGTGAGGCCTTGCTCGTCGAAGTGGGCGAGGAGGGGGAGGGCGAATTTTCGGGAGGTGCCGATCAGCTCGCGGAAGGCGCTGACCGTGATGCTGCCGTGTTCCTCCAGATACTTTACCAGATCGGCCCGGGCTTTGGCAAGGCCGGCCGCCGGGAAAAAAAACTCGCGGGAGACGCGGACCAGCGCGCCGGCGGCCGCGAGCCGGCCGAGGTAATCCTGCGCCACTTCCTTGGGCAGTCCCGAGCCGGCGATCACCTCTTCGGTTGCGGGCGGGTCCAGCGGATGCTCGTCATAGGCGCGGCGGATGCGGGCCAGAGCCTGCTCGTCCGCCCCCGAGAGCTCTACCCGGTGCTCGGCCAAGGCAATCGTCGCTTCCACCAGTTTCAGCCGGCCCTGGGCCACGAGCTTTTCCTTCGCCGCCTCGAACAGCTCTGCCGGCAGCGGGATCTGGAGCCGGGCGGAAAGCCGCTGGCGTAGCTCCTGGGCCGAAAGGCCGCGGGCGAGCTGGGGCAAAGCCTGGTGGTGCTCGGCCAAAATTTCAGCCAGCCGGCGGGAGAAGCGCTCGAAGGCCTCGGCGTGGATGAGGTGGGTCTCGTGCTTGAGAGGGAAGCCAAGGAGTTTGCCCTGGGCGAGAAGCTCGTCCGCGGCCAAGGCCGCCTGGCCGGGAGTGACGCCCAGGTCCGCGCTCAGCCGGGCCTGCTCCAAAAAGTAGCCGGCCTTTTTCGCCTCCAGCTCCACCACCTCGGCCAGATACCCTTGCTCGCGCACCTTGAGGTCCCCGATCATCAGCTCGCGGTGGCGCTTGTGCTTGACCGGGTGGGCGTCGAGGATGGCGCCGCCGCCGATGGTGCGGTCGGCCGAGAAGCGGCGCGCGATGAAGCGGTCGTTGTTCACCGCCGGCACCGGGCTTTCCAGGCGGAGCTGCACGTAAGCGGAGTGGCCGGGATGGATCTCGTCGCAATCGAGCAGGACCAGCCGGCCGAAGGCCTCCGAGGTCCCCAGGTAAAAGCGGACGCGGGTCCAGTGGGCGATTGGGCCGGGCAGATCCGCCAGCACCTCCAAGCGCGCGTCCACCATGTAGGTGGGTCGGACCGTGCCGGGCGTGGCCAAAAGCTCCCCCCGCTCGGGCTCGGTCTTGTCCTTGCTCCGCAGGTTGAGCGCGGTCCGCTGGCCGGCCTCCGCCGCTTTCGCCGGAGAGCCGTGCACCTCGATCTGCCGCACCGTGACCGGCGCGCCCGCGGGCAAAAGCTCAAGCTCGTCGCCCGCGGCGACCTTGCCCGAGAGCACGGTGCCGGTCACCACCGTTCCGGCGCCGGCGACGGTGAAGACGCGGTCGAGGAAGAGGCGGAAAGGTCCCTCGGCCTTGCGCGCCGAGCACTCCCCCGCCATGCGGTCAATGGCCGCGATCAATTCGGGCAGGCCCTCGCCGGTCTGGGCCGAGACTGCGATGCGCGGCGCTTTTTCCAGGAAGGTGCCCTGGGTAAGCTCGTCCACCTCGGCCTGGACCAGCTCGAGGGTCTCGGCGTCGGCGAGGTCTTTCTTGGTGAGCACGATGATGCCGCGCTCGAGGCCGAGGAGCCGCAAGATGGCCAGATGCTCGCGGGTCTGGGGCATGACCGAGTCGTCGCAGGCGACCAGGAAGAGCACGAAGTCGAGGCCGTGGGCGCCGGCGAGCATGGTCTTGATGAAGCGGTGGTGGCCGGGCACGTCCACCACTCCGATGCGGAGCCCCGAGCTCGTGTCGAAGTGGGTGAAGCCCAAGTTGATGGTGAGACCGCGGGCTTTTTCCTCGGGCAGGGTGTCCAGGTCCACGCCGGTGAGGGCCTTGACCAACGTGGTCTTGCCGTGGTCCACGTGGCCGGCAGTGCCGATGACCAGGTGGGGAGTTTCCGCCACACGCTACCTCGGAGGCGAAGCCGCGATGGTGGTCACCGCCTCCAGGATCAGGCGGTCGTCGCCGGGCAGGAGCGTCCGGCAATCGAGGCAGAAGACGCCTTGCTTGATCCGGCCCACCACCGGCACCGGAGCGGCGCGAAAGGCGGCCGCGAGCCGGCCGGCGGAAATGCCTTTTGGTTTGAGCGCCACCACAAAGGTGGGGATCGCCTCTTCGGGGAGCGCGCCGGCGCCGGCATAGGCCTGGTCGGGCAGGACCTGGGCCCGGGCCTCGGGCCAGAGTTTGTGGATCCTTCGGCAGAGCGAGGCTGCGGCTCTTTTCACTTCGTCCGCCGGCCGCAGGATCATCCCGAGCACCGGCAGGTTTTGCGGCAGCGTCCGCGGCTTAAGATACTGGCCAAGCACGGCCTGCAAGGCAAGTAAAGTGAGCTTGCCCGGACGGAGCGCCCGCGTCAGCGGATTCTTCTGGATGCGCTGGATCAGGTCGCGCCGGCCGGCGATGATCCCGGCCTGGGGCCCGCCCAGGAGCTTGTCGCCGCTGAAGCAGACCAGGTCCGCCCCGGCCGCAATACTTTTTCGCACGATGGGTTCCGGCAGGCCCGCTCCGCTCAGGTCGTAGAGCAGGCCGCTGCCCAGGTCTTCCATGACCGGGATGCCGCGCTTCTTGCCGAGCTCCGCGAGGTCGGCGAGGCTCACCGACTCGGTGAAGCCGATCAGCTTGTAGTTGCTGGCGTGGACCTTGAGCAGGAGCGCGGTCTCTTTGCTGATAGCCTGGCGGTAATCCGCGAGCCGGGTGCGGTTGGTGGCGCCGACTTCCTTGAGGCGCGCGAAGCCCCGGCGGATGATGTCCGGGATGCGGAAGGCGCCGCCGATCTCCACCAGCTCGCCCCGGGAGACAATCACTTCCTGGTCCGCAGCCAGAGTATTGAGGCAGAGCAGGACCGCGGCGGCGTTGTTGTTGACCACCAGGCCGGCCTCGGCGCCGGTCACGGCCCGGAGCAGGCGGTCGAGGTGGACGTGGCGCGAGCCGCGCTCGCCCGCGGCCAGGTCAAATTCGAGGTTAAGGTAGCCGGAAGCAGAATCGGCGACGGCTAAAGCCGCGGCGCGGCTGAGGGGCGCGCGGCCGAGGTTGGTGTGGAGCACCACGCCGGTAGCGTTGACCAGGCGCTTGAGCGAAGGCCGCAGGAGTTGATCCATCCGGGCGGAAATTTGTCCGAAGAGCCAATCGGAAGAGATTTTGCCGTCCGGACCCAGCGGGAAGTCGGCGCCCTTTTTGATCTTCTCGCGCGAGTCGGCGATAGTCTCGCGCACCAGCTCCTTGATCAGGCCGCGGTCATAGTCCACAAGCAGGGCCTCGATCGGCGGGAGCTTGAGCACCTGGTCCACCGCCGGCAGCGCGCGCAAGAGCGGGGCGTCTTTTTCCTTCTTCATCGGTTCAGAGGACCCTGGCGCGGCCGGGATGCTCGGCGACCGCTTCGCCGATGCGGGCGATGGCAGCCACGCCGCGTTTCGAGAGCTCGTCTTCCAGGCGCGGCGCGTTCGCGGCCGGGACCGCGATCAGAAGCCCGCCCGAGGTCTGCGGGTCCCAGAGCACGATCCGCATCGGCTCGGAGACAGCCGGGCTGAACTCCACTCGGCCCTGGAAGTGCTCGCGGTTGCGCATAAGCCCGCCGGCAATCATGCCCTTTTCGGCCAGCTCGAGCGCGCGGGGCAGCAACGGAATTTTTTCTGCCTGAAAAACCATACCCACCTGACTGGCCTGGGCCATCTCCAGGGCATGGCCCAAAAGCCCGAAACCGGTGACGTCGGTGGCGGCGTGGGCTACAGCCGCGACCATAGCCTCGGCCGCCTCCCGGTTCAACCGCATCATCATCTCCGCGGCCGGGGCAAACTCGGCTTCGCTCACGGCCTCGCGCTTGAGCGCGGTGGCGTAAAGCCCGGTGCCCAGGGGTTTAGTGAGATAGATCACGTCTCCCGGCCTGGCCGCGTCGTTGGTCTTCAAGTCCTCCGGCCGGACCTCGCCGGTCACGCTCAACCCGAACTTGATCTCGTCGTCCACCACCGAATGGCCGCCGAGCAGGAGCGCGCCGGCTTCGTGCACCTTGTCCGCCCCGCCCCGGAGGATGGCTTTGAGGATGCCGAGGTTCTCCGGGCCGGAGGGGAAGCAGACGATGTTGAGCGCGGTCAGGGGCTTGCCGCCCATGGCGTAAACGTCGGAGAGCGCGTTGGCCGCGGCGATCGCGCCGAACGCGTAAGGGTCGTCGGCAATGGGCGTGAAAAAGTCCACCGTCTGCACCAGCGCCCGGTCGGGCGCGATCAGGAACACCCCGGCGTCTTCCGCGTGCTCGAACCCGGCGAGCAAGCGCGGATCTGTTTGCAAAGGCAGTTCGGACAAGAGCCGCTGGAGGTCACCCGGACCCCATTTGGCGGCTCAACCCGAGGCTTTGCACTTGTGGGTCAGGCGAATCCGGTCTTTATCGCTCATGGCAAGGGTTTAGTATAGCCGAGAAGCAGAGACCGCGCAAAAAAGACCGCCCTTCTGGCCCAAAGCGGTTGCGGCGGGGGGACTAATCCAGCCAGGGGATCAGGAGCTTTTCCATGATCTTGAAAAAAGCCTCTGGTTAGCGATTGCTGCGCCGATCAATCAAGCAGGAATGGCCTAGGAAAGTTACTTGGACAAGCATACACCTGCGGGTCAGCCTCTTTTTTTCTTTTATCTGTTGCCGCCTACCTTTTTCGCCGGAGATTGGCTAAAATGAGCGACGATGGCGTGGACTCGCACGATCCGCTTCCGACTCCTGACTTCCCCTGTCTTTCTCCTCTGCCTGCTCATCCTCCTGGCCGGGCGGGCCGAGCGCAAAATGGTGGCGCCGCCGGTCACTTACCAGTTGAAAAATCAAGGCCTGATCCTGACCCTGGGCGTCCAGGAAGGGTGGCTGCTCCACACCGCGCTGGTCAACCGCTTCACCGGCAAGACCTACCTGGTCCCGGGGCAGGAGTTCCGGATCGAGCTCCAGTTCCGGATCCTGGGGCCGTGGGATTTCAAGGTCATCCGGGTGGAACAGACGCCCCGGCAATTGGTCTTCCTGCTCCAGGCCGAACAACTTCCCTATCTCCTGGAATTGCGCTACTGGACCGAGCCGGAGGAGTGGTTCATCCGCAAGAGCCTGAATTTCATCTCGCCCGACTTCCCCGCCTTCGTGGACCGGGTCGCGCTCTCGGACTTTAAGCCCTGGCAAACTCCCGAGACTTTTAGCGGCCCCGGCCAGCCGGTTTACGTGGGCGACTTTTTCTTCGGGGTGGAGTATCCCTCGGCCGAGAACCAGGTGGACAAGGGCCGGGTCGTTTGCGCTTACCCGGTGGGCTTGAACGCCGGACCCGAAGGATACCTTTCCCAAAGCGCGGTCATCGGCGCGGGCGAGCACGAAAAGGTGCGCGAGCGATTCCTCGCTTACGTGGACCGCATCCGCTCCTACCCGGTCCGGCCCTTCCTCCTCTACAACACCTGGTATGACCTCCGCAACTACTCTGACCAGGAAGTCCTCCAGACCCTGGCCGCCTTCCCCCTCGCTTTCCCCCTCCAGAGCGTGGTGCTGGACGACGGCTGGGACGACTTTCAAAACCTCTGGGCCCCTCATCCCCTCCGCTTCCCCCTGGGCTTTGACCCGGTGCGGTCCGCGGCGGAAGCGCACGGCGCCGAGTTGGGGCTCTGGCTGTCCCCCCTCGGCGGCTACCCGACCAACCAGCTCCGCCGCCTGCTCGCGAGCGCGGGGCAGGGCTTTGAAAAAAGCCCGCTCGGCTTCTGCATCGCCGGGAAAAATTATCAGCAGTGGTTTAAGAACCAGATGCTCAAATACGCGCGAGAAAACGGCGTCAACTACTTCAAGCTCGATAACCTCACCACGCGCTGTCCCTATCGCCATCATGGTCATCGGGTCGGCCGCTTCGGTCAGGCGGGTCTTACCGATGCCTTTATCGAAGTGATAGACGCGGTCAAGCATGAGAACCCCGCGATCATGATTAACATCACCCGAGGCGCCTGGCTCTCGCCTTGGTGGCTTCGGCATTGCGATGTGGTCTGGCCGGGCGGACTGGATTACTATTACCAGGGGGAAGGGAGCAAGCGCCAGCAGAGCATCACCTATCGGGATACCATCCTCTATCAGCGCTTGCGGGTGGAAGGCGCCCAGTTCCCCATCCACTCCCTGATGACCCACGGCATCATCAAGGGCCGGCTCCAGGACCTGGGCGACCAGGGCGAGAACCTGCGCGACTTCTCGGACGACGCGGTCATGTTCTTCGGCCGGGGCGTGATGATGTGGGAGCTTTACGGCACGCCGGCGACCCTTTCGGCCGGCGAATGGCAATTCCTGCAGGACACCGTCGCCTGGGCCAGGCAGAATGCGGAGCTGCTGAAAAATTCCCGGATGGTGCTCGGCGACCCGGGCCAGGGCCGGGTTTACGGTTATGCCCATCGCCTGGGCAAACAGGGCCTGCTGGTCGTCCGCAACCCGGCCGCCAAAGAGCAGAGCCTGGAACTCAACTGGTCCGAGCTGCTCGGTCCCGAATTCGCCCAGGCGCAACCGGCAGAGCTTGTGTATTCGAGCGCAGGGGCGTGGCAGGCGGCTCGACTGCCTTCGACAGGCTCAGGCCCCGAGCTTGTCGAGGGGAGCTCGCCGAAGTCCATGCCCCTACCCGAACCCAGCCTGGTTCTGCCCGGTCTTTCCTTGGCGGTGGTCCAAGTGGAGGTTCCTTGAGCGAACCGCCTCTTCTGGTGCTCACCGGCCCCACGGCCAGCGGCAAGTCCGGGTGGGCTTTGGAATTGGCGTTCCGGTTTCGGGAAAAGGGGCTCCAGCCTGAAATCCTGAGCGCCGACTCGGCCCAGGTCTATCGCGGCATGGACGTGGGCACGGATAAGCTCCTTCCGGCCGAGCGACAAGGCATTCCCCACCACCTGATTGACCTGGTGGAACCGGACCAGGATTTTTCCGCGGCCCAATGGGCAGCCGCGGCCCGCGAGGCGCTGGCCCGGCTGGCTAGAGAACATCAGCCGGCCATCCTGGTCGGCGGCACCGGCTTTTACCTGCGCGCTCTGCTTCGCGGCCTGTTTCCCGGTCCCGCCGCGGATCATGCGCTTCGCGCCCGATTAGAAAAAGAGGCTCTGCTCAAGGGCGTGCCGGCGTTGCACGACCGCCTGCGGGAAGTGGACCCGATCTCGGCCAACCGCATCCATCCCAATGACCTGGTCCGGATCGTCCGCGCGCTCGAGGTCTTTGAGCTTACCGGCGAGCCGCTCTCCCGCCACTTCGAGCGCCAGCCCCGGACTTCGCTGGCCGGTTTCCGGGTGTTTCGCCTCGGCCTGGAGGTCCCGCGGCCGGAGCTTTACCGCCGGATCAACCAGCGGGTGGAGATCATGCTCGCCAAGGGCCTGGTGGAGGAAGTGAAGGGTTTGCGGGCCAAGGGCTACGGGCCGGAGCTCAAGTCGCAGAAGATCATCGGCTACCGCCAGGTGCACGGCTATCTGGACGGACAGCACGACCTGGGCCGGACCAAAGAGCTGATCCAGCGCGATTCCCGCCACTACGCCCGGCGCCAGCTCACCTGGATGAGGGGCGAGCCGGAGCTCCGCTGGCTCAATCCGGACTCTGACCCGGAAAGCCTCTGGAGTTTAATCCGGCAGTTTTTTTAAAAAGCGAAGGTGCGACCCGTCATACCAATTTGCAATCAAGCTTCAAGCGTTTCTGATAAAGGCAAATTGGTATTAACCGGAGGGGCGAGTGTCCGCGACGATTTCCACCTGCCACTGCTCGTTGACCCACAGCCCCAAGACGCGCGCCGGCATCCACCAGCCCGATACCACTTCCACGCTCTTCTGAATTTGGTGGAGATGTTGTTCCTTGGGCCCCGGGTTGGCCGCGCAATCGTCATGCCCGGCCACCGCGATCACCTCGGAGGAGTGAACCCTGACCGAGATCATCACCTTTTCGCGGATGGCCTGGACTTTTTCCGCCGGCCCTTCGGACAAGACCTGGTCCGGCCCCGGCTCGGTGATCAGGTCCACGTAATCCACGCCGCAGAATTTTTTCATCCAGTCCAGGACCGGCGTCTGCACGCGGCCGTCTATGCAATTGATGGCCGTGGCAAAATAGGCTTTGGTCATGGCATCTCCGATCGCATCAAATCCGGGTTAGAACATCATGTCTTCCTCGATCACGTGCCGGCCCTTCCAGAGCTTGAGGTGGGTCTGCGGCCGCTCCTGGTTCCGGTACTCGATATAGGCGTAAGTCATCCGCCGCTGCCGGCCCAGGTTCTGGATCTCCAGGTGGATGATGTCGTTCCAGGTGCCCACGTTGACGTAGAGCTTGGCGCGGCCCACCTTGACGTAAGCCGGCTGGTGGTTGTGGCCGAAGATCACGGTGTGGTAAGGCCCGGTTTGCAAAATCTCCTGGGCGTCTTTTTCCAGGTCCGGAATGATGGAGAGCTGCTTGACGATATCCAGGGCGTCGCGGAGCGAGGTGGTGTGCCAGCGGTGTTTCTCGAACTGGTGGGAGAGCAGGAAGGAGAGCAGGCGATAGGTGGCGCGGAGCGCGAACCCGGTGTCGAACAGGTAAGCGGAGAAGAGGTAGCGGCCGAAGGGCTGGATCCGGTCAATGTAGCGGCGGAAGCGCTTGATCGGGTTGATGTAGTCAATCACGAAGAAGCAGCCCCAGGGCAAATTCAGGATCGGCTCCTCCGTGCCCTTGGTCCGGATGATCAGGTGGTCCGGATCAAAACGGTTGGTGGCCACCCGCTGCTGCCCGTGCTCCACCCAGATCCCGTCAAAGGCATAGTTGAACCCGGGGAACAGAATCTCGGATTGGATCCGGTCCTGGAGTTGGCGCCGCACCGCCGGCCAGATCACGGCCGGGTCATGGTTCCCGGCGATGTAGCTGAGGCGGTGGTTCGGCGCTTTGGCAAAGCCGGCCAGGGCCTCGAACAGCTCCGGGTGGCCGTCCAGGATCTTCTGCACCTTTTCCACGCAGCCGGCCTCGGTCAGCGCCCGCGGATACTGCTCCTCGTAATCCACCATGATGGTGTTCATGAAGTCGCCGTTGAGGATCAGTTCCACCTCGTCGCGCCGGAACTCGTCGTGGGAATAGTAATCGAGAAAATCAATGAAGCGGTGGTCGAAGATGAATTCTTCCAGGATGTTGATCCCGCCGTCCGGCATCAGCCGGCCCCGGCCGAGGTGGAAGTCCGAAACGACCAGCTTGATCTTTCTCACGACCGTTTCCGGGAATGACGCCGAGCCGACTGAAGCTGCTCTTGCAGCCGGCCAATCTGGCCCCGCCCCATCCCTCGCACCGCGCAGCCCAGTTCCAGGTAGCGCCGGATTTTGGCGTCATCGAGCAGGGCAAAGGCGTCCACCACCGCCAGCGGCTTGCCCGCCCGCTTTACCACCGCTTCCGGTTTCAGTTTTAGATACTGCCGGTGCCGCACCGCGAAAATGACCGCGTCCTGGCCCGAAAGCGAGGCTTTCAGATCGCGCGAGACTTTCAACTTTTTCAACTTCCCCTGGTTTTTGAAGAAGCGGGCCAGGCTGTGGGTCTGGTGCGGGTAGTCGCCCTGGCGCTCGAACTCCCACCAGCGCTCCACGTAGGGGTCGTGCACCGAGACTTTTGCCCCCTGCTCGGTGAGCATCCGCACGATCAGCTCGCTGCCGGCATAACGGGTGTCGCCCACTTCCTCCCGGTAGGAGCAGCCCAGGAGCAGGACCCTCGCGCCCTTGACCTTCCTCTTCATCTCCGCGAGCGCCTCCGCGGCGAGCCGGGCCGTGTGCAGCCCGCGGGTGTCGTTGACGTTGATCGCCAGCGGCGTGAACTTGAACAGGCTCTCGCGGCCGTGGAACAAGCGGCGATAGGCCCACATCCCCAGGGCCCCGTCCTTGGGCAGGCAGTAGCCGCCGACCCCCGGGCCGGGGAACATAATATTGGAATGAGTCGGCCGCACCTTGATCGCCTCGATCACCTTGACCAGGTCCACCCCCGCCTCCTCGGCAAACCGGCTCCACTCGTCCATGAAAGCGAGGATGGCGGCGCGAAAGCTGTTCTCCACGATCTTGGCCGTCTCGCTCTCCACCGGCCGATCCAGCACGGTGAGGGGATACTGCCCGGTATGGATCACCTCGCGCAAAAACTTTTCCACCCTCCGCCGGCTCTCCGCGTCCACCCCCGCGCACACCCGCCAGAAGTCGCGGATGCTAGCCACGTAGTTCCGGCCGGGCATCACCCGCTCGTAGGAATGGGCGAGGAGGGGGGAGGCCTTGATCCCCCGGCGGGCGAAGGCCTGCTTCAGGATGGGGTAAGCCACCCGCTCGGTGGTGCCGGGCGCGACCGTGGTCTCGATCAGGCAGAGCGCCCGGGGCTTGAGGTAGCGGCCGATGATGTGGAAGGATTCTTCCAGGTCCCGCATTTCCACGGTGCCGGTGGACAGGTCGCCGAGCGACTCCTTGAGGTAATCGCACTGGATGTCCACGATGATCACGTCGGCGTGGCGGATGGCGTCGTCGGTAAAGGTGGCGACCAGGGTCTTCTTCTGTTTGACCGTGCGGTGGATGATCCGGGCCACTTCCGGGTCCTCGGCCTGGACCGGGCTTAAGCCCCGGTTGAGGTAGGGGATCTTCCAGCCCGAGCGGTCGCTGGGCCGCTGCTTGCCGATCACGAACTTCCGGGGCCGGCCGGTCTTCCGGTCCACGCTGTCGGCCACCACCGCGGCCATGACCGCGCCGACAAAGCCCAGGCCCATCACCACCACGATCTCGAAACCTTGTTTGCGCTTTTCTTCCACCAGCCGCGCGATCCGCTTCTCTTCGGCCGCGTAATCCTCGGGCCGGGGCAGGGGAAACCGTTTCCCCTCCGGGCTGATCGAGTATTTCAAGTGTCATCCTCCAGCGGGTTACGAATCAGGCGTGAACTCCTTCGAGTTCTTTATCCTAACATATTCAGGCGCAGTTTCCCAAATCGAAAGGCGGACCGGGTCATTGAGGCTTGCGCTCGCCGCGGGTCTCCTTGGACCGGGCGAGGGGCGGCTCTGGCGGGAAAGAACGCTCGAAGCTTTTTCCGGCCTATTCGTAAACCTTCTCGATCTCCAGGTCCGCCCGGGTCGCGTCTTTCTCGGTGTCGCGGCGGGTGGGTCTCGTCTTTTCCAGTTCCTCATAGTATTCATGTTGGATCAAGGCCGACATGATCTCGGAAGTCCCGGTCCAGATCATGGTCAAGCGCGCGTCGCGCAGCGACCGCTCCACCGGATAGACGTTGGTGTAGCCGATCCCGCCCAGGATCTGCATGGCATGGTTGATCACTTCCCAGCCGGTCTCGGTGGCCACCTTCTTGGCCTCGGACACGATCCGCCGCGCCGGTCTTCCCGCGTCAATGGTCCGGGCCGCGGCATAGACCAGGGCCCGGGCCGCGTCCAGCTTGGCCACGCTCTCGGCCACCTTGAAGCTCACCGCCTGGAACTTGCGGATCTGCCGGCCAAAGGCCTTGCGCTTCATCGAATAGCGGGCGGCAAGGTCCAGGCAGGCTTGCGCCCCGCCCAGCGCCCCGGCCGCGGAGGTCAGCCGCTCCGGAATCATCATCTGGTTGAAGATCAGCCCGCCGGCGTTCTCCGGGCCCACCAGGTTCTCCTTGGGCACCCGGATCTCCTGGAAGGCGATGCGGGCGGTGCCGCCGCCGCGGGTGCCGAGCAGCCCGAACAGGGTCTCGGTCTTGACGCCCCGGTCGCGCTCGACCAGGAAGACCGAGATGGACTGGTGCGGCGGGTTCTCGGGCGCGGTCTTGGCATAGACCAGGAAATAATCCGCGCCCTTGCCGCCCACGATGAAGCGCTTGGCTCCGGTCAGGATGTAGTCCTTGCCGTCCTTGCGGGCCACGGTGGTGGCCCCGAAAAAGTCGGACCCGCCCCGCGGCTCGGTCAGCGCCTCCGCGCAGACCAGCTTGCCCGCGAGCGTGGGCTTGAGGAACTTCTCCTTCTGCTCCTCAGTGCCGAATTTGTCCAGAGCCTCGCCCACGATGCTGGGCATCGAGAACTGGCAGGCAAGCGCCGCGCCGAGCACGCTGATCTCTTCCAAGACCGCCACCTCCGCGGTCCAGCCCATGCCCCGGCCCCCGTATTTTTCGGGAAAGCGGATCCCATAGAGCTTGCGCTTGGCCACTTTTTCGTGGAACCCGTAAGGGAACTCGAGCTTCTCCGCGTCCAGGTCGCGCAAATAATCCGCGGAGATGTCCTCCCGGGCAAACGCCCGCGCCTCGTCCCGGAGTCTCAACTCCGGCTCGGTCAACAATACTTCCCACATGGCCGCCTCCTTCCAACCGCTTTGGCTTGATTTCTATTCTCCGTGGTTTCGTGAAACATTGCAAGTCGCGGGATAATGATTAGCAGCCACGGACCTAGCGCGGCAGGGGAAAATTCCCGGTCTGGTTCAACCGGTTTTTTGAGGCAGGGGTCCTTTTTGAAATTTTTCTTGACAGGGCTTGCGGCTTTTTTGTATAATTATTAAGGCCGTAGAGGAGTGGCTAATTGCGCGGATGCAATGCCTGATCGGGGGCCAAGAAAATCGGGGTGTCCCATGAGGATGTGGCAAGCGACGGCGGTGGCGGCGGTAGCGATTTTCGGGGGCAGTTGTGCGGGGCTCTCCGGAAGCCGCCAGCTCAAGGATCTAGAGGTCCGGGTGGCGGAGCTGGAAACGTCCAACGCGGAGTTGCGGCGCCAACTCGAGGAGTTGAATACCCGCTTGCAAATGCTGCAGGCCCGCACCAGCGTCACTGCCCCGGCGGTCGCTGCCACCGCCCCTTCGCCGGACGCGGCGCCGGCCCCGGCTTCTCCCGCGGCCGCCCCGCAGCTGGAAGTGATCAAACTCAGGCCGAAAAGCCCGGCCGATCCCAAAACCTTCACTTCCTGGCCCGAGCAGCCGGTGTTGCGGACCGCCGACGGCAGAGTCCTTACGATCCCCCAGAGCTACCAGAAGGCGGCCGGGGAGGAAAAGGCGGAAGCGCCGGCCCCGGTCAAGCCGGGGGACCAGAGCTATGCCAAATACCAGGATGCGTTGCAGCTTTACGGGGACAAGCGGTATGCCGAAGCCATTGTCAAGTTCCAGGAGCTCACCGGAGATTCCCTGGCGGCGAGCCTGCATGACAATGCGTATTACTGGTTGGGAGAATGCTATTACGACCTGGGAGAATACGAGAAGGCGGTGGAAGAATTTAGCAAGCTGGCCAATGATTATCCGGAGAGCGACAAGGCGCCGGACGGTCTTTACAAGGCCGGGTTGTCTTACCAGGAGTTGGGTCAGGCGGAAAAGGCCCTGGCCACGCTGCGGGAAGTGGTGATCCTGTATCCGTTCAGCGATTCCGCCCGCCTGGCCGAGGCCAAGATCGAGGAATGGACCCATTGAGGAAAGGATGAAGGAGGGTGTCGGCATGAGCAAGAGGTGGCAGATGGCGGCGCGGGCGATGGCGGCGGGGGCTCTTCTCTTCTGGGCCGGGCTACTCTCGGGCCAGGAGCAGGCGAATCCCTTCGAGGGCCTGGGGATACTGGAACTCGAAGCCGGCGGTCTCAGCGCCGCCAAGGAAGCCGGGGAGCAGAAGGTGATCTACGTGGTGCAGACCGGGGACACGCTCTGGGATATCGCCAAGCGCTTCATGAACAGCCCTTACTATTGGCCCAAGATCTGGGAGCGCAATACCTTTGTCACCAACCCCCACCGGATCTATCCGGGCGATGTGCTCAACCTCTACCCCACCAGCGAAAAACTGAGCCCCCTGGAAGCGGCCGGCTTCGGGCCGATGGAGCAGGCTCAGGCGGGCATCCTGGAAACGGAAACCGAGGTGGCGGCGCAGGAGGAGAGCAACAAGGTCCTTTACAAGGGGATCTGGGCCGCCGGCTACCTGGACGCGGGCGAGACCCAGTCCGCGGGTTCGATCATGAGCAACCCGGACGACAAGGCCCTGCTGGGCACGAGCGACAAGGTGTACGTCAACGTGGGCACCAGCCTGGGGGTCAAGGACGGCGATATCTTCAGCATCTTCCGGATCATTTCCGATTTCCGGCACCCCAATCCGCCCTACCACGTGGTGGGCCATCGCGTGCTCAACCTGGGCGAGCTCAAGATCACCCAGGTCAAGGAAAACGTGGCCGCCGCGGTCATCCTCAATTCTTACCGGGAGGTCCAGGACGGCGACCGGATCGCTCCCTACACGCCCCAGCTGACCACGGAGATCACCCTGGTCAGAAACCAAGTGGCCCTGGAAGGCTACATCGTCGCCAACAAGAACGATACCGTGGCCATGGGCAAGAACGAGATTATTTACATTGACCGGGGCGCCCAGGACGGCGTGGTGCCCGGCAATACCTTTGACGTCTACCTGCCCGGCGAAACCAAAGTGGACCCGGCCACCGGCCAGGCGGTGACGCTGCCGGACCAGTTGATCGGGAAGCTGCTGATCCTCGATGCGCGGCCGACCACCTCGGTGACGCTGGCCATTGCCAGCAGCCGGGAGTTCGCGCCCGGGGATCATATCCGCATGGTCTTGCCCTGATCCCGGGCGCTGGCGGCCCGGCTCGCATTTTCGAGAGGGACGGCCCGGCCCAGCGCAGGCCCGTCCCTCTCGGCTTTTCGGGGGAGGAGCGAAGGCTATAACTTGCGGACGCCCTGATCGAGTTCAGCCGCAAAACTTTTCTATTGACAAATGAATGGTGAAAATGCTAAATGTCGAGGCGAAGGTAGCGCATGAGCCCGAAAAAAGCCGGAGCCGACCGGGAAAGACTCATCTCGATCGGTGTGCTCGTTTTGTGCCTCGTCTCGTTGGCCGTGCACGGGGGGATTCGTGCGGCCATGGTCCTGTCCTTGAAACACCAACTGAAGAAGGACGCGCCAGCCGAACTCCAGGCCCGGGAGCAGGAGGTCCGGGAGGATGAGGCGCAGTTCCAGGCCGCTCTCGCCGATGCGGCGAGCGCGGTGCAGGAAGGCCGGGCGGCCAAGGTGCGGGCCGAGGAGTTTAAGCGCCGGCAGGGGATGGAGGAATCGTTTGCTCAATCGCCGGAAGAGAAGCGACTTTTGGAAATGGCCCGGCTGAGCCGGGAAAGCTCCCTGGGCAAGGTCGGGGTCTTGGAGGAGTTGGCCCAGCAGGCATCGCCCCGCTCCTCCGGGATCCGCGTCCGGCACGAGGGCAAGTGGTATTCGGTGGAAGTGGCGGTTCCCCTTTCCGAGGTGCCGGTGGACACGCGCGGCGGCCGGCAGGATACCGAAGACCAGCATCGCGCGGTGCGCTGGACCGTAGCCGGGATCATCCGGGACCTGTTCGCCTTTGGCGCGGCCCATGACTTGCAATCGGTGGAAGTGTCGGTGCAGAAGCGGGTGGACGTGAGCCGGGATGCGGCCGTCCCCGAAACGCGGCAGGAATACCTGGAGTTCTACCGCGCCGGCCTGGCCTCCCGCTCGTCCAACCCGGAGGTCTGGCTGAGCATCGGTCGCCCCGATGTCCTCCGGATGATGAGCGTCCAGCACGACGAGTTCGGCCGGATCATGCCCCGGAGGTGAACGCCGTGGAATCCTGGTCCCGACGGATGGTGGTAGCGGCGGCGACGCTGGTGCTCCACGCCGTCATTTTCCTGGGTTTCCACTATTACGAGCAGAGCCTGAAGCAGACGTATGCCCGCGAAAACCAGGCGCGCCACAGCCAGTGGAAACGGGAAGACCAGGAGCGCGAAAAAAAGCTCCAGCAGGCGATGAATGAACAATACGGCCGCACGCCCGAAGAGCGTGTTTACCACAACCCGGCCATGGACCTAAAGCAACTGCTTTCCTTTTTTGCCAAAAGAAACCTGCCCAAGGCCTGTGAGGCCGGCGCCGGGGTGGACCGGTTTACCGAGTTTTCCGTTTACCTGAAATGCGTGCGCCTGCCGGCCAAGGAGGTCCGGACGCAATACCTGCGCTCGATCCTGGCCTGGGTGAACCCGGCCTACGTGTTCCAGGTGGCTTTTATCGAGGAAGACGGGCCCACGATCGTAGCGGAACAACCCTGCCTGCTCAAGGTCAAGAACTGGTCCTCGGCCCGGGATTCGGAAATCATCCGCGCCTGCTTTTAAATCTCCTTTACCGCCGGGAGGGGAACCATCATGGAAAGAGGTTCCGGACGACGCCTTTTCTTCGGGTTTGCCCTGGCCATCCTGGTATTGGCCGGCGCCGGCTGTGCCGACTCCGAGGACTCTTTCTGTCCCGGGTCTCTTTCCTACCAGGCGGTGGGCTATATCTCGACCGACCTGAACTTGTTTAAGCCGCGGGAACTGGTGGTCCGCTTTTCCGAGAGCGCCCCGGCGGCCGAAGTCCAGGCCGCGCTTGACTCGGCGCAGGCCGAGGTGCTTTTTCAATACCCCTTCACCTACTTCTACCAGATCCGCACCCCGTTGGGCTACAGCCTCGAAGAGATGATGGCGATCCTGCGTCAAAGCCCTTGGCTGGTCGCCGTGGTTCCCAATTACGCCTGGCGGTTCGAGAGCTATGGGATTTACCGGCTCGAAGCCTTGGACACCGGCGAGGTGCTCGTCTGGTTCAACGATGAGCCGGGAGTGCCCCCGCTGGAACAGATCGTGCTCGTTGAGGGTTGGGTGGAACGGATTGCTCCCGACGGCCACCCTTTCCTGAAGGTGAGCAACATCCTGGCGCTCACCGACCGGATCATTCTCCTGGCCGGGACGGTGGCGCTGGTTGACCGCGGGCTGGAGGGCGTGGTGGTGATCCTGGAAGAGGCGGACGCCGCGGCCTGGGAGCTGCTTGGGCCGCTGGCCGAGGAGATCCACAGCCTGGCCGAAGCCTCGCCCGGCCTGGCTCCCACCGTGCGCGGGGTGGAGATCTTCCCCAGCCTGACCTCCCGCGCCGGCGGGCTTTCGCTGCGCGTCACCGCCTACCAACCCGGAGGTTGAAGCTTCAGTGCCCGGCCGGCCGCGGCTTTACGATTCAACTTTGAACGATCCGCCGGCAGCGGGTAAATCTCTTTTTTTCCACAACAGGTAAATCGCCGGATAGACCAGCAGTTCCATCAGGAAGGAGGTCGCCAGCCCGCCCACCATGGGCGCGGCCACCCGCTTCATCACGTCGGCGCCGGTGCCCATGCTCCCCATGATCGGCATCAGCCCCATCATGGCCGCGGCCACGGTCATCAGCTTGGGCCGGATGCGCT
>MGQK01000006.1:5145-5253 GCA_001797815.1 Deltaproteobacteria bacterium RBG_13_61_14 | reverse complement strand
GGACGTCGGTGACGTCTTCCTGCAGCTGTTCCCGCAGAAACCGCTTGAGTACGTCGCTGATGGCGGACTCAAGCTCCGTTTTGATTATTTCCGGCATTCGCTTCACCC
>MGQK01000006.1:4988-5087 GCA_001797815.1 Deltaproteobacteria bacterium RBG_13_61_14 | reverse complement strand
TGGGTCTGGGCGATAAAGGCGTCCAGGTCCTCTTTCAGCGGATGGAACCATTCACCGTGATAGACCATAGAGGCCCAGCGCGCGTCCACCATCTTTTTA
>MGQK01000006.1:3758-4939 GCA_001797815.1 Deltaproteobacteria bacterium RBG_13_61_14 | reverse complement strand
CGATCTCGACAAACCCCGGTTGGTCCGGGGCCTTTTCCGGCGGGGTAAGCCACATCCAGATGTCGTCGGGGATCACCTGGTTTAAGTCAATGGCGCCGGAGGCGATGGAGCGGCACCACATGGTCTTGTCGTCGCCGCCCACGATAAACTCATCGACCGGCACCCCCCAGGCCTCACACAGGGCCAGCTCGTCGCCGCGGGTCAGGTCGAAATCACGCACCGGCACCAATACCTCCAGCGTGGGGGCGAACATTTTAAAAACGTTGTGCATGCGGTACTGGTCGTTGCCCCGGCCGGTGGACCCCTCCAGCAGGCTGTCGCAACCCATCTCCGCGGCCTTCTTGGCCACCACCATGGCGATCAGCTGCCGGGTCATGGACGTCGAAACCGGGTAGCCGTTGTAGTCCGAATTGGCCTGGATGGCCTTCTTCAACCACACTTCGGTAAACTCCTCCTTGACGTCGATCATCACCGGTTCGATCTTCAGTTGCCGCGCCCGGCTCAGGCACATGTCCATCTCTTCCTGTCCCTGTCCCACGTCCACGTTGATGGCGACAATCTCCTTGGCCTGGTATACCCGGCGGAGCATCTCGATGCCCAGGGTGCTGTCCAGTCCGCCCGAATAGGCGATAGCGCATTTTGTAACGGTGGGAACGGTTACCTTCCCGATCTTTTCGATAATCTTCGCTGCGTCCATAGTGTTCCTCCTGCGGCGGCGTCTACCGGCGAAAAAAAAAGCCAATATCAAATTTCCGCCTGCATCGGGCGAAAGTTCAATATTGGCTTACGCTTGAGCAACCCGCCGTTGCGCGGATTCCTCACCGGTCTTCCAAATATACACAATGAATATATTCCATTTTCACATTTGCGTCAATCGGGAAAACGTTTTTTTCACCGGTGTCGTCTAGTGCGTCCGCTCCGTCGCATGAGCTAGGACTGGCGGGCTGTTGCCACACTGCCTTAAGGTTTTTCAACAATTGGCTAGAGCGCCTCCGGCCGGGAAAGCCGTGCTTCCAGGTCTCCGTCCACGATAAAAACGATGATCCGCTCCCCTGTTTTGGTGCTGATGTCGGAATGGAGGCTCGTCAACTGGCAGCCGGTGACGCGCACCACGATATTTTCCAGGAGAATGCGCGCGCTTTCGATCAATTGATCGCGGATCTTCTTGATAAGCGCGGCGC
>MGQK01000006.1:3359-3724 GCA_001797815.1 Deltaproteobacteria bacterium RBG_13_61_14 | reverse complement strand
GGGGAAGCGCCTGTTCCTGCAGGCTCCACGCCTTGGTTAGTCAATCCAGTCTTTTTTGCTGACAATCTTGTTAATGGGGTATTCGACGATTCCGTCCGCGCCGCAGGCGATCAGCCGGGGAATGATCTCCCGCACCACTGTTTCGCTGATCACCGTTTCCACGGATACCCAATCCGCGTCCTTCAATCCGGCGATGGTGGGCGCGGTCAGGGCGGGCAGCGCGGCGCAGACCGTCTCCAGGTCCTTTTTCCGCACGTTCATCTTCAGGCCCACCATGCTTTCCGCGTTGAGGGCGCCGTTCAACAGCAGGGCAATCTGTCTGATTTTCGCCTTTTTCCAGGGGTCCTTGAAGGCCTTGGTATTGG
>MGQK01000006.1:2321-3345 GCA_001797815.1 Deltaproteobacteria bacterium RBG_13_61_14 | reverse complement strand
TTGGTTTCGAGCAGGGTGTGGATGATCTTGAGTCCGTGCGCCCGGATGGTGGAGCCGGTTTCGGTGATGTCGACCATGGCGTCCACCAGGCCCTCCACCACCTTGGCCTCGGTGGCGCCCCAGGAAAACTCGACCTCCACCGGAATCTTGCGTTCATCGAAATATCGCTTGGTGAAATTGACCAGTTCGGTGGAGATGCGCTTGCCCTTGAGATCCTCAAGCTTGTTGATGGGGGAGTCGCCGGGCACCGCCAGCACCCAGCTCGATTGACGGTTGGACACCTTGGAATAGATGAGATCGGCCACGAACTCCACGGCGGCGTTGTTTTCCAGCACCCAGTCCACGCCGGTCAGGCCCGCGTCCAGCACGCCCGTCTCCACGTAGCGCGCCATCTCCTGGGCGCGCACCAGGGAGCAGGAGATCTCCGCGTCGTCGATCGTGGGAAAATAGCTGCGGGATGAGATTGATATTTTCCAGCCCGCCTTTCCGAACAGCTCGACGGTGGCCGCCTCCAGGCTGCCTTTGGGGATACCGAGTTTCAGTTTATTTTCAGCCATTATTGTCTCCGGGAAAAAGTGTTGTTCGTGAGAGCCCCATCTTGTCATACATAGCGCCGTGTTTCAAGTGC
Organism: Deltaproteobacteria bacterium RBG_13_61_14; assembly: GCA_001797815.1. GTDB lineage: Bacteria > RBG-13-61-14 > RBG-13-61-14 > RBG-13-61-14 > RBG-13-61-14 > RBG-13-61-14. Next base: position 2,717 of record MGQK01000006.1, on the reverse strand, counting down.
CTGTCCGGCCCCGGGGCGGGCACCGGGGTTTTCCTCCCTGTATTTGATTTTCCGGCCGTTCTCCGTTATGATATGAACTGGAATGGCTAAAAACGAGCTTAAGATCGACAGCTTGCTGGACACGATAGAGATTCTCTGCGCCGAACACGGCAAGCTGGGCGCCATCATGGAAGTGAGCTACAACGGCGCCTTCGAAATCGATGAGGAGGGGAAATTCCTCTATACCAATCCCGCCTTCACGAACATTTTCGTCCTGGAGGGGGATCCGAAAAACGGACGCAATTTTTTCGAGATCGTCTCCTCGCCCCGGGTCAAGAAAGCGGTGCGCGCTCTGTTCGCGGGCAAGGAAAAGCATTTCGCCGAACGGGTGGACCTGATCGTCAAGCCCAATCAGAA
>MGQK01000006.1:1885-2305 GCA_001797815.1 Deltaproteobacteria bacterium RBG_13_61_14 | reverse complement strand
ACCATGAAAGCCATCCAACTGCGGGGCCGGAAGTACGTGATCGGCGTGATAGACGACCGCACCGAGCTGCTCAGCGCCATCCGCAGCCGCGAACTCTCCATCAGCCTGCTCTACCGGCTTATCAATGAAATGAAGATAGAAACCAAGGAGACCATCTACCAGCTGGCCCGTCTGGTGGAGATCCACGACCGTTCCACCGGCGTGCACCTGGAGCGCATGGAGCACTACATGCGCACCCTGGCCGGGGAATATTACCGCAATTTTCACGGACGGGATCCCCATCTGACGGAAAAATACATTGAAGACCTCTCCGTGGCCGCCATTCTCCATGATATCGGCAAGGTGGGCGTCTCCAATGAAATCCTGCTCAAGCCGGCCCGGCTCACGCCCGCGGAGTTCGAACTGATAAAAAGGCACACC
>MGQK01000006.1:359-1684 GCA_001797815.1 Deltaproteobacteria bacterium RBG_13_61_14 | reverse complement strand
GCTTCTCCCTGGAAATATTATCATGCACCTCAAAATCACCGCAGGTTGAAAGGAACACCCTTTATGCAGTTTTCCGGCGTTTGGCTCCCTCTCATCACCCCGTTTTCCGATGGAGCGGTGGATTACAAAAGCCTGGCCCGCCTTATCGAACATTACATCGCTCAAGGGATTGCCGGACTGGTGCCGTTGGCCACCACCGGAGAGGTGCCCACCATCGCGGATGACGAATATGTCGCCGTGCTGGAGAAGACGCTGGAAATTATCAATGGACGCTTGCCCGTGATCGCGGGCGTGAGCGGCAATGACACGCGCCGCGTGGCGGCTAAAATGAAGCTGCTGTCCAATTATCCGCTGGCCGGGGCCCTCATCCCCTGTCCCTACTATAACCGGCCGGACCAGCGCGGTATCTACGAGCATTTCAAGGCGGTGGCGGGCGCGTCGCCGTTGACCATCCTGGTCTACAACATCCCCTATCGCACCGGACGCAATATCGAGAACAAGACGATCCATCAACTCGCTTCCATTCCCACGGTGCGCGGGCTGAAGGATTCCTGCGGCGACATCAAGCAATCAATGGAGCTGCTGCTGCATCCGCCTGGGAATTTCTCCATCCTGACCGGTGAGGACATCCTCTATTTCGACACGCTGTGTCTGGGTGGGGACGGCGGCATCCTGGCCTCGGCGCACCTGGCCACGGATAAATTCGTATCCATGTATGATGCGGTCAAGGCCAACGACACGGCCCAGGCGCGCACTCTCTGGAAGGTTCTCTCGCCGCTTATTCCGCATCTTTTCGAGGAACCGAATCCGGCGCCTATCAAGTATTGCCTGAAAAAACTGGGTATGATGCACAGCGACGAAGTGCGCCTGCCCCTGACCCCGATCTCGGACGGCTTACGGGTCAAACTGGACTTGTTGCTGAAAGGTCTGGAACGAGTCTAGAATTTCAGTTTATTCTTCAGGTCGAGCAGGCCGCCCCCGGCGGCGGCTTTGGTAATTTCCGCCTTTTTGGCGTCCAGGAGTTTGGTCAATGCGGAGAGCGAAGAGAGGTCTCCCTTGAGGATTTTCTCCAGATCGACATACCGCGCCACCAGTTTCCCGTGCTCACCCAGTTTTTCCTCAAGCAGTTTTTCATACTCCGCCCGTAAAGCCGCCTTGGCCTCTCCCAGTTGTTCGTCCAGAATTTCCTTGACCAGCGGCAGGAGAGCTTCCGCCACGTTGGAGCTTAGTGTAAAAGAGAGGACTCCGTCTTCCGTTGTTTGGAAAGAGCCGGAGACGCTGACCACCGGCAGGCGGGAAAGCGCGGCGTAGGCGAGGTCGGTGAA
>MGQK01000006.1:0-116 GCA_001797815.1 Deltaproteobacteria bacterium RBG_13_61_14 | reverse complement strand
ATCCGTTTTCCCGGTCCGGCGCGCAAAGTGAAAGGCAAGCGGCCGACCGATCAGGTCCGGTTCTCCGGTCGCGTCCTTGAGTGCGGCGGAGATCCGTTCGCTGGTCGAGACCTCCA
>MGQK01000005.1 GCA_001797815.1 Deltaproteobacteria bacterium RBG_13_61_14 | reverse complement strand
GAGTGCCCTCCCAAGTCAAAGACCAGAAGAATCTGGTCTATAAGGTGAAGAATTTTCTTGACTTGGGCTTTCATAGATAGACGCCCCTACCAAGGCCCACGAAATCCCACCATTTATGTCCCTACAAAGGCCCACGAAATCCCGCCATTTATGTCGCACACCCGGAATCTGGGCTTTCATTGTGAGTCCCCCGGTTTCGTGATATTTTTAAAAGCATGGATATCCTGGGCATCTCCGCCTTTTACCATGACAGCGCGGCCGCGCTCCTCAGCGACGGCGAGGTTGTGGCCGCGGCGCAGGAAGAGCGCTTCACCCGCAAGAAGCACGACCCCGAATATCCCATCCACGCCATCCGCTATTGCCTGGAAGCGGCCCAAATCTCGGCGGCCGACCTTAATCTGGTCGCTTTTTACGACAAGCCCTTCATCAAATTCGAGCGCCTGCTCCAGACCTACCTGAGTTTTGCCCCGGCCGGGATCCAGAGCTTCCTTTTGGCCATGCCCCTGTGGCTCAAGCGCAAGCTCTGGATCCGGGCGATCCTGGAAGAGGAGATCGGCTATCAGGGCAAGATCCTTTTCCCGGAGCACCACTATTCCCACGCCGCCTCGGCCTTTTATCCCTCGCCTTTCGAAGAAGCGGCGTTCATGACCCTGGACGGGGTCGGCGAGTGGACTACCACCAGCTTTGGCCTGGGCCAGGGCAACTCCCTCAAGATCCTGGCCGAGATCAAGTTCCCGCACTCGTTGGGCCTGCTCTATTCCGCGTTCACCTACTTCACCGGGTTCAAGGTCAACTCCGGAGAATACAAGCTCATGGGCCTGGCGCCTTACGGCGAGCCGCGCTACGTGGAAGTGATCAAGCGCGAGTTGATTGACGTCAAGGAGGACGGTTCCTTCAAGCTCAACCTCAAATATTTCAACTACATGATCGGCCTGACCATGACCAACCGCCGCTTCGCCCGGCTCTTCGGCGGCCCGCCGCGCCGGCCCGAAGGCCCCATGACCCAGCGGGAGATGGACCTGGCCGCCTCGGTCCAGGCGGTGACCGAAGAGATCATGCTCAAGATGGCGCGCCACGTGCGCCAGAAGACCGGGATGAAGCGACTGTGCCTGGCCGGCGGCGTGGCCCTCAACTGCGTGGGCAACGGCAAGATCCTCCGCGAGGGGCCGTTCGAGCAAATCTGGATCCAGCCCGCGGCCGGCGACGCCGGCGGCGCGCTCGGGGCCGCGCTCTACGCCTGGCACCGCTACCTGGGGAAGCCCCGGCCGGCCGACAACCTCCGGGACAAGCAAAAGGCGAGCTACCTGGGCCCGGCCTTCAGCGACCGGGAGATCGAGCGTTATTTGCAGGAGAACCATATCCCCTATCGCCGGCTCCCGCCGGAAGCGCTGCCCCGGGAAGTGGCGCGGCTGATCGCGGAGGAAAAAGTGGTGGGGTGGTTCCAGGGCCGGCTGGAGTTCGGGCCCCGGGCCTTGGGCTCGCGCAGCATCCTGGGCGACGCCCGCTCGCCGGCCATGCAAACCGTAATGAATAAAAAGATCAAGTTCCGCGAGAGCTTCCGGCCCTTCGCGCCCACGGTGCTGATGGAAGAAGCGCCCAATTATTTTGATTTCAAGGGCGAAAGCCCGTATATGCTGCTCACCGCTTACGTGCGGGACGATAAGCGCAAGGCCATGAGCCGGGACCAGAAGAAGCTGTTTGGCCTGGACCAGCTCAAGGTGGTCCGTTCCGAGGTTCCGGCCGTTACCCACGTGGACTATTCGGCCCGGCTCCAGACCGTGAAGCGGGAAGACAACCCGCTCTATTACGACACGATCAAGACCTTCCAGGAGCTGACCGGGTGTCCGGTGATCATCAATACCTCTTTCAACGTGCGGGGCGAGCCCATTGTCTGCACGCCCGAGCACGCTTACCAGTGCTTCATGCGCACCCAGATGGACTACCTGGTCATGGGTTCCTTCTTGCTCGACAAAACCCGGCAGCCGGCCTGGCAGGAAAAGGGCGATTGGCAAAAGGAGTTCCCGCCGGATTAATTCCCGCGCGCTCAAGAACAAGGAGGGGCTATGGCGCGAAGGTTTGGGATCAGGGTTACGCGAGTTGCTCTCCTGCTCGCCTTTCTGTCCGGGTTGGCCTATGCAGAAGAGGATGTCTGGAAGGAGCCGGCCGGCTCAATTTACTGGGGCGACTTGCACGTGCACACCGCCTATTCGCTGGACGCCTGGGCGAGCGGCTGGACCCGGGGCCGCTACCTGAAGGAGGCCGGCATCTTCGCCCTTTATTGCGCCAAGCTGGATTTTGTCGCCTTCACCGACCACTCCGAGATGCTCACCAACGCCGATTACTGGAAGGACGCGATCGCCACGGCCCGGGCCATGAACGAGGCCGCGGGCCGGAGCCTCGACGGCAACGGCGATCCTGCCATCGTGGTTTTTCCCGGCTGGGAGTGGACCCAGCAAAAGCCCTGGGGCCACAAGAACGTGATCATGAAATATGATGATCCCAACCTGCTCCCCGCCCAGGCCGCCCGCTGTTACCGCGGCTTCCTCGGGCCCGGCCTGGTGACCGCTTATCTCCGCGGCCGCTATACCGGGCAGGAGGCGATCACCCGCACCCCGGGCGAGCTGTTCGACTACCTGCGTCGGACCTGCACCCGGAGCGGGACCGGCTGCGCGACCATCGTCATCCCCCACGGCAACGCCTGGGGCCAGCTTACCGACCCGCGCACCGACTGGCTCTCGATCACGCCCAACATGTTCACCGACTGGCCGGCGCAGCTCAACCCCCGCGACCATGACCCGGACCTGCAGCGGGCCATCGAGGTTTATTCCCAGCACGGCAACTCCGAGCAGTATCGGCCCCTGCATCCCGAGTATCGCTATTACCTGGAGGGCCAGGAGGTGGACCTGAAGACCTGCCGCGAGAACGCCAAGGCTTGTCGCAAGGTCTGCTCGGAGCCGAACGCGAGTTTTGAGCCGTGCTGCTTTAGGGCGGGCGAGATCGTGAAGGCCCGCTGCCAGGACCCGGACTCCGAGTTTTGCCGGCGCGAGATGGACCGGGCCAAGGAAAGCGGAGTTCCTTTTGCCGGCTTCCTTTCCCCCGGAGAGAAGAAAGAGCTCAAGCCGGAGTTCCGCGACCGGCCGGCCGAGGTCAAGGCGGAAGAGTGGGGCGCCTGCGACCAATGCCTGGACTGCTACCAGCCCGCCTCGGTTTACCGTCCGCAGTGCTCGGTGCAGCAGGCCCTGGCCACCGGCTATTTTGCCGAGGGGGAGGATCCGCTTTATTACCGTTTCGGTTTCGTGGCCAGCACCGACAACCACTCGGCCATGCCCGGGAGCGTGAAAGAGGTCAAGCGCTTTGCCGAATTGCATTCACCGGGTTTTGGCGTGGGCAACTTTGCTTTCCAGACCACCCAGTTCGAGCGGATCGCCAATTACCTGAACCCGGGCGGGCTGGTGGCGATCATCTCGCCCCGCCGCACGCGGGAGGACTTGTGGCAAAACCTGTTTGCTCGCCGCACCTACGGCACCACCGGGGCCCGGATCGAGGTTTGGCTGCGGGCGGTGGTGGAGGAAGAAGGACGGGAAATCGTGGAGATGGGCGCGGAGACGGTTTCGCAGAGGAACCCGGTCTTTTACCTGCGGGCCCGGGGCGCTCTGCAGGAAGACCCGACCTGCCCTTATGCGGAAGAGCCGGAGATCCGGCAGAACCTGTCCGAGGATGAATTTCGCGAGGTTTGTTTTGCCCAGTGCTTTCGGCCGTTGGACGAGAGGGTGAAGATCGCAAGGATCGAGGTGGTCAAGATCCGCCAGCCCCTGACCCCCCAGGAGGCGGACCAGCCGGACCTGCGCTACCGCGCGGACAATCCCGCCGGGCTGATCTTTGATCCGTATCAGGTGGAGCGGTTTGACGCGGCGCAGATCGAGTGGTCCTGGACCGACCCGGACTTTATCCAGGAGCCGCCGGGCCGGACGGTGGCCTATTATTTCCGGGTGATCCAGGAGCCGACCGAGGGCTACAACTGCAACCCCGCGGCCTTGCTCCGGTCCGCAAAGACTTGCAACGGCGCCGCTCCCTCGCCCGAGGAACTCAACCTCAGGACCACCCCCCAGGACGGCTCGCCGCCGGCGCCGCTCAAGAGCATTGCTGACGACTGTTACACGGATGTGAATAATCCCGCCGGCTCTTGCGAAGAGCGGGCCTGGACCTCGCCGGTTTACGTGACCCGCCGGTAGCTGAGAGGGGGTCAGCGCTAAATTTTAAACTTTACCTATTTGTATAAATTAATTGACCCGCCCGGCGACCGGATTCCGGCGGGGTTCCTCCTGGCCCGACCAGCTTCAGCATCCCTTGGATCCGCGACCGAGGAGCGGTCGCGGCTACCTGACACTTGACACCTCCAGCAGTGGACGGTGAACAGTGCACAGTGGACAGTGATTCGAGGAGGTGCAGGGTGGCAGGGTGTCAGGGTTAAGATTCTGAAGCCTCCAGCCTCATGCCTATCCGTTGACGTTCACGGAAACATTCACGTTCACGGGAAAGAGCGTTGGTTGCGGCCTTACCGCACCGGGGCGATCTGGTTCAAGAGCTGTTTCACTTCCGCGAAAAGGGCGGCCGGCTCGGAGAAGGCGTGTCGGGCATAGAGGCGGTGGTCCGGGGTGAGCCGAAAGCGCTTGGCCGCGGAGTGGACCAGGGCCAGGACCCGGTCCGGGTCCACCCGGGCCTCGGCGCCGAGGTTCAGTCCGATCATCTGGCCATTGTATTCAACGCCCAAGGCCCGGACTTTCTTGAGCAGGGCCTTGATGGCCATGACCTGGGCCAGGTTCTCCACTTCCTCCGGCCGCGGACCGTAGCGGTCAAGCAACTCCTCCCGCAGATCCTTGATCTCGCTCTCCTCCTTGACCATGGAAAACCGCTTATACCAGGAGAGCCGCTCCTTGGCCGAGGGGATGTAACTCTCGGGCAGATAGGCCGGCACCTGGAGCTTCAATTCCGGCTCGATCTCCGGCAGAACCTCCTCGCCTTTGAGCTTCTGAATCGCCTCGTTGAGCAGTTGGGAGAAAAGCTCGAAGCCCACGCGCGCGAGGTGGCCGGATTGCTGCCGGCCGAGGATGTTGCCGGCCCCGCGGATCTGGAGGTCGTGGCCGGCCAGGCGGAAGCCGGAGCCGAGTTCGGTGAACTCCTTGAGGGCCTTGAGCCGCTTGGCCGCCTCCGGGGTGATCAGGCCGGGCCCCGGGATCAGGAAATAGGCGTAACCGCGTTCCTTGCTCCGCCCGATGCGGCCGCGCAACTGGTAAAGTTGGGCCAGGCCGAACTGGTCGGCGCGGTGCACGAGCATGGTGTTGGCGCTGGGGATATCCAGGCCCGACTCGATGATGGCCGTGGTGACGAGGAGGTCGTATTTCTTTTCCACGAACTCGCGCATCACCTTTTCCAGGGAGCGCTCGTGCATCTGACCGTGAGCGAAGGCGAGCCTGGCCTCGGGGATGAGGCGGCGCAGGAAGCCGGCCATGGACTCGATCTCCTGGACCCGGTTGAGCACGTAAAAGACCTGGCCCTGGCGCCGGAACTCGCGCAGGACCGCTTCCCGGATCAACTGGGGATCGAAGCGGGCGAGTTCGGTGTGGATGGCCTGGCGGTCGGCCGGCGGGGTGTCCATGATGGAAAGATCGCGGAGTCCGAGCAGGGAAAGGTTGAGGGTGCGGGGGATGGGAGTGGCGGTGAGCGTGAGCACGTCCACGGTTTTCTTGAGCTTTTTCAGCTTCTCCTTGTCGGCCACGCCGAAGCGGTGTTCTTCATCCACCACCGCCAGGCCGAGGTCGTGGAACTCGACGTCTTTGGAAAGCAAGCGGTGGGTTCCGATCACGATATCCACCTTTCCGCTTTTCAATTCCCGCAGAGTTTCCTTTTGCTCTTTGGCGGTGCGGAAGCGGGAGAGCACGCGGATCTCGATCGGGTAGGGCTGGAGCCGGCGGGAAAAAGTCTGAAAATGCTGTTGGGCCAGGATGGTGGTCGGCACCAGCACCGCCACCTGCCTGCCTTCCATGGCGACCTTGAAGGCGGCCCGGATCGCCACCTCGGTCTTGCCGTAGCCCACGTCGCCGCAGACCAGCCGGTCCATGGGCCGGGCCTGCTGCAAGTCTTCGAGCACGTCCTCAATCGCCTGGAGCTGGTCCGGGGTCTCTTCATACTCGAAGCCGGCCTCGAACTCCCGGAACTCATGGCCCGGCGGCGAGTAGGCATGGCCGGGGAAGACCTGGCGGGCGGCGTGGATTTCCAGGAGTTCCTCCGCCATCTCCAGGAGCGCCCGGCGCACCTTCTGCTTGGTTTTTTCCCAGGCCTCGCCGCCCAGCTTGTCCAGGACCGGCGCCGCCTCGTCCGGGCCGCGGTATTTCTGGATCAGGTTAAGCCGGTGCACCGGCAGGTAGAGCTTATCGCCGTCGCGGTATTCCAGGACCAGGCAGTCCTCCCGGATTCGCGGCCGCTCCCGCAGCCGGAGGTAATCCCATTCCCCCAGCGCCTGGACGGCCAGGGAGATCAGGCCCCGGTAAAGTCCGATGCCGTGATCCAGGTGCACCACCGGGTCGCCTTCGGAAAGGTCGCTCAAGTCCTGGATCAGCTCGCCCATCCGCTCGCGGCGGAGCCGGGGCCGGATTTTTTCTCCGAAGATCTCCTCCTCGGTGACCACCGCCAGCCCGGGCGAGGGCAGACGAAAACCCCGGCGGATCTGGCCGGTGACGATCTGTCGCGAGGCAACGGGTAGATTTTCCAGCGCCTGAAAATCTTCAAGCAATTGAAAATGGAAGCCGTGCTCGGAAAGCAGTTCCTG
>MGQK01000004.1:7499-20167 GCA_001797815.1 Deltaproteobacteria bacterium RBG_13_61_14 | reverse complement strand
ACCACCACGCCCTCCGCCCCCACCGGCGCGCGGGAGAGCCGGCTGATCAGGGGCTGCACCTGGCCCCGGTAGTCCTCGCAGCACTTGCCCCGGGGGATGGGCTTGCCGTGCGGGCAATGCTCGGGATGCCCGAGGAAGCTGCAGATCCGGTCGGTGACCGCGGGTGATAAAATGTGCTCGAACTCGCAGGCCTGCTCCTCGCCCTCGCCTTCGGGCACCTCCAGCACCTGGGAGAAAAGCAGCTCCGCCAGCCGATGGCGCCGCACCACCAGCGCGGCCGTCTCCTCCCCGTTTTGGGTCAACTCCACCAGGGTTTGACTGCGCCGGATCAAGTCGCGAGACAACGCCTCCTCCAGCAAACTCTCCGGGAACTCGGTCCGGTCGAGCGCGCTCGTTTCCGCCACCCCCTGCTCCCGGAGCACCCAGATCTTCTCCAGCAACTCCTCCAGGTGACGATTCTCAAAGGTCATGGCTTCTTCTCCTCGCCGGAAACTTCCGGCCGGCCGGAAAAATGCCGGCGGAGCCAGCTTACCAGCCGCGATTCCTCGGGAAAGGAATAGGAACAATTCGGGCAGCAGATCCGCTCGCAGCCCTGGCCGGCCAGCGGGCAGTTCGCGCAGCGGCTGGCCTCGGGCACAAAGCGCTGGCCGCAGAGCGGACATGAAATCGGTTTCTTCTCAGGGGCGGGATTCATAGCGAGACTCCCAACGCCCTCAAGACGTAATTGAGCGCGCCTCCGACTCCGAAGGCAAAACTGAAAATGAAGGCAGTCATGATGGCCGCGGTCTTCCAGCCCCGCTCCTTGATGATGATGAAGAAGTTGGCGATGCAGGGCACGAACAGGGTGATGGTGACCATGGCCACCACCACCTGGAGCGGTTCGAGCAGGCCCTCGCGCTGGAGCGCGAAGAGCCCGGCGGCGCCGTAGTCGCGGCGGAGGAATCCGATGATGAAGGTCTCGGTGGCCTGGGGGGGCAGATCGAGCCAGCGCTGGACCACGGGCGCGGCCGCGGTCTCGATCGCGCCGAGGACCCGGAGTTTATGGAAGAGGAAGAGGATGAAGGTGCCGAGGATGAAGAGCGGCACGGCTTCGCGCAGATACCATTCCAGGCGGGCGAGCGTCTTGGTGACGATGTTGCCGAGCTGAGGGACGCGGAGCGGCGGGATCTCGATCACGAAGTCCGAGCCCCGGCCCGGGATCACCTGGGCCGCGAGCCAGCCGACCAGGAAGAGCACGCCGAGCACGCTGCCCGCCCAGATGAGCGTGGCCGGCCAGGACAGCCGGCCGAGCATGCCCAGGATCACGCCGAGCTGGGCCGAGCAAGGCACACCCAGGGCGAGCAGCAGGGTGACGATCACCCGCTCCTTTTTGCTGTCCAGGATGCGGGCGGTGAGGGTGGCCATGCTGTCGCAGCCCAGGCCCAGGACCATGGGCAGGACCGCCTTGCCGTTGAGGCCCATGCGCTTGAAGGCGCGGTTGGCCATGACCGCGAGGCGGGGGAGGTAGCCGGAGTCTTCGAGCAGGCCGAAGCAGAGGAAAAAGGTGGTGACGATGGGGAGCACGATGGCGATCGCGTATTTCAGGCCGACGGTGAGCATGCCGTATTCGCCGACTAAGGCTTCGCCCGCGATGGCGAGCGGTCTGGGCGTGAGCAGGCGGACGGCCCGGATCATCACCGGGTTGAGCCAGGTCTCGAACACCTTCCCTTCCAGGAAGTCCACGCAGGTGCCGGCCCCGAACTTGCCCACCACTTCATACAGGAGCACGAGCACGGCGACGAGGATGCCGAGGCCCCAGACCGGGTGCATGGCCCATTCCCCGGCTTTCTGGGCCCAGCTCACGCTCAGGCCGGGCGATTGGGCATAGACCTGCCGGACCAGCGATTCCACCGCCTGCCGCCGGCTCTTGTAGATCACGTCATCGAGCGGCTGGGAAAAGGCCTTTTGCGCTTCCTGGAGCCGGTTTTTCAGCTCGCGGATCTGGAAGGAGGTGAGCCGGCGCTCGAGCCAGGGGAACAGGCTCTCGTCGCCGGCGAGCAGCATGAGCGCGAGCGCGCGGGGCGCGAAAGGGCTTGCGGGCAGGAGCGGCCCGATCGCGGCGAGGGCGCGCTCCACGGTTTCCGGGTAGTCCACTCGCAGCCGGGCCGGGCTCGCGGTGGGCAAGGCGCGGCGCAGGCGGTCGAGACCCTGGCGCCGGATGGCCACGGTCTCCACCACCCCCACGCCCAGCAACCCGGCCAGCCGGGCCGTGTCCACCCGGATCCCGCGCTCGCGGGCCTCGTCTTGCATGTTCAGGGCCAGCACCAGAGGCAGACCGATCTCAGAGAGCTCGAGGGTGATGAACAGCGCCCGGCGCAGGTTCTTGGCGTCGGCCACCTGCACAACCACCTCCGGCTTTTGCAGCAGGATGTCGCGGGTCACCTGCTCGTCCTCGGAAAGCGGGACCAGGCCCGCGATCCCGGGCGTGTCCACCACAGAGAGCTCGCGGCCGGAGAGCTTCATCGTCCCCCGCGTCACCTCGACCGTGGTGCCGGGGTAGTTGGAAACCTCGACGTAGCGGCCGGTGAACGCGGCGAAGATCACGCTCTTGCCCACGTTGGGATTGCCCACCAGCACCACCCCGGGGCTTTCCGCCCGGCCCTGGCCCTGCCGATGCCGGCGCCGGCGCCGCCGGCCCCCGCCCGCCCGGCCCGGGAGGGGCCGGCCAGCTACGCTTGAGCAATTGTGCATACGTGATAACCATACCATGTCCCCCGGGATTGTCAAGTTCCTCTTAATCTAATATTTGGGGTCTGACCCCAAATATTAGATTAAGGAGTTCGATTTCCTCTGGAGTGAGGAAGGCCTGGAAGACCGCCTCTTCCACTTTGCCGGTGAGGATCTTCCAGAGGCTCACGGGAGGCCGTTTCCAGACCAGCTCCACGTCTTTGTCCGGGGGCACGCCCGGTAGCGTCTTGACAAGACTGGAGATGGGACCTAGCTTAAGGTCAGGATTATGAGGGGGAGGCTTGTCAACGCCGCGCTGGCTCTGGGGCTGGCGCTGCTCGTTATAGCCCCGACCGAGCGGGTCGAGCGCAAGGCGTTCGTGAAGCGGGGCGATCATTTCGGCGAGGGGCGGTTGGAGGAGGTCTCGGGTGTTCGGATTCTGCACCTGTATGGCCGGCCGTTTGAGCTGGGCTATGAGCAAGGCGCCCTGATGAAGGAAGAGCTGGCCAAGCTCCGCCAGGAAAGCTGGGCTTTTCTCCGCGATTATGCTCACCGCTCCACCGGCCTCCCGTCCTGGCTGGTGGGCCCTTTGGCCAAGCCGCTTCTCACCTACTGGGCGCGCCGGTTCCTGCCGAAGATTCCGGCGGATTACAAGGAAGAGCTCCAGGGCATGGCCGAAGGCTCGGGGATCAGCTTCAACGAGCTGCTGATCTTTAACGTGATCTGGGAGATCGCGGAGCTCTTCGGGTGCAGCGAAATCGCCGTGGGCCCGCCCAAGACCCGCGGCGGGCTGTGGCACGGCTACAACTTTGACCTGACCGATCGCGGCCAGGCCTACACCGACGCCTTTAAAGCGGTGATCTTTTTTCATCCCGCGGGCAAGCTCAAGTTCGTGTCTGTCAATTACCTGGGCTTTGCCGGCTCCTACACCGGGATGAACGAGGCCGGGATCTCGATTGCCTGGGACAACACCCGGCTGCTTGATAAACCGGAGACGAGAGACCAGCTTAAAAAGGTTCCCCAGACGCCCATGCCGTTCGTGTTTGCCGTCCGCCAGGTGCTGGAGCAGGCGCGGACGCTCGACCAGGCCGTAAAGATTATCACTTCCCAGCGCCGGCCGTTGGGGGACATTGTCATCATTGCCAGCCGGGAGGAGGGGCGAGCGGTGGCGGTGGAGACCTTCGGGACCGAGTCAGCGGTGCGGGAGATGGCAGAGGGCGCGGTGTGGAGCGCCAATGTCTTTGCCAGCGAGCAAATGGGTGGCTACGATTGGGGCGAGGGCAAGCTGGCGTGCCTGGCCGGCGGTGAGCTGTCCGCGGATGCCCCGGTCTTTCGGGGCCGCATCTTTTCCCGGTATCTCCGCTATCAGGAGCTGATCCAGTCCCCGGCCGGACCCATCGGTCCGGCAGAGATGATCGCCATGCTCCGCGATCCCTACCCGCAAGAAGCGCAAGGCTGCGGGTTCACGGGCGAGCGGGCCATCGGCTCGGACCGGACCAGCCTGAGCGTGGTCTATGACCTTGCCGGCAACCGTTTGTGGGCCGGGATCGGCCGCACACCTTCGCCGCTGGACCGCTGGGTGGAGGTGGATTTTACCGGCGAAGCCTTGGGCGAAGAAATTCCCGCCACCGGTTTTTTCGAGGCCCGCGCGGGTTATGAGCAGATGCGAAAAGGGAACTTTTTAGAGGCGCAGAGAGACTTAAGCTTAGCCCTGGAGAAAGAACCGGACAACGTCCGGGTCCGGCAATGGCTGGACCAGTGCCGTTTATGTGCAGAAGGGGCGGGGGCTGAAGCGTGCGGCCGGGAGTTAAACCCGCCCGCCTTTGCCGCTTTTCCTGACCAGAAGATTTTCCAAAAAAGGTCGGAGGTTGAAAAATGAAAACCAACCATTCTTTTGAAGGCTCCGCGCGAAGCACGGTCCTGGGTTTCCTGGTGGTCCTGATCATCGGCCTGGGCCTGGGCCTCTACCTGGGACAGCGCTCAAAGGGGTTCAAGCTCTCGGACCTGGAAAAGCGTTTCTTCCCTTCCGAGCAACCGACCGAGGAAGTCCCCCCGCCTCCTCCGCAAGCGCCGGCGCCTCTGCCGCCTCTGCCCCAGGGCACCGGCGAGTATGAAAAAGCCGTGATCGCCGCGGCGGCACGGGCTATGCCCGCGGTGGTCAACGTGTCCTTTCAGAGGACCGTGCAAGTCCCCATGTCCCCCTTTTTGATGGATCCCTTCTTCCGCCGCTTCTTCGGCCCCGGAATGCCCGAGAATCCGCAGAAACGCCGGGAAGGCGGGATCGGCTCCGGCGTGATCGTGAGCCCGGACGGCTACATCCTGACCAACAACCACGTGGTGGCCGGCGCGGATAAAGTGAAAGTCCTGCTGGCCGACCAGCGCTCCTTCGACGCCAGGATCATCGGCACCGACCCCAAGACCGACGTGGCCTTGATCAAGATCGAAGCCGCGGACCTGCCCACCCTGCCCTTCGGCGATTCGGACCGGATCGAGATCGGGCAATCGGTGCTGGCGGTCGGAAACCCGATGGGCCTGAACCAGACCGTGACCCTGGGCATCATCAGCGCCAAGGGCCGCGCCCGGGTGGGGATCGCGGACTACGAGGACTTTATCCAGACCGACGCGGCGATCAACCCCGGCAACTCCGGCGGCGCGTTGGTGGATTTGCGGGGAGAACTGGTCGGGATCAATACCGCCATCGCCTCCAGGAGCGGGGGCAACGAGGGCGTGGGCTTTGCCATCCCCTCCAACATGGCCAAGATGGTCATGGACAGCCTGCTCCAGCAGGGCAAGGTGATCCGGGGATTTCTCGGCGTCAGCCTGCAGGATTTGACGCCGGCCCTGGCCCGCTCCTTTGGCCTGCCCGATGCCCGGGGCGCCCTGGTGGCGGAGGTCATTCCCGGAAACCCGGCGGAGGCGGCCGGGATCAAGGCGGGAGATATTATCGTGGAGATGGACGGCAAGCCCCTGGAGGACATGATGCACTTCCGCAACCAGATCGCCATGACTCCGCCCGGCACCAATGTGAATCTGAAAATTTTCCGGCAAGGCGAATACCAGGACAAGACCGTGACCGTGGGCGAAATGAAAGAACAAGAGGCGGCAGGGGCCGGCCCGGGGCCGGGTTCGGAGAGCGAAGCGCCGCTGGGCCTCCGGGGCCAGACCCTGACGCCGGACCTGGCCCAGCAGCTCAACCTGGACCCGGACCTCCGGGGCGTCTTGATCACCTCGGTCCAGCCGGGCAGCCGGGCGGACGAGGCCGGGTTGGCGGAAGGCGACGTGATCCAGAGCGTCAACCAAAAGCCGGTGGAGAACGTGAGCGATTTGCGCCAGGCTTATGCCGCGGCCAAGGGCGGGCCGATCCTGTTGGTGATCAACCGCCAGGGCAACAACTTGTTCGTCGCCATTCCGCAGGAGTAGCCTCAACCGGCGCGGCGGCGGCGGAGCAACGGCTCGGTCCGGGCCGCGGCCGGGGTTGGGGCCGGGCGGATTTCGGCGACCGCCGGCTTTTTCAAGAGCAGTTCCTGGCGAAGGATGGGGATCTCCGGAGGCGCTTCGATGCCCAGGCGCACCTGCCGACCCCGGATTCCTTGCACCGTCACCCGGATGTGGCCGTTGATGATGATGCTTTGCCCGATCTTGCGGGTTAAAATCAACATCAACGGACTGCCCCGCTCGATCCTTTTCTCCTGGCCGTCGCGAGGTTTTCGAGCAAGGCCTCGCGGATCATCTTTTCCGCCAGCCGCACCGTATCCACCCGATAGAGACCCTTTTCCACCCGGGCTTTTAACTCGGACACTCGCTTCTCCGCCGGAGCGACCCCCGGCCGGGGTCTGCGCTCAGGGCGAGGGCGGGAGAAGGGCAGCACCCGTGCTAAGGCCTGGTGTCCAGATCCTCCTGGGCTGAGCTTACTGGCCCTGAACAACAACACCTGGCTCCCGCTGGTCCACTTTGCTTCCTTTTGATCCTTTGTGCTCGGTTTCATCTTAGACTACTCCTTGTCTGATTGAGTTATCGGATCATCCGTCTATTCCTTGAGGAAATTTTTCCTTTCTCGGACAAAATCAGGTCAAAGCGGACCCCCTTTCTCGAGTTCGGAGTTCGGAGTTCGGGGGACACCATACTTAATTCAGATGACTGAAGTTTAATTAAGTATGGTGTCCCCTTAATTATGTGCGGCGCGGCGGCGGCGGAGCAGGGGCTCGGCCCGGGCCGCGGCCGGGGTTGGGGCAGGGCGGATTTCGGCGATTGCCGGCTTTTTCAGGAGCAGTTCCTGGCGGAGGATGGGGATCTCGGGAGGCGCTTCGATGCCCAGGCGCACCTGCTGGCCCCGGATGGCTTGCACCGTCACCCGGACGTCGCCGGCAATGGTGATGCTTTGCCCGATCTTGCGGGTTAAAATCAGCATCAACAGTCTTCCCGGTTCGACCTATTTCTCCTGTCTGTCGCCAGGTTTTCGATCAAGGTCTCGCGGATCATCTTTTCCGCCAGTCGCACAGTATCCACCCGATATTGACCTTTTTCCACCCGGGCTTTCAACTCGAGCACTCGCTTCTCGGCCGGAGCGACTTCCGGCCGGGGCTTGTGCTCCGGGTGAGGGCGGGAGAAGGGCAACATGCGTGCTAAATCCAACTGGCTGGATTCTCTTGGGTTGATATTACGCTCCCTGGACGCCTTCACCCCGTCCTGGCTGTTCCACTCCATCGCCTTTTCATCTCGTGTGCTTTTTCTCATCTTAAACCTCCTCGATTAAGTTATCGGATCATCGGCCCATTGCTTGAGAAAATTTTTCCTTTCTCGGACAAAATCAGGTCAAACCGGACCCTCTTACTCCGGGCGCTCCTGCCGCTTCCGCTCCCGGCTGACCCGGGCCGGGATTACCGGGCAAGAGCCGACCTTTGCCATACCCTTTTCTTGATCCTTCCCCGCAGCCGGATCAGGGCCTGGCTGTGCAACTGGCACACCCGGGACTCGGTCACGCTCATCACCTCCCCGATCTCTTTCAGGGTCAACTCTTCCAGGTAATACAGGCTGAGCACCAGCTTTTCCCGGTCGGACATCCGCTCGATCTCCTGGGCCAGGAACTGTTTCAACTCCTCCAGCTCCAGTTGGACCGAGGGGTCTTGGCCGGAAGGGTCCAGGAGCAGGTCGGGCAGGTCATCCTCGGAAAATTCGCTCAGCCCGGGACAGTCGTCCAGCCGGAGAAAGGAAATCGGGGCCACCCGCTGGAGCAGTTGCTGCAACGACTCCAGACTCAGGCCCATGCCCGCTGCCAGCTCTTCCTCGGTCGCCGGCCGGCCCAGCCGGCCTTCCACCTCCTGGTTGACCCGCTCCAGGCGGTTCGCCTTCTCCCGCACCGAGCGCGGCAGCCAGTCGCGGGACCGCAGCTCGTCCAGGATGGCGCCCCGGATGCGGAACTCGGCATAGGTGCGGAAGGCGATGTTGCGGTCCGGATCAAATTTTTGCAGGGCGTCCATGAGCCCGAGGAAGCCGGAGTTGACCAGGTCTTCCAGATCCAGGTGCGGGGGCAGCCGCACCGCAATCCGGTGCACGATGCGGCGGACCAGCGGCGCGTAGTCCAGGATGAATTGCTCCCGTTCCGGAGCGGAAAGCGGCCAGCGCGGCTGCGTGGCGGAACTGGTTTGCATGAAGCGGAGCTTCCCTTCGCCGTTCCCTCCCAGGAGCAATTTCAATGCCGGGCCCGGAGGCGGATAATTTTCCAGGCCGGGAAGAAATAGTTTCAAACAAGATTGACCCAATTGAAACGAGGCGGCAGGAGGCGCTCGCGCCGCGGCCCGGGAATTCGTCAAGGCGGTGACAAGAAAAACCGAGGTTTTGGCGCTTGCGGGATGTGGAAAACGGGGGAGGTTCCCCGGCGCCTATTGCAGGTAGAGGATGTCTTCGACCAGGTTCATTTCCGAGCGGCTGCCCGGCCCGGAAAGGGCCATGACATGCTCGAGGATGGCCCGGGCTTCGTCCCCCCGGGCAAAGCTGGCCTGGCCCTTCTCGATGCGGATCGGAAGCAACCGGGGGTTCAGCATTCGCCGCGGCACGAACTCGGCGGAAAAGATCAAGCCCTCCTGGCCCTGGGGAGTGGCGGGGTCCGAGACCAGGTTGCCCAGGCTGTAGATCACCCACTTGCCCCGAATCCGCTCCAGCCCGGTGACGGCCTCCGGCCCGAACCCGATCACCAGGTCGGCTCCGGAGTTGATCGCCTCATGCGCCACCGTTTTCGGGTCAGGATGGGGACCGGCGCGCGCGGCTTCCTCCCAGTGGAAAAACACGATCCGGAAATCCGCCCGTCTTTCCATTTCCGCGAGCAAGCGGGAGACCAGGTTGGGTTCGTAAAAGGCGGGGCCGGTGCATTCCCGGCAAAAGGGAGCGCCCGGGACCGCCGCAGTGGTAAAGGCGAGCAAGCCCAGGGTGATACCGTTCACGGTCAGGTAAACGGGTTGCTGGGCCCGGGCCTGGTTGTCGCCGGCACCCAGGGGCTGAATCCCGGTGGCCAGCATCCAGCGGGTGGCTTGGCCTAACGCCTCCCGGCCGCAGTCCAGGGAGTGGTCGTTGGCCAGGTTGAGCGCGTTGATGCCGGAGCGCTCGAGTTCCGGGAGCTCGGCCTCGGGCAGGCGGAAGACCTCGGGCTTCTGCAGGGCCTGGCAGCCGTGGTCGAGCGCCATTTCGAAATTGGCCGCGACCAGGTCGCGGGATTGGAAGAACGAGCTGACCGGCTGGAAGGGATAGGCCGGTCCGTTCTTCTCCACCCAGACCCTCACCCCGCGGTCGAGCATGAGGTTGCCGGCCGCGGAAAAGCGGATCAGGCTTTCGCGCTCGCCGGTCTTCTTCTTGCCGCAGCCGCTCAGGGCGAGCGGGAGCAGGGCGGCCCCGAGCAAAAAGGCCCTCAGGCAGAGCCGGAGGGCCGGATTCACACGCGCACGGTGCCGCTTCATTATTTCTTTTGTTTTTTGGCGGGAGCTTTGGCCTTCTTGCCGCTCGCCGCCGCGGCGGCGGAGGTCTTTTTCTTGGCTTTCTCCGGCGGGGCTTTCTTGGCTTTCTCTTTCTCGCGGGCGACCAGCTCGATCATGGCCTCGGGGGCATTATCGCCCCGCCGCGGCCCCAGCTTGATGATCCGGGTGTATCCGCCCGGACGGTCCCGGTAACGGGGCGCGAGCTCTTCGAAGAGCTTGCTCACCACCCGGGTGCCCCGGATGTAGGACAGGGCCTGCCGGCGGGCATGGGGGGTGCCGCGTTTGCCGAGGGTGATCATCCGCTCCGCCACCCGGCGCAGTTCCTTGGCCTTGGCTTCGGTGGTGATGATCTGCTCCCGGTCGAGCAA
Organism: Deltaproteobacteria bacterium RBG_13_61_14; assembly: GCA_001797815.1. Taxonomy (GTDB): domain Bacteria; phylum RBG-13-61-14; class RBG-13-61-14; order RBG-13-61-14; family RBG-13-61-14; genus RBG-13-61-14. The sequence continues at coordinate 10,128 of MGQK01000004.1, read as the reverse complement.
CGAAGTCACCAGGTTGCGGAACATGGCCTTGCGGTGGCTCCAGGTCCGGGAGAGACGACGTCCGATTTTCCGATGCCGCATGGCTCATCCGCCTTTGGTATAGCGTTTTTCCCACTTGGGGTCCGGGAAACTTTCCACCTTCATCCCCAAGCTCAGGCCCATCATCCCCAGGAGCTCCTTGATCTCGTTCAGGGACTTGCGCCCGAAGTTCTTGGTCTTGAGCATCTCCGCCTCGCTCCGCTGCACCAGGTCGCCGATCAGCCGGATGTTCGCGTTCTTGAGACAGTTGGCCGAGCGCACCGAAAGCTCGAGCTCGTCCACGCTCCGATACAAGTTGGGATCGTGAGCCGGGCGGTCATCATCCCGGCCGCCGAACTCCTCCCGGTCCCAGATGTCCTCGAAGCTGATAAAAATACTGAGCTGGTCTTTCAGGATCTTGGCGGAGTAGCCCACCGCGTCCGCGGGCAGCACGCTGCCGTTGGTCCAGACCTCCAGGATCAAACGGTCGTAGTCGGTGATCTGGCCGACCCGGGCGTTGGTCACGTTGTAGTTCACCTTGCGGATCGGCGAGAAGGAAGCGTCAATCGGTATCGCCCCCACCGGCAGGTTGTCGCCCCGGCCCCGCTCGGCCGAGACGTAGCCCTTGCCCCACTTCACCCACATCTCCATCTCCAGGGAAGCGCCCTTGTCCAGGGTGGCAATATGCTGCTGGGGATTGAGGATTTCCACGGTCTGGTCGGTGACAAAATCCCCCGCGGTCACCTCGCCCGGACCTTCCACCGCCAGGGAAATGGTGCGAATAGTTTCGCCCGAGTATTTCAACGAGACTTCTTTCAGGTTCAAGAGAATCTCGGTCACGTCCTCTTTGACCCCGGGGAGGGTGGAGAACTCGTGCAGGACCTCGTTGATCTTCACCGCCACAATGGCCGCGCCCTGCAAGGACGAGAGCAGGATGCGACGGAGCGCGTTGCCGATGGTCAGACCGAAACCCCGCTCCAAGGGCTCGGCGATAAACTTGCCATAGGTCTTGGTCAGACTCTCGGTCTCCACTTCCAATTTTTTCGGCTTGATCAAAGTGCGCCAGTTTTTTTCCATTTCGGTCATCCTCCGCACACGGGTTCGCAGTCGGAAACAGCGTCGGCCCCGCTCACTTGGAATAAAGCTCGACGATCATTTGTTCCTCGATGGGCATCGTGATATCTTCCCGGGCCGGCAACTCCTTGAACACCCCTTCCCACCGGTCCGCCGACAGCTCCAGCCAGCGTGGCACGTCCCCCCGGCGGCTGCGCGTTTCCAGCGCCGCCTGGAAGACCGGACTCTTGCGGCTCCGGTCTTTGAGGGCGATCACGTCCCCCGGCGAAAGCGAGAACGAGGGAACGTTCACCGGCCTGCCGTTGACGCGGAAATGGGCATGCCGCACCAAGATCCGCGCCTCGTTGCGCGAGCGGGCGAACCCCAGGCGATAGACCACGTTGTCCAGCCGGCGCTCCAGCAACTGCAAGAGGCTGGTGCCGGTCACGCCCTTCATCCGCTCGGCTTCCTCAAAGGTGAGGCGGAACTGGCGCTCCAGCATCCCGTAGATGCGCTTGACCTTCTGCTTTTCCCGGAGCTGGACGCCGTAGTCGGAGTACTTGATCCGGCCCTGGCCGTGCTGGCCCGGCGGATAGTTGCGGCGATCCACCGCGCACTTGTCCGAATAGCAGCGGTCCCCCTTCAGGTAAAGCTTCAAGCCTTCCCGCCGGCAAAACCGGCACACCGATCCTCGATACCTGGCCAATCCCTGCCTCCTCGCTTACACCCGCCGGCGCTTGGGCGGCCGGCACCCGTTATGGGGAATGGGGGTGACATCCTTGATGCTGGTCACCCGCAGCCCCGAAGCCTGAATCGCCCGCAGCGCCGATTCCCGGCCCGCGCCCGGCCCCTTCACCAGCACCCCCACCGACCGGACTCCCTGGTCCTGGGCCCGGCGGGCCGCTTCCGCGGCCGCCTGCCCGGCGGCAAAGGGCGTGCTCTTGCGCGATCCCTTGAACCCCACCGTCCCCGCCGAAGCCCAGGCTAAAGTGTTCCCGGCCCGGTCGGTGACGGTGACGATGGTGTTGTTGAACGTGCTCTGGATATGGACCACGCCCTGGTCCACCTCCCGTTTCACTTTCTTCTTCTTACTCTTGCCCGTTTCGCTCTTGCCCGGCATGATCGCTTATCCCTTCTTCCCCATCACCTTCTTCTTGCCGGCGATCGGCGCCCGCCGTCCCTTGCGGGTGCGGGCGTTGGTGTGGGTCCGCTGGCCGCGCCCCGGCAGGCCCCGCCGGTGCCGGATCCCCCGGTAGCAGGACAGGTCCATCAACCGCTTGATGTTGCCCGCCACCTCCTTGCGCAACTCGCCTTCCACCTTGTAGTTGGCGTCAATGATCTTGCGGATCGCCGCCACCTGGTTCTCGTTCAGGTCGTTGCTGCGCAGGCCGGGGTCCACCCCCGCCTCGGCCAGGATCTTTTGGGCCGAGGTGCGGCCGATCCCGTAAATGTAAGTCAAAGCCACTTCCATCCGCTTGTTGGGGATATCCACCCCTGCAATTCGCGCCATGACGCTTCTCTTCTCCTTGGACCCGCTAGCGCTGCCTTTGTTTGTGGC
>MGQK01000004.1:0-7478 GCA_001797815.1 Deltaproteobacteria bacterium RBG_13_61_14 | reverse complement strand
GCACCACCCCCCGACGCTTGATCACCTTGCACTTCTTGCAGCGGCGCCTGACTGAGGTATGAACTTTCACTATTCTTCTCCCGCTCGGGGCGCGGGCGCGCCCGCACCCGCGCTCAATGCCGATAGGTAATCCGGCCCCGGGTCAGATCATAGAGCGATAACTCCACGGTCACCCGGTCGCCCGGCACGATCTTGATGTAGTGCATCCGCATCTTCCCGGAAATGTGCGCCATCACCTTCATCCCGTTGTCCAACTCCACCCGAAAGGTGGCATTGGGCAGAACTTCCCTGATCCTCCCCTCCACTTCAATATGGTCTTTCTTAGCCATCTCCGGGCTTGACTTAACATGCCTGGCTCGAATCCAGGCGGCTCAACACCTCCGGCCCCTTCACGGTCACCGCGACCGAATGCTCGAAATGGGCCGAAAGCGATCCATCCGCGGTCCGGGCCGTCCAGCCGTCTTTCTCGATTTCCACCTCCGGACCGCCGACATTGACCATGGGTTCCAGGGCCAGCACCATCCCTTCCCGCAAACGGTAATCGGGACGCGGCTTCCCGAAGTTGGGCACCTGCGGCTCCTCGTGCATCGCCCGGCCAATCCCGTGACCGACAAACTGCTGCACCACCGAGAAGCCGTGGCTCTCCACGTGGCCCTGCACCGCCCGGGCAATATCCGAGAGCCGGTTGCCCACTTGCATCGCCGCAATCGCCCGCGCCAAGGCCTCCCCGGTCACCCGAATTAGCTTTCCCGCCTCGGGCGAGAGCCGGCCCACCCCCACGCTGACCGCGGCGTCGCCGAACCATCCGTCCAGCTCCACGCCGAAATCCAGGCTGAGAAGGTCGCCCTCCTTTAGCACCCGGTGGGACGAGGGGATCCCGTGCACCACCTCTTCATTGATCGAGGTGCACAGACAGCAGGGGAAGCCCCGATACCCTTGAAAAGCCGAGCGGGCCCGGGTCTGGTTGAGAAGCTCGCGCGCCTTCTCTTCCAGCTCCATGGTGCTCACGCCCGGTCGAATCATCGCCCGGATCTCCTGCAAGGTCTCGGCCACCACCTGGTTGGCCCGGCGCATCTTTTCGATCTCCGCCGGGTTCTTGAGTTCGATCATCCAGCCCGATCTCCCAGCGCCTGCCTGATCCGGCCGTAGATCTCGTCAATGCTTCCCATCCCGGTCACCGGCTTCACCAGCCCCTGCTTCTGGTAATACTCGATCAGGGGCGCGGTCTGGCGGTGGTAAACCTCCAACCGGGCCTGGATGGTGTCTTCCTGGTCGTCGTCCCGCTGGTAAAGCTCGCTCCCGCACTTGTCGCACACGTTCTGGTTCTGGGCCGGATTAAAAATCACGTGATACATGGCCTGGCACTTGGGGCAGGTACGCCGGCCGGCCAGACGCTTGACCACCTCGGGGTCCGGCACCTCGATCGAGACCACCGCGTTCAGTTTGAGCTTCATCTTCTGGAGCGTCCGGTCCAAGGCCTCGGCCTGGGCCACGGTGCGGGGGAAGCCGTCGAGCAGGAACCCGCCCTTGCAGTCGTTGGCCAAGAGCCGCTCCTTCACCATCCCCACCACCACTTCGTCCGGCACCAGTTCCCCGCGGTCCATGAACTTCTTGGCCTCTTTGCCGAGCGCGGTCTTGTCCCGCACCGCCTGGCGGAGCAGGTCGCCCGTGGAAATCTGGGGAATCCGGTAATCCGAAATAATCCGTTGGGCCTGGGTTCCCTTGCCGCAACCCGGCGGCCCTAAAAAGATCAATCGCACGGCTCCACTCCTTTGTGTAAGGGCGGTGAAAACAACTGCCGTTTCACCGCCGCCGTCCCCTCATTTTCGGCCCTTTGGCCCCCAGGAAACCATCGTAATGGCGGGCGAGCATGTGCGCCTCCATCTGCTGGGCGGTGTCCAGGGCCACGCCCACGACGATCAGCAGGCTGGTGCCCCCGAAATAGAACGGCACCCCGGCCGAACTGACCAGGATCGAGGGCAACACACAGACCGCGCACAAATACAGCGCCCCGCCCAGGGTAATCCGGGTCAGGACCCGGTCAATGTGGTCCGCGGTATTTTTCCCCGGCCGCACCCCGGGGATATAGCCGCCGTGCTTGCGCAGGTTATCGGCCACGTCCACCGGGTTGAACTGCACCGCGGTGTAAAAATAGGTGAAAAAGATGATCCCGGCCGCGTAAAGCGCGTTGTATTGCCAGCCGAACATGTTGAGTGCGTTGTTGATCCACTGCAGGATCATGTTCGGGTTCTCGCTGGGGAGGAACTGGAGGAAGGTCTGGGGGAAAGCCAGGATCGAGCTGGCGAAGATGGGCGGGATCACGCCGGCGGTGTTGATCCGCAGCGGCAGGTGGGTCTTCACCCCCTTGAACATGCGCCGGCCCACGGTGCGCGAGGGGTATTGGACCGGGATCCGGCGCTGCCCCCGCTCCACGAAGACGATGCCCCCGACCACCGCCACCATCAGCAGCCCGATGCCGAGGAGCACGAAGAAGGACAACTCGCCCTGGGACAGCATCACCAGGGTGTCGGCAATATCGTTGGGAAGCCTCGCGACAATCCCGGCAAAGATAATGAGCGAGATGCCGTTGCCGATCCCCCGCTCGGTGATCTGTTCGCCCAGCCACATGATGAAGGCGGTGCCCGAGGTCAGGGTGATGATGGTCATCAGCCGGAAGGCCCAGCCCGGGGCGCTCACCAACGAGGGGTTGACCTGTTGCTCGAGCCAAAAGGCCAGCATCAGGCTCTGGACCGCGCTCAGCAGCACGGTGCCGTAGCGGGTATACTGGGTGATCTTGCGCCGGCCCAACTCGCCTTCCTTCTGGAGCTGCTCCAGGTAGGGGACCACCACCGCCAGGAGGGAAAAGATGATGGACGAGGTAATATAGGGCATGATGCCCAGGGCGAACACCGACATCCGCTCGAAGGCGCCGCCGGTGAAGGTGTTGAGCAGGCCGAACAGGGTCTGCTGGCGCGAGCTCAAGAGCTCGGTCAGCGCCGCGCCGTTTACCCCCGGCACCGGCACGTGACAGCCGATCCGGTAGACCGCGAACATGGCCGCGGTGAAGAGCAGGCGCCGCTGCAACTCCGGGATCTTGGTGATACTGCCAAAACCGGCCATGCTTAAATCATCTCGGCTTTACCCCCGGCCGCCTCGATCTTCTTCTGGGCCTGGGTACTGAATTGGTGCGCCCGCACCGTGAGCGCCCGGTCCACCTCGCCCTGGCCGAGGATCTTCACCGGCCGGCGGCCCTTGACCAGGCCCGCCGCGCGAAGCTCCGCTTCGCTGACTTCGCTCCCGGCCGGGAACCGGTTCAGACTCTGCACGTTGACCACCTCGTAGCGGGTGGAAAAAGGATTGTGAAAGCCGCGCTTGGGCAGCCGGCGCACCAGCGGCATCTGGCCGCCTTCAAAGGCGGGATGGTGCTTGCGCCGGCCGCTCCGGGCGCGCTGGCCCTTGTTGCCGCGGCCCGAGGTCTTGCCCACGCCCGAGCTCTCGCCCCGGCCCACCCGTTTCGGCGACCGGCGCGCGCCGGGACGCGGTTTCAACTGGTGCAGCCCGGTCATTCCTCTTCAACCTCCACCAGGTGGATCACTTTTTTAATCATGCCCCGGATCTCCGGGGTGTTGGGCCGCTCCACCGTCTGGCGCAGGCGGCGCAGGCCCAGCCCGCGCAAAACCGCCCGCTGCTTCGGGGGCCGGCCCGCCCCGCTCCGCTTCAAGGTTACCTTGATCGTCTCTTTGCCCATGGTTCCCGATCCGCTTCCGGCTTAAAGTTCATCCGGGTGCTTGCCCCGGCGCCTGGCCACCTGCTCCCGGGTAGTGAGCCCCTGCAGGGCCTGGAAAGTGGCCTTGATTACGTTGTGGGGGTTCGAGCTGCCCAGGCACTTGGTGAGCACGTTGCTGATGCCGGCGGTCTCCATCACCGCCCGCACCGCCCCGCCGGCAATGACGCCGGTGCCCGGTCGGGCCGGCTTGAGCAGGACCCGGCTGGCGCCGTGCCGGCCGATCACCTCGTGCGGCACCGAGCCGCCCACGGCGATGGGCACCGCGATCAGGCTCTTCTTGGCTTTTTCCATGGCCTTGCGGATGGCTTCCGGGACCTCTTTGGCCTTGCCCTGGCCAAAGCCGACCCGGCCCTGGCCGTCCCCCACCACCACCAAGGCGCTGAAGCTGAACCGCCGGCCGCCCTTGACCACCTTGGCCACGCGGTTGATGTTGACCACCTTGTCTTTCAGCTCGACTTCCGGGCGCTGCGCATCAAACACGAACGCCTCCTTGCTTTAAAGTGCACAGTGCACAGTGAAGATCAATCTTGCGGTGCACCGGATTTAATCCGGTGGCACTACTAATCTTAAAACTCCAGTCCCGCGCCGCGGGCGGCATCGGCCAGGGTCTTGACCCGGCCGTGGTAGAGAAACCCGTTGCGGTCAAAGACCACCTGCTTGATCCCCAGCGCCAGGCTCTTTTGCGCCACCAGTTTGCCCACCGCCTCCGCCGCCGGCTTGTTGCCGGTGCCCTTCAGGGTCCCTTTCAGCTCCTTGCTCAGCGTGCTGGCCGCGGCCAGGATGCGGTTGCTGCCGTCGTCCACCACCTGCGCGTAAATGTGCCGGGAGCTGCGAAACACGCTGAGGCGCGGCCGGCCCTCGCTGCCCCGCACCTTGGTGCGCACCCGCCGCTGCCGGATGCGCCGCATCTCGTCCCGCGTCAGGGGCATCCCTCTCTCCTTTACTGCTTGCCGCCACCGCCGGCGACCGTGGCCTTGCCGGCCTTGCGGCGGATGGTCTCATGGGCATACTTGATGCCCTTGCCCTTGTAGGGCTCCGGCGGCTTGTTCGAGCGGATCTCGGCCGCCACTTCGCCCACCTTCTGCTTGTCAACGCCGGTGATGGTGACCATGGCCCGGTCCACCGAGATCGAGATCCCCTCCGGAATCGGGAAATCCATCGGGCGGGTGAACCCCAGGTAGAGCAGGAGCGAGCGGCCCTTGACCTCGGCCTTGTAGCCCACCCCTAGCACTTCCAGCCGGATCTCGTAGCCCTTGGCCACGCCCTCCACCATGCCCTTGATCAAGGACCGCACCATCCCGTGCCGCATCCGGTTTTCCCGCGAGTCGTCCTGGCGCTTGACCAGGATCTGGTTCCCGGCCACTTCCACCGTGACCCCCGGCGGAAAGGACCGGCTGAGCTCGCCCTTGGGCCCTTTCACCGCCAACCGGGGCGGGCTCCAGTCGGCCGTGACCCCGGCCGGGACCGCCACCGGCATTTTTCCAATCCGCGACATCCCTGGCTACTCCTCACCAGACCGCGATCAGGGGTTCGCCGCCCACGTGCTCGCGCCGGGCCTCCTGGTCGGTCATCACGCCTTTGGAGGTGGTGACCACGGCGATGCCCAGACCCTGCTTGATCGAAGGCAGATCGAAAGCCCCGGCATAGAGCCTTCGGCCGGGCACGCTCAGGCGCTGGATTCCCTGGATCACCGGCTGGCGGTCGGCGTCGTATTTGAGGAAGATGCGCAGCACCCCCTGCCGCTTGTCCTGGATCAGCTTGTAGTTCTTGATGTAACCCTCGGCCTTGAGCACCCGCACGATCTCCAGCTTGAGCTTGCTCGCCGGCACCTCCACCTTCTCGTGGCGCGCCTTGTGCGCGTTGCGGATGCGCGTGGCCATATCCGCAATCGGATCGGTCATAGTCATGAGGATAACCTCACCAGCTCGATTTGATCACGCCTGGAATCTTTCCTTCCAGGGCCAGCTTGCGGAAACATAACCGGCACATGTCGAACTTGCGGTAGTAGGCCCGCGCCCGCCCGCACAGCGGACACCGGTGATAGGCCCGCACCTTGAACTTGGGGGGCCGCTTCGCCTTGGCCATTAACGATTTCTTCGCCACCGCCCGAAAATCCTCCTCCGGCCTAGTTCTCCCGGAACGGCATGCCCATCAGCTTCAAGAGAGCCCGGGCTTCCTCGTCGGTCCGCGCCGTGGTATTGACCGTGATATTCATGCCCTGGATGCGCTCCATCTTGTCGTAAACGATCTCCGGAAAAATGATCTGCTCCCGGATCCCCATGGAAAAATTCCCCCGGCCGTCAAAGGAATGGGGCGAGATCCCCCGGAAGTCGCGGACCCGGGGCAGCGCCACATTGACCAGGCGGTCGAAGAAATCATACATGCGGTCCCCCCGCAGGGTGACCATGCACCCGATCGGCGCCCCGGCCCGCAGCTTGAACCCGGCGATCGAGCGCCGCGCCCGGGTGATCACCGGCTTCTGCCCGCAGATCGCCTTCACCTCTTCCGCCGCCTGGTCCAGGAGCTTGATGTTCTGGCTGGCCTCGCCCACGCCCATGTTGACCGTGATCTTAGAGAACCGCGGCACCTGCATCGGGTTCTTGTAATTGAACTCCTTGATCAGCGCCGGCAGGCACTGCTCGTGATAAAACTTCTTCATCCGGGAAGGGCCCGGCTTGACCTTGGGCAACTCCTTAGCCTTCTCTTTGGCTCCGGCCCCCTCCTTGCCCTTGGCTTTGGCCTTGTCCCGGGCCTGCTCCTTGCCTTTGCCCTTATCTTTAGCCGGGGCGGGCTCGATCCCCGGTTCCTGGGTTTTCTCTTGGGTTTTCTCTTTGCTCTCGTCGCTCATCCGATCTGCTCCCCGCACTTACGGCAGACCCGCACCCGGGTCCCGCTTTCCAGAGCCTGGAACCGCGGCCGCATCTTCTCCTGGCACTTGGGGCAAATCAGCCGCAGGTTGGTCAAGGGGATCGGCGCCTCCCGCTCGATCACGCCCCCTTGCTGGGCCATGGGATGCCCTTTGCGCACGTGCCGCTTCTGGAAATTCAGCTTTTCCACAATGGCCCGGCCCTTGTCGGGATACACCCGGAGCACCTTGCCGGTCTTGCCCCGCTCCTTGCCGATGGTCACCGCGACCAGGTCGTCCTTGCGGATTTTCGCCTTGCCCGCCACCCTAATCACTCCTTCGGGCCGCGGGTGACCGTTCGGCTGAGCTCACGGCCGAAGCCTCACCCGCGATTCCTTATTCACAACACCTCCGGGGCCAGCGAAATGATCTTCATGAACTTCTTGGCCCGCAGCTCCCGGGCCACCGGGCCGAACACCCGGGTCCCCAGAGGTTCGAGCTGGTTGTTGATCAGCACCGCCGAGTTATCGTCAAACCGGATATAGGTGCCGTCGTGCCGGCTCACTTCCTTGGCCGTCCGCACCACCACCGCCTTGAGCACATCCCCCTTCTTGACCTTCGCCTCGGGGATGGCCTCTTTGACGCTGACCACGATCACATCCCCGACCGAGGCATAGCGCCGGCGGGTGCCGCCCAGGACCTTGATGCACATGACCCTGCGGGCCCCGGAGTTATCGGCCACGTTGAGGTAAGTTTGTGTCTGGATCATCGTCCCGCTCCCGTCCCTCGCCTACGCGGCTTTCTCCACCACCCGGATCACCCGCCAGCGTTTGTTCTTGCTCAAGG
>MGQK01000003.1 GCA_001797815.1 Deltaproteobacteria bacterium RBG_13_61_14 | reverse complement strand
GTCCGCGCCAGCAGTCCTTTTCAAAGGTGGGATCGTTGAGCGCGGTGGAGGGCAAGGGGAACGGCGTATTGAACTCCTCGGGATTCAGGACGTGCCCGCGGATGATCTCGGCCCTTTTCGGGTCGGGCACGCCCGCGAACAGCGGAAACAGGGAGGCGATGGTTCGGATTTTTTCAAGCTCGCCGGAGACCACATCCAGGTCGTAATAATAGCCCGTGCTCTCGTCCCACATCCTTTGGTTGATCAGCTCCCGCAGTTCCCCGGCCTTGGCCTCGAACTCTTCCGCCTCCTCCGCCTTACCCAGCTCCCGCGCCATCAGGGCCAGGGTTTCGTTTTGTCTCACCAGGTAGGAGTTGAGGTCAATGGCGGCAATCCGGGTCAAATCCTTTTTCTTGGACTCGTCCCGCGAGGAGAAGCGGGGCGAGTTGTCAATCCCGGACTCGTAGGAGTGGAGCCAATAAAACAGGCCGCACGGGAGCCGCCGGCTCCGGTAATACCAGCGGTTGTAGTCCTTGAGCGCGGGATAGACCCGGGCGAGGTAGTCGCGATCGCCGCTCCAGAGGTAATTCTCCCATACCGCCCAGGTCATGACCGGAGGCTGGGTCCATTCGCTCTTGCTGTGCGGGTTGGCAAAGTGAGGCAGCCGGCCGTCCACCGCATGGGCGATGACCGCCTGGTTGACCTCCTCGGCCACCCGCACGTCCCAGGGTTTCCACACCTGGGAGATAAAAGCCGTGTCCCAAAGATAGGCGCTGCGGAAGCCGGGAGAAGGCCAGGCGTAGCGGGTCTGGAAGTAAGCGTTGGGCAGGTTGAGATTCATGAGCAGGGTCTGGTAAACGGCCGCGAAGCCTTGATCCCAAGATCCGGACCGGTCTTTTCCCTCGGCGAGGGCCAGCGCAGGGGACGAAGAGCCCACGCCTTTCTGGGGAGCCACCGAACCCGAACGCGCATCGGAAGCCAGGATGAATCCCGATGCCAGGACCAGCGCCAGCAATAAAAGCATCCTCTGTCTTTTCCCTTCAACTTTCATTTCAGCACCTCTTTATTCCTCAAGCCACGATCTCGGGCCAGGTGACGGCGATCATGTCCAGGATCAGCCCCGGCCAGTTGAAATCGGCCGCTCCCTTCCCCTGCCCGTTCCGGAAGTCGTAAAATTCATACAAGCCTTCATGCAAAATCATCCGGGCCGTCCGGCGGGTGACCTCCCGGGCCAGGTCAGTATAGCCGTAGGCCAAAAGGGCCTCGGTAATCATCCAGTTCATGTTAATCCAGATGCAGTGACCTCGCCACAAGAGGAGATCCTCCAGGTAAACCTTTTCCCGGTCCAGCTCGTCCTTGGCGTTGAAGCTCACCACGAACGGAAGCCAGAACTCCTGTGGGTTGGTGAGGTGTTCCGTGACGATCCGCTCGGCCCGCTCCGGACGGATCAGCCCGGTGAGCATGGGGAGCAGAGACGAGGCCGTGGTCCGCAGGGCGAGCTGGGGATGCTTGGCATCGTAGCGGGAGAAATAACATCCCTCGGCCTCGACCCAGTTGATCCGCTCGAGGGCGGCGACCATGGCGCTGGCCCGGTTCGAGAACTCCTCCGCCTTGCCGGTCTCGCCTATCGCCCGGTTGAGATTAGCCGCGGACAGGACCGCCCGGACGGTGATGGAGTTGAAGCAGATGTCCTCCAGCACGAACCGGTTCCGCTGCTTCGCTTCCGGCGGGTCCCAGTTGAACTCGGCGTTGAACTTGAGCAGCCTCGGGTATAACAGACCGCGAAGGGGAGCGCCGAGCGGAGTGTTGAAGTTAAGCCCCAGGAGCTGGTCATACGCGGGCGAAGAGTCGGTCCCCGTTTCCCAGGGATGGATCACCGAGATTAGCCCGTCGCCGAAAAGGTCGCGCTCGCGGCTCAGGTAGTCCAGGCACGCCTCCAGCCGAGGCAACATTCGGGAAAGCCACTCCCGGTCTTGGGTTCGGGCGTAGATTTTCTCTGCGGCAATGATGTAGCTCGGCGGGTCAATCATGGCCGATCGTCCCATCTCGTCCCATTGGGTGGAATTGCCCAGGACCCTGTTTTTCAGCGAATCGTCCCCCGGATTCTCCTCGAGCGCGCACAGCCGGGTATTGTGGGACACGCGGCCGTTATCTTCCTGGAAAGAGAAGAGCACCTCGATCTCCGAGGCCGCGATCGCGGGGTCCATCCGGGTCATGGCTATCGCCTGCCAGCCCGAGTCCCAGCCAAAAAGCGATTCATACTTGCCCGCGCTGGGCATGTGGACGGTCCCGTTGGCTAAGATCACCCGGTTGCCGGAAAAGACCCGCTCCGACATCGCCTTGAGCCGGCGCCAATCCTCCGGCACAAGGGGCCCCTCCGAAATGGCGTAAGCCTCCTTGAGCTTGGCCGCCGCGGCCGGCGCGCTCCGGAGCTGGGTTGCCAGGACCGCTCCGGAAATGACGCCATCCCTGAAAAATTCCCGGCGGTTATGTCCCTTTTTCATTTTTTTCCTTTCCAGCAACGGGAGCTTGATTGAGACCGCGGCCAGAAGGTCTGCCTCTTCCCCTGCACCCATTTGGGGAGCAATTGTGCCTGATTGAGGTCCAAAAATCAAGGCTTTTGACTATGCGCTGCCCGCCCTGAACTGTGAACGGAATATCAGTCCGTGTATTGACAATTGAGGTTGGCATACAGGCCGTGCGAGGCAGGGGCGGTTCGCGAACCGCCCCTACCTGGGCTGCGGATAGCAGATATTCTCATTTTGTATGCTAACGTCGTTTGTCAAAGCAAGTAGGTGTAATGCCTCATCAGGTTAGCATACGAATTTTGGATCGGGCAGGTATCCGAACCTGCCCTGCCAACGTAGGGCACGATTGGATTCATGCCCGGTGGATGTATGCTAAAGTAATGAGGCATTACACGTATGTGCTATTTAGGGGAAAAATTTCAGCTTTTTGCCTTCGTCCTCCTGCCTCACGCCTTCTTCCTAAACTCTGAGGTCTGAAGCCTTTTCTCTCTGCTTTCTCTGTGTTCTCTGACTTCGGCAAGCCCCTACTCTCTTTTCAACTCTGCTTTTATTTCTGAATATAGCCCAGCGCCTCGAACTGCCGGCGCCGTTCCTCGGTCAGCGCTGCAGCCCGCGAGGCTTGAAGGCGGACCCGGGATTGAAGGGAGGGGCTTGAATAGGGGATTCTAATCGGCCTTGACAAACCCTGGAATTATCGCTAATCTCCATTTTAAGGAGTAGACGCGATGGCCGGCTTAATAGAACAGCGCAAACATCCGCGATCCCCGGTTGACTATCAGTACTTCCTCTATAGTCAAGACGGCAACTTGAGTGGAGCGATCCGGGACCTTTCGCCTTATGGGACCGGGCTTTTTGCACCAAGCGGAATCAGTCCGGAGAAGATGGTTGACCTACGGATCTTCTTCCCGGACGCCCTCCAGATCGACGCCAAAGGAGAAATCGTCTTTTGCGTCGCCAACCCCGACCCGGCCGCCAACCCGGCGAAATACCTGATCGGCCTCAAGTTCGTGGAAGGGCCGATGCAGGATTTTGCGAGCGCCGCCGGGGTGGAAAGGAGCCGCTACACCCCTTCCCACACCGTTGTCATCAACGCCGAAGCCAAGATCTGTTACGAGTTGCTCTCTTGTTATACGAGATATCCCGAATGGGCGAGCGGGGTGAAGCGGGCGCAAGTGCTGGAGACTTATCCGGACGGGCGGGGCAAGCGCGTCGAGTTTTTGCACGATTTCTTCTTCCGCAAAATCCGCTACGTCCTCGATTACACTTATCACGATGAAAAGAACATCCTGAGCTGGGTCAGCGCCGGCGCCGACCGGGAAATCGTAAGCATCGCCGGCAGCTATACTTTCAAATCCGTGGTGAAAGACTCAACCTACGCCACTTACGCGCTGGACGTCACTCTCTCTATCATCCCCTCCTCGCGTCTGGTCCAATACGTCACCAATATCCTCATGCGAAAAGAAATGAAAAACTTCAAAAGCTTCGTGGAACAACAGGCGCTGAAGCCCCCGGACCGACCGCGGCACTGACCGGTCCGGCTTTCCTCATCCGGTTGCAGCGGCGCGACCGGGCCTTTGCCCCGCTTTTATTTCTGAATATAGCCGAGAGCCTTAAGCCTTTCCTTCGTCTCTTCGCTCAAACCCGGAGCTTCGCCTTCCACCCGGGCGGGCGCCAGAGGGGTCCAGCTCTCCACGTAGCGGACCGGCCGTGCCCGCGCTTCCGGAGCGAAAGCCTCGGTCAGAACCTGGCCCGGCATGTCCGCGGCCACCGGGAAGCCGAGGAACCACAGCACCGTGGGCGCCACGTCAAAGAGGCGGGCATCGAGCGGCTCGAAGCCGGCCGTAGCCGGACCGGAGACCAGCCAGATGCCCCGGGGCTGGTGGTCGCCGGAAACGTCGCTGTAAGACCAGAGGATGGCCGCGAGCGGGATCGGGTCCTGGTCCCCCCGGCCGCGCTCGATGAATTCCCGGCCCAGCACTTCCCGGTTGAACTGGACCAGGATATCCGGCGGGTCTTCCTGGCCCACCGGCAGCTTGCGCTTGCGGGAGTTAGGCTCGGCCCGGACAAAAACCGGCAGCCCGTTCTCGGTGCGCAGCCGCTTCAAAGCGCGGCACACTTCTTTGCGGAATCCATCGTATTTGTCCTCCGGCACCACCCCCTCCGGCTCGCGGCCTTGCAGGTTGAGGTAAAGACCCTGGACCGGGTCGTGAAAATCTTCAATATTGAAAACCTGCGTGCTTCGCCAGTTCACCTTCTCCCGGAAATGGCCCCGCGCCAGGCGCTCGGTCAGTCCGGCCAGTTTCTCCGCGGCCGGCTCCAGCTTTTCCCGATCCAGCATCCCGCGCCGCATAAGCTCCCCTGCCACCGCCTTGAGTCCTTGCGCCCGGGCCAGCGGCTCCAGGTCCTGGCACAGGTAAAAAATGCCCGCGGTCTTGATCTCGGGTTTGCGGAGCACGCCCTCGCGGATCAGGCCCGCGACCATCTCCTCGCAGGTAGCGCCCTCATAGGCCAGAAAGCCCAGCCGCTCGAGCAGGTGGTCGAGGGCGATAAAGATGTTCTGGGGCGGATAGGTGGGCCCGAAGCCGTGGTCCGAGACCACGAAGACGGTGTAGCCAGCGGCCGCCCGCACAAGCTCTCCCACCAGGCGGTCGGTGAACTGGTAGTAGGACTCGACCACGTCGCCGAAGCGCTCCGGCTCGCCCGGCTCAAGCGGGTAGCGGTATTCCAGCCCCAGGGGCCAGCGGTATTTCCAGAAGCCGTGCGAGATCACGTCAATGTGCTGGAAATAAACCATCATCAGGTCCGGCCGCTCATCCAGGAGGATCTCGCGGCTGATCGTGGCCACCAGCCGGTCCAGGTCATAAGCTTTGGCCGGCACCGGGTGGTCCCAGCGGCTGAGCTTGGCTTCCAGCTCCAGGTCGCGGAGCAGGGTGAGGGACAGGACCTTGTCCACCCAGGCCGCCGGCTGGATGTAGCTGAATTTGATCCGCTCCGGCGAAATTCCCTCGGCCACGAACACCCCGCCCGGCAGCGCCTCGGCCGGAAAAGCCGCGTTCCAGTTGACCACCGCCACTTTCTTGCCCTGGCCGGCCGCGATGTTCCACAGCGCCGGCGCCCGGCGATAGACGCTCGCCATCGGCACCTCCCGGTAGCTGAAGGGCTGCTTGGTCAGGAAATTGGTGATGCCGTGGACCTCCCGGGGCTGTCCGGTGGCCAGGCTGGTCCAGATCGCGGGCGAGATCAAGGGCGGAACCGACTGAAGCACGCCCCGGGCGCCGTGTTCGAGCAAAGCTTCGAGGTTGGGCATCCGGCCCTGGCCGATCAGGGGAAAGATCACGTCCCAGGTCGCTCCGTCCAGGCCGATCAGCAAGACCTTCCCGGAGTTCCCTTTAATCTCCCGCTGGACTTGAGGGTCGGTCAGTTGGACGGTCGTCGGCTTGCTCCGGAAACGGAAATACAGATGGTAGGAAAGCAGCCCGATCAGGACCAAGCCGATCGCGAGCTCGACCCCCACCCGCTTGAGCAGGATTTTACTTTCGCTCGGCATTCGGCCTCCATTCCACTTTCACCCGGAGCAGGAGCACGGCCAAGACCAACATGAGCACTCCGACTGCGGACGTGACCATCAGCGCGATTCTGGTGTCCACCAGCATGATCAAGATGCCGGCCCCGCCCAGGAGAGCGGCCGCCAGGTAATGAATCACGGCCACCGCGGTAACGGAGAACCCCAGCCGCCGCAGGCGCTTGGAGACGTGGTCGGGCGAGCCCCAGGTCACCGGGATGCCGCGCAGGGTGCGGGCGAGCATGGTGAAACCCAGCTCGAAACCGGCGACGCCCAGGAGCAGGACCGGGGAAAGCGCGGCCACCAGGTTTTTCTCGGTATATTGGCCGATCATGGCCAGGGCGCCGAGCAGGAGTCCGAGGAAGAGGCTGCCGGAGTCGCCCAGGTAAATCCGGGCCGGCCGGAAGTTGTAGCGAAGGAACCCGAGCAGGCTGCCGGCCAGCGCGATGGTCACCGCGGCGATGGCCGCGTGATGGTTGAGCACGGCCACCGCGAACAGCGCGAGCGCGGAGAAAAAGGCCACGCCCGCGGCCAGCCCGTCCTCCACGTCCAGGAAGTTGAAGGCGTTGGCCAGGGCCAGGAGCCAGAAGGCGGAGAGCACGTAGCTGAACACCGGGATGGGGTCCATCCCGAAGACGCTGAGGGAGGGAATAAATGTAAGCTCGATCACAATGTCCGCCTTGAGCAGGGCGAGCACCGCCACCGCCTCGCCGAAGAGCTTCACGCCCGGGGTCATCACGCCCAGGTCGTCAATCAGGCCGACCAGGAGCATGATGGTGGAGCCCAGGAGCAGGCCGAGCACCTGCTTATCAAAGTCGAAGACAAAGGTGAGGGCGAAGAGGAACCCGAGATAGACCGCGACCCCGCCCAGGTAAGGGACCGGCTCGGTATGCCGGCGGAGGTCGCCGTCGGGCTTGGAGGAGAGCCCGAACTTGATCGCGGCTTGCCGGGCCAGGGGAGTCAGGTAAAGGGCGAGGGAAGCGGCCAGGATGAAGGTGAAGGCGTGCCTCAGCATTTTAGCCCCATTGTATCTTTCCAAAGCTCGAAGATCAACAAGCTCCACAGCTCCTGGCCGTGGTTCTCGCGGCCCTGGAGGTGCTCCGCGACCAGCGCCTGCACCGGCCCGGGAGCCAGGTGTCCGGACCGCCGCAAGCGCTCAGGTTCGAGCCGGTCAAGCATCAGCTTTTTCAATTCATTCCGGAACCACGCATCCAGGGGCAGGGTAAAGCCGGCCTTCGGGCGCCGGCAAATCGCGTCCGGCACGATCCCCTCGGCCGCCTGCTTCAGCACCAGTTTGCCGGAGAGCCCGCTTATCTTGTCGCGGTCCGGGATGCGGAAGGCCAGCTCCACCAGGCGATAATCCAAGAAAGGCGTGCGCGCTTCCAGGCTGACCGCCATGCTCATCCGGTCCACCTTGACCAACAGGTCGTCGGGAAGCCAGGTGGCGAGATCGGCCCGCAGCGTGCGGTCCAGGCTGTAGGCTTGAGCTTGCCCCTGGAAGCTCGAAGCCAAGGTCTGCTCCAGCCATTCCTTGCCCGAAGAGCCGCCGAGCAGGCTCTCCAGCACCTGGTCGGGAAAAACCGCGACCCAGGCCAGGTGGCGCCGGAGCGGAGAGTCCTGGCCCAGCGCCGCGAGCGCCTTGCGGACCCGCCGGCCGTGGGGCAGGACGCGAGCCGGCTTTTCCAGCAAGATTCTCCGCAGCGCGGCCGGGATCGGCTGATACCAGCTTGCCAGCCGGCCCAGGGCATAGCGCAGGTAGCCGCCGAACAGCTCGTCCGAGCCCTCGCCGGTCAGGACCACGGTCACTTCCTCCCGGGCGAGCCTGGAGAGCAGATAGGTAGGAACCGCGGCCGGGTCCGCGACCGGGTCGTCCAGCCGCTCCACCACCTGCGGCAGCGCGGCGATCAGGTCCGGGGCGGTGACGGTCAATGTCCGATGCTCGGTGGCGAAATGAGCCGAGGCCAGCCGGGACCAGTCCGTTTCATTGAACTGCTCGGCGCCGGGCCCGCCGGCAAAATCCACGGAAAAGGTTTTCAAGCCGGCGCCCATGTGCCGGCGCATCATGGCCACCACCAGGGAGGAGTCAATGCCGCCGCTGAGGAACGCGCCCAGGGGCACATCGGAGATCAAGCGCAGGCGGACGCTGTCCGCTAAAAGTTCCCGGACCGCTTCGGCCGCGGCCGGGCCCCTGAGGTCCGGCTCGACCTGGGGCAGAGACCAGTAAGTGGAAAACCGGGGACCGTTTTCATCCACCAGCATGACCGTGGCCGGCAAGAGTTTCAGGATCCCCTGGAAGATGGTCTTCGGCGCCGGCACATACTGGAGAACGAGGTAAGCGAAAAGCGCCGGCTGGTCCAACTCGGGAGTCCGGCCCAGGCCAATCAGGATCGGCC
Organism: Deltaproteobacteria bacterium RBG_13_61_14; assembly: GCA_001797815.1. GTDB lineage: Bacteria > RBG-13-61-14 > RBG-13-61-14 > RBG-13-61-14 > RBG-13-61-14 > RBG-13-61-14. Next base: position 14,106 of record MGQK01000003.1, on the reverse strand, counting down.
GCAGCTCGGAGGCAAACAGGAACCGCTTCCCGTCCCAGGCATAGTAGAGCGGCTTGACCCCGAGGCGGTCGCGGGCCAGCATCAGGCGCCGCGCTTTCGCGTCCCAGAGGGCAAAGGCAAACATGCCGTTGAAGCGCTTCACGCAGTCCGGGCCGTCTTCCAGGTATTGATGAAGAATGACCTCGGTGTCCGAACGGGTGCGGAAGCGGTGGCCCTTGGCTTCGAGCTCGGCGCGCAACTCCAGAAAGTTGTAGATCTCGCCGTTGAAAATAACCACCCGCGAGCCTTCTTCATCGGCCATGGGCTGCACCCCGCCCAAAAGGTCAATGACTTTGAGCCGGCGATGGCCGAAGCTTAAGCCCGCGGCGTCATCGAAATAAAAGCCTTCCGCGTCCGGGCCCCGATGGCGCAGGACATCGGTCATGGCCCGGAGCTTGGCCCGGTCCGCCGGCCGGTCAGCGAGCTCGCCGCAAATGCCACACATCTTCGTATAACTCCTGGGTCAGGCGAACCATCTTTTCCAGGGAAAATTCTTTCTCCACCCGCGCCCGGCCGGCCGCGGCCAGGCGCGCGCGACCAGGCGGGTCCGCCAACAGACTGCCGATAGCCCGGGCCAGGGCCGGAGGGTCCTCGGCCGGCACCAGGATGCCGGTCTCGCCGTCTTGCACCATTTCCTCGACCGCGCCCACCCTGGTCGCCACCACGGCTCTGCCCGCGGCAAAAGCCTCGAGCACCACGTTAGGCATGCCCTCCCAGCGCGAAGCCAGCACCAGGAGATCGGCGGCCGCGAGAATATTAGGCACGTCGCGGCGGAGTCCGGTAAAGATGACATCCTGGACCAGTCCCAAATCCGAGGCTAATGCCCTCAGGGCCGGCAGCGCGGGACCCTCACCCACGATCAGGGTCTTGAGCGCGGGGAATTGCCCTTTAAGTTCCCGGAGCGCCCGCAGCAGAAGATCCACTCCTTTTTGAGGGTGGAGCCGGCCGATGGTTCCCAACAGCGGGGCCTCGGATGAAATGCCGAATTCGCGCCGCACTATGCCTCGGTCCGCGCGATCGAGTTCGGCCAGAGCAATGCCGTTGGGGATGACCTTGATTCGAGCAGGGTCGAGGCCGATCTCCGAGATAGCGAAACGCCGGACCGCTTCTCCCACCGCGGTCCAGCGAGTGACCCAGGACGAGGTGAGCCGATCCAGGAAGAACTGGGAGCGATGCTCGGCTTCCATGACCCGGAGCGAGGAGATGTTCTTCGGCACCCCGGTGATCCGGGCCGCGATCCGGCCCAGGAAGTTGGCCTGGAAAAGGAAGCAATGGAGGATATCGGTCTTCTGGCGCTTGAGCTCCTGACAAAGCCGACGGAAAGCGCCGGGCAGGCGGAAAAAATAAGCCCCGGAGACCCGGCCCGGAAGCCCCAGGCTCGCCACCGGCACGCCTTCTTCGAGCAGGCCGGCCGCGGTTTCGCCCAAGGGCTTCATCGCTAACAAAGAAGGCTCGAACCGGGTCCGGTCCAGACCGCGGATCAAGGCGGCCGCCATTTTCTCGGCGCCGCCCACGCCGGAGTCGGTGATCAGGTAGGTGACGCGGAGCGGCTTCATGAAACGGCCCCGCGCATTCGCCGCAGCCAGCGGGTGAGTGCAGCCGGTAAAAGAGAAAGCAGCCACCCGGCCCAGGAGCCGGCATCGGTCGGCGCCAAAGCCAGGGCCCGGCGAAATTCCTCCCGGCTCAACCGGCGCTCTCCGGCCGCCAGGTAGCGCACCCCGCTTTCGTAGTAGATGCGGGCGCGCGCCTGGCGGACCAAGGCGGGTTCGAGCGCGAGGTCGCGGCTCAAGCGTTCGAGCGCGCGGAGGTTGTCCTCCCGCAGCCCCGGGCCGGGCGAGCGGATCTTGCTCCGCTCGTGCCAGCGATAGACGCCGGCCACGTGGCCGAGGTGGAAGACGGGTCCGCGCCGGCTCAGGCGGACCCAGAGCTCCCAGTCTTCGCCGGCGTGGCGGAGGTCTTCGGCAAAGCCGGCGCAGAGGAGAAGCGCGTCCCGCCGGGCCACCACCGAGTTGGAGTAAATAAAATTGTTAAGCACAATACGTTCTTTGAACGCGGCGGGATCGCGGGGCGAGCGCAGGACTTTCCGGAAGCGGAGCTCTTCGTCCCGCGCCTCCACGTCGGCGTAGAACATCACGGCCTCCGGATGCCGGGCAATGCCCTGGCCGGCCCGGGCGAGATGGCCGGGCAGGAAGAGGTCGTCGCCGTCGAGGAATGCGATCCACTCGCAGGTTGCCTCGCGGATGCCGCGGTTGCGGGCGGCCGCAACCCCCAGGTTGGGCTGGCGGAGAAGGCGGAGGCGGCCGGCGAAGCGCTCGAGCGCCTGCGGGGTATCGTCGGTGGAGCCGTCGTCCACCACGATCACCTCTTTTTCCACCCCCTCCTGGTCAAGCGCGCTCAGCACCGCGTCGGCCACAAAACGGCCGGCATTGCAGGCGGGAATCACCACCGAAAACTTCACGGCCGATTCTCCCGGCGCGGCGGGGTCGGGGAAAGAAGCGGGGCAAACCCCCGGCGGATCATGAACGTGCGGGATCGCACAACTGAATTTTATTGCATCAGGGCCGGATTGACAAGCTGGATCAGGGCTTTTACACTGTCAAAGTTCAACTCCGCTATTCCGGGAGCGATGATGAAAAGAAAATCCTGGACCTTATTCCTCTCTGCCCTGCTCTGGATCTATGCCGGTTCCGCGGTCTCCAGCGAGCTCTTGGCCGGGGCCGGCCGGGTGGATATCACCCCCAAGAAGGGCACGCCCCTCGCCGGATATCAAGCCCGCTGGAGCAAACCCTCCCTGGGCGTGCACGACCCGATTTACGCCCGGGCGCTGGTGCTGGAATCCGAGGGCCAACGCACCGCGATTGTCTCCACCGACCTCCTGATCATCACCCTCGATTTCCGACAAGAGGTGCTGGACCGGATCCAGGACTTGAAGTTGGACTGGGTTGACCTCTCGGCCACTCACACCCACTCCGGTCCGGGCGCTTACCATCCGGCCTGGATCGCGGAATTCGCGGTGTTGGGGCACTACGACCCTTCGGTCCGGGAAGAGCTGGTCGCGGGCATCGCCCGGGCGGTGCGCGAGGCGGCGGGGAATTTGCAGCCGGCGCGCTTCGCGGCCACCGTGACCCAGGCGCCGGGCTTTGCCAGGAACCGTCGCCACCCAGGAGGGCCGGTGGACCCGTCGTTCTTTGTGGCCGAGTTCATGGGGACCGAGGGAAGGCCCATCGCCTTTCTGGTGAACTATGCGGCGCACCCGACCGTGCTGCCTCAAAGCAACTTTGAATTTTCCGGAGATTACGCCGGCCGGCTGGAGGCGGACCTCGAGGCCGCGGCGCCGGGCTCGGTGGCCCTGTTCCTGGCCGGCCCGCTCGGAGACCAGGCGCCCTGCTTCGAGAGCGGGGACGAGGATTTTGCCACGGTGGACCAGATCGGCGACGGCCTGGCCCGGATCGCGGAAAATGCCCTGGCCGCTCTTCAGCCGACGGCCGAGGTCGAGATGACTTTGTATCACGAGACCATGCCGGTGCCTAAAGGGCGCGTGAAGCCCGGTTGCTTTTTCGGCCTGGGATGGCTGATGCCGCGGGTGGGCCGGAACCTGGTGCGGACCCGGACCGAGCTTTTGGGCATGGGACTGAATGACGCGCTCTTGCTGTTTTCGCCGGCCGAGATGGCGGTGGAGGTCGGAAAGGCGATCAAGGACCAACATCCGGGCCGGCCGGTGATGCTGGCGGTGCACAGCAACGACCTCCTGGGCTACGTGCTCACTGCGGAAGATTACCGGACCGGGGGTTACGAATCGTGCATGAATTTTTACGGGAGCGGGTTCGCGGCGGACCTGGAAAAGGGGTTCGCCGACCTGGTCCCTGGCCAATAAAACGATAGGACCGGAGGGCGGGATCATAAAACAGGAGTCGTTTTTTAAGTTACCCCCACTCGAAATTGCTGCAACCTCTCTTAGTGCTTCGATTCGCAAATACAATGAGGTATTTATTTTCTCGCAAATGCTTATTTGCTTACTCAGCACTAAGTCCTGAGTAAATAAGTTCGTCATCGAACTTATGAATCGAAGGACTTAGCTAATCACCCAAGTGCGGAAAATCACCCAGGCCGGAAGCTAGAGCGGCCGGCGGCCTGGCAGAGCCGCTCGAACAGCTCATCTTCGTTGCCGGGGATCCCGGCCAGATCCACGTCCGGCTTGATTTTCTTGCCATGAAAGTCCGAGCCGGCGGTGATCAACACCCCCCGCGCTTGGGCCAGGTCCAGAAATTTCGCGGTGGCCGCGGCATCGTGATAGCTGGAATAAACTTCCAGGCCGCGAAGCCCAAGGTCAATCAAGGCGTGGACGTCGGGGAGAGGCGTGTCGGAGGGGTGGGCCAGGACCGGGATGCCGGCCAGGCCCAGGATCTTTTGAATGGCACCCGGGGTGGCCTGGATCGAAAGGGGCACGAAGGCGGGCTGGCCGGCGCGGAGGTAGTCCAGGTAAAAGTTGAGAAAGGGCGAGTTCGAGCGCGGGCCGTCAATGAAGGCGCGCAGCCGCGGATCGTCCTGGTTCTCCGGATGCTTCCACATGGCGCGGACATAGGTGTTGCCGGTGGGAAGCGTGCCGCCGGATTCCTGCATCAGCTCGTCAAAATCAAGGACAAAGCCGAGTGCATTAAGCCGCTGCACCCGTTTCCGGGTCTGGTCGAGCTTGGCCTGAAAGATTTGGGCGATCCAGCGCTTGAGCTCGGCCGAGCGATGGTCGAGGAAATAGGCGAGCAAGTGGAGGTCGCGGTCGCGGAAGGCGGTATCGAACTCGATCCCGGGCACGAAGGCGATGCCGAACTGTGCGGAGAGGCGCTCGCCCTCGGCCAGGCTGTCCGCGGAGTTATGGTCGGCAAAGGCGATGGCGCGGAGCGAGAGGGCCTGGGCCATCTCGAAAATTTCCCGGGGCGAGTGCTGGCCGTCCGAGCTGGCAGTGGTATGGATGTGGAGGTCAATCATGGGAAGATTTTTGATTTGGGATTTCGGATTTGGGATTTTCTCAGCATTGCCAATCCAAAATCCAAAATCTAAAATCCAAAATAGCAAAAGCGGGCGAGCTTGGCAAGAAACCGGGCCAGAGGGTGTGCTACAATGAAAGGCGGTCATGAAAGAAATATTTCCCGAGGATACCCGCGGCCGCTGCGACCGGCTGGAGCAGGAACTGGAGAAACGCTTCGGCCCGGGCGAGCCGGTCCGGTTTTTTCGGGCGCCGGGCCGGGTGGACCTGATGGGGTCGCACACCGATTACAACCTGGGTCTGATCCTGGCCGGGGCGGTGGACCGCGAGATCGTGGCCGCGGCCCGGCTCCGACCGGACGGCCAGCTCAACTTCTATTCGCAGAACCTGGACCAGGAAGTGCGGACGCGGCTCCCGCAGCTCCGGCCCGAGCCGGCCCACGGCTGGGCCAACTATCCCAAGGGTGTCATCCACGAACTGAACAAGCTGGGCTTCCCCCTCACCGGCCTGGATCTGGCCGTGCACGGCACCATCCCCGTCGGGGGCAACCTCTCCAGCTCCGCGGCGCTGGAGGCGGTGACCGCCCGGGCCGTGCTCGACCTGCTCAAGGAGTCGCTGGCCGCCTGGGAGACCATCCACCTCTGCCGGCGCGCGGAAACCGATTTCGTGGGCCTGCCCTGCGGCATCCTCGACCAGTTCACCGTGATCATGGGCCGGCCCGACACCGCCCTCTTCCTGGACTGCCGCTCCCTCGAATACGAACGCTTTCCTTTTCCCGCGGACCAGGCGGCGCTGGTGGTGATCAACTCCGGCGTCGGCCGAGAGTTGGTGGCCTCGGAATATGCCGGCCGGGTGGCCGAATGCCAAAAGGCGGCCGAGCACTTCCGCCGCTACCGGCCCCGAGTGCAATCGCTGCGGGATGTGACCGAGGCAGATCTCGAGGCGATTGGCCCGTTAATGCCGGAGACCTTGTTCCGCCGGGCCCGGCACGTGGTCACGGAGAATCGGCGGGTCCGGGAAGCGGCCGCGGCCCTCAGCCGGGCCGATATGGCGGCCCTGGGCCGGATCATGGAGGCCGGGTTCCAAAGCTCGCGCGATGACTACCAGATCTCGATCCCGGAGCTGGACCGGCTCCATGGGATCGCTTCTTCCCTCCCCGGAGTGCTGGGCACCCGCATCGCCGGGGCCGGCTGGGGCGGCTGCCTGATCAGCCTGCTGCAACCGGAAGTCCTTGATAACTTTATGAAAAAAGTGGTATCTCTTTATCGTGATAAAACCGGCAGGCAGGCGAGTGCGATGGCGGTCCGGCTCGGCGGCGGACCGGAAGAGATTAGGGCAGAAGCATCAAGCTGAACGCGCACCTGGCTCAAATCCGCATGGGGCCTGAATTTCCCCAAAAATTTTTTTCGGGAAAATGCATTTTTTCCTTGACCTCGAGCAGGGGACTATGCTATTGTAACGCGGAAAATAGAGGATTTTAGCAAGGGTCCTCGGTTTAGATAAAGGCCAAGGTTTCAGTAGTGGAAGCGGAAGCAACCGACGATGAAAGGAGAAAAAGATGACCAAAGCAGAAATCATTGAAGCCATCGCCAAGGAAACGGGGTTGACCAAGAAGGCGGCCGGGGATGCATTGGAGGCGGCAGTTGCCGCCCTCAAGAAGGGGATCAAGAAGGACAAGGCGCTCTCCCTTCCCGACTTCGGGACCTTCAAGCTCCGCCAGCGCAAGGCCCGGCTCGGCCGCAACCCGCAGACAGGCAAGGAAATTCACATCAAGGCCAGCAAGACCGTGGGTTTCCGGCCCTCGCCCAGCTTCAAGAAGTCTCTGTAACCAGATTTTCCCAGATCTGGGAAGGAAAGCCCTGCTCTTCCGCAGGGCTTTTTTTTGCCCACATGACCTCCGTACCTACGACATACGACATACCTTCTTTAGACTTGAACCGGAACCTGAGCAGGAACGACAAAGCCGCGACCCCCTTTTCCCGCGGGGTCGCGGCTTGTCTATCCATCAATGTCAAGCTTGCCGTAAAAGAACCCCCCTCTCTGCGGCAGAGGGGTGTGTCCCAGAGACACTGAAACCGCCAAGATCAAGAGGCATGGGGCCTCAGGCTTCAGGAGAGATGGCGGCCGCGACCGCTCCCCGGTCGCGGGCTTGGGGCACAATAAACCTTGCGCCCTAATGAGGGCCAAGATCCCGCGAAACGCGGGATGCCCCCCTCGCCGCCCGCTGCCGACTCTTCAGCTCAGCCCTGAATGATTTGTCCGCCGCTCATCCGGCCCAACGTCTCAGGATTAGTGACAAGTCGCCCAAGGAGTCCTGACTATAATATCCAGGTCCGCTTCCAAAATGATTGTCCAGGGTTCATCAACGTTTATAAACCCCCGCCAGGTTCCCACAACACTGTCCGCAGCGCCGGCAGGTGATCTTGACCCTACAAAAGTTTCAGTATCTACGCCCGCATCACCATCAATGGCGGAGATTGTAATGAGGGTCTCCGTCAAAACATCAACACTTACAATATCAGCATCCCCTTCCTGAGGGCCGCAATCAGTCGGAAAGTTTGAGTCAGTGATGGTAATTGTCGAAGCCGCAGGAAGCCCACCTGCGATGTCGGGGTCGGTGTAATGCCCTCTAGCAGAATTTATTACTGCGCCGCCGCCGTCGTCGTCGTCACCCGCGCACCCGATCATCACCCCCAAGACCAGAGCCAATGCGCACGCCAAAACCATTCCCTTTTTCATTTTTGTTTCCTCCTTTTGAATTCCGTGTTACCAAGCCGCTTGTCGCTCTGATCCCAAGAAAGCGGCTCCCCCTGGACACGATTAACTCGTGCCCACCCTTTTGCCGATCTATTGCTGACCCAGGTCCGATGCCTCAGGCCTAAGTTTTTGGCGCCGGCCCTTCTTCATGGCAACGCTTGCTTTCGCAAACGAAATCAAAACTTTGGTCTGTTTTACCAATGTGATGTGATTCTATAGCACAGTCCCCGAACCCTGTCAAGAAAAGAATGAACCCCGGGTGTGCGACAAATTTGGTGACTTGCCATGGCCGCGCGGGGGGTAGGGGCGACCAGCCGGTCACCCCTACCGCGGCCGGCGCAGGATTTTACCTCAAGGCAGGGACATCTAATCACCAAATTTTTCGCACACGCCGCGATGCTCTTTAACCACCCCCCTTTGCTGGCGCCAAACTCAAAAAAAGCAATCGCGCCAGGCCCGGATCGGCCGCAACCCCCAGACGGGCTCAAGGCCAGCAAGACCGTGGGTTTCCGGCCCTCGCCCGGCTTCAAGGAGTCTCTCTAACCCGATTTTCCCGGATCTGGGAAGGAAAGCCCCCGCTCTCTGCGCAGGGCTTTTTTTGCCTGCTTTAATTCCGTGAACGTGAACAAAAAAGGCTTGAGGCAAGAGGCAGGGAACAGTAATTTTGGATTTTAGATTTTGGATTTTGGATTATAAGGTTCGGGGTAATCTAAAATCAAAAATCCAAAATCTAAAATTCTTCCGCCTCATGCCTTTGAGACTGGCTACCACCCCCTCCCGGCCCCGCCGCCGCCAAAACCGCCGCCGCCAAAACCTCCGAACCCGCCGCCCCCAAAGCCGCCTCCGCCAAAGCCCCCGAAGCCCCCTGAAGAACCGAAGTATCGCCGGCCGGGTCTGCCCCATCCCCAGAAAGGCACAAACAAGAGTCGGCCGAGGAAAAGAAAAACGATCAAGATAAGAAGAAAGTGGCCGAGATTAAGGTTCGGTCCGCGATCTGGCCGCAGAGGAGATCGGGGCGCTTGATTGAGAGACACTCCGGCATCTTCCGCAATCACCTCCGCCAAAGCCGAAACCCCGGCCCGAATCCCGCCTCCGTAGTCCCCCCGTTTAAAGGCCGGGATCACATATTGATCTTCAATCCCGCCCACCTTGCCGTCCGGGAGAATTCCCTCCAGGCCATAGCCGACCAGGATATACATCTTGCGATCCTGGACCGCGCTGACAAACACCACCCCGTTATCCTTGTCTTTCTCTCCCGGCTTCCACTCCTCGGCCACGGCCAGGGCATAATCGCCGATGTCCTCCCCTCCGGTCGTGTCCACCGTCAGCACCGCGATCTCCGCGCCGGTCTTGTCCTTCAGCTCCTGGATCAGCGCGAAGAGATGAGCTTTGCTTGACGCGTCCAGCACGCGCGCATAATCCGAGACCCAGCCCTGGTAGCGCGGCACCTGGGTCCGGGCCGCCGGCGAAAAGCTGATCCCGACCAGGGTTGCCAGAATCGAGAATCGCCAGGCACGCATCATGACGATGGCTCTCCCATCCGGTCCACCGCCCGGGCCAGATCCGCGACCTCTTCCAGGTAATCGCGGATCAGTTGCTTCCGCTCATCCCCTTTCAGCTTCAGCGGTCCGCCCCGGGCCTCGGCCAGCCGATGAAAACTGGGCAGCTTGATCTGAAGCCGCGCCTCGATCTTGGCGAGCAACTGGCCATGCGGGATCAAGAGCTGGTCTTCGCCCAGATGCCGGAGCAAGGCCCGGGTCACGACCAGGAAGGACTTGAAGGATTGAAACAACAGCCGGTCCTCGTCTTTGCCGTGGCCGGCCGCGGTCAAGTAGAGGCGGCGGAGCAGCAGGAGTTTCTGCTTCAGCTCGGACTCGGCCTGCAGCCGCAAATATTCGGGTTTGATCTCAATTGCCTCAAGCGGGTCCGAGCCAAAAAGCACGCGATGATAGGCCTTCATCTCCGAGAACTCGATGGCGAACACGTCCGCCGAGCGGCGCAGGTATTCGGGGTCCACCACCAGGGGCGCGGTGATACCCTGGCCGGCATAGCGCTGGACCAACCGGGCCAGGTCATCCAGCACCTGGACGCTCACCTTCTCCACCTCAATCAGGAAGTTGAGGTCCGACTGGCCCGGAACATAGGTCCCGGCCGCGGCGGAGCCGTAAAGCACCACGCTGCGGAGCTGGCCCAAGAGCTTCAGCTCCAGCTCGTGGCTGAATTTTTGAAGCAACGCTTCCGCTTTCGGATGCAAGGACGGCATGTCCCTCCTCCTTTACATCAGGTCCTTGGGTTGCCGGCGACCACCGGCCGGCGCCGGAGCATGATCTGGCGGTCGCCTTCCTGAACCACCTCGTCGCGCTGGTTCAAGACCTTGGTGGCGATGGTGAGGATGCCGCGCTCCGGGTTTTTGGTCTCGCGCTTTTCCGCGATCACCTGTTCCACCCGGATGGTGTCGCCGATCTTGATCGGAGCCCGGAATTGCCAGTTGAGGCCGAGGAAGGCGACCAGAGTGTCGGGGTAAAGCTCGAGCGACTGCATCAGCCCGGAGGCGATGGTCAGCCCGAGCATGCCGTGGGCGATGCGCTCGCCGAACGGTCCCTGTTTCGCGTGTTCCACGTCCACGTGCAGCGGGTTCCAATCCCCGGAGAGGCCGGCGAAATTGACGATGTCCGCCTCGGTCACCGTGCGGCTGCGGGTCACGAACCGCATCCCGATCTCAAAATCCTCCCAGTATTTGCCCTTGACGGTATCGCTCATGGAATCCCCTCCTCCTCCATTCACCCCATGCCCCAATTAAAATGACTATATCCCAACTGGTCCAACTTGCAAAGATCAGCTTTCACCCGGAGTGGTGCGGGTGCCCGTTCGGCTGAGCTCACGGCCGAAAGCCTCACCCGCAACTTTTCCCGCTCGCTTGCCAACCGCCCGCGGATTGGATATGCTGAACGCGTCATGATCCGCGGCGTGATCTTTGACCTGGACGGAACCCTCACCCGGCCGGTCCTGGATTTTATTGCCATCCGCCAAGAGATCGGCTTTCCCCTGGGCCCGCCTCACCTGTTGGCCCGGATCGAAACCCTTTGCGGGGTCGAGCAGGAACGGGCTTGGGCGATTCTCTGCCGGCATGAAGAACGGGCCTGCCAAATCGCGGAGTTGAACGAAGGCGGCGCGGCGCTCTTCGCCTACCTGGAGCAGGAACGGATGCCTCGGGCGGTGGTCACCCGCAACGCCTCGGCGAATGCCCGGCGCACCCTCGAGCGCCTGGGCCTCCGCTGCGACCCGGTGATCGGCCGCGACTCGGGTCTCCCGGTCAAGCCCTCGCCCGAGCCGGTCCTGCACATTTGCCGGCACTGGGCGTTGAAACCCGCGGAAGTGCTGATGGTGGGCGACTACCAGGACGACGTCTTCGCGGGCCGGGCCGCGGGCGCGAAATGCGCCTATCTCCAGAACGGCAAGCCAGCGGCGCCGGACCTGCCGGCGGATTATTGCATTTCCCGCCTGGATGAGTTGATCGAGATTCTTTCGGCGTCCGGCGGGGGGATGCCTTGTTCAAGGAGGAAAAAGAAGTGAATTCAGTCAAGTTGTATGATGAGAACACCATCTCGGCGACCACCCTCAACCGGGCCCGGCAGTTCCCCGATAAGGTTTACGTGATCTCGCGTTACCTGCAGGGCAAGCGCACCCAGGGCTGGCACGGCCTGACCTGGGGAGAGATGGATGCGCTCACCCGCAACTTGGCCCAGGGTTTGCGGGCCCTGGGCGGCCAGGAGGGCGACCGGCTGGCGGTGTTCTCGCCCAACCGGCCCCGCTGGATCGCCGCGACCATGGCCGGGATTCTGGGCGGGACGTTCGTGCCCATCTACCCGTCGAGCAAGCCCGACGACGTGTGGTGGATCCTGCACGACTCCGGGGCGCGGGCGGTGGTGGTGGGATCGGACGAGCACCTGAAGAAAGTGCTGTCGGTGCGGGAGCGGCTGCCCAACCTCTCCCGGATCGTGGTGATGGACCCGATCGGCGAGCACCCCGACCCCATGGTCTCCTCGTTCGAGGAAGTCTGCGCGCTGGGGGCCGAGCATCCTTTTCCTGAAGCCGAGCTGGACGAGAGAATCCAGCGGACCAAGGAAGAGGACGTGGCCGCGATCATCTACACTTCGGGCACCACCGGCCGGCCCAAGGGCGTGATGCTCACCCACCGGAACATCGTCTGCCAACGGGTGATCGCGCCGGAGTTCAACTTTACTTCCCGCGATGTCTGGATGGCCCACCTGCCCCTGTGCCACTCTTATGGTTTTACTTCCGACTTGATGAACGCCGGATATCAGGCCGGGACCATGTTCCTGCTGGATTCGCTGGAGACCGAGGAGATCCGGCAGGGCCTGCTCGCGGCCCGGCCCACGGTGATGAACTCGGTGCCCCGCTTGTGGGAGAAGCTCTACATCCAGATCAACTCCATCCTGGGCACCCGGCCGCCGGCGGTGCAGCGCCTGTTCGGCTGGGCCATGGCAGCGGGCAAGCAGGCCTATTTGCTGCGGGACCAGGCCAAGCCCGTGCCGACCGGACTGAATTTGAAGATGGCCGCGGCCAACCGGCTCTTTGCCGTGGTCAAGAAGCAGGCCGGGCTGGACCGGCTGCGGATGTGTTCCACCGGCGGCGGCCCGATCAACCCGGAGCTGATCCTCTTCTTCGGCTCCATGGGGATTGACCTCTACCAGGGCTTCGGCCTGACCGAGACCGCGCCCACCACCCACGTCAACACCCCGCGTTTTCATAAGCTGGGCACGGTGGGCAAGCCCTTCCCCGGCGTGGAACAACGGATTGACGTGGACGGCGAAATCCTGATCAAAGGCCCGCAGGTCATGAAAGGCTATTGCAATAATCCGCAAGCCACGGCCGAGGCCATGACTGCGGACGGCTTTTTCCGCACCGGGGATATCGGGAAGATTGACGAAGAGGGTTTTTTGACCATCACCGACCGCAAGAAGGAGCTGATCATCACCAGCGCGGGCAAGAACATCGCGCCCCAGCCGATCGAGAACGAGTTCAACACCGACCGCTTCATCGAGCAGGTGGCGGTGGTGGGCGACGGCCGCAAGTTCGTGACCGCGCTGGTAGTGCCCGAGTTCGGGGCGCTGGAGGCCTGGGCCAAGGAGCAGGGGATCGCCTACCAGGACCGGCGCGAGTTGGTGGACCATCCCAAGGTCAAAGCGCTGATGGAAAAACACGTGGCGGAAGTGAACCAGCGGCTGGCCAAGTATGAACAGATCAAGAAGTTCTCGGTGATGACCGCGCCTTTCTCCGAGGCCACCGGCGAGCTGACCCCCACCCAGAAGCTCAAGCGGCGGATCATCGAGCAGAAGTTCAAGGGCGAGATTGACGCGATGTATCCGAAAGATTGAGGCAGCGTTGGGCAAGAAAATCAAACAATGGCTGATGCTGACGCTGTTGCCGCCGGTGGCCTGGCTGGTCACCACGTTGCTGTTTTGGAGTTTACGCAAGGAATTTAAGGGCCACGAGGAATTGCAGGAGCGCCTGCGCGCTGGAAAGCAATTTGTCGGAGTCTGCTGGCACAGCCGCTCCATTATCCTGCCCCGCCATTACCATTGGGTGTGCTACCGGCCCATCTCGGTGCTGGTCAGCCAGTCCTTTGACGGCCGCTTCGCCGGCGCCCTGCTTGCGCAATACGGTTTCACGCCTATTTATGGTTCCAGCTCCCGGGGCGGCAAGGAGGGTCAGGAGGAGATGATCGCTTCCGGCCGGCAGGGCCATTGCCTGTGCTTGACGGTGGACGGTCCGCGCGGCCCGGCCGAGGAGATGAAGCCCGGGGCGGTGCGGATGGCCGCCGGCACCGGTTACCCCATTGTTCCGTTTTCTTGCTACGCCGACAAAGTCACCCGGCTTCGCAGTTGGGACCGGATGGTCATTCCCCATCCCTTTGCCCGCGCCATTTTCATCATCGGCAAAGCCATCTGGGTCCCGGCCGACGCCGATGAGGCCACCATCGAAGCCAAACGGGTGGAAGCGGAAAACGAACTCAAGCGAATCACCGCGGAGGCCGAAAGCCGCTATTCTTGATCCCTGCTTCAGGGACACTATACTTAATGGGGCGTTTCCCGGAGGAATTGCGATCCGGTTACGCGCCTGAATAGCTGGGACCGCTTTATCATCCCCCACCCCTTTGCCCGCGCCATCTGCCAGGTGGGAAAGGCGGTCTCTGTGCCGGCCGACGCCGATGACCGGGTTCTGGAAGCCAAGCGCCAAGAGCTGGAGAATGAGCTGCGGCGGATCACGGCGGAAGCGGAAAGTTTTTTCGACTCAAAGGAAAAATC
>MGQK01000002.1:5396-24564 GCA_001797815.1 Deltaproteobacteria bacterium RBG_13_61_14 | reverse complement strand
CTGACGCCCGGAGCAGTGGAAAAATATGAGCTGGATTTATGGGCCACGTCCAATGTGTTCAAGGCCGGGCACCGCCTCCGGGTGGAGGTGTCGAGCAGTAACTTTCCTCGCTTCAACCGCAACCTCAATACCGGCGAGCCGGTGCCGGGCGCGACCAAGGCGGTGGTCGCGAATCAGACCATCTATCACGATTGGGAGCGTCCCTCGCACATCACTTTGCCGATTATCCCGAGGTAAAGCTCCCACCGACAGCAGCTCGACCCTCTCCCGCGGGGAGAGGGTTAGGGTGAGGGCGCGACTCCGAACAAGCGCTGATGGAGGAAGAGCACGACCAGGAAAGCTATGACCGCAATCAGGATCAAGGGCAGGCTGAACTGGCCGGGCTCGAGGGTGGTCTTGCCCCGGATAATGGCGGCAAAGGGGAAGATGGAGGTCTTCTCCTGTAAGGCCCGATAGGCTTCTCCCTTTTCCCGCGCCTTGCGGCGGTCCTGGTGATAGACGCCCAAGAATCCCACCACAAAGATGGAGCCGAAAAAGACCACGTCACCCAGAAAGCCGTTGGCGATGACATGGGCCAGGGCAAAAGCGGCGAGTCCCATGTCCATGGGGTGGCGGGTGATGCGGAGGATGCCGCGCGGTTCCATCGCCGCGGGTATGAGGCTGGCCGGGGAGGGGTTGGCGAGGGAGAGCGCGAGGAAGAGGAAAGCGATGAGCATGAGGAGATAGATGGGCGGGTAGAGCCAGCCGGGAGTGGACCAGAGCCAAGCGCCCTCGTGCCGATGATAGGCAAAGACCAGGATGGCGCCGCCCAGGGTGGCGATGCTGACCAAAGAATAGACGGCCAGGAACGGCAGTTGCCCCAACTTTTCCTTCAGGCCTTCCCGAAGGCGGCCGTGGGAAAGGGCGAAGTGGGTCGCCACAAAAAGAACACTGAGAAGAATGAGCAAATAGAGCGCCATCACCGTCCCTCCTTTATTGGATCTTGCATTCGCGGAAGCTGCTTTTAAGTCTGAGCCACGGTCGCGGCTTTGTCAAGAGACGGCGCGGCGAAAGGGCCGGGCCGGTTGCGGCCAGCGCCGATTGCTGCAGGAATTTTCTCCGGTCCATTTTCTTTCTAGTGCTCTGTCAAGGCAAATTTGCGGAATGGGAATGTAGGGGCACGGCTTGCCGTGCCCAGGATCAGGGCGGGGCAAGCCCCGCCCCTACCAAGAATTTATTCCACATTTATCGTTTGACCGAGCACTACTTTAGAATTCTGATTTTTTCAGTGAATCAAGTCAAGGCAAAGTCCCGATCCTAAATCTCCGGCTAAGAATTTATCACCTTAATTTTTAAGCAATTGCCCTTTTCTTTAAGGTGCGTTAGGCAAAGCCGTGGCTGTGGCCTGGTAGGGGCGCAATGCCGTGCCCCTACGAATTCGAGGAAGGGTTGACCAAACGCGGCGGCGGGAAGGGCAGGGTCGGGGCCGCCACCGGCCGCGATATTTTTTTGCGCTTGAGTTTTTCCACCAAAGTGGTCCGGTTGATCTTTAGCAACTCCGCGGCCTTGTTCTTGTTCCAATTCGACTGTTGCAAGGCCTGGAGCAGGAGCTGATGTTCGAAGCGGTCCACTTCTTCCCGGAAATTGATCGCGCCGGCCGCGGGCAACGCGGCAGTCTGAAGACCAAGGGCATGCAGAGCAGGACCTTGCAACACCGCGGGTAAATCCGCTTTCCGGATATCACCTTCGCCTTTGAGGATGGCCAGGCGGGCGATCAGGTTCTCCAGTTCCCGGACATTGCCCGGCCAGGGATAGCCTTGCAAGCAGGCTAAAGCTTCCGGGCTAAAACCTTCCAGCCGGCTGTGGTGCAGGCGGTTCAGTTTTTCCAGAAAATACTGGGCGAGCAAGAGGATGTCCGCCGGCTTCTCGCGCATGGCGGGAACGTGTAGCGGAATCACGTTCAAGCGATAGAACAGGTCTTCCCGAAACCGGCCGGCCGCGACCAACTCTTCCAGGTTATGGTTGGTCGCCGTCACGATCCGGACGTTGGCTTTCCGGCTCTGGGCCGAGCCGACCGGATAATATTCGCGTTCCTGGAGCAGGCGCAGGATCTTGACCTGCAAGGTCAGGCTCAAGTCCCCGATCTCGTCCAAAAAAAGAGTGCCGCCATCGGCCTGTTCCACCCGGCCCGCGTGGTCCAGAATGGCGCCGGTAAAAGCGCCGCGCAGGTGGCCGAAGAGCTCGCTCTCCATCAACCCTTCCGGAATGGCCCCGCAGTTCAGGGCGACCAAGGGTTTTCCCCGCCGCCGGCTCTGGCTGTGGATGGCCTGGGCGACCAGTTCCTTGCCGGTGCCGCTCGCGCCGGTAATCAGAACCGTGGTGTCCGATTCCGCCACCCGGGGTATCTTTTGATAAAGCGTGTGCATCATTTCGCTCTCGCCGACCATGCCGAAATGGAGAGACCATTTCGCGGCCCGGGCGGCCTCGGCCAGAGCTTCCTGCACCATGGCAATAAGGACCTTGCGGCGAAAGGGCTTGCACAGCAGACGGTCCACCCCCTGGCGCCGGGCCTCGCGGTCCAGATCATCGTCCAGGAAAGCGCTGAACAGGATCACCCGGACTTCGGCCCGGATGGCCCGGATGTCTTCCAGGACCTGGAGCCCGTCCCGACCCGGCAGCCGGTAGTCGGTCAGCACCAGATCAAAATCACGTCCCCGATAGGTCTCCACCGCTTGTTCGCCCGAGGATGCGCCTTCCACCTCCCAGCCTTCCGCGCTCAGGACCCGCTGCAAGTAGGCTAAGCCCAGAGGTTCGTCGTCCACTACTAAAATATGTGGCATGGCCATTATTTTTTTCCTTTTGGATAAATAAATTGCGGGCCTAAAGATGATAGATTTGGTTAAGCAAGATCTATGCCGGGGATTTTCGAACGGCCCTCCTGAAAAAATGGTAGGAATTATAGGGGGTTTGAAAAAGTCCTACAAATATAGGATCAGCAACTGTCCACCAAAATGGACGGATCAAGAGGGCCGCGGATAGCGCAGCGGGATGCTGTATTTCTTGACCTTGTAATAAAGGGCCGAGCGGGAGATCCGGAGCTGGCGGGCGGCCAGGGTAAAGTTGTATTGGCTTTCTTCCAGGGTCTTGGCGATGAGTTTGCTTTCCACGGCCTCGGTGGCCAGCACTTTGGCCTGGCGCAAAGAGAGGCCCAGGTTGAGGGGCACTTGGGCCACCGCAGCATCTGTCCGGATTTCCGGGGGAAGGGAAGAAACGAGCAGCTTGGAAGCAGGGTTGAGGACCAGGGAGCGCTCCAGGATATTTTCCAGCTCGCGGACATTACCCGGAAACGCATGATGACCGAGGCGCTCCATGTATTCGGGATCAATTTCCTGTATCTTCTTGCCGGTCTTGCGGCACAGCCGGGGCAAGAGGTGCGCGACGAGCAGGGGCAGATCCTGGATCCGGTCGCGCAGCGCCGGCAGATGCAGGGGCAGCACGCTCAACCGGTAATAAAGGTCTTCCCGGAACTGTTTCTTTGCCACTTCCTCCTTGAGGTTCTGATTGGTCGCCGCGATCACCCGCACATCCACCAGGGTGGGCCGGGCTTCCCCCACCCGCATGAACTCGCCTTCCTGAAGCACGCGCAAGATCTTGCTTTGCAGCTCCAGGTCCAACTCGCCGATTTCATCCAGGAAGATGGTCCCGGTGTCGGCTTCCTCGAAATAGCCCTTGCGCGGTTCCACTGCGCCGGTAAAGGCCCCGCGCACATAGCCGAAAAACTGGCTTTCCATCAAAGTATGGGGGATGGCGGCACAGTTGACCACCACGAAGGGCTTTCCCTGACGGGGGCTGAGTTGGTGGATGGTGCGCGCCGCCAATTCCTTGCCGGTCCCGGTCTCGCCGGTGATCAAGACCGTGCTCGGCACCCCGGCCACTTGCCCGATCAGGCGCTGCAGCTCGCGCATGGCCGGATGGTCGCCCACGATCCCGGCCAGCGGGCCCTTCTCCGAATCAGCCGAGCTCAGCCGGCGGTTTTCTTCCAGGAGCCGCTTGCGTTCCCGGGTCCGCTCCACCACCAGCCGGATTTGCTCCGCATCAAAGGGCTTCTGGATGTAGTCAATGGCTCCGGCCTTCATGGCCGCGATCCCGCTTTCCAGAGACCCATAGGCCGTGATAATGACCACCGGCAGGTCCAGCCAGCGGCCGCGGACCTCTTCCAGGACCGCCATTCCGCTTTTGCCCGGCATCCGCAAATCCAAAAGCAACAGGTCGGCCGCGTGGCCGCCCAGCCAAGACAAGGCCTCTTCCCCGGTTGCCGCCTTGTGGGGATGGCATTCTAATCGCGTGAGTAACCTGGCCAAAACTCGACGAATTTGAGGCTCATCATCTACAACTAAGACCTCGAGCGAGCCCACGCTGCCTCCGAACTGTCCACTTTTTTGAACAGATTGTGCAATTCGCTTTCCTTGAATAGTAGATTGGATGAGCTTTGTCAAGCTTTTTCCTCAAGAAGAGCAAAAATTTTTCGATAAGATAGATGTCAACTCCAAATAAAAGGATAAACATGGAAAAAGCAAAACTATTGATTGTGGACGATGAGGCCTTGATCCGCAAAGCGTTGGGCCGGGTCTTACGCGCGGAGCCGGTGGAGGTGTTAGAGGCGGAAAACGCGGCCGAGGCTCTCAAGCTGCTGGTGACCGAGCCGGTGGCTCTGGTCATCACCGATTACCGGATGCCGGGCATGGACGGTCTGGATTTCCTGCGCCTGGTCCGCGAGCGCTACCCGGATACCATCCGGATCATGCTCACCGGCCACGGCGACATGAGCACCGCGATTCAGGCCATCAACCAGGGCGATGTCTTCCGGTTTTTCACCAAGCCCTGGGACCAGGAGGAGTTGCTTCATTCCGTGCAAAAAGCGCTCAAGCTCCAGCATATACGGCTGTCCAACCGCCAACTGATCCGGGACCTGGAAGAACAGTTGGAGCACTTGCGCGGCCATGGCAACGGTCAAGAAGCCGAGAGCAGTGCCAAGCGCTGAATTCGACGGGCGGCCCCTGGCTCCCTCCCGGCCCGGCACGGTGCTGGTGCTGGATGATGAGCCGCTGATGCTCTCCGCCTGTGAGCGGATCCTCCGCAACGCCGGCCACCGAGTCATCCCGGTGGACAATGCACCCGGCGCATTGCAGGTGGTGGGAGAAGAGGCGGTGGACGTGGTCCTGGCCGACGTGCGCATGCCGGGCATGAGCGGGCTCGAGGCTCTGCCCATCCTCAAGCACCGCGATCCCGAGCTGGAAGTGATCATGATGAGCGGCTACGCCACCTTGCCCGAGGCGGTGCAGGCGATCAAGTCCGGCGCCTTTGACTTCCTGGCCAAGCCGTTCGAGGACATCGAGAAGGTCCAGCAGGCGGTGAGCCGGGCCCTGGCCCGCCACCGGATGCACCGGGCCCGGGAACTCCCGGAACCTGCCCTGGCTGGCATCGTGGGCCAAAGCCCGGTCATGCAGGACCTGTTCCGCCTGATCGAACGGGTGGCCCCCACCCAAAGCCCGGTCCTGATTCAGGGCGAAAGCGGCACCGGCAAGGAACTGGTGGCCCATGCGGTCCATCAGCTCTCTTCCCGGCGCCTCCGGGCCTTTGTGGTGGTCAACTGCGCGGCCATCGAGACCCTGTTCGAAAGCGAGTTCTTCGGCCACGAAAAAGGCGCCTTCACCGGCGCTATCCAACAGCACGTGGGCCTGTTCGAGTCCGCGGACCAGGGCACCATCTTCCTCGACGAAATCGGCGATATCTCTACTTACTCCCAGGTGAAACTGCTCCGGGTGATCGAGGTGGGCGAAGTCAAGCGGGTCGGATCCAACCGCACCGCCAAGGTCAACGTCCGCGTCATCGCCGCCAGCAACCATGACCTGGAAACCGCAGTGCGCCAAGGCGCTTTCCGGCAAGACCTCTTTTACCGGCTCCACGTGGTGCCGATCCAGGTCCCGCCCCTGCGCGAGCGCGCCGGCGACATCCCCTTGCTCGCCCGCCATTTCCTGGCTCTGGCCGCGGCCAAGTTCGGAAAACCCGTGACCCGGATCCTGCCGGAAGCGCTCGCCTGCCTCCAGGCGTTCCTCTGGCCCGGCAACGTGCGGGAGTTGGAGAACACCATCGAGCGGGCCGTGATCCTAGCCGCGGAGGTCACTATCCGCTTGCAGGATCTGCCCGCGCAAATCGCGCTGGGAGAAAGCAGCATCCTCCTGCCCCCCAACCCGGAAGCCCCACTCCTCATTCTTCCCTATGTCCAGGCCAAAGAGCGTGCCCAGGCCTTTTTCCACCAGCGCTACCTGAGCGGAATGCTCCTCAAGACCTCCGGCAACATCGCCCGCGCGGCCCGGCTCTCCCATCTGGATCGCTCCAACTTCCGCCGCCTGCTCAAGCGCTGGCAGGCCCATTAAGAGAGGAGACAGCCGGCAGTAGGCAGCAGACAGGGAGGAATAGAATTGAGAGATTAACCGGCCAAACCGATCAGCCCCGAAGGGGCGGCCTTTGATAGCCTGGGGTGAAACCCCAGAAAAGATCAGCCGAGGCGGTCGGGGAGGGTGGAAGGGTCGAGTTGGATCTCGCGGTCCGGCGGAAAAAAGTCATCGGGCTTCGGTCCGGAGTAGCCGATCGAAGGCCAGATCTTTCGTTGCTCCGGCGCCAGGTCCGCCTCGCCGTTGGCGTCCGAATAATAGCCTAAAAAGCAAATCACCCGCTTCAACGAGAGAAGATCGTCCTCAATCCCGGGCATGAACGGCTTGAGCATCGGCTGAAGCTTTTCCGCGAACCGCACCAGCCGCAAATAGCGGAGCATGGTCACCCAGTCGGGCGAGGGGTTCTCGTAAATAAAGGTATCAATATTCTTGGCCACGTCCACTTCGCCGGAAAGCACCAGCTCCGTGGGGATGATCTCCCGCGTCCAGCGGTTAATGGTGCGATACTCGTCCGGCGTCAGATAGACCAGGGCCGGCATCTCGCCATCGGCCGGCCGCGGCCGGGCCAAGAGCTTTCGCGGTCCCAGCACCGCCGGCGCCGCGGTGAAAAAAGCCTGCTTCAAAAACGTGCGGCGGGTGGAAAACATGATTCAAGCCTAGCATAAGAGCAAAGGCAAGGCAATTTTTTTTAGGCCAAAAATGCCGGTTTGGCTACGGCCTTTTCTGGAGGCCGGAAATGATCCAGTTCGGGTGCGGAGCCGCGGCCTTTTTCGCCAGGTCCACGATCCAATCTTCAGCGCCCGAGGCCAGGTAGAAAACCGGCTTGAGCAGGTCGGCCCGGGGCTTGAGCCGGCCCTCGGCCACTGCCATGCGCTGGAGCGGGGTGCCGGGGTAGATGCGGATGCCGAGGCGGATGGTGAGCAGCCGCGGGTGCAAGGAGGCGGCCAGTTCGAGGGCTTGTGCTATGGTTTTTTTCGTTTCGCCCGGCCCGCCGAAGAGCAGGCTCAGGAAATAGGGGATCTGCACCTTCTGCAAGAGCTCATCCGCTTTGGTCAGCTCATCGGGGGTGATTTGCTTATTATAGGTTTCGAGCATGTCCGCGGAGGCGTGGTCCGAGCCGAGCAGGACCAGCGAGAGCCCGCCTTTTTTGAGCAGGTCAAGCTGTTCGAAGGAGAGGTGGCGCGGGTGAAGAGTGGCGGACCATTTGGTGATAAAGCCGCGTCGGATGAACTCGCGGGCCACGGCCTCGGCGTAACCCGCCGGATAGTTGAAGATGGGGTCGGTGATGAAACAGTCTTCAAAGCCGAGCTCGAGCAGGCTGCCAACCTCGTCGGCCACGCGGTTCGGGCTTTTGGCGCGGACCCGGCCGCCCTCGCTGACCGGGGTGTCGCAAAAGATGCAGTTGAAGGCGCAGCCGCGCTTGCTCACCAGGTTGGGCCCGCTCCCGGCCTTGCGGTAATCTTCCAGACGCAGGCAGCGCCGATCAGGCATAATCAGGCGGTCCAGGTCGGGTATTCGCGCCGGCTCTTTGATGGCGCAGCCCGAGCGGGTCTTGAGCAAGAGCCCGGGGAGATGCAGCGGGACCCGGCCGGCCTCCAGGCCGTCGAGCAAGGGCGCGATCACTTCCTCCGCCTCGCCGGCAATACCCGCGTCCGCTTCCAGGTAACGAAAAATGTCCTCCGGCAGCACTCCGATGGCCGCGCCGCCGATCAGGACCTTGGCCGGGCTGTCCTGGCGCACCTGGTCCACCAGGCCCTTGATCTCGGGCAGGTAATACTCGGGCTTGATCCAGAGCTGGTTTTCCAGGTTGCGGATCGAGAAGGCCACCGCCTCGGGCTCGAAATCGCGGAGAGCCTGGCGCAGCGCCGGCAGCGGCTTGTCCTCAAACATCAGGTCCAGGACCTGGTAAGGGTGGCGTTTGGGGTCCAGGTAAGGGACCAGGCTGGCGATGCCCAGGGGCATGGGCGGCATGATCTCGCGCGAGCGGTTGGTGGATACGAACAAAATCCTCATAACTTCAGTATAGAGCAGGTAGTAGGCAGGGAAAAGAGGAAAATTTTTTTCTTGTCCCGACCTACGACCTGTTTTTCAAGCTAATGATCTTGCCCGAAACCTCGCCCTCCTGCAGGTCAAGAATTCCCACCGAGGGTTCCCATTCCAGCGGGTCCGGGCCGCAATAACCCGGATTCAGGAAATACAGGCCATTCACCTCCTCGGCCACCGGAAAGTGGGTGTGGCCGAAGATGATGAGTTTGGGGTGGCCGGCAAACTGGCGAACGGCGCGGGCAAATTCTTCCTTGCCGCTGCTCCATTCAAAAGCGATTAAGCGGTGGGTGAGCAGGGTGGGGATACCGTCCAGGTCAATCAGGGAGGGGTCCGGGAGCAGGTGGCCGGCCAGCTCCTGGTCGTAATTGCCCCGCACCCCGATCACCGGCGCGATCAGGTGGAGCTTTTGGAAGACCTCGCGGCCGCCCACGTCGCCGGCGTGGAGGATCCGGTCAACCCCCTGGAACACCTCGGGCACTTGGGGATGGAGGAATCCGTGGGTGTCGGCGATGACACCGACTTTCATGACCGGTCTGCCTCGGGCCGGGATTTGGACCGGAACAGGGAATTGGTCGCCCGTTCGTGGCCGAGCGTGGTTTCTGGACCGTGGCCGGGGAACACCCGGAGCTGATCCGGGAGCGGAGCCAGGCGCTCGCGGAGCGACTTGATCAGTTCCCGGAAGCTGCCGCCCTTGAGGTCGAAGCGGCCCACGCCGCCGGCAAAGAGGAGATCGCCGGTGAAGAGCGCGTCGGCGATGAGCAGGCAGACGCTGCCGGGCGAGTGGCCGGGAGTATGGATGGCCTTGAAGAGGAGAGGTCCGAGGGGGACCGTCTGGCCGTCGGCGAGCGGCAGGAGCGAGGGATGCCCCTTGCGGAAGAGGCGGCTGAGGAGCGAGCGGGGGTTGTGGTCGGCCGGGTGCATGTAAGTGGGCGCGGAGGTCTGCCGATACAGGAAAGGGGAGGCGCCGGTGTGGTCCCAGTGGCCGTGGGTGTGGAAGATGTAGCGGAGTTCGAGGTTTTTCTCGTGTAAGGACTCGAGGAGCTTGCGGCCGCGGCCGCCCGGGTCAATCACCGCGGCTTCGCGCGAGCCTTCCGGCCAGACCAGGTAGCAGTTAACCTGCAAGAGACCGACGATGTGCTTTGTGACATGAAGATACATCAAGCATTCATTTATTTGGCTGGATGATCTGGGGTTTTACTAAAGGCATGATTAGCTGAGGTATCCCCATTCTTGATGCAGCACTCTGTATATATTCCCTGATATAAGGTATAGAGAATATCCCAAAATTTCTCTTGAGGAAGAGGTCTAGGAAGCCTTCAGAAACTTCTTCTCTGGAAGAAAAGTCAAACAAGAGAGTCCCCTTAATTTCAAACATTTTTTCAAGCTTTTCATCAATTTTGACGCTACCTATGACCTCGAATTCATGGAAAACATTGAACTTTTTTTTGTCCGGTGCAATCTGGCATTTTTTATTCTCTTGTAAAATGATATTGCCTGGTTCGCCCTTTTTGTTGGGAAAAAACTTTGAATTGCTTTGAACCAGCAAGATATGCTCCAATTCGATACCTTGCAACAATTGAATATACAGCTCATTGGATATCTGAGAAGTTTCTTGATTCATTGATCTTCCTTAATGGGTAAGATAGGGCTGGTTAGAGTAGCTTTCCTCAGTCTCATCTTCCGGACTGATAACCGGCCATTTCCAAAGTTTGTGAATGGCACCACAAATGAAATCAAATTGCTGAGTCATCCGCTCAGAGGCGTGGTTACTCGAAAGAAGGTAGGTGATATATGAGTTTAGACTCGTTTCGTTTTCCTTAGCGGCTTGACTAAGTTGGCAATGAAGAATTTTAGGAATCCGAAGGAGTAACTTTCCGCTGAATTTCTCGTCTGGCTTTGCCGGTTCTGGTATCATTTCTCCTCTCTTAAGATAATCAGCAAAAAGATCCTTCTTTACCTCTTCCAAATCTTTTAAGGCCCCTTGAGGAGTTTCACCATCACCAACGCAACGATTTTCTCCGAGCAGGGGGATGCAGGCCAGGAATCCTCCCCCCTCTTCGGGACGAAGTTTACGAAGCATTACCTCATAGGGCAACTCCATATAATAAGCAAGAGTCTTTTTCATCGAATCCACCTCATCACCTCCAAAATTTCCAAGGCTTTGAGAATGCTTTGAACATAGACACCCTTCACTTTGTGCTTCTTAACTACTACTGTAAATTCCCCCAAATAGTTGAAGGGTTGCAATTGATTTAGAAAGCCTTTTTCCTTAATCAACTCCACCATTTTTGTATGATAGACGACAACATGAGATTTTTGGCTTCCATATCTCCAGCCTGAAAAATACTCGTCCAAAACCAGCCGAACCTCTTCCCACCGAGCTTCAGAAGGTATCTGTCTTTTCCAGTCCTCTAGAATCTTCTCCGCTTTAGCCAACGCTCACCTCTTTTGATACCACATCTAGTATCAAGGTTTCAAGCTTTATCAGCTTTATCTGGTTTCTTTTTTACTAGCATACAAGATTTAGCGCCTTTTTTCAAATTTACACCACTAATTGAGTTCAATTTTCCTTGGGCACGAAGAGCTGGAGGCGGTCGCCGGGTTGGAGGATGTGGTCGCGCTCGAGCGAGTTCCAGACCTGGATGTCCTCGATCCGGAGCCGGAAGCGCTGGGCAATGGTCCAGAGGTTATCGCCCCGGCGCACGGTGTAGGTGATGGAGGAGCTGTTCTGTGGAGGGGTGGCCGGAGGATTCGAGGCCAGGACGAGCGGCTCGGACTGGGTGGTGTAAACCATGACCGTGTCCCCCGGCTTGAGCTCGTAATGGTTGCGGATCCCGTTCCAGCTCTTGAGTTGGGCCACGGTCACGTCATAAGCCAGGGAAATGGCCCACAGCGTGTCGCCGGATTGAATGGTGTAAACCACCTTCTTGGTCCCCGGCGGCGGATTTTTCGTAACCGGCGGCGGGGCGGGCGATTTTTTCGGAGTGGGGCGCGGCGCCGAGGCCACCACCGCCGGCGCGAAGCCGATGGGCGTGGGGATGATCAGGGACTGGCCGGTGCGGATGGTGCGGGGGTTGCGGATCCCGTTCACCTGCATGATCGCACCCACCCCGGTGCGGTAGCCGGCCGCGATCTCGGAAAGGGTCTCGCCCTGGCGGATGACGTGGCGGCGGAAGGTGACCCGCTGGGAGGGCGGCACCTGGGCGTAAGCGAGTTGGAAGGTCTGGGCGGTGCCTTTGGGCACCCGCACTTGCCAACTGCGGCCGGGCGGGGTGCACCAGCGGAGTAGCTCGGGGTTGAGCCGCAGGATTTCCTGGTAAGTGGCGCCGGCGCAGCGGGCGATGACGCGGAGGTCGGTGGCGTCGCTGACCGGGACGGTCTCGTATTCCACCGGCGGCTCCAGGGCCACGTCGGTGAAGCCGAAACGTTCCGGGTTTTTGGCGATGATGGCGGCCGCGATCATCTTGGGCAGGTAATCCTTGGTCTCGTTGCGCAGGAACGAATAATCCAGGAGCTCCCAGTAGTCCTCGGTCTCGTAAGTGTCAATGGCGCGCTGGATCTTGCCCTCG
This sequence comes from Deltaproteobacteria bacterium RBG_13_61_14, assembly GCA_001797815.1. GTDB lineage: Bacteria > RBG-13-61-14 > RBG-13-61-14 > RBG-13-61-14 > RBG-13-61-14 > RBG-13-61-14. The sequence goes on along the minus strand of MGQK01000002.1, from coordinate 12,515 downwards.
CCCGCGTTGTAGGAAGCCGCGGCCAGATGCCAGGAGCCGAAACGAGCGTAAAGGTCCGAGAGATATTGGACCGCGGCGCGGGTGGACTTTTCCGGGTCGCGGCGCTCGTCGGCCCACCAGTCCATGCTCAGCCCGTATTTGCGGCCGGTGGAGGGCATGAACTGCCAGATGCCGCCGGCCCGGGCCCGGGAATAGGCCACCGGGTTGAAGCCGCTCTCGATCATGGCCAGGTAAAGGAAGTCTTCAGGCAGACCTTCCTCCCGGAGAATCTGGCGGATCATCTCTTCATACCGGCCGGACCGGGCCAGCCAGCGGGCGAAAACCTCCCGGCCTTCGCCGACGGTGAAGTAATTGAGCCAACGCTCGATCCGGGGGTGATAGACCAGGGGAAAGTCGAAATCGAGCTTGAGGTCGTCCAGCTTCAGGCTGCTGTCCGCGCCGCGGAGCGCGTCCAGGGAAAGGTAAAAGGGCTGGGATTTGTCCAGGGGATAGATTTTTTCGGTCCGGGGCTGGGTGCGGAAAGGATCCAGATCCAGGGAAAGCTCCGAAGCGAGCGCGCCACCCGGCCCTTGCCCGATGCCGACGCAAGCCAGTAACCAACACCCTGCCACGATCCCGGCTTTCCGCGACATCCGTCCTCCTTACCCGCATTGTTTTGAGGTTCGCTTGGCAATCGGTCCGTCAGGAAGGAACCCCAGTGGCAGCCCGCAAGTATCCTTTAGAGTATCCAAGGCCAGCGGAAGTGTCAAGTCAGGGCGCTGGCCAACCGGCCCCGGGTGATCCTGGGCGACGAGCATACCGGCAACCTCGACACCCGGAACTCGAGGAACATCTTCGACATTTTCCACGAGCTCAACGAGCGGAACGGCCAGACCCTGGTAATCGTGACCCATGACCCGGACCTGGCCGGCCGCCGCCTTCGCCAGGTGAAACTGCGGGACGGAAAGACCGTGGAGGATTCCGAGCAAAAGTGTGAAATTGATAAGGGTTGAGGAAGATCACCGATCCCGCCTCAGGGTTCGCTTGATTAGGCTGCACGAATGCCCTATATTATTTTCGAGGAGCAACTTTTTCGCTGAGCTCTTGATCTCGGTATCAATCGAACGATGAAGATTCTGATTGGTCCCGCTGGACAATAACCTTGAAATGGGAGAATAGTTGACGCCACCGGTGAAACCGACGTCCGCAAATCAAGAGGGCCAGACTGAGCGAGCACGCCAGGTGCGGCTGGTGACCTGGATCGGGATGGTCATCAACATCCTTTTGTCCGCTTTCAAAATTGTTTCCGGTATCATCGGTTCCATCTCGAGCCCTATGGTGAAAAATCGGGACAGTCAACAATTTTCGGAAGGAGGGAAAACGGCGGCGGTCGCTAGTTTGTTGGCAGATCACCCCGGGACCGGAGCCGCGGGAGGGAAATGAAAAAATGCCGTTGGAAAAAATGAAAAAGAATGTGAGACAACCTCAGCCGAGCTGGCGGGACTATTTCCGGGCCCTTTTCCTCTCGGTGCCGGAAGAGGTGAACTGGCTGAGCTGGGCCGGCCGGGTGCTCGTGTATGTGATCCTCGTGATCTGGGGCCTGGGTTTTATCTTCCATTCGGTGGAATCGAATTATGCGGGTGACTCGTTCCTGCACAACGTGGACCTGGTGTTCCACGAGGCGGGGCACATTATTTTCAGTCCGTTCGGTCGTTTTCTCCAGGTCTTGGGCGGGAGCCTGGGCCAGCTTCTCATCCCGGCGCTGGTGATGGCCGCTTTTCTGCTCAAGAACCGGGACGCGTTCGGGGCGTCGGTGGGGTTGTGGTGGATCGCCCAGAATTTCATGGACCTGGCGCCGTATATCAACGACGCCCGCGACCTGGACCTCATCCTCCTCGGCGGCGTGACCGGCAAGGATCTGGCCGAGGGCCATGACTGGGAATATCTGCTCGGCCACCTCAACCTGCTCACCTGGGACCACCGGCTCGCTCACGGCGCGCATTATCTGGGAGCCTTGCTCATGCTCACCGCCCTGGTCTGGGGCGCTGATATGCTCTGGCGGCAGTTGCAAAAGGCCAAGTCCTCCCAGCAGTGGTAAAGATCACGGCTGCGATCAAGCCCAAGAGAAGGGAGGGATGCGCCAGATCAGGCCGAAAGCGCGCGCCTCAGACCGAAAGAGCGCCCAGGGACTGCCATTGCATGCCGCGGGGACTTCCGAGCGAAAGCTCTCCGGCCCGCCGACCCGGGAATGGCAGGTCCAGAACCGCGGTGATCTTTCCCGGGACTGCCCGCCACCCCGATCTTCCTATACAGTTATGTAAATTGAAAATTGAAGCACTGACCCCTTTAGAGCATGACCTCGAACATGTCCGGAATATCGGTGAGGTCCAGGTTGGGGTTAAAGACTCCGGCAATCACGTGCATGCTGCGGGGATAAGGCACGAAGCGATTTTTCCAGAGCGCCTTCTTGGGATAATAGTTCTTAAACCATTCCAGAACCGCGACCGCTTTCTGGGCTCGAGCGTGGAGCAGGAAGGATCGAACCAGCTCGCATTGTTCCTTTTCCTCGAGACCCTCCAAATAAATGTGATTGAGCCAGGCCCAGGGCTGACTAAATCGGGCGATATGCTCGACCAAAACCCAGTTGATCAAACCGCGGATCTTGCCGGCCTCTTCCCAGACCAGGGTGTGCGCCACCTCGGGGTAGGAAAGCTCCCGCGCGAGTTCCTCCGGCTCGAAGACCCGGGCCAAGGTTACTTTCTGACGGTAGCTATCCAACAGTTCATGACAGGCGCTCAGGTCCCGGGGCTGGTAGAGCCGGATCGGGGCCGGGGAAGACTGGGCGTCCAGTTTATCCAGATTTAAAAAATTCATTCCGGCCCGTTGGTACCAGCGGGTGCCGTCGAAGGCGAAGAGTTGGCCGAGGTCGAGGGCGCGGAAGATAACGGCCATCCGTTTGATTTCCTGGATGCGGTTGCCCGCGACCTTGAGTTTCTTAATCATTTGGTTCGAGCGATGGCCGGAATCGAGGAAAGCCAGGGCAAAGTCGTAGTTGTATTTATGGAAGAGTTCGAGGGCTTTTGCGCCCAGGCCCATCGCCAGGCCGCGGCGAAAAGCTTCCTTGCGCGTGACCATCAGGCAGCCGAGCAGGCCGCGATAGATTTCACCGCGAAAGTGATAGCGGCGGGGAATCAGGGCCGTGAAGGCCATGATCTTGTCCTCCTCATAAGCCGCGAGCAGGTGGTCGCGCTGCTCTAGCCCGCCGAACAGGTAGTCGAAGTAGCGAGGCGAATAATTATTGATGTAAGAGACCAGACCGTATTCGTCCCGGTAGGAAACGAGGGCCATGCTCTCCAATTCTTCTAAATCGCCCCGGAAGGGTTCGAAACTCATGGTCATGGTTGCACGTAACCTCCCCCCTTTGATGTCGCGCTATTCCATCCTCCGTCCCCCCCAGGAGGGCAGGATGGACGTTCCGGCCGGAATCAAGAACTAACTCCCAAGAGCTTGCTTACATACTCCAAACTCCTTCGGGCCGGTTCCGGATCAGTCCCGAGGTCCATCACTTCCAGGGTAATAATATCCCCAAAGCTCAGAAAAAAGTCAAGGTGGGGTGAATAATCGAAGTTTCCGGCCCCGATTACCAGATGATCGTCTTTTTCGCCAAAGTTGTCCGTGAAATGGAGATGCCGGGTGAACGGTCCCAGCTTCTCGATCACCTGGGGCAGTTCGCGGTTAAGACGCGCATGGCCAATGTCCATACAGAAGGCCAAGGCCGGAGACCCCACCTCCTGCCGGATCCGCAACAGGTCGTCCGCGTTTTGATCAATGGCGTTCGGCTCGAACCCGATGTTTTCCAGGCACAGGATTACGCCTCGCTCCTCCGCGCGCCGGGCGGCCTGCTCAAGCGACGCGAGGTTGTAATCCCACTGGAGCTGAAAGGCCGCGGGCGACGTTTTCCGGAACCGGGGGGACAGAATGTATTCGCCACTGTGCACGATCACCACCCTCCCGCCCAGGTCCGCGGCCAGGTCAATCGCGGCCAGGGTCTGGCGCACCGACTCGGCCCGGATTCCCGGGTTCAAGGCCGCGAGGTTCAGGCTGGTGAAAGGGGCGTGCAGGGCCAGGGCCAGGCCCGAGGATTCCACCAGGGCCTTCCCCTCCCGCCTTTGCGCCGCGCTCATCTCCTCGCACAGGCATTGCGGAAATTCACCCAGGATCTCGAAGGCCTGGAATCCCAGATCCAGGGCCAGCCGCAAACCCTCCAGCGCCGGCAGCAACATCACCGAGACTCCAGCCATACCAAGCAACGGCATGTTTCATCCCCTGCCGGACGATCCGATCTGTCGGCGGATCCTTCTAGCTTCGAACCCTTTCCGCAACCGAAAAAAGGCTGCGGCTTTTTCGTTCAGGTTCAAGTTCACGTTCAGGTTCAAGTTCATGTTCATGGGGCCGGGAAATGACGCGGAACTCAGGACATCATCACCTTGAAATGTTTTTGCTTGCTGGTGGTGATGTCCACCAGGGCCGGCTGGTCGCTCCGGATCGCCTCGTGCAGCGCCGGCTTGATGTCCTCCGCCTTGGTCACCTTGAAGGACAGCAGCCCGATGCTCCGCGCGACCTCGGCAAAACGCGGCTCCGGGTATTCGGTGGCGATGCGGCGGAGGTCGGGCTGAAAGTCCATCACGTTGCCCAGGGCCGAGTTGTTCATGACCACGTAAGTGATGGGCAACTGGTAGTGCCGGGCCATTTCCAGGCCGTAGAGCTGCATGGTCATGCCCCCGTCGCCGCAGACGCAGACCACCTTCCGGTCTTTCAGGAACATCTGGGCGGCGAGCGAGGCGGTTACGCTCCAGCCCACCGGGGTCACGCCGCCGGGCGCGATCACCTGGCCGGCTTTTTTGGACTGGAAGTATTTGCCCATCCAGATGCGGTTGTTGCCGCCGTCGAGCACGATCAACTCATCCTCCCCGATTGTATCGTTCAAATCCTTGACCACCCGCTCGGGCGCGATCGGGCTTTCGTCCGAGGTGAAAGCAGGATCGGTGAAGAAATTCTTTTCCGCTTTTTCTTTCTTTAGCTTCTGAATCCGGCCGGCCGCGTCCAGCTTGGGCTTTTTGGCCTTGATCGCGGCGATGACCATGCGCAGCCCGCGCCTGGCTTCCGAGGTCGCGCCCAGGGTGACCGGGTAGGTGAAGCCGACGTTGAGCGGCTCGATGTCAAGCTGGATGATCTTCTGCCGGGCGGGCTTGATCCAGTCGGGCGAGAGCATCTTGTTGTTCTCCGGCGCCAGCCCGGTGCCGACCGCGAAGATCAGGTCGGCGGTGGTGATCTTTTCGTTGGCCGCCTTTTGCCCGAAGTTGCCGGTCATGCCCAGGGCCAGGTCATGGGTCTCGGCGATGGTGCTCTTGCCCATGACGCTGGTGGCCACGGGCATGCCCAGGAGTTCCGCCAGCTCTTGCACTTCGGCATAGGCCTTGGCCATGTGGATGCCCATGCCGGTCACCATCAGCGGGTCTTTCGCCGAGATCAGGTAATCCGCGATCCGGTCCGCGTCCTCGACCGAAAGGCAGGCCGGCGAGACCTGGAGGTGCCCCTGGACCGGATGCAGGGGCGGGACGATCAAGGCCGGGTCCATCTCGGCGGTGACCACGTTCCAGCGGGCGATGACCGCGGCCGGGCCGGGCTTGCCGGTGGTCGCGTGCTTGATCGCGAGCTGGACGCCGTGGAGGAACTCGGAGGGGTGGTGGGCCACGCTGGTGAACTTGGTCATGCCCTTGAAAATGGCGGGCAGGTCCACCGCGCCGTATTCGCCGCTCATGCACTGGTAGGGCATGTGCTGGGTCAGGCCGCCGTAGTCGGAGAACTCGGCCAGAATGAGCATGGGCGAGCCGGCGAGAAAAGCCTCCATGATCCCCAGCCCGGCGCTGGAGCCGAGCCAGGCGCCCTGGGCCAGGATGGCCGCGGGCTTGCCGCTCAGCCGGCCGATCATGTCGGCCATGCCGGAAGCGCACTGCTCGTTGCGCACCAGCACGGTCTTGATCCGGTCCTGCCGGTCGAAGAGCGGATCGAACAAAAAGGTGTTGGAACCCCCGGGCATGCCGAAGACATACTCGATGCCGGCGTCAATCAGGATGTCGGCGATCATTTCCCGAACTTTCGCCATGAACTTCTCCTTATTCAATTAATACTTGAGGAAACGACTCAAGATTAGCATGCTCACGCCCGCCAGCAAAGCCGCGGCCAGCAGAGCCACAATGCCGGAGGTATAGTTGCCGGTCGCGGCCACCACGCCGCCCACGATCGAGTGGCCGAGGACGCCGCCGACCATCATGGCCACGCCGTTGTAAAAGCCGGTGCCGGTGCCGACGCGGTTTTTCGGGAGTAGGCGTTGGAGGATGGCGAACTCCTGGGAAGTGTAACTCATCTGGATGAAGATGGCGATGGAGAAAAGGATAATGGTCATCTCGATGGACGATGCGGTGGCGGCAAAATAGGCGATGCCGCCGGTGAGGAGGTAACCCACGCCGGCCAGGACCACCCGCTTGCCGGTCTTGTCGCCGAGCCAGGACATGACCGCGATCCCGGCGATGCCGAAGAGGTAGGGCAGGGAGGTGGCCCACCAGAGGTTCTTGAACTCCATGCCCCGGCCGTCCACAAAATAGATGGGCAGCCACTGCATGAGCCCGTAGGAGGCGGCGTTGTTGAGGATGCCGGCGGAGAGCGCGAGCCAGAACGGGGTTTGGCGGAGGATCGGCGCGACCTGTTTCCAGAAGCCCTCGGCCTGAACCTCGTCCTTCTCCATACCCGCGGCGATGTAGTCGCGCTCGGCCAGGCTGAGGCGCGGGTGGTCGGCAGGAGTGTTGAACACGAAGATCCAAAGCAGGGGCAAGGTAACGGTCATGCCCAGCACGCCCAGGGCCACGAACATGAAGCGCCAACCCCAAGCGTCCACCAGCGGCACCAGCGCCACCGGGGCCAGGATGACCGAGACCATGACCCCGGCGATCCACAGGCCGTTGGCGCGCGAGCGTTCCTGCACCGGGAACCAGTTCTTGATGATCTGGCTGTTCATGGGGAAGTGCACGCCTTCGCCCAGGCCCAGGAAGATACGGGTAGCCACAAACAGCCAAAACAGAT
>MGQK01000002.1:581-5385 GCA_001797815.1 Deltaproteobacteria bacterium RBG_13_61_14 | reverse complement strand
GCGCCGAGCATGGTAAAGATGGAAAAGAAGATCACCGCCACCGTGATGCTTTGCCGGGGCCCGAACTTTTCGCCCAAGGGGCTGAAGCAAAGGTTGGCCAGGCCGTAGCTGAAGAAGAAGGCGAGGAAGAGGATCATGCCGTATTTGCCGGTTTCCTGGGCGGTCCAGCCGTATTCGGCGGCGATCTTGGGCAGGGCGAAGGAGAGGTTGTTGCGGTCGAGGTAAGAAATCAAGACCGAGACGAGAAGGGCCAGCGGTATCTGCCAGCGGATTTTGCCGGGAGAATCCGTCATTTCCTTATGCTCAAGCTTTTCCTGCGATTGTCTGTATAACTATTCGTTGTTATTTATTATTTATGGTCTTTGTCTAAAATTTTCTGCGCCGCCATCAACCCCGACGAGAGCACGGCGGATTGGCCGCCGCCCGGGAAGGTCCAGGCCCCGGCCAGATAAAGGTTTTCGATGGGCGTCTCCTGGGGAAGACGGTTCATCATGCTCTGCTCCGGGGTATTGTCCCACCCGAAAATGGTGCCCTTGGGGTTCAGGGTGTAGTGCTCCATGGTGCGGGGCGAGCCGACTTCCATCACTTCGATATGCGAGCTTAACCCGGGCACAAACGCCTCAGCCCGCCGGATCAGCGTCCGGGCCACTTCTTCCTTGAGGGCCTTGTATTGGGCGTAACTCTCCTTTTCGTGCCAGCCGTCCTGCCAGTCATAGGGCATGATCGAGGTGAGGCAAATCACGTTCTTGCCGGCCGGGGCTGCGGTCGGGTCCACCACCGAATAGTTGACAATGGCAAAAGGAGCTTTTTCCGGCTCGCCCCGGTCGTAGTAGCCGAAGTTCTCGGCCTGGTCGTAGGTAACGTTGAGCATGAGATCGTGACTCTTGGGGAAGAGGTCGCGGTAGTCGTGGTCCACGCCAATGAAGACCTGGAAAGCGGAAAGCCCGATCTTCAGGCTTTCGAGCTTTTGGACGTAATCGGCGGGAAGGTATTCCTTGCCGATCAGCTTAAAGAAGGTGTCCGGCGCGTTGGCGTTGGAGACCAGGAAGCGGCAGCGGTATTCGGAACCGTCTTTGGTTTGCACGGCCACTGCCTTCCGGCCCTCGATCACGATCTTGGTGACCAGGGTGTTGAGCTTGATCTCGCCCCCGTTCTCCTGGATCACTTCGGCCAGGGCATTGGAGACCGACTGAGAGCCGCCCACGAAGTAGTAATAACCGCCCAGGTGGTAGCTGTTCCAGAGCACGGAGAAGAAAATGGCCGAGAGGCGGTTGGGCTCGGCCCCGGCAAAGCCGCTGAGCTGGGTGAAGACCGCGATCAACTTTTGATCGTGGATGAAATCATCCAGCATCTCCGAAAGCGTGGCGTTCCAATATTTGATCACGGGCCAGAAGATCCAGGGATGAAAAAGGATGGTGCTCAGGCTTTTGCCCCGCTCTTCCCCGGTCAGGCCGATCAAGGCCTGCATGGCGCGGTTGATGGTGCGCTGGTTCTCGAACAGCTCGTCAATGCCTTTGGCTTCGGCTGGGAACTTTTCTTTGAGCAGCTCCTGGTAAGCTCCGGCGTCGGCCGGCACATCCAGGGTGAAATCCGGATAAACCGAGCGGTACATGGGGTCGAGCTTGATCGGCTTGACCTTGTCCAGGATGCCGAGCGCGCGGAAGGCGGCCCGGTTCATGCCCCCGGGATCATCCAGCCCGTCCATGGCGTGGAGCGACACCTCGAAGGTGTAATCGCCGCGCTGGAAGCTGGTCATGTAACCGCCGACCTTGGAATGCTGTTCCAGCACCAGCACCTTCTTCCCGGCTTTGGCCAGCCGGGCCGCGGCGGCAAGACCCCCGCCGCCGGCGCCGATCACCGCCACGTCATACGGTTCTGACATGGGCTGCCCTCCGGAAAGAGCCGGCAGCAAGACAACCATGCCCAGAACCACAAACGCCTTAACCCAATCTCTTTTCATGCCCGCACCCTCACCAGGAAAGGATAGCTGCTGGCCCGCGTTGTCGAAGGGCTTCCATGATGGCAGAAGCGCCTTAGTTTTGTCAAGAAAAAAGCCGGTTCAAGCGCGGTCCTCTTGTCCTCCCTCAGTTGGTGACCGCGCCGCGTATTTTCGGTCTTCGTAGGGGCGCAATTGATTGCGCCCACCTCCCGGCAAGGGCGCGATAAATCGCGCCCCTACCCCCGGTTCACGGAAAAATGAGGGAGGGCAAGGCGCGGTCCTTCGCTGTCGCTTGACAGATCTCGGCCCGATCTTTATTATCGCATCCAGCCATGAGCGGGAACGCCGACAAGCCGGGACTGATCTGCGCCTCCAGCGGCCTGATGACCGACCTCTACCAGATCACCATGGCCGCCGGCTATTTCCAGGCGAAAAAGCAAGTGGAGGCCAGCTTCGAGCTGTTCGTGCGCCGCTTGCCTGAAAACCGGGGCTACCTCATCTTCGCCGGCCTGGAACAGGCGCTCGACTATCTCCGGGACTTGCGCTTTCACGCCGATGAGGTGGACTATCTGCGATCGCTTCCCGCGTTCCAGCACGTGGATCGTCGTTTCTTTGACTACCTCCGCGAGTTCCGCTTTGGAGGGGAAGTCTGGGCGCTGCCCGAAGGAGAGGCGGCCTTTGCCAATGAGCCGTTGTTGCGGGTAACGGCGCCCATCATCCAGGCGCAACTGGTCGAGACCTACCTCCTCTCGACCATCAACTTCCAGACCCTGATCGCCACCAAGGCGGCCCGGGTGGTCGAGTCGGCCCAGGGCCGGGCGGTGGTGGACTTCGGCGCCCGTCGCGCCCACGGTCCGGAGGCCGGGGTGCTTGCGGCCCGGGCCTGTTGCATCGGCGGCTGCGTCGGCACCTCCAACGTCCATGCCGCCCGCATCTTGAACCTGCCGGCGGTCGGCACCATGGCCCATTCCTTCATCATGGCCTTCGATTCCGAAGAAGAGGCATTCCACGCCTTCCGCCAGGCCTTTCCCGAGACCACCGTGCTCCTGCTCGACACCTATGACACCCTGGAGGCCGCCCGCAAGGTCGCGCGGATGCCGGGGCCGATCCGGGGCGTGCGCCTGGACAGCGGCGACCTCTGCGCGCTTTCCAAGGAAGTGCGCCGGATTCTGGATGGAGCGGGCAAGAAAGACGTGCGGATCGTGGTGTCCTCGGACCTGAACGAATATCGGATCGAGAAGCTAATTCAGGACGGCGCGGCCATTGATATCTTCGGGGTGGGCACGGAGATGGTGACCTCCCGCGACCAGCCGGCCCTGGGCGGGGTTTACAAGCTGGTCGAGTTGATCGAGGGCGGAGAGGTCGAGCCCAAGATCAAGCTCAGCCTGGAAAAGGAGACTTACCCCGGCCGCAAGCAGGTCTTTCGCCAAAACGATGCGCAGGGGAGATACGCGGGCGATGTGATCGCCAAGGCGGATGAAGAGCTGCCGGGCGGCAAGGCCCTGCTCGAGCCGGTTATGAAGAAAGGCCAAATCCTTAAGCCCCATCCGCCGCTTTCCGAGGTCCAGCTCCGGGCCAAAGAAAGCCGCGAGAAACTGGCCCCGGAGATCCGCCGGCTCCGCCAGCCGGCTGACTACCCCGTGCACTACAGCCAGGCTTTAAAAGACCTGCTCCAGCAAGTCCTCCAATCCATGAATGCCAGGATGGTGCCAGGCACTGACTTATGACTTAGCCGGAGGAATGATGGTGGCAAAATGTTTGCAGCGGTTGACTCTCATCAAGGGCTGAGCTAGGATGCGATTGATTTTGCCAGGAGGAATGCATTGAGTCTGAACGGATGGCAGTGGCTGTATCAGTATAGTATCGGCGGCTTGTTCTTTCTCCTCACCCTCTGGCTCTGTTTCCGGCTGGGCGGGGCCGAGCCCGACCACCCGGCCGACCGCCGGACGCGGCGGATCCTGATCCTGGGCTTCATCGGCTACGCCGGCGGCCACGGGCTTTGGATCCTGCTGGCCAGCCTCTGATCCAGGTGCCATCATGAGCAGCTCCGTCGGAACTCCCCTCGACTACGCCATCATCTTCGCCTACCTGATCGGCATCCTCCTTTTTGGCAGCTTCTTCGGCCGCTGGAGCCGGACCACCAAGGATTTTTTCCTGGCCGGCCAGCGCTTTTCCTGGTGGCTGATCGCCTTCTCCTGCATCTCGGTGGTGGTGGGCTCTTACAGCTTTATCAAATACTCGGCGGTCGGCTTCAGCTACGGCTTGAGCGCCACCATGACCTATACCAACGACTGGTTCCTGGCCCCGCTCTTCGTGCTCGGCTGGCTGCCCATCATTTACTTCGCCCGGGTCACTTCCATCCCGGAATATTTCGAGAAGCGGTTCAACCGTCCCACCCGGGTGGCCGCGCTCGTGATTATGCTCGTTTACATGCTCGGCTACATCGGCATCAACTTCTACACCCTGGGCGTGGCCCTGAACGCCCTGCTCGGCAAAGGCCCCTTGGCCCTGATCGGCGGGCAATTGGCCGGCGGAGTGGCCGGCCACGAATTCTACCAGTCCCTGGGCGGCGGCGTCTTTGGCTGGAGCGTGGTGCTGGCCCTGATCACCGGCCTTTACTGCACCTTCGGCGGCCAGACCGCGGTGATCATGACCGACCTGGCCCAGGGCATCCTCCTGCTCCTGGCCGGCCTGCTCCTGCTCTTTCTGGGCGTCCGCTACGTGGGCGGCTGGGAGGCCTTCTGGCAAGGGCTTCCCCTCGACCACCGGCTCCCCTTCTCCGGCTTCGCCTCGCCCCCCAGCTTCCCCTTTGTCGGCATCTTCTGGCAGGACTTCTTCGGCAGCTCCATGGCCTTCTACTTCGCC
>MGQK01000002.1:0-549 GCA_001797815.1 Deltaproteobacteria bacterium RBG_13_61_14 | reverse complement strand
TTCGGCTTGGTCATGGCCGCGCTCACCGCGGCCCTGATGAGCACGGTGGACGCTTTAATCAACGCCTGCGCCGCCATCTTTGTCAACGACATCTACCAGCCCTTGATCGCGCCCCGTCGCTCGGACCGGCATTACCTGATCCTGGCCAAAACTTCTTCCATGGCCGTGGCCATCATCGGCATCCTGCTGGTGCCGGTCTTTGCCCAGTACCAGTCCATTTACGTGGCCCATGGCACCTTCACCGCGGCCACCACCCCTCCCCTGATCGTGGCCGTGATCCTGGCCATGCTCTGGAAACGCTACACGCCCGCGGCCGCCTTCGCCACCCTGCTCGGGGGCGCCGGCGCCATGATCCTCTCCCTGATCTGGCCCCAGGTGATCTGGCCCTTTGCCTTCCTCCATCACATGGATCCCGGCACCGGCTACAATTACCTGCGCGCCCTTTACGGCGTCTTCGCCTGCGGTTTGATTGGAGTTACAGTCACCCTCTTCACCCGGCCGAAACCCGACGAAGAGATCATCGGCCTCACCGTCGGCACCATTCCCCAG
>MGQK01000001.1:7129-12402 GCA_001797815.1 Deltaproteobacteria bacterium RBG_13_61_14 | reverse complement strand
CTGCAGCAGCGCCTCTTGGGCAAACTCCTCAACCTCAAGGAGGACGCAGATGTCCGCGATCAAAAGATGGTGGGTCAATCGAAAATTGAATCAAAACCTCCACCTGCTCCGGCGGGGCCTGACCCGGGACCTGCTGCGGTCCGCGATTGCGCAGGGCTTCCAGGAAAATTGATTTATGAACCACCGCGAGTTAATTCTCAGCCGGGACCGGAAGCCCAGATTTTTCTTCCTGCAGCTCCCCCTGGAGCTCCAGGACAGAATTATTGACGGCCTGGATTCCGGCGAGTTGACTCTGGAGCAGGCCGCGGGCCTGACCAAGCTCCAGGGCCAGTACCTCTCCCACGAGGCCATCTCGGATTACTATCAGGCCGTGAGACGGGAGCGGAGGGTCTTTGAGCTGAACAACACCGCGACGCGGCTGATCGCGGAGTTCGCCGCGGCCCCGGACGGCCAGGGCCTGCAGGCTCTGGTTAACGTAGTTACGCAGACCGCGCTCTTGGGTCTTGTGGACGGCACGGTTAAAATTCGGCCGGTGGACCTGGCCAAGCTCCTAGAGCTGCAGCGCGGGGCCGCGGCCACAGAGCCGCGGCCGGAGAGCGACAACCAGAAGCCGGCCATGACCCAAGCAGAGGTAGCGCAGAGGATTCGCGAGCAATATGGAATCTGAGCGGACCATTACTCCGATAGTCCCGTTGTATGATTATCAGCGGGCCTGGATTAAAGACGCCTCCCGGTTCAAGATCGGCTGCTGGTCCCGGCAATGCGGGAAGACCTTTGCCGCGACCCTAGAGCAGACCATTGACTGCCGGGAGCGCCCGCGCTCGACCTGGATCAACCTGACCCGCGGGGAGCGTCAGTGCAAGCAGTTGATGGCCCAGGCCAAGACGCATCTACAGGCTCAAGACCTGCTGCTGGACTGGATTGAGGACCGCTTTAAGGTGGAGACCGACGAGGGCGACAAAGAGTATTTGCAGCTCGAGCTGCGGCTCCCCAACGGCTCCCGGATCATCGGGCTCCCGGCCAATCCCGACACCGCGCGCGGCTATCCCGCTAACGTCTATTTGGACGAGTTCTCGATTCATAAGGACAGCCGGCAAATCTGGACCGCCATCTATCCCAGCCTGACCCGGGGCTATAAGATTCGGATCACCTCCACGCCCAAGGGGAGGCAGAATAAGTTTTACGAGCTGTTCACGGCCAATAAAAAGTACAGCCGTCATTTTATAGACATCATCGGCGCGGTGGCCCAGGGCCTGGAGTTGAAAGACGAGGACGGGAATCCGCAGACCCTCGAGGACCTGCGGGAGGGCCTGGCGGACGAGGAGGCCTGGCAGCAGGAGTATCTGTGCAAGTTCCTGGACGAGGCCACTGCGTTCCTGACCTACGAGCTGATTGGGGAGGCCGAGTCGGACGAGGCCGAGGACGGTAAACCGCTTCAGGGCGGCCGGGTCTATGCCGGCGTAGACATCGGCAGAAAGCGCGACCTCACGGTCTTCTGGGCCGTGGAGCAATTGGGAGACGTGTTCTGGACGCGCCGACTGATGGAGCTGGAGCGCACGCCCTTTTCGATGCAGCGGGACCTGATTTTTGGGGAGATCGTCAAGCTCAACCCCGTGCGGGTCTGCCTGGACGCCACCGGCCTGGGGATGCAGTTGGCGGAGGAGACGGTGAAAAAGTTCGGCTCCCGGGCCGAGGCCGTGACCTTCAGCGCGAAGGTCAAGGAAGATCTGGCCACCACCATCCGCCGGAGGTTTGAGGACAAGCAGGTGCGGATTCCAATTGACAACAAGATCAGGGAAGACCTGCACAGCGTCAAAAAGTTTGTGACCTCCGCGGGCAATACCCGTTTCGATTCGGAGCGCAACGAGGACGGTCACGCCGACCGGTTCTGGGCCTTGGCGCTGGCGCTCCACGCGGGAGACCGGCCTCCGGTCCAACTGGCCTATCAGCGAGTGGGAGAGCCGCGCAAGTCCGCGGAGCTCCGCGAATATATGTAAGCGAGGAGAATAGAATGAAATATGACAATGTGCGCGCGGGATTCCTGGCCGGAGTGGTGATCTTGTTATTTGCCGCGGCGGCCCTGACTCAGAGCTACTACAGTCACGGCGAGCTGACCGAGGACCGGCTGGGCCGGCCCATCCCGGAGCTGGGCCCCGCGGGCGCGCCGACGCTGCTGGACATTGCCGCGGCCGTGGACGCGGCGGAGCTGGAGGCCGGCGGGATTTACGATCTAAGCCCCAGCGTCGGCTGTTATATTTTATTCGGCTCGACCAGTAACCTGACCCCCGGCGCGTCGAGCTTTAATTATTTTGTAATGGACGGGCAGCAGGCCTTGAATCCGCCAGCGGCCTGGTTTGCGCCGCGGCTCCGGCTGAAGATCAACCCGGACTATAACTTTATCGCGGTGGTTCAGGCCGTCAGCGGCTCTACCGGAAAACTGGCCATCACCCCGGTTAAATAAAAATGCTGGAACGGATCAAAAATATCTTCAGCCGGCCCGCGGCGGCCCCAGCCGTCGCGGCTTCTGCCGTCGCGGCGTCCGCCGCGCCCGCGGGGGAGAGCAAGCCGCGGCCGCTGACCTATGAGGTGATCACGATTAAGCTCCAGGATCGCTGGAGCTCCTATTCCGCCGCGGCGCTCACGCCGGCCAAGGTCGCGGGCGTGATCCGCAATTTAAAACGCGGGCAGGTCACCGAATACTTTGACATCTTGGACGATATCTACGACCTGGACAGCCGCATCGGCGCGGGCCTGCTCCAGCGCTGTCTCGCGGTGGCCGGCCTGGCTTGGGACGTGCTCCCGCCGCTGGGCGCGGACGAGGAGGACCCGGGGATACAAGCGCAGGTTAAGTTCGCGGCGAACGCGATCTCCTCGATTCCGCATTTTCATCAAACGCTCAACGAGCTGAATGACGCGGTGTATCGGGGCCTGGCCATCGGCGAGCTGCTGTGGGCCATTCGGGACGGTCAGGCCGTGGTGGAGCGCATCGAGATCAGGCCCCCGCGCAAGTTCATTCTGGACAAAAACGAGGACCTCAAAATCTTCAACGCCAAAGACCTGGAGGGCGATCCGATCCCGGAGCATAAATTCATCCTGCACACGGTCACCCGGCAGGGCAGTCTGCTGCGCGCCGGCCTGGGCATCAAGCTGTTGTGGCTATATCTTTTCAAGTCCTGGACTTTGAAGGACTGGGTGAGCTTTGCGGAGGCCTACGGCTTCCCGCTGCGCATCGGGAAATATCCCAACGAGGCCACCCCGGAGCAGATCGCGGTCTTGACCAAGGCCATCATTTCCCTGGCCACGGACATGGGCTGCGTGATTCCGCAGGGCATGGACATCAGCTTTCAGGAGGCCCAGAGATATGGGTCAGTGCAGGTCTATGACCGGTTAATTAATTTATGCAACGAGGAAATAACCATCATCATCACCGGCCAGACCTTGACCACTTCAACTCCCGCGGAGGGCGGAGGCACCCGCGCCCAGGGCCAGGTTCACGCGAGCGTCAGGCAGGATTATCTAGAGGCCGATTGTATGAACCTCCAGGAGACCCTGAGTTATGATCTGGTGCGGCCGATTATTATCTTTAATTTCGGCCCGCAAAAGGCCTATCCGCGCTTCAAGCTGCATTTTGAGCCGGCGGAAGACCTGATGCAGATGGCCAACATGCTGCAAATTTTGGTGGGGGCCGGGACTAAGATTCCGCAGAGTTACGTGTATGAGCGGTTCAATCTCCCGGAGCCGGAGCCGGGCGAGCCGGTGCTGGAGCGGCCCGCGGCGTTGCCGGGTCTGCCCATGTCAGTGGCCGCGAGCGCGGGCCCCTGGAGGCCCGCGGACGTGGACCAGGCCTATGCGGAGATGCGCGCGGCCGTGCTCAGCGAGGATCAGGAGCGGTTGGCGCGGGCCAGGGCCAAGCTGGCCCAGACCCTTAAAAACCGGATGCTGGCCGCGGACCTGACCGGCCGCGTGGCTGAACGACAGAAATTGGAGGAACAGAAATGAAGCGGTGGATCGTAATCTGGACCATGATGATCTTGGCTGCGTTTGGCGCGTATCTTTTTGCCGGCGACGAGCTGATCGGCCCGGCCGGGTCCCAGGCCCGGAGGAGAGACGCGCGGGACGGCTCGTTGGCGCCGGTGGTGGCGCTCGCGGGCGCGCCGTATCTGAGCCGCTATTATGCCATGACCACCCCCCTCGAAACGCCGTTCGCGGTGATTTTAGTGGACCAGTCCGCGGCCGCGGACCTGGCGCATGGCGAAACTGCGGAGATTTTGCTCAAGAGCATTTATGTTTGGTGGATGGCGCTCTCTGGTTCTTGCTATCTGGACATCGGAGTAATCACAAGTTTTGGGGATACCTATGCCAACATTGTCGGACTTGAAACATTGATTCCTAATAGCACGGAGTACAATGTCGGCGCGCAACCGTTCGAGAACGGACTGCTGCTGACTCCCAAGTCCGGCGCAACAATTGAGCTGGATTATGCCTATTCAAATCGTAGCTTCACCGAGGTGGCCTCGATCTCTAATGCGGACACGCTGGACAGTCCGGCCGGCGCGGTGCTGCCGGAGGTTGGAGACCTGGTGCTGTATGGGAATACGGCCGGTTTTGGCGGTCTCTTGACCGGCTGCACCGCGTTTCTGGACGTCAAGGCATTTTACGCCTTGCAATAATTAGGAGGAAAAAAAATGGCGACATGGACTGGATTAAAGGGATTGGCCGCGGCCCTTAAAGGCATGAAGAAGGACGCGAAAGTCCTGATTGCGTGGGTCAAGGAGACCGGCGATTGGCTCATCGCCACGGGCAAAGCGCTCCAGGTGGCGGGGAAGATTCTCAAGGTGCAGGCCAAGGACCTGGCGGAGCAGCTTGGCGAGCCGGAGACTCCACCGGAGGCGTCCCCGAGAACTGAATGATCGAGCTGGACTACCATACCGGCGTGGCGCCGCTGCCTCCCGAGGAGGCCATTGCGTATCTGCGCGGGCTGACGCCGCTGACCGAGGAGGCCTGGCGCGCGCTCGAGGACCTCTATGGTAAAGCCGCTTTCACCATTGCCGGGGTGGAGCAGCAGTATTTAATCGAGGCTGCGCAGGAGGCCATTGCCGTGGGCCTCGAGGAGGGCCTAACCAATCGGGAGATCGGCAAGCTGATTGACGCGGCCTTTGAGCAGGCCGGCGTGGGCAGCCTGAATAAGTATCACCTGGAGACGGTGGTGGAAAACAACATCAACACCGCGCTGGCCGCGGGGCACGAGCAGGCCGGGCTGGACCCGGACGTGC
>MGQK01000001.1:5720-7097 GCA_001797815.1 Deltaproteobacteria bacterium RBG_13_61_14 | reverse complement strand
GTCCCAGCCAGGCGCTCTTGGAGCTGGCCGGAGGATAAAATGGCAAACTTGGAATTTGGCAGCGCGCTGGCCGCGAATGCGGCAATCGGCCCGGGTCTGGAGTTTGCTCCAGGAGCAGTCCCGGAGTGGGTAGAGGTGGTTCGGGCCGGCGAGATTTGGAAGGACAGGAAACGCTTTATGGTTAGTCCCGAGGGCCTGGACCAGATGGTTGCGGCCCGCGCTGATTTCACATCGGACCCCCCAATGGACTATGACCATCAGACCTTGATGGCGCCCTTTGGGGTGCAGGCCAAGGCCTCCGGCTGGATCAAGCAGCTCGAGCGCCGCGGGAATAGTGTGTGGGCGAGAGTGGAATGGACCGCGGCCGCGGCGGAGTTGATTGCGGCCAAAGAGTTCCGGTACGTCTCGCCGTACATCCAGTTCAACCAGCAGGCGGGTTCGGGAAAGGTCTATCCGGTTCTCTTGGCCCATGCGGCCTTGACGAATTGGCCTTTAATAGATGGGATGATGCCCCTGGCCGCAAACGCGGCGGGAGGACCAACACAACCGACAAAGGAGGAGATGATGAGAGAGAAACTGATTGAGCTGCTGGGCCTCGCGGCTGGCGCCACCGATGATGACATACTGGCCGCGGTCGCGAAGCTCAAAGAAAGCGGGAGCGTCGCGGCCTCTGCGGCTTTGGACCTGGGCCAGGTCCGGGAGGCCCTGGGCCTCGCGGCCACGGCCACGGTCCCCGAGCTGATTGGCGCGGCCAAGGCGTTCAAAGAAAACAGTCAAGACGCGGGGGGACTGGCCGCGCGGGTGACCAACCTGGAGGGCGAGATCAAGCAGCGGGACGAGCAGTCCTTTATCGCGGCCTCGCTGGCCGCGGGCTTCCCCCCGGCCAAGAAAGACGATCTGCTCAAGATGGTCAAGGACTGCGGCCTGGCCGCGGCCCAGACCTACGTGGAGCTGATCCCCAAGGTCCCGGTCGGCGCCAGCGCGCTGGCCGGGAGTGCGGGGCCGGTCAGGGACCAGACCGGCCTGACCGACAGCGAAAAACAAATCGCCGCGAAGTTCAAAGTCAGTGGAGCCGAATATCTCGCGGCCAAAATCAAACTGGAGGGGTAACATGAAAAAGAACAAGTTTCTTGCGGCGATAATGATCCTGGCCGCGGCCAGCATCTTACTGATGGCCGCGGCCACCGCGGACCGGAACACGCAGTGGAAGGAGGGCAAGCTGCAGGCCTTCCCCGTGTACCGGGCCACCACCCTCTACAACGGCACCCTGGTCTGCATCAACTCCACCGGCTACGCCATCGCCTGCTCGGACGCGGCCAGTATTACTTTTGCCGGCGTGGCCACGGAACAGGTGGATAACAGCGCGGGCAGCGACGG
>MGQK01000001.1:5204-5663 GCA_001797815.1 Deltaproteobacteria bacterium RBG_13_61_14 | reverse complement strand
TGCGCAGTCCGCGATCGGCACCATCATGTACGCGGTGGACAATCAGACCTTTGACGAGACCTCCACCTATCACGTCATTGTGGGGAGGCTGATCGAATACGTCAGCTCCACGTCCGGGTGGATAGAGATAGACACCGCGACCTACACCGGCAGCGCGTTTGCCGCCTCGTCCGTTACTACTACGGACTCCGGGGCCTATTTTGCCGCGGCCGTGGACACGGTGGAGGAGCAGCTCCAGAAACTGGGCGAGTCCGGCTACATCGTGACCATTCCCAGGTTTACCGGCTGGACCAAGGACGGCACTGAGAAAACCATCGCCACGCTCCCCGCGGTGGAGTTCCCGATCGCGGTAACGATTAAGCGGGCCTACTGCGCGGTGCTGACCGCGCCGGGGACTTCAAAGGACCTGGTGATTGCGATTGCCGGGTCCACGGTGGGCACCATCTCCGGCGCGACGGT
>MGQK01000001.1:4867-5174 GCA_001797815.1 Deltaproteobacteria bacterium RBG_13_61_14 | reverse complement strand
TTTGGCCGCAAATACGGACCTGGCCGTGGTGGTGGACGAGACCGCGTCCGGCGCGGGGGCCAATGCGGACTGCATGATTGTGGTCTCCCCGGATGACGGGGAATAGGAGGAACAATGAACATCTTACAGCAAACGAAACTGGATGAGGCCGCGGTTGGGCATCTGGCGCTCTTTACCAAGACCTTTGAGCTGGAGGAGAAAAAGACCCTGGCCGAGAAACTGGCCATGCGGGTGGATTCTTCCGGCGCCGAGGAGAACCACACCTGGATGGACGCCGCGCCGGGCATGGAGGAGTTTGTGGACTCCC
>MGQK01000001.1:3138-4858 GCA_001797815.1 Deltaproteobacteria bacterium RBG_13_61_14 | reverse complement strand
CGCAGCTCTCCGCGCAGGGCATCCGCATCGTGAACAAGGAGTGGACCTCCGCGATCAAGATTCGGATCAAGGACCTGGAGGACGACAAGCTCGGACTACTGCTGCCCAATATCGAGTCAATGGCCGAGGAGGCCGCGCTGCTCTACGACGACCGGATCGTGGAACTGATCAACGGCATGTTCACTGGGCTGGCCTACGACGGGCAGTATCAGTGCGACGACGATCACGCGACCCTGGACGGCGTGGCTCTCGACAACAAGGACACCTACGTGCTGTCCGCCACCTCGCTCAGGAGAATGTGGGCCGGCATGGCCGCGATGAAGAATCCTCGCGGGAAGCGCGGGCGCTACACCGCGTCCCACGTCATCTTCCCGCCGTCGCTGCGGGCCACCGCAATGGCGCTGCTGGCCGAGCGGGACGCGGCCGGCGCGAGCAACCCGGACTACAAGCTGGTGGAGCCGCTCTGTATCCCGGGCATGGAGGAGAATCCCGCGTACTTCGCGCTGCTCTGCCTCAACCGGAGAGTCAAGCCGTTCATCAAGCAGGTGCGGATCGAGCCGGTCATGGAGGTGCTGAACAAAGGCACCACGGACTCCCAGTTCGATGAGCTGGTCATTAAGGCCGGCGTCAGAATGAGGGGCGAGGTCGGCTATGGCCCCTGGCAGCTCATCTACGGGAGCACCGGGGTCAGCAGCTAACCCATGAATCATTAATCTGAGGTTGGGGGGAGACCCTCTCCCCCCGGCCCGATTTTTAAAATCTTTTCAAAAGGAGGAGAAAAATCATGGCCGAGAAGGATAAACAAGCAGCGCCGGCGGGCAAGCCGGAAGAGCTGGTGAGTTGCAAGGTCTTTACCAAGAAGGCCATGCGCAGAGCCGGCGTCGCGTTTACCGAGGGGATGACCGAGGTCAAGCTGAGCAAGGCTCAACTGGCCAAATTCGAGGCCTTCCCCGGCGGGCAGGACCCCAATTTCGTAGTCGAGATACTCAAGTAGCGGCGATACTTTTATCGCCGAGATTAATCGAAATGGGTTCTTACATTGACAAATCCGACCTCGACCTGGCGCTGAGCCGGGCCGAGCTGACCGGGCTGACTGATGACGAGGGCGCCGGCATTCCCAACGATGAGGTGATCGCTCGCGCGATTGCGGATGCGGAAGCGCTGGTGGAGTCATACGCTGGTAAGCGGTACGCGGTGCCCTTGTCGTCAGCCACGGCGATGGTCAAGCGGCTGTGCGTGGTCATCGCCCGGTTCAACCTCTGCGACCGCCGCAGGAATATGCCTGAGAGCGTGCGAGAGACTTACCAGGACGCGATCAAGCTGCTCCAAGACGTAAGCACCGGGAAGGCCAAGCTGGACGGCCTCAGCGAGGCTGAGAGCGCGTCCGGCAAGGTGACCTCCGCGGGAGTAGTGGACGGCGGGGAGCGGATTTTTGATCGTCAAAAACTAAAAGTGATGTGATGTAAAAATGGGACTTTCGCTGGAAATCAAGCCGAAAAGCGACCAGCTTTCCCCGGAATTAAAGAAACTGGAGGCTCGCTTAAAAAATCTGCTCCCGGCCTGGAAGAGAGTCGGGGAGTATATGAAGGGCTCGATTGAGCAGAACTTCCAGGAGAGCGGCCGGCCCCAGCATTGGGTGGCCTGGGCCCACTCCACCGCGGTGGCCCGGCTTGGGGGCGCGCGGCGCGTCTATACCAAGAAGGGCGGAGTCCGCAAAGCC
>MGQK01000001.1:1037-3112 GCA_001797815.1 Deltaproteobacteria bacterium RBG_13_61_14 | reverse complement strand
GAAGATCTTAATCCTCAAGGGCCGGCTTAAAAACAGCATCGTTTATAAAGCTGAGAACGACAAGGTTATTATCGGCACCAACTTAAAGTATGCCGCGATTCATCATTTTGGGGGCCAGGCTGGCCGGGGCCATAAGGTCACGATTCCGCCGCGACCCTTTCTGGTGGTTCAGGAGCAGGACAAGACCGAGATCGCCGGCATTCTGGAGCGCTATCTGGCAGGGAAATAAACCTTGAACCTTGAACCTTGAACCTTAAACCTTGAACCTTGAACCTTAAACCTTGAACCTTGAACCTTAAAAGATGATTCTTCAAGACATCGAGCAGGGGCTGTTGGGTCTGCTGCGGCCGCTGGTCCAGACCGCGCAGAACCCGGACGGCTGCCTGAAGCACCTGGACATTTACTCCGGGCAGGCTCAGGAGCTGGAGCAGCTCTCCATACTCATGCCGTTTTGTCTGATCAGTTACGCGGGGGGCCCGGCCAAGCCGGTGAATCTGGCCGCGGGTCTTTACGAGCACAGCCCGGTCTATCACGTGATTGTGGGCCTGCGGGTCTATCACGGTTCCCGGCAGGCCGCGCATGGATACGCCGGCGATCCGGGCGCTTACGATATCTTCGAGCAGATCATTGCCCGGCTCTCCGGGCAGAGAATGGGCCTCGAGATTAAGGGCCTCGAGTGGCAGGGCACGGAGCTGATTGATTGGGAGGGGGACCTGGCCATCTTTGCCATGAACTTCGGGACCATTGCGAGGGCGCATGTCTAGCGTGTATGAGCTGCTGGCCGCGCTGCGGCTGGCCCTAGAGACCGACGCGACGCTCAAGGGCTACGTGGAGATAGTGAGGGTCTGCGATTACAACGAGACGGCCCTCCCGGCTTTCACTAATTACGCCATCGTGGTCAGTCCCGCGCCGCTGCTGATGAAGCGCAATTACAACGCCATCAACGAGTGGCAGGACGAGGTGAACGTCCAGATCGTAGCGCTGATCGGCAAGTTCAATCAGCATCAGGAGGCGCTTATTTCCCAGTCCGAGACCAGTCCGGGCCTGCTCAAGATGATGAATCACATTTATGACTGCCTGCATTTCAATGCGCTGGGCGGGGTGATCGAGCTGACCGGTAACGAGCTCTCCGGGCAGGCCGCCATCGGCGGGATCGGGGAGCATTATTATACAGCTATGATCCCGTTTAAGGGACTGCTGCAATCTTTCGTAGAGTAGGGGCGACACTCCTGTCGCCGATAAAATTGGTAGGGGCGACACTCCTGTCGCCCATTGCGGCGATTGGAGAATCGCCGCTACCAGAAACACAAGGAGGACCTGATGAACGAGATAACTTATCAGCTCGCGGCGGGCCAGACCGATGTGCATGTGAGTTGCGGCCCGTTTGCCCGGCTGCACCAGGCCGGCAAGGGCCCCTGGGTCTGCGCTAAGGAGGTCTGGGAAGTCATCCTGCAGCCCACCGGCCTCTTCACGCTTGAGCCTCAAGACGAAGCCAAGCCTCAAACCTTAGAGGAGGTTTCCAATGACCGCGCCTGGTAGATCGCTTAATACGTGGCTGGGCTTCAGCCTGTACAAGGAGGGAACTTACGCGACGGCCCTCTCCGAGACCAACATCACCGAGTGTCTCCCCATCAAAAACCCGGATGCGCTCAAGCGCATTCCCAACATCGTTACCGACGAGGGCGAGTTCGGGAAGGGCCACGAGTGGACCGCCAGTCAGGACATTGACACCTACGACGCCCGGCTCACGTTGTCCGGCATGGACTGCACCTCCGAGCTGCTCGGGTGGCTGCTGTCTTTGTACTTCGGGAGCGTCAGCTCCGCGGTGCAGGGGGGGACTGCGGCCTACCTCCACACCATGAAATACGGGGACTGGGCCACCTTATTAGGCAAGCTCCCATCTACCACGGTGGCGTTCAATCGCTATGGCCGCAAGAAAAAATACAGCGGGATGTGCTGCGACACCGTGGAGATCGCGGGCGAGCTGGGCAAGCGGCTCCAGATCGGCGCGACCCTGATCGGCTCCGGCAAAGAGGAAGCCGCGACCCTGAATCAGCCCACCCTGGCCCGCGGGC
>MGQK01000001.1:0-966 GCA_001797815.1 Deltaproteobacteria bacterium RBG_13_61_14 | reverse complement strand
GTGATCTCTTTGGGCCTCAAGCTTAGCAATAATCTGCAGGCGGACCGCGGCTACATCGTGGGCTGCGGCCAGTATCGCGGGGAGCTGTGCCTGGGCGAGGCCCGCAAGATCGAGCCGAAAATTCGCATCAAACGGATCGGGGACACCTATGAGGACGCGCTGCTCGCGGGGACTCTGCACAAGGCCATCCTGACCTTTACCGGCGCGGTCATCGAGTCCACCTACTACCACAAGCTCATCATCACCCTGACCAATCTGCGCTACAAGGCCACGCCGGTCTCTTACGATAACGGCGTGGAGGTCCTGGACCTGGAGATTCAGCCGGTCTACACCCTGGCCGACGTCGGGGACATCAAGGTGGAGCTCACCAACACCGAGACCGCGTACCTAGTCGCGGAAGCATGATGGTAGGGGCGACTCTCTAGTCGCCCGACAACCCGCGGCGACTGGAGAGTCGCCGCTACCGGCAAGTCGCCGCTACTGAGGAGGGATGATGTTTGACGTAGGCAATCCTATCGAGATCACGGTTCAGGTTGATACTCCGGCGGGACCGGAGAACCTGATTCACGTGTTCCGGCAACCGATGCACGAGGACTATCTGAAGTACGAGCGAGCGCTCCGCGAGTCCGGCGGCATCTCCGCGGACCTAGAGCTCTGGAAGCTCTGCATCGAGGCGGTCAAGAATTACACGCTCCACGGCCAGGACCTGTTAAATGTGGATGACTGGAAGCAGAGGGTTCCGGCCCCGCACCGCGCCGCGGCAATCAATGCTCTGCTCCGGGCTAAGGGCTGGATTCCTAAGCAAGAGGCCCAAAAAAACTCCGGCGGGCCGTCCGCCTGATTCTGGAGCAGGCGGAGGCCCTAAGCAAATGTCCCGGTCAGGAGGACTGCGACCAGTATCAGATCGAGCCGGACTGTCACGGCTGCCGGTTCTTTATCAGCGAGGCCTCGGGAGAGCCGCTGGAC